>DEIU01000032.1:2213-64121 GCA_002352645.1 Acidimicrobiia bacterium UBA2766 | reverse complement strand
CGAATACGCACTATACCCTCGTCAACGTCAAGTGCCTCGATGAACTCCGCAACCATAGGGACATACCACTCTCGGCCTTCGTTATCTACGCACACCAGCAGGTTATGCGCTGGATTGTCCATGACTGCCGTGACTTTTCCCAAAGGATGATCGTCAAGGTCTGTCACAGGAAGACCCACAAGGGTATAGGACCAAAACTCACCTTTAGGCGGATCTCCTACATCTTCCGTCGGAATAGCCAATACCTGCCCTTGCACATGCTGGGCAGCAGTACGGTCAGAACAACCATCTACACGCACGAGAAGACGACCCTTGTAAGGGCTGACCTCTTCTATTGTGACTGTGTCACGGTCAGGGCCAAGATAAAACTTCGCACCGGATTTGAACCTTTCAGGTCGGTTCGTTATGACATCCACAATAAAAGCACCGTGCACGCCATGCGCGCGGAGAACCCGTCCAACCTCCAAGTAGTCAGGCACGACAGAACTCTCCATCAGACCTTCTCAATTGTCTTCAATAGACCTCAGCCAATAGTGCTTATTTCAATCATCAATTTCCACAGTAGCGTGAATCCCGTCCAACGCTCCTGCTGCTTTGATCAAAGTACGTAGGGCATTGGCAACCCGGCCACGCTTGCCAATGATCTTTCCCATATCGCTTGGTGCCACACGCACATGCAGCGCCATACGCTGCTCTGTCTCGTCAATGTCAATGTCCACGGCATCAAGCTCGTCCACAATGGATCGAACGCATACGTCGAGAACTCGTTCCGGACAGCTCATTTCGTCGAATTCGTCGTACTCCTCATCTTCTCCATCTTCAGGAGAAGAATCTTCATCGAAGAATTCGTCTTCGGCGCCATCCTCGATTTTGATGTCAGCAGGCTCTGTCGTCATCCAGTTTTGAACTCCGCCATTGCGCCACTGATCTCCAGCAACTTTGCAGCGGCATCTGTGGGTTGTGCTCCATTACGAAGCCACGACACAGCCTTCTCATTATTAACGACAATTGTCGAGGGCTCAGTCCGAGGGTTGTAATGACCAAGCACTTCTATAAAACGACCGTCGCGGGGGGAACGAGCGTCGGCAACCACCATACGGTACATAGGTTGCTTCTTCTTCCCCGTCCGCATCAGGCGGATCTTCACCGCCATGTAAACTCCTTTCGAAGCGAAAACGAGGCTCAGGGAAAAAATCCAGGAAAAAACGTTCCGCCCGGTATATGGAAAGCCCACACTGCAACACTTGAAGCGCGTCCTTCACAAAGCGCGTATTCTCATAGCAAGTGCCGACAGCGCACTTTCTTTCTTCTTCACGCCAAACACATTGTGCTTGGCCCGTACTGCCCTTTCACAAGGCTTTCTATTCACAACCCCGAGAAGAGAACATTATTCTAGGGAAGAAATTACGTTTCCGCGCTTTCTTCCTTCGTATCTCACCTCGGGAAATCTGTCATCTCGCTCATATTGCCAAGATTCGCACCACGCAGCCGTCGGAATTTCCCCTTCTGCCCGCTAGGGCCAAGAAGTCCCTTCATCATGGTCTGCACTTCTCGGAACTCTCGCAAAAGAGCATTTACATCTTGCACCGAGGAGCCGGCACCTCTGGCAATACGCTGCCGCCTGCTCCCATTGATAATGTCTGGGTTACGGCGCTCCTCTGGTGTCATTGACTGAATAATACACTCAACTCGCACGATCTCCGCATCATCGAGGCTTACTCCCTTGAGCTGTGCCCCCATCCCCGGGATCAATTTCACGAGGTTCGTCAGAGACCCCATCTTCTTGACCTGCTGCATCTGCTCGAGAAAGTCCTCCAAAGTAAACTGGGCCTGACGGAGTTTACGCTCCATCTCTTGTGCCTGCTCGGCATCAAACGCCTCTTCAGCCTTCTCGATCAGGGTCAAGACGTCGCCCATCCCTAGAATCCGGCCCGCAAGCCGGTCAGGATAAAACGCCTCAAAATCCTCGAGCTTTTCGCCCAATCCGACAAAGTAAATCGGCTTTCCCACTACTTCTCGCACAGAGAGAGCCGCACCACCACGGGCATCACCGTCGAGTTTGGTCAGGATCACACCCTCTATCGGAATCTTTTCATTAAAATGCTCCGCAGTCGTGACCGCATCCTGCCCCACCATGGCATCCACGACGAGGAAAGTGTAATGCGGATCCACTGTTGCGACAATCTGCTCCAGCTGCAGCATCAATTCTTCATCAATCGCAAGTCGACCTGCCGTGTCAAAGATCACGATATCGCGTCCGAGCCGCTTCGCTTCTTCGAGTCCAGCCCTTGCCACGGCGATGGAATCGCCTCCCGTTTCGGCCCCTTCCGCGAAAACAGGTACCTCGATTCCTTCACCCAAGATCTGCAGCTGCCGTACTGCAGCAGGACGTTGGAGGTCACAAGCGACAAGCAGCGGATGGTTCCCTTTCTTTTTGAGCTGCAACGCGAGTTTTCCGCAATGGGTCGTCTTTCCAGACCCTTGCAGGCCGGCCATGACAATGCTCGTAGGAGGTTGGGAAGCCAGCTTGAGCTTCACTGCCTCCCCGCCAAGAACTTCGATCAGTTCTGCATGAACGATCTTCACAATCTGCTGAGCAGGCGTCAGACTCTTTGATACGTTTTCTTCCGTCGCTCGCTCTTTGATACGCCTTACAAAGGTCTTCACAACCTTAAAATTAACATCGGCTTCGAGAAGAGCAATGCGCACTTCACGCAAAGTCGCGTCGATGTCTTTCTCTGTCAGCTTGCCCTTTGAACGCAGCTTGTCAAGAGTTCCCTGCAAACGGTCGGCAAGGGATTCAAACACCCAGCCGCCCTCCTTCGTCAGTCACAAGGCCACGCCATTCTCCAGGCTTCAGGCCCCAAGCCTCAGGCTCCGGACGCAACCTTACCGGCCCCTTGCCGGCCCCTCCGCAGGTATCTTGCGCCGCACAATCCCCCGGACTCTTCCCGGTGGGTTTCTCTCGTTTTGTCACTCGGTTTTCTCCGCGAGATTGCACCTTACACCATCTCATTCGAAGAGCGCTTCGACAAACTCTTTTGCATCAAAGACAACGAGGTCGTCTTCACCTTCTCCCAAGCCCACAAGCTTAATGGGAATATCGAATTCCTGCTCGATTGCAAAGGCGATACCACCCTTCGCAGTACCGTCAAGTTTCGTAAGGACCACACCAGTGATCGAGGCTGCCCTGGCAAACTCTCGCGCCTGGATCAAACCATTCTGTCCTGTCGTCGCATCAAGCACGAGTAATACTTCATCCGGCGTTGCTCCTGCTTTCTCAATCACCCGAAAGATCTTCCGCAACTCCTCCATCAAATTCGTTTTGGTATGAAGTCGTCCCGCCGTGTCTATGAGAAGAAGATCCATTTTCTTGGCCGTGGCAAAACTCAACGCATCAAAAACAACTGCTCCGGGATCAGCTCCTTCCTGTCCACGAACCAATTCTGCCCGGCTCCGAGCTGCCCACACTTCCAGCTGTTCTGCAGCAGCCGCCCGAAAAGTATCCGCAGCAGCAAGCACGCACTTTCGCCCCTGCACGCTTTCCGATTTCGCGAGTTTTCCAACCGTCGTCGTCTTGCCCGTTCCGTTCACGCCCACCATCACCCACAAAGTAGTGTCAGGATTCGAGGAGAGCGAACGATCGACATCTTTACCTGCCAAACGCTCAATCATCACCTCTTTCAAGGCGTCAAGTACTTCGGTTGGGGTTTCTGCCTTCTCGGTCGCAGCCCGCTGCCGGGCGGTCTCGACAAGGTCCAGCGCCATATCTGCACCTAGATCCGCCAGGATAAGTGCTTCTTCGAGGTCTTCCCAGACCTCATCATCGATCTTTCGACGCAAACGAATATCAGAAAAATGCTCGGTAAGTGCCTTGCGCGTGCGCGTTAAACGCTCACGAAACGAAGGTTTGACAGGGAGACCAATCGCACTTTCGTCCTGTCGAGCCGCTTGAGCGGCCTCAAGAGCCGCTTCCGCCTCAGCGACGAGGTTCCCAACAGACTCGGCCACTTCCTTGTCGATACTGGCGTCGATGCCGGCATCGTCAATACCCGCCTCGAGAGCAATATCCGGACCAAACCCAATCTCAGACTCAGCACGACTGTCAAGTAAGGCCACGCCCGAAGAAGGCCCGTCAAGCACATCATCAGGAGGCTGATCAGAGGACTCATCCTGTTTTGTCAGGGAAGACTCGCCTGCTGTCTCTGCCTCAGCGGCGAGAATAGCCTCCGCGGCCTGCACAACTTCTTCGGAATCCGGGGAGAGAATATCCTCGGAAACATCCTTCTGGTCTACCTGATCTTCTGCAGAAGAGACGTCCTCGGATTTCTCCCGCGGGAAAACCGAAGAAGCCAATCTTCCTGGTGCATCGGGGACATCCGGATAACCTGCAATTTGTTCAGGCGGAGGACGGCGAGAACGAAAGAAGAAAAATGCAGTCATGCCGAAAATTAGGATGATAAAAAACAGAAAAAAAAGAATCGGACTCATCGCACAGTGTCAGCCTTGCAGTGTCAGCGTTACAGTGTCAGCCTTGCAGTGTCAGCCTCATCGGTTTCGTCAACTTTCCCAAGCCTGGCGCCCTCGAAATGAAACCCAAGAAACCTGTCCGAGAAAACACCTTCAACAGCACAAAAAGCCTTGGTCTTCGAACACCCCTGGGATGCTGCACGCACAGTCATCGCCATGAGGATACTGCATAGCCCACTCCCCACCATGCCAGACGATGAAGGAAAAACAAACCAAAGGTTAAGACTCCACGCCAATGTCCTTCAGACGGTGCGACAAAACTAAAGAAGTACCATCTTCTCCAAGGGAAACACCGTAAATCACTTCAGCAGTCTCCATAGTTGGCTTTTGATGCGTGACAATAATCACTTGGGCATTTTGCCCAAATTCTCGAAGAAGATTACAGAATCTCTGCAAGTTCCGATCATCAAGTGCCGCCTCTACTTCATCGAGCACGTAAAAAGGACTCGGACGCGCCCGGAACACCGCGAATAAGAAAGCAATCGCCGAAAGAGTACGCTCTCCACCTGAAAGAAGAGAAAGCCGTTTCAAGCTCTTTCCGCTTGGCCGGGCCTCGATCTCAATTCCCGTTTCCAGCAGGTTTTCGGGCTCGGTGATCGTAAGACGCCCCTCTCCACCAGGAAAGAGCACTGCAAAAAGGGCAGCAAAATGTGTGCTTGTCTCTGCGTACGCGGAGACAAGCATCTCTTCCACACTCTTATCTATCTGGTACATCACCTTGCCAAGTTCTTTTTTTGCGTGGGTCACATCCGCAAGCTCTGCATCAAGGGTGTCAGCTCGTTCTTTCAGCTCCCTGTATTCCTCAACCGCGAGCGGATTTACCGGACCAAGCCGCTTCAATTGCTTCTCCATAGTGGCAATACGGTCATCCACCTCCCCCGCTTGCTTATCCGGAGGCAGAGAGGCCGACAGGGCTTCCTCCAGGGTGACACGAAGTTCTCGACGTGGAACATCTTCTGCTGCTTCCACGCGCGCGCTTGCTTGCGCTTCAGACAGGGCGAGCGTATGCAGCGCCTCATTCTGCACAACACAAACATTCTCTGCTTGCGTAAATGCTTCTCGAGCCTGCGCGGCCTCCGTCCGGACCTCTTGCAGAAAATTGCGTCCTTCCTGCACATCTGCTCGTACACTGTCGCGACGACGCACGGACTCTGCACATCCGCGGCTCACCAGACCACGCACTTGAGCGAGCGCGCGCGACAACCCTTCAATACGAGATTGTTCGGCAGCATCGGCACGTTCTTGACGCTTTTGTTCTTCATCTTTCACCGACAATTCCACCAAACGGTCATCGTACTGACGGCGTCGCTCGATATCACGAGCGTCTTCCCGTTCGAAAGCCACAAGACGGTTCCGCAGCTCACGCCCCTGGGATCCGAGAGTCTCCCGGCGATGTTGCAAGGTGGCCTGTTCTTCTTCCGTCACAATAGGAGCAGCTAAGCGCACACTTTCGGCGAGTTCAACCTCACGGTTTTTTTCTCGGTCGCGCTGGCGCTCGAGCAGAGAAACCTGCTCCTCGATACTGCTTGCTTCCTTCGCGAGGTCCTCTTGCTCTCTTGCAAGCCTTGCCCTCCTCCGAAGGTGATCCTGTAAAAGATTTTTTGCCTCCGTCAAAGAACAGGTTATCTCCTCGACAGCAGTCCGCAGGGAATTGCGCTCCTCGCGCCAGCGCACAACCATATTTGCGCAGAGCCCCGCCCGCACGGCAGCGCGATCCGCTTCTGTCTGCGCTTGCACCGCGCCAAATGCGGAATCTCCCTTCCTCCCGGCCTCGTTCGAGCGCAAGACCATGATTCCTCCACGGAACCTGTCTCCAGAAAAAGTGACAAACTCATCTGACGGTCGCGCGCGCGACAGCGCGAGCGCTTGCTCCGCCTCACCCACCAGAAATACTCCGGATCCATGCCGCAAGAGCAAGCTTTGCACCGCTTCAGCCTGGGGGCCAGGAAGAGTAGAGACAAAATCCAGCACACAGAACACGCGCGAACTGCCGGACAGGGCCAAGGACTTTTCTGTCGCAATGACTGCGTCAAGAAGACCACTTTTCGCGGCTTCTTCTGCTTCTTCTGCTTGGGGAGCTACCTGCTCCGCCATCACAAGAGAGGCGCCTTTTACCCCACGTACAGTCCCGATGGCACTGTCTGCTACTCCATCCGGCACAAGCAGCGCGTCCATAAGGTCTTTCAACACAGAAGCAACCGCGCGCGCCATTCTCTCGTCCACCTGCACAAGGTCACGGACACGCGGGAGCGGACCATGCTGGGTGCGCAAAGCGGTTCGCGCGGCTTTCGCGGCTTTTGATTCGGAGACAGCAGAGGCAAGAGATTCTGCTCGCGCCTGCAGAGAAGACGCCTTCTTTCCCCATTGTCGTTCCTGCTCTTCGAGTCGAGCAAGCTCTCGCGAAGCACGAGAAAGTAAGCCCGAAAGAGCAATCTTTCGGTCTTGTAATCCTGCAAAAAGAGCGTCTTCGTCGTGGCCGGAAGAGGGGAACGCCTCTTGCTCCATCCGTACTTCTCCACGGCGCCGCTGTGTCGCTTGCAAGCGGTCCACAAGACGAGCATGCTCATGTCCGAGGCGATCCAATGACGCACGGACCGCTTCATGCTGGGCCACCAAAGCAGCACGCCGATCGTCATCGTCAAGGCCGGCAGCACGCCAAGCAGCCTCTACTTCTGCCAAACTCGCCTGGATAGCTGCAAGCTCACCCTCTATCGCCTCTCGTTGTTCCCGACGCCGCTCCCCTGCCACTGCAAGATCGCCCAAGTTCTCTTTCACCTTGGCACGGGCCGCCGAAACATCGATCTTCCCACCGTCTCTCGCGCGCGCGTCAAGACGGCTGAGGCGCTCTGTGAATCCCCGTTCCCGTTCAGCACACACATCATTGATCCCCTGATAGCGGGTGACGATACGCTCCATGTCTCCCTGGAGCGCTATCCCCGCTTCAAGTGCCTCTTCGCCTTCTCTGCACCCCTGCTCCGCCGCGCGGTGACGGAGCGCGGCGGTATCGCGTTCGCGTTCGAGTTTCTGCTTGCGATCTTCTTGTTGCTGTTTTTCATCGCGTATCGCGTGCAGTTCCTTCCGGCGTCTGCGCACGGCTTCCCCTGCCCGCCAACGTGACAAAATATCTAGTTCCGCGGACAGTTCCTCATAGCGAACCGCCCCTTCCAACTGCCGCTGCAAAGGCCGCAGACGCCGGCCCAATTCCCTGCGCAAATCTTCCAGGCGAACCAGGTCGCTTTCTACTTCTTCAAGGCGTCTCGCCGCGCGCCGTCTGCGTTGACGGTGCTTGAGCACACCAGCAGCTTCCTCGATCACCAAGCGGCGTTCTTGCGGCGAGGCCGCTAAAACAGCGTCGATCCGCCCCTGTCCCACAATATTGTGCATGGTGCGGCCCACACCGGCATCCGAGAGAAGCTCCACCACATCGACGAGACGAGAAGACTGCCCGTTCAATGAGTACCGACTCTCCCCCGAGCGGTAAAGCACACGCCCAAAGGAGAGCTCAACAAGATCAACAGGAATCTGACCTGAGGAGTTATCGATCACAAGCTCGACTTCGGCACGCCCTAAAGGTTGACGTTTGGGCGTTCCGGCAAAAATCACATCTTCCATTTTGGCGCCGCGCAATTGCCGCACCACCTGGGTACCCATCACCCAGGAAAGAGAGTCCACCACATTGGATTTGCCAGAACCATTTGGTCCGACCACCACATTGATGCCAGGAGCAAACTCAATATCTGTTTTATCGGCGAAAGACTTAAACCCCCGCAAACGGAGACGCTTCAACAGCATGAACAACCTTTTCGCGCGTCTCGCAGAGAACAAACACAGGCACTGCCACACTCAAGAAAGTACGCGCTTTTCAGGCTGTGTTCCGGCGAACCTTCCTGCTCGGTTTTTTGCGGCTTTCATTAGGTTTTCCTGCGCACGAAGGCAGCATCAGCTGCCTTCGTATCTTGCCGAACACACTGTCAATCTTTTTTCCGCACTGCTTGCACACGCCTGGTTAGGATTGACATGCAGGACAAAAGAAATGATAACGCTTCTGAAATTTCACGCGCCCAACCGGACGGCGACAACGCTGACATGCCTTTTCAAAGCGCTGGAAGACCTTCAGTTGGTCGGTATATTCGCCCCGGGCCCCGAACATATCCCGGTCATTCTCGTCAAAAGAAATACCCCGATATTTAATGGCATCGGTGAGCGTCTCGAGCATGGCACGCTGAAAACGTCGAATCTCGTGAGCAGAGAGAGAATCTGGCGTACGGTCGTACATAAGGCCAGCGTTAAACAGAATTTCATCTGAATAAACAGGCCCAATTCCTGCGAAAACCCGCGGGTTTACCAGGAGAGCTTTCAGCTTCGAGCGATGGCTACGCAGAATGGCACCAAGTTTTGTCCAGGGTATTGGGACATCCAAAAGGTCAATCCCCATGTCCTGGACTTCCTGTAGCTCCAAAAACTCGCTCTTGGGCATACAAAAAACTTCAGCAGTCGCCCGGGCATCACCGAGACGAATACCTCCGCCCTGCGTGAAGTGAATGGTCACTTTCGTTTGCTCGCTCGGGGCAGGTTTCACGCCTTTGACGCGCACCATATGACCCGAACTTCCTAAATTCACGACAAGCAGATTTGAGTCATCAAGCTTCCCTAAGATGTTCAACCCTTTTCGGTCAAACGACTTGATCTTGCATCCTTCGATCATCGACACGAATTCGTCACTAGATTTATGACGCGAAAAAATAGCCGCATCACGTACTTCCACTGACTTGATCTTTCGACCAGCAATTTCGCGATCGAGATCCCGACGCATCACTTCAACTTCAGGCAGTTCCGGCATCGGCATCCTCCTCAATGAATGTCCCAGTCCTCACCGGATCAGATTCAACAACAGGAGACAGGCGAGCGCCCGTCTTGGAAAACACTGCCCCCACTGCTTCTGTCTGCAAACTGTCACGAGAAACCAGCACGTCGACTGTATTATTTTCTTCGACCTGACCCCGACCACGAGGACCAAAAGCTTCGCAGTCCTGTTCGAGGATTTCCCAGGCAGCACGAGCAGCAGCTTGTTCTGCCTGTTTCTTTGATCTCCCGTTTCCTGATCCTGCAGAAATCCCATTCAAAACAACTTCTGCCTCAAAGTGCTTCGCATGATCCGGTCCATGCGCCTGCACTGTATACACAGGAAGTTGCGACCATCGTTGCGCAGACGCTTCTTGCAATCGCGTCTTGTAGTCCTTGCTACCTTCTCCGG
Source organism: Acidimicrobiia bacterium UBA2766 (assembly GCA_002352645.1). GTDB lineage: Bacteria > Actinomycetota > Acidimicrobiia > UBA2766 > UBA2766 > UBA2766. The sequence goes on along the minus strand of DEIU01000032.1, from coordinate 54,337 downwards.
TAACTGCGTCTGCGAGGCGACCATCCACAAGAATAATGACAAACTCCTTCGCCGCCTCAATCCCACCATCAAGGTAGAGAGCGCCGATCAAAGCCTCAAGGGCATCTGCCAAGATCGATGGTTTTTCACGCCCACCAGAGGTCTCTTCGCCCTTCCCAAGAGCGAGAAAATCTCCCAACTGGTACCGAGCAGCTGCCTCGGCCAAAAATTCTGAACTCACCACAGCCGCCCGCGCCTTTGCAAGCGCCCCTTCAGGAAGATCCGGCCAACGACGAAACAGGACATCAGTGATGATAATCCCAAGCACCGCATCACCGAGAAACTCAAGCCGCTCATTCGACTCAATTCCCGAGTGTTCCGCGACAAAAGACCTGTGATGCAAGGCTTGCCGCAGCAGACTTTCATTCTTGAATTGGTAGCCCACTTTCTCCTCAAGCAGAGGAAGTGGGCAAGGACGCTCCACACGAGCAGTGTGAAAATCTTTTTCTTTCACACTCTTGCAATCAGACATCACACGTTCCTATTGCACTTTGCAGACAAATGCACTCTTCCACAAAAGCCCGAACGTCTCCAAGCGTCTCCCACTCGTTCATCTCATCATCGATGTCAAACCCGAGGGCGCGTTCGGCAAGATCCTCCTCGCACCGCCTCACAAGTTCCATGACTCCCAAAGCATCTTCTTTCAGGGGAGTCTCATCGGAAAGTACCGCCTCCGACACACCCCATATATCGGCAGCGTGCTCATGCAACACACTACGCACTTCTTCTCTGTTTATTTCACGATAGGAGTGTGTTTCCGCAGGCATCCTCATGTCCTCTCCGGCAGACCAGCATCCGGCAAATTCAGAACATGATCGGTTTTTGTTTGCTCCGAAAGAACATCTCTACCTTTTCGCACGTCCCTGCTCCACCGACTCGCGTGAGGCGCCAGCTCAATCCGTAAGTTGTCAACGACACCAAGACGCACTGCGCGAGCCGCTTGGCCAACAGCATTACACACTGCATCAGCACTCGCTGCACCATGTCCAACAACGCACACACCGCCCACTCCGAGAAGGAGAGAACCTCCCACGGCATCCGGTAGATCGACGTCGCCAAACGGGCTGCTCTGGGCTGGTAGCAATGACGCAAGCTGTCTTGCCATGAAACGAGACACTCCTTCTGCTGTTTTCAACGCGACATTCCCGGTGAATCCATCGGTCACGACCACGTCAGCAGGACCGTCGAAAAGCTCCCAACCCTCAACATTCCCAATAAATTGCATTTCTGAAAATTCAAGCAGGCGGTACGCCTCACGCAGCGCATGGCTGCCCTTATGTCGCTCCGCCCCTGCATTCAAAAGACCTACGACAGGAGACCAATCAGGAGATCCTGCGACAGGAAACTCTCGTGAGCCATCAAGCCACACACGCGCAAAAGCCACACCCAGCCTGGCAAACTCAAGCAGCGAAGCTGGTTTTGGTGACAAATGTGCACCAGTATCAAGAAGAATCCGGCCTCGTCGCGACAATCCGTCTGGCAAAACCGAAGCAATTGCAGGTCGGCGCACACCGGGCAGACGACCAAGTTCGATACGAGCCGCTGCCACTGTGGCACCGGTCGGACCAGCCGACACAACCGCGTCAGCAATCCCATCTCGCACTGCCCGGCACGCTACTGCCACGCTGGCATGGCGCTGTCTGCGTAATTGCTTCACAGGGTCATCGGACATACCGATAGCCCCCTGAGACGGCAGCACAGAGATTCCTGGCTCCAGGTAAACTTGAGTAGGCAAAAGATCAACCGGGCCGACAAAAAGAATGTCTACATCTTCTTTACGCGCGGCACGGCTTGCACCCGCAACGATTTCATCGGGAGCATTCTCGCCTCCTACCGCATCGACGGCGATAATCGGTCGTCGCTGCGTCATGCCTCGATCCTTCGCAAAGCGGACACGCGCTCCAGATTCATTATCTGAACCCGTATCACGATCCAACACGCAGCCTCAAACTTATCCCAGACCGCGAATCCTGCCCGCATACTTCGTCTTCACAGGAGGAACATTCGAGAGAAACAAGCCGCCGGCCTGATCTCTCTCAAAAGATGTTCTCCCTAATTCTTTCTCGTTATATCACCCCTCGTCATATCATCCCATGTCTACAGCAGTACGCCCCTTGTAATAGCCGCAGTTTTCGCAGACATGATGGGGTCGAATCGCCGAGTGGCATCGTGGACATGACGCGTAAGGAGGGGGGGAGGCTTTAAAATTAGAACGACGGTGTCGAGTGCGCCGCCGCGACTTCCGTTGTTTCGGAACCGCCATCAACACTCCTTATCAGATTCTACAAACAGCACATTGAGGACATCCCACCGGGGATCGGTCTTTACCTTGGCCACAGGGTCACCATTGCCCGAAACAAAGAGAACTTTATCACTAAGTACCGAAGGTGAACCTTGCGCGCATCTCCCGGCATGCTCCGCTCCACACCAAGCAATATCAGGCAGATGGAGCAGTATCACATCCCGTACAAGCTGTTCCATATCAATCTCAAGCCCCTCGACTTTATAGGATTCATCGTCTTCCAAAAGCCCAGAGTCCGTCGTGAACAACTCCGATACGTGGATCTGGATCGCTCGCCGGAAATCGGTAAGACACCGAGAGCACTGCACATCAACAACAGTGTGCACATCACCGATTACCAGTATTCCGTCTTCCACCCCCTCAAGCTGTAAATCGAGATGGATGGATTCGTTCACCTCACAAAGCGAGAGCGACAAGTCTTCTAGTTGCACATCGCTTACATAGGGACGAACCTCGCCGGAAACACCGAATATTCCGCCAACATGTACACGTGAACTCATTCCCCTCCCAAAAAGGGGTACTGAGTACAGCTACTCAAACCCACACTATAACAGAATATCATACTGGTCCTATTCTACCAGCCAATCAATCTCAGCACCGTTTGCCTTTTACCCGGGCATCCTTTTGCCCAGGCATCCTGTTCTCACACTTCACAGGTATTTTAGAGCCTTCTTCTCCCCACCTTCTGTATGCGACACCTTCCCGCATCTACATACCCCATGTCAAGACCCATCTACACGCCCAACTCAGGGCACATCTTGATCGAAAAAAGGACCTACAGCATCCTGCGCATGGCGTGAATCAGGCGAAAAATCATCAAATTCCTCGCCTTCTTCCTCACCAAAATATTCTTCTGCAAAATCGGCATCGACCTCAGCACCCCTACGCAACTTCACACGCGCGGCATCAATCGTTTCCAAGGTCTTCAGCAAGGACGCTTCAAACTGGCTGAGCTTCTGATCAACATAATCCTCAGCTTGCAAAATTTTCGTACGCGCCCCATCTTTTGCATCATCAAGCAGCTCTTGGGCGGTTCTCGCCGCCTTTTTCACAATTTCTTGCTGCGACACCACATGGTTGGCCTCTTCCAATGCTTCAGACATAATCCGATCTGCATCCCGTCGCGCGCGGTCAAGTAGTTCATCACGTTCCTTCATGATCCATCGCGCGCGTTTGAACTCTTCAGGTAGCGATTCGATCACATCTTCAATCAAATACACCACAGCATTCGGATTTACCATGACAGACGCCGACAAAGGCACAGGACGAGCAGTGATAATGTGCTCACGCACCTGTTCAAGAATGGCTGCGACATCCTTGAGTTCTTCATTCATCGGATACCTCCGAAGCGGAACACGTGACGAAAACGCAGAAGAAAACCATACCCAGATTTCTTTGGCCACCAAAGGCCTTGGCACACTCTTCGGTTCCGACAGGACAGACTGGACGCATGGAGCGTACAACAAGCACCCCTCGTTGCGATCCGAGAACGCAGCAGCTATCACAGGAGAGATACCAAAGACTATTTACAATTAGCCAGTAAATTTCATCCTGAGCGCCTCTTCAACCGGTGGAGGCACAAGACCTTCCACCTTCCCGCCATAGCGAGCAATTTCCCGGACGAGAGAAGCCGACAAATAGGAGTGTTCATTGCGAGCCGGAAAAAAACAGGTGTCAATCCCCGAAAGTCGACAATTCATTTGAGCCATTTGAATTTCATAGTCGAAATCAGTCACAGCCCGCAGCCCCTTCACGATAACGTCAACGTTTTCGCGCGAGGCATAATCCACAAGCAAGCCCTCAAAAGAATCAACACGACAATTCTCATAGATACTCAATACTGATGCGAGAATCTTTTGACGCTCAGTCAGACTAAAAAGAGAATTCTTGGATGGATTCGCGACAACCGCAACAAGCACCTGGTCAAAATGGGCTGACGCCCGCTCCAGAATGTCAAGATGCCCATTTGTCACAGGGTCAAAGGATCCGGGGCACAGCGCCAAAGTCACGTCGCCTACTCCTTGAGTCCACCCTTAACAATCTTACTGGTTCTGTCCATTACCCACTCCTCCTCATACTGGCGTTTCACTCGATACCAACACGAAACACGTCTTGTGATCGAACCCCCAACACCATACTTGGTCGCAAAATCAGACATCTTCCTCGAACACTCTTTCCATTACATACAGTGTCGTCTGTCCGTATGCACGCTCGACAACAACCCCGAAACCCTGCGGGAGAGGAGGCGGTCCATCGCCGGTTCTGCGTTCAAACACAAGACGCGCCGTCGGCCCCAACTGGCCAGAAGAGGACAGCAAAACCGCCATTTCTGTGAGATAGCTTATATTTAGGTCATAGGGAGGGTCAATGAAGACAAGATCCCACTTCTCCTCCGCTGTACCCCCAGCCTGACGCAAAAAACGGTTCACATCCATCTTGCACATTCGTGCACGGTCCGCCAACCCACAGACATCGAGATTACGTTGCTGGTGTTGGGTTGCCCCTGCATTGTCATCCACCAGGACAGCCTGGCGTGCACCCCGGCTTAACGCCTCAATCGCAAGGCTGCCGGACCCTGCAAACAAATCCACAACATAGTCACCTTCCACATCAAAAAGAATATTGAAGAGAGACCCTTTCAAACGATCGGTTGCAGGTCGCACGACTTTTCCGGACGGAGCAGTAAGACGCCGCCCTTTCGCACTGCCTGTAATTACTCTCATGGACACGCTGTATCAGCCTCCTCAAAAAAACCCAGGATCAAGAACGAAGCAACCATTCCACATCCTCCCCGAGCAGCATTCCTACTTCTTCACGCAGCAGCGCGTGACGAGACGCGAGCAAACACGGATCAGTCGCGACAAGTGCAAAAGCATCTTCACGCGCTCGTTCCACCCAACGGAAATCTTTTATGAGTCGTGTCACACGCAGATCACTCGCTCCCGACTGTCGAGCCCCAAACAACGAGCCCTCCCCCCGGATTTCCAAATCCACTTCAGCGAGGGCAAACCCGTCAGTAAAGCGAGTCATTGCGTCAATCCGCTTTTGCGCGTCGGGAGTCTGCGGATCACAAAAGAGATAGCAAATAGAAGAGTGGAGTCCTCTCCCCACCCGCCCTCGCAACTGGTGCAACTGCGAGAGGCCAAAGCGATCCGCGTCCTCGATCACAATGACCGTGGCATTTGGCACATCCACCCCGACTTCCACGACTGTTGTCGCCACCAGCACATCAATTTTACCGGAATAGAAACGCGCCATGATCTCATGTTTTTCAGGGGAACGCATCTGCCCATGTAAAAGGCCGAGACGCGCCTCCGCAAGAGGCCCTTCCCGTAAACGGTCATACTCCGCCACTGCAGACGTCGCGTCGAGTGCCTCGGAATCCTCAACAAGCGGACAAATAACATAGGCCTGACGACCTGCTGCAACTTCTTCGAGTAGATATTGGTAGACCCGATCCCGCCTCCGTCCCGGACGTACTGCCCGCGTCACAATAGGGTGACGGCCTGGCGGCAGCTCATCTAATACGGACACATCCAAATCGCCATACAAGGTCATGGAAAGAGTACGGGGAATGGGTGTCGCAGTCATGATGAGCACATCCGGAACAAGCAGGGGCTCCGCCGGGGCACCCTGGCTCGCGGCCTCTCCTGATGCGACCTCCCCCGGCAGGAAAGGCAACGCTCCCGACTTTCTCTCTGCAGCTTCGGGCACAGCACTGCCCATTGGCTGCACAGAAAGTGCACTCTCTGCGCTCACCCCAGCCTTGTCTTTCAATGCAACCCGTTGATGCACTCCAAAACGATGCTGTTCGTCGATCACCGCCACACCGAGACGCGGAATGGAGACACCCTCTTGGATAAGGGCATGCGTCCCAATCAAAATGTCCACCTGTGCCGCGGCACTTGCCTGCAAGACCGCACGACGCTGCGCCCCTGTGGTGCGGTTCGTCAGAAGTTCGATACACAAAGGCCGTTCTCCAAGGAGGCCCTCTTGGCAAGAGACCATAAGGCCCTCCAAAAGGGAAGAGATGCCTTCATAGTGCTGTTCAGCCAGCACTTCAGTTGGAGCCATAATCGCAGCTTGGCGACCTGAGTCAACAGCGCAAAGCAGCGCACACGCGGCAACAACAGTCTTGCCAGAGCCCACATCTCCCTGCAAAAGGCGATGCATTGGCAGAGAGGAAGCGAGATCTTTCTCAATTTCTGCCAAAGCACGCGTCTGCGCGCCCGTCAGAGAAAAAGGCAGCCGATCAATCAAAACCTGGCGAAGAGGGCCGTTCACCGTATGAGAGATTCCCGTTCCCGTCTCGGCCAGATGCCGCTTTCGAATCGCCAGCCCTGCCTCAAGCAGAAAAAGCTCGTCATATACAAGACGTTCCCGGGCTCTGCGCGCCTCCCCCAAATCGTCAGGAAAATGAATCTGACGAAACGCCTCTGTGCGAGAGAGAAGACGGTATTGCTGCAAGAGGTCCGGCGGGATGGGATCCCGCAGCGGCCCCGCCCGCTGCAAAGTCTCGCGCACCAAAGTGCGCACAATTTCAGGTCCAACTTCTTTTGACGCGGCATGCACCGGCACGATTCGCCCGGTTGCCCCCACCACTCCTACCGGCTCCAACGCGTGCACTTCGAGAGAAGGACGCCCCCGATACCACCCAAGATTGCCACTGCACGCAACAGTCTGGCCCGGTGCAGCAAGCCGCTCCCACCCTTTGCGATTAAACCAAGTTGCACGCAAACGCCCCGTCTCATCAGTCAAGGTCGCTTCATACAGAGTGAGACGTCTGCGAATCTGACGTTTCCGCAGGCGCTCGATTGTGGCAATCAACGTGAGCTGCTCGCCATCAGTCGGCTGTACGGTATGCAGCTCCGCAATCGGCGTCTGCCGGCTTCGGTCCAGGTAACGTCGCGGCACATGCCAGAGCAGATCAAGGATATTGTGCACTCCAAGCTTTTTCAGGCCTCGTGCCCGACTTGGCCCCACCCCTTGCAACTCTGTCACAGGAACAGCCGCAAGACTCGCCAGTCGCCGCGAGCGCTGCGAGGTCGTCTTCCCTCCGGGATGCCCGGATCCCGTTCTGGTCATCCTGCCCTCCCTGCGAAGCACTGTGCGCACTGTGCGCACTGCGAAATAACCGGCCACACAGGATGTCCGGATCCTGTTCTGGTCATCTTGCCGCTCCTTTCGGCCGCAGCGACTTCCCAAACTTTCTTCGCCCGCCCACAAGTACCACCCTCTCGCGCCCTGCTCCTGTCCTTGGGGCCTCCCCCAGCTCGATCGCATCTCACCAAGAGCACATCCTCATCGCAATCGCAATCGCACACATTTTTACAGAGCACGTTTTTGCGGCAGTAGAGAAACTTGCAGAAGGCCAGTAGACAACCAGATTTCTCTGGCAAACCTCTCTCTCACGCAAATGCGTGGCCCAGCACGTCCTGTTCTTGTGCCAGATCACAACAGACCAAGCCAATTTTACTGAGGCGATCCTATCGAAGAGTTCAGCCTTACAAAAGCAAAGGTCCCCTTCACGCCAGGTTCTTCATGAACTCTTGGCATGAGGCAATACAGGTCACGTTCCAACAGGACTCAAAACAAGAGAGAGGAGAAGAAACAAAAGAGAATGGGCCAGAGGGGAGAGACAAGAAGCAACACACAACAAAAATACGCCCCAAGAACTCAAGAGCAACCAGAGAAAAGCATTGACGGCACTCCGAATTCAGGGTGTGAGAAGGTTCCAGCGGAATTGGCCGCCACAAGAAATGCGCACACCCGAAATATTCATGGGACAAGCTTGTCCCATGAATCGTGTAGACGCGCTTGCGCGTCTACACGATTCAGCAGCCTCCGCTCTGGGCGCGATAATCATTGCAAGGGTGATAGTCGGTGTGTCGTTCTATCCAGCGGACCACATCGAACTCACTGCTGGCATTCGGCCAGAGCGGAGGGGCCAGGTACTCCAGCTCTGGATAAAAGGAATACTGCCGGTTCGCAAACATGACGACGCCCGGCGAAAGGAAGGAGTACCAAGAGCCAAAAAAGTCGAGCGTATCTTTCGCGCAGATCTTGCCTGCACCATTCCAAGAACTTGCGTCAATGGTGCATCCCGACGAGGGAAACCCGGCTGCATCCACCGCATACGAGTCATGGTAACTGCCTTCTTCCGCGATCGCAGCTGCTCTGATGTGCAGCACACCTGCCTGTTTTGCCCAGGCAGGAATAATAATCTCGCTGCGGGCATGAAGACCCAATACGTAAGAGTCCAGATCGCTGTCGCTCTCATTGTCATCTGTCCCATAATAGATATCCCCACCAATGTAGATATCCTGGTCAGAAAGCATATTCCCACGGGCAGTCACAAAACCTTCCACCAGCAAAGACATGGGAGAATACACGAAAAACTGCCCCCCCTGACTATAGGGAGTACCTGACACGGGAGCCGCGTTGCAATCGATCGAGTCCTCAAAATAGTTCAGTGTCCCTGGCGGATCCGAAGCACTTCCCCGGGCACCTTGTTGCGGGGCGGGAATAACCCTCTCACGGCAAACATAAGCAGTGATTTGGTCTCCACTCAGCACAAGCCGGTAGCCCCGATCAGGAGCAGACAAAGCGGGCAGATACAAGCCGCTGCCCCCAATCACCTTGTCTCGCAGCGCTTCCCGGGCCGCCCGCACGTTACTGAAGTCAGGGGCAGCCCCACCGTCATCAAAGTCATGACAAGACCCCACCGGCTTTGTCTTGTGATCAAAAAACGCCTCGGTCACGCCACACGCCCCCGCAGCAAGACGGCCTTTGCTGCCAAGGACCCATGTCGCTCCTGCCCTCCAGTCACCACTTGGAAGGGTAAAACCAGCACAGCCCCCAGGATCAGTACAGCCTGCCACATCATTGGCGATGACACGGTTGCGCACCTGCCCCGAGTGATACACAGTCTGGGCAGAAAAGATCTCACCTTCGGTCACTGTGCCGGGGTTCACCACAATGTCTCCCTGCGAAATCATCTGGTATTTCGCAAAAGACGAAGGCCGCACAAGTGCTTCGATCACACGAACCGCACCCTGGTTCAGCGTCTGGTCAGACCGCGCCCCGGCAACTTGCACCACAAGATCATTGCCACGACGCGGTTGCACAGCCACTGAATACATATAAATGTCGTCGCCGGCACCGGCCGTCCCGGCTTGCACCATTGGCCAGTCATCGGGATCAACTGGGTACCAATTGTCAAAGCCACAGGGAAACCACCAGTCCACGGCGTTGGCAGCAAACCAAGACGTCTGGGCCAGGCTTGCGTGCGCAGCAGTGATGTCGTCAGCATCTCCGCACACAGTATTTCCCGACCGCGTTGCCTCCCCATTCACAATCATGGTCTTGTCGAGGTCCGTGCGCTGCACAAGCAGACCGAGGTAGTTCTCCAAGCCCGCTTCCGCCGCAGCCTGGGCTTTTTTCCCATCAATCGACCGCGCAGTACTGTTGTACTGAGACATTCCCATCTGGACGAGAAGCAGGGCAAAAAGAGTGAGCGCAAATGCCGCGCCAAGCACAGTGATCACAGCAAGACCCGCATCGTGTTCGCTGTTTCCTCTCGGCCTCGTCCGCGGCCGGACCCCTTGCACACACAACGGGTCTTCCCTTGCCATCACACGCCCCCTGGCCGCGTTGTGGTTGTGGTCGTGGTTGTGGTTGTCGTCGTGGTCGTGGTCGAAGACGGCGGTGCATTCGTACTCGTGGTCGTGCTCGTGCTCGTCGTCGTCCCTCCCCCACCACCGGAACAAGCCTGGTTCACCTGCACATATTCATGCCGACCCGACCTCAAATACGAATTGGTGTAAGGGGCAGAGCTGTTATGGGTACTCCAAGTCCAAACAGAGCTTCTCGCCTGGCGGCGCTCCTGCCAGTAACTGCGCCCGCGTACTCTGGCAAAGTTGCATGCCGAGGAAGAAGTCCGCAACTGAATGGTCCCGACTTCTCTCCAAGACCTCTGTTGTGCTGCGACAGTTGGCAGATAGATATTGACCCATCTATTGCCGGAATCCCACACGCAGGACACCCCCGACCCTGTACATTGTGGTCTGTAACCGGTATCCCAGTTCGCATTGTTGTCCCGATCGAGACGGATCCAAATGCGAGGATTCGTGACATTGACAGTGGCAGTGGAAACAGGATTCTCGTGATAGCCGGTCCGTACCCAGATCTTGAAGGTCACTCTGGAACGCTGCCCCACACTGCCACCTTGTCGATCAAGGCGCACATGGAGACAGGGCCGGATGCGGTGTCGCCAAGTCCCGCCGTTCCCCCCAATCGTGGCATCGTTCACCTGGGTAGGGTACTGATCGGCCAAAAAGGCGAAACGTAGGGAATTGTACCGTCCACAAGGATACGCTGTGCGACTGTTGTCAAGGTTGACAGGCTTCACCGAAATCGTCGTCTGGGCACTTGCCCCAGGATTCAGTGTCCCCACATTCCATTCCCAACGGCGCGGGTAGGTCGCGCTGCCATTGTTCGAATCACTGGTACACAGCACCCCGCCATCGCTCTGGAACTGACCGGCTCCGGCATCGACACAGGCGTACCTACGACTGATGGCATAGGCAGTTCCGTCTTCTCTCGAAGCGCCCGGGGGCACAAAGACCACGACATTTGTCGCAGGTCCGGGACCTGTGTTTTCAATCGTGACGGTATAGCGAATTTCCTGCCCAATACCGACATACCAGTTGTACAGCACACTGCTCGCCGATCGGATCACAAGATTCGGCTGGGGATCCTGCACACGGAGAGAGATCACTGAAGAATCGACAGGATCCCCATCGTAGGGCACCGTCACCCCTTCGGCACTTTTCATCTCATTCACCGTAAAGCGCACGCGATTTCGCACGACAGTCCCGGAGGGGGTGTTGGCTTTCACTCGCGTACGCACAGTCATGACGGCCTCACCGCCACCGGCAGCAATTGACCCAGTGCTCAAAGAGACATTCCCATCAACACACGTGGAACCAGCGGCATGACCAGTACATCCAAGAACAGTCAGCCAGGGGTCAAGCAGAATTTCCGTGACTGCGCCCGAGACAATAGGAACACCTCCCGCTGGATAAGCACGAATCTCCCACACCACTTCATGCCCAGCTTCGGTGCAACAATCGCTCCCTACAGGGATACTCCGGCCATTGGTGGAACGCACCCGCAGCTGCACTTGCGGCACTGGATCCGCGGTGATCTCCTCACCTGCATTCTCCGCATTGGGGTTGCGCCAGCTGATATTTGTCAGAAGCACAAAAGGATCAGGATCTTCTACCAAATCGGCGTCCAACGCCAAACAAACGGTGAGACTGCTGGTAAGCTGCCCCGTTGGATCAGCGCTCGCCCAGTCTCCAGCCGCGACCTCACAACCTTCACCCACTGAATTCGGATCGATTGTCGACAAGAGAAACAACGGACGGATCGGACTGCCATCCCCTGGCACCGCATTGAGAACGTCCCCTGACACCTGCACCTTGCCGGTATCCCAGACAGGAATAACATCAGGTTCCCTCCAAATCTGGTTATCGACGAAGACCATGTCATAGGAACTCCGCCAAAGAACATTGTTCTCCACCCAATAGCGCACCTTCTTCAAGGCAGGCGAAGTCCCCGCATCGAGCATGTCAACAGCTCGGTCAAGCTGGAAAAAAGTAACAGAAGTCCCATCCACAGACTCCACAGACCAGCGATCTTCGGCATCCGGCGCAAAAATATTGGGCGAATGCGCAGACCGCAGCTCCCGCGTCAGACGGTCCATTGCAAGCCGCCCATCGCTCTCATAAGAAGCCAGTTCCGACCCAAACCCAAAGGCCCCGAGCACACCATTAAAAAACCCACCCACCACAAGAATCAGCATGCCCAAAAGGGCAACGGTCATCATCACTTCAGGGATGGAAAAACCACGATCCCTCTGCGCGAGAGCCCTGCGTGGGAAAAGCAGTTGACTGTCGGTCTGTCGCAACATGGAGCCGGGCATGGGCCTCTCCGGGGACACGCGCGAGTCTCCTGCCGTTTGCCCTCGCCCGACCTCGTGACCTGCGACTCTCCCCCTCTTCGTCACTGTCTTCCTCATCGTCACCTCGCCACCTGAAAGTCCTCTGTGACAGGAGTGCCTTGCGTGAGGGTCACCGTCTTTGTCTGGGAGGTAACTCCGATCGCAGTTACCTGATAAACACCCGGCTCAAGATGCAATGAAACGGTGCCGGCGCTGCCCGTCAGTGCGTAACGCAACACATCGGTACCCGTGGCCGCGTCCTGCACTCGCACCAGGGCTTGAAAGCCCGCAGGCGGCGAGCTTGTGTCGAAAACCCTGACAGTAAGCGCCTCGGTCACCGCAGGAACAAGCCCAACACTGTGCGCGTGAGTAGTCTGCAGTATCCCGCTTGGATAGCTCGTTGGGGCAAGAAAACTCACAGTGGCAGGACGGTATCCGGCAGCCCACACAGAAAAGTTATACGACATATTTCCCACAACATCTGTCCCGTTCGGGAATGCAGAAATCGTCCACAGAGATGCGTTTTTCTCGCTCGCACTCGTAGAAGACCAGAGTCCTTGTCGCACAGAAAAACGCCCGGCAGGCTCCATATGCAGCGCCACCCAGTAGGGATCAGGGAGCTGGGTCCCAGTGGTGGAGTCAAACACGTCAAGCTCCAGCGTGAGCAGCTGGTAAACGTGCAGCTCTTTTGTAATCTTGTCCAATGAGCTGGGAGAAGCCGTCACACCTGCCGGCTCTTCTGTTTTCCAGGCCACATCATCGAGCTCGATGGTGTAAGGAACACCCGTGGCTTCCGTTCCTTCAAGACCTGCAAATGTCAGCCGGCCCACAGTATCCGTAAGGCCTGAACGCGAATCAAAACCATTGCGGTGCAGACGTATTCCCACCCCTGTTGCCACACTATTGTCACTGGAGTCAGCCACACGCACAACCACTGTCGCTGGGGTTGTCGACTCTTGCGGAGTCAGAATCGAGCGCATGCGCACCGCGTTTTCCATCCCGTCCGCAGTGGGATAAACCGAAACACTGAGAAGCTTGGCGCTGGCATCTGGGTTATCTCCTCCAATGCCCGTCGTGTCCTCCACATATTCCACATCAGTCACGATGGTGAACTCCACACCCCGTACAGTGCGTGTCTGCTCGGCAACAAGCACACCGGGCACTACCCCACCCGTCACCCCAATATTCTGATAGGGAAAAGACGCCCGATCCCGCACACGCTCAAGCTCTCCTTCGGCAATATTCGTGGCAATCTCGCCGGTTTTCGCCTCTCGTACCAAACGAAGCCCCGTCCCCACAGCGCTCGTCACCGCCAAAATCACAATGGCAAGCAGAGAGAAGGCCACAACCGTCTCAAGCAGAGAGAAACCCCGATCGTCACACCGGCGACCGCTGTCCATTCAGAACGCCCCGCTTCTCGCCGCAGGCCGAAAAACAGCAAAGGCCCTGCTCGCGTTTTCCGAGCCGGCATACACCGGCCGGACATGTCGCAGGTTTTGCTGAGACACTTGCGAAATACTCGCCCCCTGTCCCTTCGTCACCGTCACACCTCTCTACACTTTTTTGCCGCAGTACTCCCTCGCTTTCGCATCTCATCTCGACGTTTTTCTCCACTTTTCTTGAGCGTTTCTTCCCTTTTTGCACGAACCATTTGTCTCCCACACTCTCATCACAGCGAGCAGGAGACGAGCATGGAAAGAACTGGAGAGACGTGCGCTGGGGCTTCACTCATCTGCCGATCATGCTTCATCACTTCACCACCGCCCGGCGCATGGGTATACTCCGTCAAATGGCACAGGGAACCGTTAAGTCCTATGACTCCATCACCCAAACCGGATTTATCCTGGATGACACAGGCGACAATCTCGCCATTGCAAAAAATGCCCTTGAAGGCTCGATCTTTATCACATTACGACAAGGGCAGCGAGTGAACTACGACACCATCGACGAGAATGGTTTCGTTCTCGCCACGCATATCAGAATCGGACAAGATGGCTATTGACAGGCATTAAGATGGCTTTCCCGCCGCTTTCACTGCACACAAGAGTCTCTTCCCGGGCAGAATAACCAGGGTCTTCCTCGATTTCTCTTTTGCACATCTCGCGATGAGAGAGAAGTGACGAATGCTGTGCGATGGGAGAGAAGTAACGAACTCCGAGAAGACAGTCAATTGGATATCATGCTTCTACGAGATATCACACTTCTACAAAGCAGCTGCATGCACACGGTGAAGAGAGGACACCAGCGTGATCGAAGCGTACGTGCTCATTCAGACTGAAGTCGGCAAAGCCGGCGATGTCGTACAGGAGGTTGCCACGATAGAGGGCATCATCTCCGCTGCCGATGTCACTGGCCCATACGACGCAATTATTCTGGCAAAAGCCGAGAATATGGATGACTTGGGAAAGCTTGTCGTCGCAAAAATTCAAAAGGTAAAGGGCATCACGCGCACTCTTACTTGCCCGGTTGTACACCTGATTTAGCAAGGCCAGTCAGAAAACACCGCTCCTTCCTCCCTGTTTTTTCTGCATTCCTCTCCCTTGCAGAAGGGCAGGCCGGCTCGCCTCTTATTGCACATCTGCTGCCCCGCTCCCTGCGGTCCGGCTGACCTGATATCCAGATCAGCCAGACCAAGATGTAGCGGTTAGGCCAGCTCAACCGGCTTGCTGATAACGGGGTCTGTTGCTCGCCGCGTCAGGAGCGCGTGACGCTCAACTGCCAAGTCCAACAGTCTTGTAATGAGGTCCTCGTAGGGCACTCCCGTCGCCGCCCACATCTTTGCGTACATAGAGATTGAGGTGAAGCCAGGCAAGGTATTCACTTCATTCACCCAATACGCGTCACGCGCGGCGTCATAGAAGAAGTCGACCCGCGCGAGCCCCCAAGCGTTTACTGCCCGGAAAGCCAGTTCCGCAAGGCGGCGCAATTCTGCAATTGCCCGTTCCGGCAAGTCTGCCGGAACAATCGTACGTGCAACATTTGGAAGGAGATACTTGGCTGCATAATCGTAGAAACCACGCCCTTCCACCAGGATTTCTCCGGGTAGAGAAGTCTCGATCAGGCGTCCGCCCAGCACACCGCACTCAATTTCGCGGCTTTGGATTTCCGATTCAATAATAAAAACGTCGTCATATCTCAAGGCTTCGTGGACTGCGGTTTCCAGGTCAATCGGGTCAGTCACCTTTGACACCCCAACCGAAGACCCCATATTTGCCGGTTTTACAAAGACGGTAGGGCCCAGCTCGTCGAACAAAGCCTGCGGCGAAGGAACGGTCGCTGCAGCGGAACGGTCCTGCCACTGTGTCTCGGTAAACGAACGCCAAGGAACAACGGGAAGCCCTTCCGCGATTAAGGCACGCTTTGTCGCGACTTTGTCCATCGCGACTGCCGACCCCAACACGCCAGACCCCACGTAGGGAACCCCCAGCATTTCCAGCATTCCCTGCACGGTACCGTCTTCACCAAAGGGGCCATGCAGGACGGGAAACACAAGGTCCACAAGCGTCAGAGGGCGCGTCGGGTCATCGGGCGCCACCACAGCAATCTGCCCCGACTCCTCGCCCCAGGTAAGAATCACTTCGCGTCCGGTAGGAACGAGACGCCTTGCCAGAGCCGTCTCGTTCTCATTCCCACCAGAGACCGCAGGACCACCGGTGCGTGCAGCAGGAACAGACGCAAGCAGGTCCGCCACTTTCTCATGGTCGGGCAGCACAAAACGACCGCTACGTGTGATCCCGATAGGAACCGCACTTCGCCCAATGCGCTGCAAAGCCGACAGAACAGACAGAGCCGAAGCACATGAGACATCATGCTCGGAAGAACGACCGCCAAAGAGCACAGCGATCTGCCAGTCAGGTTGTGTCACAGGTCACCTCCACAAGTGAGAAAACAAACACAGAGGAGGGGGCAGACGGAGAAGCAGTCGCTTACACGACTTGCAGAACCGCTCTTATGCCAAGTCCCATTATGAAAAGACTCAAGAGACCGTCAAACATTTGCCTACGGTCCTGCACCCACTCGGTCTCACGAGCGTAGATATACCCCAAACAGAGGGCGATGACAGCCACAACACCATAAAAAAGGTGCATCGTCATGGATGAAGGGTCAATATCCCTCAATTCCGTGAGAATCACCCCAAAAACTACTTGCAGGACAACAGAACCGTGCGCCACATTCCGCCACCAATCCAAAGCCGGAGTCGCAAGTTGAGCAGCGGGTGTCCACAAAGTGAGAAGCATCCAAACACCCACAAGTCCATTTGCAAAGATGAGAAACCAGCCCATTCCCTGGTGCGCTTCAAACATGGAAAGAGCTTACGTCGAAACAGAGAAAAAATCACAGCGAGTGAGATCAATCGAGAAAGGAGGCAGGAAAAGTCAAGGAAGAAGAACACAAAGAGTTGAGCGTTCTCGGCCTCGGCTACTCTGGGAAACATGCAATGGGATTGGGCAAATGGCAGCGTCGAAGCACTCCAACGTACAAAAAATATGGACGAACGGATACTAAATGCTGTCCGTCAGGCCGGGGAAAGTCCCTCTGCCTCCCCCATGGCGTCCGCACTGTTCAGCTCTGACACGACGCAAATCACACTGGCTGCCACAGGAAGTTACGGCAGAGGGGAACTCTGCTCTCATTCCGACATCGATATATTGGTCCTGCATTCTTTACGCGACCAAGCTGCAGTTGAGGACCTCGCAAAAGCCATTCTCTACCCTCTCTGGGACGAAGGCCTGGAGCTCGGGTACGCGGTACGCACTCCTAGTGATTGTCTGCAGCAGGCCAAACAAGATCCGGTCATCGCCACGACCCTGTTCGACGTGAGATTTCTCGCAGGCGCACCTGACCTCACAACAGAGCTTGCGGAAAAGCTCGCAAAATGGCAGCGGAAAAATAAAAAATCCCTCGAAAAATCGCTTTTGCTGACGTTATCAGAGCGACACGCCCAGTACGGCGACGCCGGCAAAGACCTCGAACCCCACATCAAAGAGGGAAAAGGCGGACTACGCGACCTCCATACCCTGCGCTGGCTTGAAGACAGTTACGACACGGAACCCGCGCTCAATCTGCTCCTCTCCGTACGCGACACCTTACACAAAACAGCAGAACGGCGCGAGGACCGGATACGACGGGACCAGATAGAGCCGATGGCAAAAACCCTGAAATGTCAGGGAAACGACCCGCGAGAGACCCTGATGGAAGCCATCTTTCTCACGAGTCGGGAAATCGGAGCTCGCCTCTCCTGGAAAAAAAAGCGTCGCACCCAAAATCTCAAACAGGCAGCAAAAAACGCGCTGCTCCCCGCTGATTTCTCGGTCGACAAAAATGGCTTGCACCGGGTTTCCACCTCTCGCCCACCTTCGGTGGATCCCACAGCGGGCTTTCTCACCGCCTTGGCTGCCGCACAAATCCCACCGTCGGAGAGTCTTGTCGCATGGGCAGGCGGGAACTCTGCATCACAGCAAAATCCCATTCAATGGCAGCAAGACACCCGAGACGCCTTTATTGCTGTCCTGGAAAAGGGCACAAAACAGAGCTGGGAATTCCTCGACATCACTGGTCTCTGGCGACGGTACCTGCCCGAGCTCACAACATCTCACGCCAGAATGCAGCACAATCCTCTGCATCACCTGTCGGTGGACGCCCATTGCTGGGAAGTTGTCTGCGCCGCCCGCTCGATCGCACACGACACCGAGCTTCCCATAGCGAAAACAGCCTATGCAGACCTGAAAAACCCCTGGCTCCTGCTCATCGCGGCCTTTCTGCACGACATAGGAAAAGGCAGCGGGAATGACCACTGCCGACAAGGGGTCATTTTGGCAAGACGAGCCATGACCCGCATGGGTTTCGGCGCGGGCGCCGAAGAGACAATCGCCTTTCTCATCCAGCATCATCTGCTCCTCATTGACTTCGCGACACATCGAGATCTCAATGACGAAGAGTTGGTCCTCGGTCTCGCAGCCAGAATCCGCGACCCGCAACGGCTGCGTCTGCTCTTCTTATTGTCGATTGCAGACGCTCGCGCCACAGGACCCGCCACTTGGTCGTCATGGAAAAAACAGCTTCTGAACGAGCTCTTCGTAAAACTCGCAGCAGTCATCGACAGCGGCGATCTTGTCGGCAGAGAAGCGCAAAACAGGATTGCCCGCAAAGAAGCGGAGCTACACCACATCCTCGGTCCAGAGATAAATGCCTATGCACTGCTTGACGAGTTCCCCTGGCGTTACCGCAACACTGTCCCCGTTGATCTGATCCTCACCCACTTACGACTGCTCGACGAGCTCCACCTTGCACAAAAAACAAGTGGCGACTCACAAGACTTGTTTCAGCTGCATATTTCGGAAGAAACAATCTCTCTGATCAGCGAGAACAAGCCAGGACTCATCAGTATTCTGGCTGGAGTTCTTGCCGTACACGGAGTCAATGTCTTCACTGCCGATATCTACACACGTTCGGATGATCTCGCCGTCGACGTCGTCACCGCCAAAGACGCCCATAATGACAAAATCCCGGGAGAAAAATGGCAGAAAATCGAGCGTGACCTTTCCGCGGCTTTCTCCGGAAAATTTGATGTGGAGCAGGCTCTCACCCAACGAAGTGCAGTCTATGACACGAAATCCCACACACAAACAAACACTGCACAGGTCGCGGTAGAAATCGATAATGCCTCATCTGCCTGGTACAGCCTTATTGAAGTACGATGCGCTGACCGCGTCGGCTTGCTGCATACTGTTGCCTGCATTCTGAGCGAACTCGGCTGTGATATCCACTACGCCAAGGTCGACACTGCCGCAGGACAAGCCTGCGATACCTTCTCCGTGCGCAACACCAACGGAGAAAAACTCAACAACATACCCCGCGTGACAGCCGAAATAGAAGCAGCGATAAGAAAAAGTCTTTTTTCTCCTCAGCCCTCTTCCCAGTCCTGAGACAGTGAAAGTTGCGAAACCGTATTTCCCGGAAATCTTACGGTTTCTTTACAACTCTCTCCCTCTTTTCTTACACCTGACAGAGATGATGTGTCCTACAAGGAACAACGACGCTGTCTTCTTCGCAGCAAACATCCCTGCGGCGACAGTCAAGGAGTAGACAATGGCACATCCTGGAAAATGGGCAGTAGGAGCTTTCATGGCAGCAGTCCTCACGGTTGGAACAGGAACAGCCCTGGCAGACGATTCCTCGACAACAGCCGATAGTGCAACAGAAACAACAAGCGAGCAGTCCCAAGCCCGCTTCGACAACACAAAAGAGCACACAGACCAGCAGCGTGAAAGACACGAAGGAGACCGGACGCGCAGAGGACACCGAGGGCGCCAGGGACACGAAGAAGACCGAGGGCACAAAGGACACCGGGGACGCGAAGGGCGCCCGATACGCGGAGACATAACCGTCCTCACTCCGAAGAAGACCACAAAAGCCATACACTTCGAAACCGGTATGGTCACGCAAGCAGATGAGGAATCCCTGCTTCTTACCGCTCCTGACCAGACCATTGTCAGCATCAACCTGAACGACGACACAAAGATATTCCCCGAAGGCACGAAGGCATCCGACCTCGAGGGCAAGCCTGTACGCATAGTGGCAGATTCTCAGGAGAGTGGGGTCTGGGAAGCAGACTCCGTGTTCTCTCGCACGAAAGCGCCAAAGAATCAGAAACATCAGCAAAACTGAAAAAGCGGGGTTGAGGAGACGCCTACTTGATTGTACAGAACAAGAGGTTGTACAGAACGGGAGTTCCTCAGGAAAAACCCATATTTCTTCCCACATCCCATAAATGACCGGCAGTAAAAAAGCGGGGCGAAAAACTTCAAGTTTTTCGCCCCGCTCGGCCCCCAAATCCCATCCCAGGACAAGCCACCAAAGACCTTCGTTTTCAGGTCACGCCCTCGGCCTCTTTCGCGTCTTCTGTGCAGCCTCTCAGGTTTCTTTCGGTTCTCGCTCGACGCGAAAGCTGTACTCGTCACGCGCTTCGCGCGTCTCAGCCTGCAGATAATCGCGCATCATATCCCAGAAATTTCTCGCTGGATAGGGCTTGTTGTTCTTTTCGGTCGACAAAAAAGAAAAGGCAGGGGAACGGTCCGGAAAATGCCGCTCTTCCTCCCAGGTTGCCCCTATCACACTGGCTCTTCACACACCAACTACCCGTTTGTGTCCTCGTTTGTGTCCTCGTTTGCAAAGGCAGCCGCGCCGGAGTCCACAGGTGTGGCCTGCACTGGAAAACGGGTCGCTTGCAGCCCCGCGCCGAGTAACCCAAAAAAGAGAAGCACGAAACACAATGGGGGCACCCATGCCCCCATGCGGTTGTACAGGGTTCGTCCTGTCACCACAGGCAGGGAGAAAACTCCAACACCTGTCTCGTTTGTCGTGATACGGAGAAGATTCCGGCCGCTGGGAGAAAAAGCCGCCGATTCCCCGGTAAGTGTGGAATGCACAACGGAACGCCCTGTTTCAACCGCACGCACCGCGGCAATACTCGCGTGTTGCTCAGGAGCCCACGTCTCCTGAAAAGTGTTGGTGTTCGACTGCACCACAAGAAAATCAGCCCCCATCACAACAAGTGCCCGACTCTGATCCGGAAAAGCTGATTCGAAACACACCAGGGGGCCCAGCTTGTGGCCGTTTAGATGCAATAAGACGTGCTCTGCTCCGCGGTGACGATCCTCGTCAGCAGCATCGGAAAAGGCAGTGATCCATCCCAGCAACCCTCGCATAGGTATATATTCCCCGAAAGGAACAAGTCGCATCTTGTCATATCGACCCCGCACGCCTTCTGCATCGACAAGAACCGAACTCTTTCTTATCCCGTCTTCCCCAGGACGGCGCGCGTCCACGTTGACAAGAATGGCGGCACCCACATCACGCGAAAGTTCGGTGAGGCGCGATAAAAAAAGCGGCTCGTTCTCAAGATCAAAACCCACGCTGCTCTCTCCCCACACCACAAGATCAACCCCTTGTCCCTGCAATGTCGCCGTGAGTTCTTCTCCCCGCGCAAAACGCCCCTCCTCTCCGAGTTTTGCTCCCGGCTGCACAAGTGCCACGTTCACTTCATCGACCACTTCCGCCTCACCTCGCAAGAAGTGCCAGGCCGGTCCAACAAAAAAAGCGGCAAGGCTCACGCATACCGCCATCACGCGCAGCGCACGTGAACCTCCGGACAAAGCCAGCACTATCCCCGTATTTGCCAAAAGCACAAGCAAGCTCACAAGCCACACACCACCTAGGGATGCGGCAGCAAGCGTCGGACGGTACGACCATTGGGACGCCCCCAACAGTCCCCAAGGTCCGCCAAGGTATTCCCATGAACGTATCGTTTCCAAGACCACCCATCCAGACGGAATCAGCGCGCACGCCACCCAAAAACGCCGGGCCTGGTAGGGAGGAGACAGCAGGGCCCGCACGGCAGCCCCCCAAAACAAAAAAGGCAACGCAAGCAGCACGCCAAACACCAGCAAAAAAGGACCAAGCTGCGGCACCAGCCAAAAATGGGAAAGCACGAGAAATCCCACACCTCCCCACCAGGCCCGAACGGCCCCTTCTCGTCCGGTCGGAGACGATTGGACAAGAAGGAGAAGGGGAACGAGACCCACCCAGGCGAGCCACCAAAAACCAGGCTCAGGAAACGAGAAAAGCAACAGGGCACCAGAAAAAAAAGCTGCAAGGCGACCGCTCCACACGCGCCCTTGCAAAAGCCTCGCGACCACACCCGCGGCACCGTCACACGCCACATCCTCCACAGCGAAGGGCCCCAGCAGCGTGCCAGGCGCTTCCCCAGGCGGGAGCACACAAGCATCCGCGCGCGCTTGCGCCGTCATTGCCTGGTCATTTGCCTGTTCCGGTTGCCCCTTTGAGGCTTGCCTCCTTTTCCCTGTTTCCTTTGCACTGCCCCTTCGCGCCCGCACTCGCGAAAACGGCCAATCGTTCCCTGTCCAGGCGAAAATCCCCCAGGCAAAGAAGAAGGCCAATGCCTGCCAAGCAATCAGGACTTCTGCTCGGTCGAACTCCCAAAGGGGAATCATCAGCAAAGCTGCCAAAACAAAAGCAACATTGTAGAAAAGGTCATAGGCTGCAAAAACACGACCACGCACGGCATTCGCGGCAGCCTTTCCCACCATCGCGTCAACAAGCACTTTTAAGGTCTGAAAGGCCCAGGATGCCACGGCAAGCGCGAGAAGCAGCGTCCCAAGATTCATCACGAAAGCCGCAACAAGTACCGCGGGCACAGGCAACAAAAAAGCAAGCGGTAAAAGTTTTTCTGCCCGATAATGCTGCGCGAGCACAGGTGCCCCCACGCTTCCAATAAAAGAAGCAAGACCACTTACACCAAGACCCAGCGCGTAACCAGAGACTTCAAAACCGTACTTTGCATCCGCAACAAGGAGAAGAATGATAAAGCCTGCACCCAGCAGCAGGCGATGCGCCCATACCGCATAAAGGGGACGCCGTACCCGCGCATCCACAAAAACAGAACGCGCCCCTTCCACCAGGTCAGCCCCACCTCGCCTCAAGGCCTCCCGATAGGTGACGCGCTGCTCTCCTCCACCGACATCAGGCAAACGACGAAAACTCATCAGCCCCAATAAATACAGGATGACTGCCACCACAAAACCAGCGCTTGTTGCCCATGCAATCACTGCAGCCGCCAAAACAGCTGCAAGAAAAGCAGACGTCATTCCGGCCAAGCCAGAGATCGCGTTTGCAGGAACCAATTCTTCAGGTCGCACAGTGGCCGGCAACGCGGCACCCTTCGCCGCCAGCACAAAACGCGAGGACGAGAGGAGGAGAAGGAGCAGCGCATAGGCCAGCAATTCTGAGCGCCATGCCACAGCCACAACGCCCAGGGCTCCGATTCCGATACGCGCAAAAGACGCAACCACAAGCACTGAACGGCGTGGCCACCGGTCAATAATCACACCGGCAAACGGCCCTATCACAGAAAAGGGCAACAAAGTCACTGCAAGATACGTGGCAATTTCTCCAGGAGTAGCGCCTTGGTCGACTTCAAACAACACAAGCTGCGCAACAGCAAGCTGCGCAAAAGAATCCCCCGCTTGCCCAAGAGACTGCCCCGTCACCAGGAGACGAAGCGCCCCCCGCAAAAGACGCCGGGCGTCACGCCACCCCGCCTTACTCTGAGCAGGAGCAATCGGCACTTCTGATGCCACACCTCCTTCTGCCGTTGTCATGGACCGTCCCCTCCTGTTCTCTTCCTGGTCATCCTTGTTGTCCGTGCTCTCCGCGTCATCCATGTCATCTGTGTCATCCGCACACTACAAGATTTATCCGTACATCGAATAGACCGGAAAACCCACCGAAGCCAATTAAAAATGCTTGTTCCCCGAAAGCACTTTTTCCAAATATTTCGCCGGCCACCGGTCACACAATCTCGCGCGCACTGCAAAAGAAAAGACAGAAAAGTGCCCCGCTTCTCTTCTCCAAAAACCACAATAAAATACGTTTGCTTATCAAGAATTACACAGGACACATACTGCTTTCAAATATAACCGATGACACACCAACAGACTCCGTACGACAACTTGCTCATTTGAGAAAAACCGAACCACTCACAAGAAAAAAACTGCAATCTTCACGTCTTCACAAAACCAAAAAAGTGCCCTTTGCAGTCGCGAGAACTCCGACGACCTCCTCCGGATATCCGGCGACATCTTCTCCAACAACATGTGAGATCTTTCCTCACAACAAGAGACCGTGTCCCAGATCATCCCCCCCAACGGCACCTATGGCGGAAAGAGGCTTTCAGTCATTCCCCTCGGATTCCGAACACTTCAAAAGGCGCTCTACGCGCCGGGCGCACAAGACCCCAGGGATCTGTGGCCCCACAGGATCCCAACCTTCCGCGAGAACTGGCCAGACAGGCAGAGAAAACGGATGGTCCCCCACAGCCCTGAGCGAGAGGCACATGGACGACCTGTCAGATCCATTGGTTGCGACGGCCTTTGCCAATCCATTTACCACAGACACAGCCTTATTACGGGCAACTGCTGCGGGAAGCCGGCAGGCCTTTGCGCTCTTCGTCCGCCGATACCATACAGCGGCGTATGCATGGTCATCCCATGCCTTGGACAACCCTGCACTGAGGGCACGTTTCTGCGAAATAGTCTTTCGCAAAGCACGCGACAGAGCCACTGAAGCCCCTTCGGACGTATCTCGATGGCTACTCGAAATCGGTTTCGATACTGCGGCCCAACTCGGTGTGCCAAATGCAAGTACCCAACAAGATCTCAAAGCCCTCTGGATCGGGGGAGTTGTGAAAGAGGCTCTCAGCCATTTGGAGCCGCTGGATCGAGAACTTCTGCAACGACCCGAACTCGCCATCGACGAGATCGACCAATCCCGCATAACCGCTGCACTTGGCAAACTTCGCGCCCTACTTGCTGCCCGCGGGGTCCTCAGAAAGGCCGGATAAATGGGCTGGGATCCCCCCCAACACGGCCACCCCACACACAAACTCGGCATTTACGCGCTCGGTGGCCTCTCTCCAGCCGACGAACAAACAACCCGTCGTCACCTCGAAAACTGTTCCCTCTGTCGCGCGCAGATAAGCGATTTGGAAGGAGTAGCCGAGCTGCTCTCTGCTGCAGAACTCGTCCCAGACATTCCTCCCGGTCTCGCTGCCCGCATTCTCACTACCCATCCCCCGCAGAAAGGGCCAGAATCTGCGCCTCTCTCCCGCACAGACTCTCTCCCCAGCGATGGCGAACAAAAAAATATGGGAGAGAAAACAGCCCGAGAAAAAACCTCCAAAGAAAAAGTCTGGCGAGACCACAAAGAGGAAATACTGCCCCGTTCCATCTCCTTCCCAGAGAACAGAAAACCAGACGCGCAACAATCGCCGGATTCCCCCTTGCCCGAAGCGGACCCATCCCGAGAACATCTACCCAGAACCGAGACGCACCGATTAAACACAAAACATCCGGACACAAAACATCAGCCCAGCTCTCTCGGTCCAACCATGTCCTCTGCCGCTTCTCCGAGAGAAAACACGCACACTCCTCCCGAGCCTATCCCAGGCACTTGGTCACCCTTCCCCCTCGCCCATTCCGGCAGAGACCCCGCAGAAGAGACTGCACGTTCACCAGACACCACAGACCCCCGCAATCCCCCCTTTTCAGGGGATACTCAGCTCTCTTCCTCAGGACTATCTCCCGACCAGGTCCGAGAACTCCTCAACCAGATGCCCGTGAAAAAAACCCTCGGACGTCTCGCCACAATACGAAGAAGTATCGGGATCGCCGTCTTCGCCCTTGCGACCAGCACTCTGTTCCTCACGATCTTCGTCTTGCAATCTCGCTCCCCTGACCATGCCTTATCGCTCTCAACAAACACAGACGAGATATCAGGCATTTTGCATGTGCGCACAAACGCATCGGGCAGCCTCCTCCACCTCGAAGCGAAAGACTTCCCCGAAGGCATCTACACCGTAGAAATCATGCCGGAGAAAACACCATCAGAAAAGAACGTCTTTCCCGAAAATTCTGCGATAAGTGCCGGGAGTTTCCAGGTAGTAAAAGGGAAAAAAACCATAGTCGATCTGCATACTGCAGCGAAACACGGCGAATTTCGCATTCTCTCATTACATTCAAACATCCCAATCGCAACAGCAGAAATTCCGGAGTAACACCGAGCCACTCTGGCAGCTGACACGTGCAATCTCTCTTACGAAAAAGACTGAGGAAGGCCCGAGGCTATCGCTTGCTCACTCGCTCGCCAGTGTTCTCCATTCTGCCCCAAGACAGTTTCTGCGGTCGCTGCCGTCGCAGGACGGCCAAGAAAATACCCCTGAGCGTAATCACACCCCAGCCCTTTCAGGGCATCAAACTGTTCAAAAGTCTCGACTCCCTCTGCCACTATTTCCAAGCCAAGAGCATGACCCAGGTTGACAGTGGCCTTCACAATCGCCGTGTCTTCAAAGTCTTTTCCTACCCCACTCACAAAAGAACGATCAATCTTCAACACGTCTATCGGGAACTTTTTCAAATAAGAAAGCGAAGCGTAGCCTGTCCCAAAATCATCGATACTCAAGCGAATACCGAGACTCCTTAACTCTTTCAAGCGTTGCAAAGAGATATCCGGATCATCCATCAGGACGGTTTCAGTGATTTCAAGCCCAAGACTATACGGCACGCAACCCGTCTCATCGAGCACATCAGCCACGACATCCACAAGATCTGACCGGGAAAGCTGGCGTGCCGACAGGTTGACATTGACCCGCAAGCTATGCTCCTCCCAAAGCCGAGCCTGCTTGCAAGCTTCCCGCAACACCCAATGGCCAATAGGAACAATAAGACCGATCTCTTCGGCTAAACGGATAAAAGTCGCGGGACTACACATCTTGTGACCTGAACGGTTCCAACGCAGCAGAGCCTCAAAACCCGAGGTTCTTTCCGTCCCTATATTCACAATATTTTGATAATAAACACTGAACTCATTACGTTCAATTGCGCGACGTAAAGCATTTTCCATATGCAGACGACGACGAACCACCCCGCGCATACGATCATCAAAGACCTCGTATTTCGAACGCCCTCTTTCTTTTGCCTGATACATTGCCGCATCTGCATGACGAAGAAGATCTTCCGGACTGTCACCCGGATCAGTCGCCATCGCGATGCCAATGCTCATCGTGGCAAAAATCTCATGCTCTACTCCGTTACGCGTGACAGAAAAGGGATTCGTAAACATCTCGTGCACTTGACACACAACGCCAATTGCCTCTTCGATTTCCTGCACGTCCTCAAGAAGAAGAACAAATTCGTCTCCCCCGAAACGCGCAAGGGTTTGCTCTGGCGAAATCATGTTCCCCAAGCGAGAAGCCACGGCTTGCAAAAGACGGTCACCTGTATCATGACCGAGACTGTCGTTCACGATTTTGAACTGGTCTAAATCAAGAAAACACACTACAGTTACGCTTTTGTCTGCTCTACTTTTCTCCGCTTCCTTCTTTGCTGCGGAACGCTTGAGCGCAATATACAAACAGTCCATAAAGCGTTTTCGGTTCGGCAAACCAGTCAGCGAATCACGCAAAGCAAGACGAGCAAGCTGAGTATTCGCCTCCCGCAATGCAGCAGTGCGCTCCACCACACGCTGCTCAAGTTTCGCAGCTTGTTCACTAATGAGGGTTTCTCGATCTAATAAGGCAGCGAGATGTGCATCTGTCACACGACGAGACGTCACTCCCAGAGCAAAAATTACAAGCAATAAGAGGATCTGGGCCGCATATTTGTCGAGTACTGTCGGCGGTCCTCCATCTGGAACGATGAAGAAAAAACTGCTGCTCGCCACTACTGTGACTGCCGCAGCCGCCGCGCATATTGTCCACCCTGCTGCGGCACGCGCCCCGAGCAAGTGCGAAGCAATCAAGGGGATGGCCACAAGCCACCATCTGGAATTTGCTTCGTCTTGTCCCCCCACCATCGCCTGAGAGAAAACAATCAGGGCAAACAAACCGACAGTGCAGTGGGCGAGCAAACGGCGCTGCCATACTCCTGTTGATCGTCGCACTGCCAGCGCCAGCAGCAGTGCCGCCCCAACAAAAAAAATAGAGAGAAACACCATACGGGAATAGCCAAAAAAAATCTGTACACCTGCAACAAGAAGGCCACACCCTGCTCCCACAACCAGAAAGGCCTGTAACTCGCGTCGAAGAAACACCATCTCCGACTTTGTTTGAAAGTTCGCAGACTCCAAGGGAACTTGGGGAAAAACAGCCATGCCACCTGACATGCTCATCGATCAGCGATTCGCGACCAGCAATTAGCGATCATCAATTAGCGATCATCAAGCATATGTGTCATACGAGCATATGGCAGTCGCCCACAACAAAGACACGACCTCACACATAACTGCAAAAACACGGGAAAAACCGCAGAAGAACCCCGGTCAAGCTGGGGAAAGACCTTCAGACCATCACGTGAAAAACACATGAGAAAAATGCAGAAAACCCAGAGCAGAAAATCCCCAACCATTCATTCGCGCGTGCCAATCGGGCGGGCGGGCACGCCTCCCACAATCGTATAGGGAGCAACATCTTTTTTCACGACAGCCCCTGCGGCCACAATTGCGCCCTTCCCAATGCGCACCCCACGCAAAATCACAACAGACGCCCCAATCCACACGTCTTCTTCGATCACAACATCACCGATTGGGCCTGTCTGAAGACGCATCGGAAGGTCTCGTCCCATCCCATGGTCAATCGTGTGAATCGAAACATACGGACCAAGCATGCTCCACTCCCCAATCCGAAGATCTCCCCCAAAAGCATTCAGAAAATTGTAAGGACCAATCGCAACATTGTCAGCGAGGGAGAGCGTGGCATCACAGGCAACAGCGAGACGGGCCCCGACTTCCACCGAAACACCAGCCCCTACAACTATCTGCCCATTGTCACGAGCCTGAAAGTCACAGCCCTGAGGAGCAAAAAAACGCGTGCCGATATTGATCTGCCCCGCATCGGTCACTGACACCAAGACTCGGCCTCCTGCCCATGCCCCTCTCTCGAGTGCAACACGAGAATGGCCAAAGAGCTGGGCATGCCGCCAGCACGCGAGAGGATCCTTCCACAACAGCCGAAGAAGACGGGGATTCTTGCGTATCCCCGCAAAAAAACGCTGCACACTTTCTCCAACAGGTGACCGGGACAACACACCTCCAGGCTATCGCGCACTCTGGCACAGACATTGCACTCTTACACGCACTCTTGCACACATTCCTGGACGGCCCGCTCCCTCCGTCTCCCAGTCACCGCGCGCCGCGTGAAAAGAGAAAACACGCTACGGGCAAAAAACCTGGCAAACCCAGGAGAAACGCCGACTGCAACGAGAAATCGAGCAAAGCTCAGGGAAGGTGATTCAAGAGCTCGGCCTTGATACGAGCAAATTCCTCATCAGAAATATGTCCTTTTTCGCGAAGCGCAGCCAGCTCAGCCAGTTGGGCTGGAAGGTCTCTCGCCCCCAAACCACTACGAAGCCCGCTTTCCCCCGAATCGTGGACGTCTTCCCGGTCCGACTCCTCACCCTTTTCCGGAAAAATTATGGCAGGCCGGCGTACACCGGAAAGACGCTCATCACGCGCATCGATTGCCCGATACACCTCATTATGCACAAATTCCGGACGGCACACGCTTGAAAAATGGCTGTCACCGTCTTCGCTGCCCGATTGCACCACCAGGGACCCCGTCCCCAACAAGCGCTCCCACACAGTTTGCGAAAAAGTAATATCATTAATACGGTCCAGGGGAATATCTTTCGCCTTTTTTGCAAAGACTCCGGACCGCGTAATAAGACGCTCACTCGTGAGTACAAAATGCGTGGTGGAATGCTTCAAGAATCGCACACCGAACGTGCTAAACACAGCAATCATCCACAAGACAAAAATCACGATTAACTTCGGAGTGTCATTGTCCGGGGGGATCCATAAAAGAAACACCGCAACAAGCGTTGCAAGCGCTGCCCAGCCCGCCGACCCCACCAAATCCACCCAATGCGGACGGAGATCAAGCACAATATCCTCGTCATCATTCAATAGATGTCTTGGGTAGCCCATTTTGCCTCCTTCAGCGGCGCACTTATTGTGCGCAACACCCCGCACAAAGGACAGCGGGCGATCATGATCGGCACTTTAGTGGGCACTTCGCGAATACTGTGCACATGTTTTTTGCCAAAGGCTACTCAAACCCATCCCAACAGTTGAAGAACATCGCGAGCTTTTCCCACAAAAAGACCAGGCGCACATCACGCCCACATGAACACATAAATAATGTGAAAAAGATCGACATTTCTCGCCCTTGAGTTTCTTCCTCTCTTCATTACGGAACTTCCCTTTTTCCCAGAAAACAAAATGTCAACAAAACAAAAATTACAGGGAAGTCACAGCAGGATTTACGCGCTTGTACCGAGAATCGCACTCTTGACAAGCAAGAGCATCGGTTGTAAGAACACGATAAGTGTGCGCATTCCTGCTCTGTTCATGTCACACGTCCCTTCTATAGTGACCAGCATGTTCGAGCTACGTCTCTCTCCAAGCCGAGCGTCCGATTTTAAAATCTGCCCGCAGCTGTACAAATTTCGCGCGGTAGACCGGCGTCCGGAACCCCCCTCCCCCGCAGCAATCAAAGGATCGATCGTTCACCTTGCCCTGCAAGCTCTTTTCGATCTTCCCGCTTCGCAGCGCGACCTGCAGGCTGTCACCCCCCTGGCCACTACCGCTTGGGAAACCACCATGGCAGCTCTCTCCGTACAACATGCAAAAGAAAAACTGTCCGGAGAAGAAATACTCTTCTCCTCTCCCGATGAAAGAACACAGGCTCGCCAGGAAGTTCTTGCCTGCATACAAAATTATTTCTCCCTGGAAAACCCACAAAACATCGAACCCTCTGGCAGAGAATTACGCCTTTCCCTGCCGCTCGGCAGGATTTCTCATCAGCAGTACCCGAAAAAAAAGTCCCGGGTCTCTCCCCTCAACGCTCCCATCAACCAAAAAAACCAACAGAGCGAAACCAAGCAGCACAGCGAAAACAAGCCTCCGGGCAAAAGAGCACCCTCACGCGATACTGCACCTGCCAAATCTCCAGAAAAAGACAGGACAAACAGCGAAACTCTCGAAAATCCAGGAGAAACCAGTGCGGAAAATCCTATCGAGTTGACGCTTGTCGGCGTGCTCGACCGAGTCGAACAAAGCCCGGACAAAAAGTGGGTTATCTCGGACTACAAAACTGGGCAAGTTCCACCGGCAAACCGCGTGCTCTCTCGTTTCTCCGCCATGCAAGCCTATGCACTTCTCTGGCAAGAGACCTTTCACAGCCTCCCCCACCAGCTCCGTCTGATCTATCTCCGTTCGCCTTCCCCTCAGGTCATTGTGTACACGCCAACACCTGCGGATCTCACTGCGACCAGACGTCTCTTGCAAGCGCTCGGTCAAGCCATACTGCGCGCCCGGGAAACGCGAGATTGGCGCCCACGACCCAGCGGATTTTGCCGGGTATGCTCATTTCACGATATTTGCCCGGCTTTTACAGGAGATGAGAAAGCTTTGCAACAGACACCTTCTGCTTCTTCAGGGTCTCCTTCTCCTTTGCCGCGTTCTTTTTCTCCCACGCCACCTCACCCCCCTCGACACTCATGAACCCTTCTCCCCACCCCCCCCAACGCTCTGTGCCACAAGCTTCGTCACCCCCGGAAACAGGCTTTCAAGGCACTTCAGAGGTGTTCCACAGTGCTGCACGAGACACAGGATTCGGCACCGGACACATCAGAGAAAGTGACCACAGCACAGAACACGACGCGATGATTGCACATCTCGTGACAGGTCTCACAAAAACCCAACGCGAAGCAGTCCTCACGAACGCGCCCTATCTCTGCATTCTCGCAGGTGCCGGTTCGGGAAAAACACGTGTCCTCACGCGCCGCATTGCACGCCGCGTTTTCGATGGCAGCGCTGCTCCTGCTGCGACCCTCGCAGTCACTTTTACCCGCAAGGCCGCCACAGAAATGCAGACACGGCTGCGACGGCTCGGCATCGAGGGCATCCGGTGTGGCACTTTTCACAGCATCGCGTATGCCATGCTACGAAGACAGTGGGAAGTAAATGGCGAGTGGTCTCGGTCTGTGCTTGAGTACAAAACGGGGCTCGTCTCTTGGGCAATCAAACAGACCGGCACACGCCCGACTCCGCCTTTGATCAAAGAAACTGCGTCCGAAATCGAACGCTCAAAGAGTCGCTCCATTTCACATCTCACATATGCTGCACACGCCCGACAAGCCGGCCAAAAAACCACGACGCTCTCTCCCGAACACATTGCCCGAATCTATTATCTCTACGAGACAGAAAAACGCCGGTCAGGAAAAATCGATCTCGAAGACATGATCGTGCAACTCAAACAGGTCCTACAAACGGACAAAGGCTTCGCGCACGTCGTACGGCGTGCGACTCGCCATATTTATGTGGACGAGTTCCAAGACGTGAACGCCTCACAGTTCTCTTTGTTGTGGTTATGGACACGCACGCACGATACTGACGCCACTCCTGCTGATCTCTGTGTCGTTGGCGATGACGACCAGGCCATTTACAGCTTCCGGGGAGCAGACCCTCGCTACCTTACCTCCTTCACGCAAAAGTGGCCCGGCGCCCAGTGTGTCCTGCTCAAAGAGAATTTTCGCTGTTCTCCTCAGATCCTTCATGTGGCAAACCGCGTGCTCGCCGAAGGTGGACGGTCCCAGGAGAAAGAACAACACCCCACAAGAGAAGACGGCCCGGCACCTCTCAGTGTCGGGCATATTTCAGCAGAAGAAGAGGCGAAATGGGCGGCCTCTGTGCTACGAGAACAATGGCATCTCGGCCGAAGATGGTCGGATATGGCAGTTCTCATACGAACGCATGTACAATCTGCTTCCTTCGAAAGGGCATTCACGACAGCGCGCATTCCCTTTACGACAACGGGAGGAGGGGCCTTTCTTGCCCTCCCGGAAATCCAAGCAGTCCTCAATCACATGCACGATTCCCCACTTCCACCAGGCCAACCCCTTGCTTCCTTTACTGCGGACATCGCAGCAGAAATCGCAGAGAGCTTCGCACCTCCAAAAATAGGTATCAACACATCCAATAGCAGAGAAAACAAGAACAAACTCGCCAATCTCGCCACACTCGTGCAACTTGCCGAAGAACACGGAAAAATGCGCAGTATCATTAGTTTCGAGCGTCCCGATTGCACGACGAATCAAATATCTGCAAACGAGAAATCACGTACCGACCTTGTGGCAGACTTTATTGCCTATGTAAAAACAGAAGTGTCTGGAGACCCCCGACCAGGCACTCGACCAGACGCCGTCTCCATTCTCACCATACATCGTGCCAAAGGCCTCGAATTCGACACAGTGATTGTGGCTGGGCTCGAAGAGGGATTGATTCCCATCTGGCACGCCACAACCCCTGCGGGCAGGGAAGAAGAACGACGCCTCTTTTATGTGGCGATGACCCGTGCGAAACGACAACTCTGCTTAAGCTGGTCCGAGCGTCGCGCCACCGATAAAAAAGGCGCGCCCCCCCGCCGACCCTCAGCTTTTTGGCATACAACCGAAAAAGCAATCCAAGAACTCTCCACCATCGATACCCACAATGCGCAGGACAAAACATCGGCAACTCGTCGCGCAAAAGAATCCATGGCGATTCTCACTTCCATGGCTGCCGCTCCTCGGGTCGCCCCAGAATATGTCCCTCTTTATCAGGCTCTCCACGCATGGCGAGCAACACAATCCCAGACTGATAATGTGCGACCAAGCCAAATTCTGCCCGAATACATCCTGCAACGACTCGCCATCGCCTGTCCGCAAACTCACGCAGATCTCGCCCGCCTGCTCGACACAGTCAAGTTTCACCGGCACGGCAACGACATCCTCCGACTCTGCACAGAGAGTGCCCCCAAGCATCACGAGAAAAATGAGCACGAGAGCGAACACGAAAGCGGGGAAACCAAAACGCTCGAAAGCGTTCTTCACAGCAACACGGCAGGTGGAAACAAGAAAATTACGCGAGGGGAAGCTCCCAAAACCGACAGCTCAGAACCCCACATGACAAAGGAGATTATGAATCACAGCGAGAACGCCAGCTAAGGTAGATTCCCGACAAACAATCAGATTTTTCCCAAAGAT
The DNA here is from genome assembly GCA_002352645.1 of Acidimicrobiia bacterium UBA2766. Taxonomy (GTDB): domain Bacteria; phylum Actinomycetota; class Acidimicrobiia; order UBA2766; family UBA2766; genus UBA2766. The sequence goes on along the minus strand of DEIU01000032.1, from coordinate 20,334 downwards.
CTTCAAAAACAAAGGAGTCCTGAACGGAGTCACGAAAGCACACCTTTACGGCAAACCAAAGACAAGTACTCTCTGTTCAGGCACGATCTACTCACTCTGACCATGACACCTGCACTTTCAGGCCAGCAGAAGAAAAGACCGAAGGATTCATGTGGACCGCAACAAGGTCTTAATTATCACAGCCGGCATCCTGGGGGGTCTTTTGCTCCTCGCGATCGGACCAGGAATCGCTTTCTACACCGACTACCTTTGGTACGATGACGTCGGGCACTCCAAATTCTTTATGACACGTCTGACGACCCAGCTCATCCTCTTTTTTCTCGGAGCAGGAATTTTCAGTCTGATCGCAGGCATCAACATCTTCCTCGCGCGCAAACTCAGCCCACTCCGGCCTCTCGCCATCACAAACGACTTCCTCTTCAATCTGCGCCGGCAAATGGATCCTGTCATCAGATGGGTAATCCTGGGCACCATCGCAGCAGGAGCACTCGTCTTTGGCACCACGGCCTTTCCGCAGTGGCAGGAGTTTCTTCTCTATCTCAATGCCCAAGACTTCGGCGTGAAAGATCCCCAGTTTTCCAAAGACATTTCCTTCTATGTTTTTTCTCTCCCCATCTGGAACTTCGTCTTCAGCTGGCTTTTCGGGACACTCATCGTCTGCGTGCTCGCCGTCACCGCGGTCTACGCGTATGCCGGAGCGATTGGGCCAAACCAGCCGGAAGGCGGCTACCTCGCACCCCAACCCCGCACTCATATTTCTATCCTGTTGGGCCTTCTGCTCCTCTTGAAGGCAGCGGGTTATCAGATTGGACAATGGGAGCTGCTCTATTCCTCTCGGGGTGTCGTGACTGGCGCCTCTTACACTGATGTGCACGCGCAGGTTCCAGCTTTTCAGGTTCTCTTCTGGATCGCGATCATCTCAGCATGCCTGCTTTTTGCGAATTTCTGGATCAAGCGCCTGTTCTTGCCTGTGGTTGCCGTCATGCTTATGGCAACTGCCGCCATTGTGGTAGGTGGAGCCTACCCATGGTTCGTCCAGCAATTCCAAGTAAATCCAAACGAAATCGAAAAAGAAGAGCCCTACGCACAAAGAAATATCGAGGCGACCCTCCAGGCCTATGGCCTCGATAATGTGCAAAGAATCAAGTATGATCCGCGCACTTCTCTTTCACAAGAAGAACTCACAGACAACATCACAGTTCTCGAAAGCGTGCGACTCTGGGACGACCTCCCACTGCTCACTTCGATCCAGCAAACACAAGAACTCCGCCCCTATTACCACTTCAGCACTATTGGGGTAGATCGCTATGACATCGAGGGAAAAGAAACCCAAGTACTGGTTTCAGCGCGAGAAGTGAAAACCAGCCAGCTCGAAGAACGCAACAAAACCTGGCAAAACATCCACCTCGCATATACACATGGGTATGCTTCTGTCATTGTGCGTTCAAATAACGCCGACAAAAACGGGAATCCCCAATTCATCGTAAAAAACCTTCCTCCCGAAAACCTGACGGACACTCCGGCCCTCGATCTCGCACAACCTCGCATTTACTTCGGACAACTCACCAACCAATTTGTCATCGTCAATACGACTCTCGATGAAATTGACCCTCCTCCCATCACAGAAGAGGAACAAACACCCACAGAAAACGGGGACTCATCAAACACAACCCCAACTGATGAGACGTCAACCGAAGAAACCAGCGAAAGTGCCACACCAGACAACGAGGCACCAGAGGAGACCAGAACTTCAGACGAAGAAAAATCCTACAGATATGATGCAGATGCTGGTATCAAGCTTGATTCTTTTCTGAAAAAACTTGCTTTTACCATCAAATTCCAAGATCCAAAGTTTCTGCTGTCCAACAATATCCAACCTGAGAGCAGGCTTCTCTACAACCGGGACATCATCACAAGAATCGAAAAGATTGCTCCTTTTCTCATCCTCGACTCTTCCCCATACATGGCCATCTTCGATGGCAGAATCCAATGGATCGTCGACGCGTATACCTCTACTGACCTCTATCCCTATTCAGAGTTCATGACACCCAGGGGACAAATCCCTCGGCTGAACTATATTCGGAACTCCGTGAAAGTCATTGTCGACGCGTACACCGGCAAAACGACCTTCTACCGCATGGACCAGAAAAATCGCGATCCCTTGATCGAAGCCTGGGCATCAACGCTACCCGATATGTTCACAGACATACCGCTTGTTGAAGAGGGCGCTACCCCAAGTCGTCTCCAGGCCGATTTCGCGAGGCTGCAATCGCATTTCCGCTACCCGCAAACTCTTTTCCGCATACAGCTCGACACGTACCGGAAATACCATGTCAAAGATCCAAAAGCGCTGATTCGGCAAGACGACGAATGGCAAATCTCTGAACGAGCTGCAGATGAGCGCGGACAAGAGCTGCAAGAAACAAAGCTCGCCCGTTCCCAATACCTTCAAATGAAGCTGCCCCTGCAAAACGGGAAAGAAGGAGACGAAGAGTTCGTCCTCTTCAACAGCTACACCCCAAAGAACAAGAACAACCTGATCTCTCTGCTTGTCGCGCGTTCTGCCCCACAAACGTATGGCGAACTCGTGAACCTGGTCCTGCCCTCCAACAAGCAGGTGAACGGCCCTGCCCAAGTCGAGGCACAAATCCGTCAGGAACCAGAGATTTCCCGACAAATCACATTACTCGACCAAGCAGGTTCACGCGTCAGTCGCGGCCAAATACGCGTAATTCCCATTGCCGGCAGTCTGCTCTACGTGCAATCAATGTACGTGCAATCGACAGAAAAGGCTCGTCCGGAACTGAAGTTTGTGCTGGCCTCATTCAATAACGAAGCCACGATGGCTCCTACTCTCGACCAAGCTCTCCTGCAACTTTTCGGTTACTCCCCGCTCGAAGGGGAAAGCAACCGAGAAGACGAGACGGAGACCGAGCCAAGCGAGCCCACAGACAACGAGCAGCAAGAAACGGAAGAAACCACGCCTGCAGTTCCCTCAACACCTGGGAGCAGCAAAGAAATCACCTCTCTGGCAAATGAGATCAACACCACCTACCAAGAGATGCAAAAGGCTCTGGCAGACGGGGATCTCCTACGTTATGCCACGCTCGAAAAAGAACTCGGCATTCTCATCACCCGACTCGCAGAAATATCGGGAAAGGCCTAACCCGTAAGGGTGCATTGTCTGGGGGGAGCGTCTTTCCTCCCAGACGTACACAGCTGCAGCTTGCTGTTTTCGCCGCTGCCGCACTGCATTCCGGGTGATTGTCACTCCGTTTCGGCCTGCCCATTCAGACAAGGCCGTTCTCCCCAGCCGGCGAGGGGATCAGCTCCACCTCATCAACACGATGCCCATCCATACAGCGGATCCGTAGCGTCCAGCCACCATATTCAATCTCGTCTCCTGCTTCTGGAATGCGCCCAAGTTGATCGAGCAGGAAGCCTCCGAGTGTGTCGTATTCGCCGGCAGGCAGCGACAAACCTATCTCACGCTCTATCTCGTCCGGACGAAGTATCCCCCGGGCAATAAAGTTCTCAGTTTCCATCCGAATATGGTCTTCCGGCTCGTCATACTCGTCGCGGATTTCTCCTACCAGCTCTTCCAAAATGTCTTCGAGCGTCACGATTCCCTCAGTGCTGCCATGTTCATTCACGACCAGCGCAATATGAGTACCGTGTTTGCGCATGTCAACAAGAAGCGGACCAAGCTTCCGCATAGAGGGCACAACCCACGCTTTCCGCAAAAGATCAGGTGAAATCGCTTGATCTCTTTCTGCCAATCCCACTTCCAACAGGTCTTTTGCATAGACAAGACCAACAATATGGTCAAAATCCGTGTCACAAACCGGAATGCGACTGTGGCCCTTCTCCACAACAACGCGTTCTATCTCGGCAGGCGTGGCATGCAGATCAACCGTCACAACCTCCATACGAGACACCATCACATCCGCGGCATCTTTCGCCCCAAAACGCAAAGCATCGTTCAAAAGCCGATGCTCAAAATCAGCAATCGCACCTTCTTCCCGTGAATCTTCCAGCATACGGGCAATCTGATCAGCGTCATGCACCGCAAATATCTCATCCACAGGAGCCACTCCCATGAGACGCACGCCAATATTGGCCAGGGCATTCAAACTGCCGATCAGTGGTCGGAATATCTTGACAAAAAGCTGAAAGGGAATGGTAAGCGCAAGTGCCGACCGCACTGGAGTCGTGATCGCGATGTTCTTTGGCACCATTTCCCCAAAAACCATATGAAGGAAAGTCACAACGCTCAGCGCCAGCACGAACGACAAAGTATGCAAAACAGCGGTCGGAAGAGTCACCCCCACATTCTGCAAGCTTGTGGTAATCAAGTCGGCAAACAAGGGCTCTGCCACAAAACCAAGACCAAGCGAAGCCATGGTAATACCAAGCTGGGCACCTGCCAGCATAAGAGAAAGCCGCCGCAAGCCAAGAAGGTGGCGTTCTGCTCGTTTGTTTCCCTGGGCAGCAAGATTTTGCACATGCGTTTCTTGGGCTGCCACAAACGCAAACTCAGCCGCGACAAAAAAAGCATTGGCCAACAGCAAAATCACAGACACAATTGCACGAGCAATCATGAGGATTTGTCCTCGCCCTTCGTATCCCTCGTCCGGGAATCCCCGGTCGCCTCTGTATCCTGTTGGCCTGAGCGCATACTCGGCGGCAAGCTCACATGCACGCGAGCGACACGCCGCTTGTCCATTTCGATAACCTCGAGTATCCAGCCCTCGGTCTCTACCTGATCACCCCGGCGAGGAATACGTTCCAATTTCCATAAGAGAAAACCGGCAAGCGTCTCCCATTCGCCACGGGGCAGATGAAAACCACACTGATCAAGCAGTTCATCATGGTGCAGACCACCGTCCACAAGCCAGGTTCCTGGCGAAAGTTCCGTCGTGTCTCCCTCGGAAACATCGTATTCGTCTTCGATGGAACCCACAATCTCCTCGAGCAGATCCTCGAGTGTAATGATGCCGGCCGTTCCACCATACTCATCAATAACGACTGCCATTTGCCTGCCGCGCTGGCGCCCTCGCCCCCGTAAGTCCCGGATCAACCATTCGAGTCTGCGCGATTCGGGCACCGAATACACAGGTGCAGCCACTTCCCCCACAACTCTGGTTGCCCGCTCCGCAAAAGGCACCCCATACGCATCTTTCACATGCAGCATGCCGACAATATCGTCAAGATCTTCGTTGTACACAGGAAAACGCGAAAAGCCTGTCGCGACTGCAAGAGAAATCAGGTCCTCTATTGTTTCGTCCACTTGCAGGGCTTGTAGCGCGGTGCGAGGCACCATCACATCTTGCGCGGTTTTCCCCTTAAACCCGATAACCCGGCGCAACATCGCGACTTCGCCCTCTTCAAGCGCGCCACTTTGTGCCGAGGATCGAAAGAGCAATTCAAACTCATCAAGCGACCGCACACGCGTGAGCGACTCACTTGGCTCTATCCCAAAACGACGCACTGTCCAGTTTGCAGTCCCATTGAATACCTTGATAACAGGTTTCATCAGGGTATTGGCACGGCGCATCAGGTTCCCCACGGAGAGGGCCGACTCAAGCGGACGCGCCAAAGCCAGATTTTTCGGGATAAGTTCACCAAACACCATCTGGAAAACTGTGATCGCCACAAACCCCACCCCAAGCGACAGCATGCGTGAATCATCCACACCGGGAAGGCTTTCCAAAGGGCCCTCAAAAAAACGGGCAACTGCTTCATCGGCAAAAAACCCGAGCGCAAGTGAGGTTACAGTAATCCCAAGCTGTGCGCCGGAAAGCTGAAACGACAAGCTCTCAAGCCCCACGAGCACCCCACGCGCGGAAGTATTTCCGTGACGCGCCAAATCTCGCACATGACTCTGATCAACGGCAACAAAAGCAAACTCGCCATTCACGAAAAAGGCATTCACCAACACCAAAATGAAGACAAGGGCGAATGCTGCCGCACTCCCCGGCGCAAACGGGGCAGCCACAATCACAGCCAACACACCAATAACAACAGTACCGGGAATAAAACTCACACGGCCTCCGGGGGACAACCCAGACAATCTATCAGGAATAAAACAAGCCACAAACGAAAGTTGCCATGAGGAGAAGTTATTCTTTCCTCCCTTGCCTTTCCGCAAGCACCTGTCTCGAATACGTCAGAGAGAAAAAGAGCCGGGCAAAGGAAAGCACGTGGTCTTCTCGGCCTTCTCTTCCCTGTGACTCCTCTCACACTCCGATTCCTCCATGCAAACTGGCCGAAAAGACAGCAAGCATTTTGTCTGGGTGCGGACAAACCAGGGTAGACCTTCTCGGCATCTGTGAAGCTTTGCAACATCCACACGAGCACCTCGAGAGCGAGCAAAGTACCGCGGCCCATCCTCGTTTCATTGTCTCTCAGCCCAGTTTACGCCAAGAGGCGAGTCCGCATTTTTCGCGCCGCAGCTGCCAAAAGAGGCAGCGGAAAGAGTAAAATACAGGAGACATGCACCACGTCAATAATGCCCAGATCTCCAAAAGAAAGGTGCCGCAAAAGACGCACGCCGTGGAACAAAGGAGTCCCCCACGCCAGAATACCTGCCCAATCAGGCAACTCGTCGAGCGGAAAAAAAATACCCGACAACAAGAAAAAGGGAGTCAGGACCAGGGTGAAATAATAAGAATACACATCAGCATTCTTGACATATGAAGTACACAAAAGGCCTAATGCCCCAAAACACCAGGCAACCAAAAAAGCAGCCACCGGCATGAAGATCGCCCAAGGCGAGTGCAAGGCCCCAATCAAAATGAGCACCAACAAGAAGCATGAAGAAGAGACCAGCCCCCGTGTGGCAGCCCACAGGCTCTCGCCCAAGACCACATCCTCGGGCTGCAAGGGTGTCGAGACCATTGCATAGTAGGTCTTATTGGTATCCAACTTCCAAAAGGCCACCCAAGTCGTCTCAAATGAGGCTTGAAACATCGCCCCCGAGGCCATAAGGCCAGGCCCAATAAAGTCCCGGTAGGACTCTCCCTCGAACCCATCCAGGTATTCCCCAAGGCCAAACCCCATTGCGAACAGATAGACAACAGGATCGACAAGACTGGGAATCAGGACCCATTGTATCCGGTGCCAGAAAACAATACTATCGCGTCGCCATATACGCATGGCTCCGCGCGGAAGAGTCGACCGCACTGTCGCAGTATCAAAAGGAGTCATTCGGTCAGCGTCCTCCCTGTCAACTGCAAAAACAGGTCTTCAAGAGACGCCATACGCAGCAAAAGGGCATGCCGGTCGACTCCCCGATTTTCGAGCAAAAGAACCGACTGCTCGGCATCGCCCGTGTGCACCTGATACCGATCCGAAAGTTCCCGCACGACTTCGCCAACCCCGTCCAGACTCGCGCTGTTCAACACCCTCTTTGGAACTTCCACCACATGCGAGGGCAGATGTTCGCGCACGAGACGCGCCGGTACTCCCTGTAATACCATCTTGGCCCGGTCCATAATGACAAGGCGATCACACAGATTGGCAGCTTCCTCCATATAGTGTGTCGTCAGCAAAAGGGTGACACCAGCGTCCCGCAGAGAACGCAAACGCTCCCAAATATGGTGGCGTGCTTGCGGATCCAACCCTGTGGTGGGCTCGTCCAACAAGATCAAATCAGGTTCGTTCACCAGAGCACGCGCGATCACAAGCCGACGCCGCATCCCACCGGACAGGACCCTGACCTTGTTTTCCGCCCGGTCTCCCAACGACATCCACTCGAGCAGCTCTTGCGCGCGCGCTCGCGCCGCACGCCTGTGCATACCAAAAAATCCCGCATGGACAATAAGGTTGTCGATCACACTGAGGTCATCGTCGAGACAGTCTTCCTGGGGAACCACCCCAAGGCGGGCTTTGATCTGGCGTGGATGCAGACCGACATCCTTGCCAAAGACTTCCAGACTTCCCGCAGAAAGAGGGGAAACACACCCCACCATGCGCATGGTGGTCGTTTTCCCTGCCCCGTTTGGGCCGAGAACCCCGAAACACTCGCCGCTGAAAACCTCGAAGTCCAGCGCGTCAACAGCAACAAAGTCGCCGTAGTGTTTCGCTACTTCTCGTGCGAAAATGACCGGGGGCATGCCGAAAAACACAACCTTTCACACCCAGAAAACTCAACATATGGAAAATCACGAAAACCAGGAGAGCAACTTTGCGGCCCCGCTCCCGTCAGGAGCAATCAGGTGCCTTTGATGGCATCAGATGCCATCAAACAAATCGGTTTCCAGCTCAACAATTTCCCTGCCGGCTCGATCACGAATCAACACATAATCTTCCCAGGGATACAATTCGCGCACTCGCTCATCAGAGATACGCAGCCAGTGGGAAGATGGATCGATCTGCGTACGGTGTGCCAGGAGCGACAAACGCCGTCGCTCCAAATAGGCGCCAACGTCAACACGCGTCGTGACTCGCTCATCAAGATTGTCGCGGCTGTCCGCCCATTTCGAGAAGGGGGACTCCCAGCCCAGACGGCGCATCTCCTCGGCCATGACTTTCATACGCGCCACGGACCAGTGGAACCAGTAAAGCCGCTGCACTTCCCAAGGAGGCCCGAGCGCAATCCCTTCACAAGAAAAATCCGGATCTGCAGCGGCATCCCACACGGCCATTGTGATCTCGTGCGCCTTCACATGATCGGGATGCGGATACATTTTGTGCTCGTCGTAGCCCAGAATCACATGGGGACGTTCGGCACGAACAATAGCCACAAGACGAGCGAGCGCTTCACGATCAGGACTCTGAGCGAAAGCCTCGTCATGCTCGTTATGATGGCTATCAGGCATGCCTGAATCTCGGTACCCCAACATATAGGCAACTGCATACTCGTTATGATCAACCGACTCGGCGAGCTCTCGCATTCGCACATTGGCAAGATCAGCCCGTACTTCAGGGTGATTCATCGCCTCGTTTAAGATATCTCCCGCTTCGCCCCCTGTACAACACACCAAAGAGGCGCGGATACCCTGGGCAACATAATAAGGAACGGTTCCCGACCCTTTCGACGCTTCATCGTCAGGATGAGCGTGGATGGCCATGAGCCGACGGTCAAAAGCAAGAATTTCCGCGTCAGGAGGATGAACATCCCAGGGCCGAAGCCGTCCGGGAAATTCGCGAAGAAGAAATGAACTGGGTTCCGCTTCTCCTGGGTTCGCCCCTTCCGAGTCAGCGGCAAGAAATCGTGGCGCACGCATGATGTCAGGCTAGCCGGATTTCCCGGCTCGCGAAGCATCTTTTGAGGGAATGCAACAACTGACCACAAAACACCTAAACCCGCTATCTGCGAATACCTCATACCCGCCAAAATACCGATAAAGACAGAGGAAAAAGCATTCGCTGCATTCTCTCACCACATCCCCTTGAGAGAAAAGTCCCAAGGCGTCCGGTTGTCGAGAACACAACAGCGAGAGCTACCCTAAGTACAGAAAGCGAGAATGATCAGCAACTACAGGGTACCATTCTCTTCTGCCGACATAACGGCCGATAACGGATTCATATATATTCAAAACCTAATTGAGCGGGAACAAGAAAGCGTGATTCCAAGTACCGCCCAAAGCCATATATCCGAGTTCCAGCCGCCGATCATCGTGTCGGCGTCTTTTGCCCATCCCGATGTGCCAGTACACGAGCGGGAACGTTTGGCAATCCCGGAAGAGCGTCTCCCTGACGCTTTGGCTAGAGGGGCCTCCCATCTCCCCGGAAAAAGAAAAGAACTCGTTGTTGTCTCGACCTGCCTCCGGCATGAGGTCACAACGGTCGGCATCGATCACGACGAGCTCAAACGGCTGATTTGCATCATGTCCGGCGTGGACCGCTTACCCGAAGGTGGCCAGTTCCTCTACGGACGTAAAAGCGTCGAACACGTTTTCCGTGTGACCGCAGGCATGCTCTCTCCTGTCGTAGGAGAGCCAGAAGTACTCGGCCAGGTACGCAGCGCACACAGGGCGGCACGGAAAGCCGGACTCGTCGGTCCAAGCCTCGACGAGCTCTTTCGTGAGGCGATTCGCACTGGACGCGACAGCCGCGACGTGCTTCCCGCACAAGACACGGGCAGCATCGCAACGATTGCTGCAAAACACCTGTCCGACCTACCACGTTTACCACAGAAACGCCTTGCCCTTGTCGGCGCTGGGGCAATGGCAAACGCGGTGTTTCAGCATCTCGCCCACACAGAGTGGGAGATTGAGCGTTTCACCCGCACACCGGAACGGCTCGGCCCGGACGCTCTTGGCTTCGACAAGCTTGAGCAAAGCCTCTCGAGTGTGGACGCGGTCGTCACCGCCGTGCGCGCTCCGCTCCCCCTCGTCACACGTGACATGCTGCAGCGTTTACAGGAACAACGGGAAAAAATCCTGCTCCTGCTCGATCTCGGCATGCCCTCCAATGTTGCGCATCACGCAGACCTTATAGGGCTCGACAAAATCGACTACTTTGACATCGACAGACTTGCGACGGACAAACGCTGGGTTGTCTCCACCGCACAGTCCGAAGCACTCATCGCAACTCGGGCAGTGGAAACCCATGCCCGCATCGTGAACTCCAGCCTCACCCCCCTCATCAAAGCATTGCGCGAAAAAGCCTCACAAGCAGTTGAAGAGGAGTTGTCACAAGCCTTTTCCCGTCTTGGTGACCTCACGCAAACCCAGAAAAACGTCATCCAACAAATGGGACAAACCCTAGCGAACCGCCTGTTGCACGATCCCCTGCTCTATCTTTCGTCCCATCCGCAAGCCGTCGCCACCTCTGGAACAGCAGAGCGCATTCTTGGCATCAGTAGCACCTCGAAAGCGGATGCCTGCCCAGATGTCGACCATACCGAACTCCCCGCAAAAGACACAGAGAACACTTCACCCAAATGACTCCGACAGCGTTGCGCCTCGGATCTTCACCCCTCTATCCTTCATGTCCCCATCCATATTTCCACCCATCATCCGACCCATGTCCCCATTTTCCATCTCCCTATCGACCTCTTTGCCGGCTATTGCTTCCGCCTCCCTCTCGACCTCAAAACCAGCTTCAAGACCAGCTTCGGACTTGACCTCCCTGCCGGCCTCTACCATTTCCTTCTCTTTGCGACTGCTCCCTCAAACCAAAGTGCCTGCACAACAAGGCCCAGTATGAAAATTCTTCGTGTTGCAACCCGCCGTTCCCCTCTCGCCCGCCGGCAGACCAGTTGGGTGACCGAACGCCTCGCCAAGGCGCACCCCGGCCTTTCAATCGAACTTGTCGAGATCTCCTCTTCCGGCGACAAAGACCAACACACTCCTCTGACTGCGCTGCCTGAAATCGGCGCATTCACAAAAGCACTGCAAGAAGCCCTGCACGACAAGAAAGCCGACTGTGCCGTTCACTCTTTAAAGGACTTGCCAGTACAAGAACCGGCAGGACTGATCATTGCAGCCATCCCGACACGAGAAGACCCACGCGATGCGCTCGTGAGCGCACACCAGGAAAAACTTGCAGATCTCCCCGAAAAAGCTGTCGTAGGCACTGGCAGTCCGCGTCGCGCCCAGCAACTGCTTGAATTCCGTCCCGATCTCATCATCCGAGAAATCCGCGGCAATGTCGGCACACGCCTGCAAAAAACATATGAGGGAACATACGACGCAACCGTGCTTGCGCTCGCAGGCCTTCGCCGCCTCGGCCAAGAAGCAGTCGTCAGTGAGATTCTTCAGATCTTGCCCGCACCCGGCCAAGGTGCGCTCGCCCTGGAATGCCGGGCTGATGACACCAGGACACGCTCACTTCTCTCCTGCTTACACAATCCACATACCGCAAACCTCGTCACAGCAGAGCGATCCTGGCTGGGCGCAACCGGGGCAGGATGCCGCACTTCAGCAGCTGCCTGGGCTGTCCTGCAGAAGGGCACACACCATCAACCCGATCACGAACCGGAGAGAGGCCCACACGAAACCCTCCAGTTACGCTGGTTCTTCAATGGGAAACGCGGAGAAATTATCGGCCCCTGCGCCGACGCCGCTGCACTCGGGCGACGTGCTTGCGAACACACGTTCTGACCTCAGCAGGAAGCCCACCATCAACCTCACACCTCCCGACCTCAGCACCGATGACCCCGACAGCAACCGGCACTTCATGTGCCCTTCCTCTTCCTCCTCTGCTTCGAGGCAGGCTCGCCCCTTCCTCGTTGCCGTCACGCGTCCCGAACCTCCCACAGGACCACTCTGCACGGCCTTGCGCCACACCGGAGTAAGGCCGCTTTTAAGCCCGACCATTTGTTTTACGACTGTGCCAACTTGCCCGACTGCCACAGAAATCACGACATACGATTGGGCAATATGGACAAGCGCCCATACCGTACGCACGGTGCGCCCCGTCTCTTCTCCCCGGACACGCCACGCAGCAATCGGGCAAGCCACCGCCCGTGCTTTGTCGGAAAGGGGCATCACAATAGACCTGATGGGAACAACCGATGCCAAAGGACTCGCGAGTTCCCTTCTCCTTCGACTGGCCCCCACACAGCGCGTGATTCATCCCCGGTCCCAACAGGCTGATGGCTCTCTTGCGGCGCGCCTTGCCTTGGCCGGAGTCCAGATTCACGACCCCATCGCGTACGATAGTACTGTGGCCAACCCTGCCCCAGTACTTGCAGCTCTCACTGCCCCGCTTGCCGCTATAACCTTTACGAGCGGATCAGCGGTCACCGGCTTTCGCGCCATCGTGGAAAAAACCACAATACGTGCTGCCGAAACGCAAGAACGCAGAGCTGCTCCAACCGGCAGGCAAAGTTATCGAAAGAAGGGGAACAACGTCTTTGGCGCTGACACGGGAAACGCTTGCCAGGCCATACAAAACCTGCTTGTCGCAAGCATCGGCCCAACAACAAGCGCAGTACTCCAAGAGCAGCTTCGTCCTCCGGATATCGAAGCACCTGTCCCATCCTTCGCGGCGCTCGCCGCCGCCGTCGCCCACGCCCTGACGCAGCGGAACTTCTCCCCGTAGGAACGCCACAGAAACTGCCACAGTCACCGAAAACGGCGAAGAGCGACAAAAAACCAGGGCAAACGAGGAGCCCATTCCTATGAACTTCGACAGCAACAACTCGACACAGGTTTCACAAGACGACCCTTTCGGCGGGAACCTCCTGGACCGAGCCAAACGAGTATTGCCTGGCGGCGTCAACTCTCCTGTACGAGCCTTTCAAGGAGTAGAAGGGGATCCTCCCTTTCTTCATTCGGCGCAAGGCGCACGTGTACGCGACGAAGACGGGCGAGAGTGGATCGACTACATCTCCTCCTGGGGTGCCATCTTGCTCGGGCACGCGCATCCTGATCTTATCGAGGCAGTCTGCGATGCCGCAGGACGAGGCACAAATTTCGGGCTCACGACAGAAGCCGAGATAGACCTCGCCGAACTCGTGTGTGACCTCGTGCCTTCCATCGAAATGTTGCGCATGGTCTCAAGTGGCACGGAAGCCACAATGAGCGCGGTACGATTGGCGCGGGCTGCAACGGGAAGAGACAAAATCCTCAAGTTTGCGGGGGGCTATCACGGCCACGCCGATTCTTTTTTAGTGGCAGCAGGCTCCGGGAACGCCACTTTCAGCACCCCAGACTCCGACGGAGTGCTCAAAGCCGTGGCAGAAAACACCTTGATTGCCCGCTTTAACGACCTGAACTCAGTACAACAAGCGTTTGACGCAGCCCCTCTTGCCGCAGTCATCCTGGAACCAGTCGCAGGAAACATGGGGTGCATTCCGCCGGAAAGAGAATTCCTGGAAAACATACGGGGCCTCTGCGACGAACATGGCACCCTGCTCATTTTTGACGAGGTCATGACTGGCTTCCGCCTCGCCGCAGGAGGAGCCCAAGAAGTTTTCCAGATAATGCCCGACCTCACGACTCTCGGAAAAATCCTCGGGCACGGGCTTCCCGCAGCCGCGTATGGGGGGCGGCGCGACCTCATGCAGATGATCTCTCCCCTCGGCAGCGTGTACCAGGCCGGCACGCTCTCAGGGAATCCTCTCGCAATCGCAGCAGGGCTGATCGCCCTGGAAGCAATTGTGGAAGACCCTTCGCTGTACAATGACCTTGAAGAAAACGCCGCCCGACTTGAAAAAGGGCTTTGGCACGCCATCAACTCTCGCGGGTTTCCCTGCAATGTGCAACGGGTAGGTTCCATGTGGACACTCTTTTTTACCGAAGAAAAAGTACGGGAGTTTGAGGACGCCCAACTCGCAGACACACAAGCATTCGCCCGTTTTCACCACTATGCCATGCAAAATGGCGTCCTGCTTCCGCCCTCGGCTTTTGAAACCGCCTTTCTCACACTGGCACACGACACCGAAACCATCGACGAAACGATCGACGCCCTCGTTGACGCAATCGAACGGACTTACACGTGACGTCTTCCCAACCCAGCGCCCCCCACATCACGTCTGCTCCGTGTCGAATCCCCACTTCCGCCACAAAGCAGAAGAAAAATTGCCGTTTCCTCGACGCGGTGGCCCAACAGCCTCTCGATCGTCCACCCGTCTGGATGATGCGCCAAGCAGGCCGTTACCTGCCGGAATACCGGAAATTACGGACCCGGGTCAGCTTTCAGGACGCGATCCGCCAACCAGAAGTAGCTGCCGAGATCACACTGCAACCTCTACAGCGTTTTCCTCTTGATGCCGCCATTCTCTTCGCCGACATCATGACCCCCCTCGAAAGTATGGGGCCGGAAATCACATTTGCGCCTGGGCCACGCCTCACCACCCCGGTACAAAACGTGCAGGAACTTCGCCCCTTTGTACCACACACCGGGACACCCTTCGTTCTCGAAACCCTCTCTCTCGTCCGGCATGCTCTCCCTCACGAAGTCGCCCTCATCGGTTTTTGCGGCGCCCCCTTCACCCTTGCCGCATACCTTATAGAAGGCAACAGCTCCCGGGACTTTCTCTCGATCCGCTCCATGTCCGCAAAAGCACCAGAACAGCTAAAAGAACTCTTGAGTTTCTTGGCAGACGCCATGGCCGATTATCTCGCGGCCCAATTCGAAGCAGGAGCAGACGCCGTACAAATCTTCGATTCCTGGGCAGGTCTACAATCTGCCCCAACCTTCCGCCAGTTTGGCCTCCCTGCAGTACAACGCCTGCTTTCACGCTTGCACAACCTGCACAATGTGACAGGACCGGTCACTTATTTCGCCCCTGATGCCGCCCATTTACTCGACGATATTGCCACACTCAACGTGACAATGGTCGGCGTGGACTGGCGCTTCCCAATCGACAAGGCGTGGGAATGTCTTCCAGGGAAGGCCATCCAGGGTAACCTCGACCCGGCAGTTTTACTCGCAGGACCAGAGGCCACACGCGCGTCAACAACAGACATTCTGCGCCGCGTGAACGGTCGTCCCGGTCATGTTTTCAATCTTGGCCACGGCATTGCGCCCACAACACCTCTCGACGGAGTCACCGCTCTGCTTGAAACCGTTACTTCTTGGAACAGCAACCTATGACACCTTCACAGACACCCGAAAAAAAACCCTCAAGAACACCGCGTGCCGCCCAGCTACCCGACCTCCACACCGTGGTTGTGGGCGGGGGCGTCGCAGGACTCGCCGCAGCCCTCGAAGCCGGCGAATACGGTGACACAATCCTCTTGGAAGCATCAGACCGTCCCGGCGGACAGCTTCGCTCGGAGCGCTTCCCTGCCCCCTCCGGCGGATCCTGGCTCTGCGAAGCTGCCGCAAGTGCCTTCTCGCTTCCTGCCCCGGGGGTCTCCACCTTGCTGGCCACAACAGGTGCGACCCGCGACCTCATCCCCGCCGATCCGGCATCTCGTCGCCGCTGGATCCACGAAGAAAACGGCCTGCAAGAAGTCCCCGCCTCCCCCCTCGACTTTTTGCGGACCAATATTGTTTCACCTTGGGCAAAACTCGGCCTCTTCGTCGAACCCTTCGTAGGAAATCCCCCAAAAGACGAAAAAGAAGAAACTGTTCTACAGTTTTTTACACGTCGTTTTGGCGCAGAAGTCGCAAAAAAAGTAGCCCAGCCCATGGTCACCGGAATCTTCGCCGGAAACGCCTCCGCGATTTCGGCCGACGCGGCCTTCCCTGCCCTGCGAGAACTCGAAACCGCACAAGGTAGCGTCCTGCTCGGAGGAATACGCCGGTCACGCAAAAGCCGCAAGGCGCAAGCCCCCCGGCCCCAGATGCACAGCTTTGCCGAAGGAATGGAAAGCCTGCCACGACACTTCGCAGATGCACTCGGCAAAAAAGCCTTGTTTTCTTCGCCGGTTACCGAAATACATCAAGAAAAAGACAACTGGATCGTAGAAACCGAAGGAGAAACCCGACGCTGCCGTTGCCTCATCCTCGCAAGCGGCGCACGAGAAACAGCCCGGCTTCTCGGCCAAGGAAGCCGGCCGATCAACACCAACCTGGCCCGCATAGTACAAGAAATCCGCTCAGCACCCGTCGTCATGTTACAAATGGGCGTAGCCGCAGAAACACTCGACCACTGGAACGGCTTCGGGTTTCTCACACACCCAAAAGGAGGCCTGCGCATCCTCGGCGCCATGTTCGAATCCCAAATGTTCCCCGGCCGGGCACCAAGCGGACACCACCTCATCCGTGTCGTCATGGGAGGAGCCCTCAAACCAGAAACCATCGACCAAAACGACGACACCCTCTTGACAACAGCAGCGGAAGACGTGAGCCAGGCCCTACAAACCCCTCTCACCCCAATATTCTCACATATCGTGCGACACCGCCCCGGCATCCCCCAATACACACTCGGCCACAAAACCCACATGGAAGCCATAGCCGCAAACCAACCAGCAAAACTCGGCCTCACCGGCTGGTCCTACCGCGGAATCGGCGTCAACAGCGTGATCGCAGACGCCTGCGCCGTCGCCCGCGCAACCTGCTCCTGACAAGCAGCCTCCCCGAAATCACACGCACCACCGGCATTCCCCATCCCGACCCTGACACCACAAAAACCCACTCTTTCTGCTGAACCATTGGCACGGGGAATGAGCGGTGGTTTTTCCGAGGGTCCGTCTCCCGGCAACTGTGACGTGTCTTTCGAGGGAGACGAAGATCCGTCTCTTGGCGAGGATGGCGCGTTCCTCGAGGGGGACGAAGATCCGTCTCTTGGCAACTGTGACGTGTTCCTCGAGGGGAACGAAGATCTGCCTGTTGATGAGTACGACGTGTTATTGATTGCCGCGATACTCGGTACTTCTAAGGAATTCGTGCTCGAGTTGCATGAGATGGGAGAGCTTCCTCCGCCTTGTTCGGTATCGCCTTTACGTTGGAAGAGTTCTGCGATTGAACCGTGGATTTGCGAGAACCTGTCGCACCGGGCATCACTCGCTATTCTGTTCGGTTTCCAACATTTTCATCTGAGCGCTGCCAATGAAAAGAGCGAGCAGGCTGGCGGGTTTTCCGATCCTGGGATTGATCCGGAAGACAATACTCCCTGGGAAGAGACACGAGGTGGTTTCTTCTCTGGTTTGGAATCTCAGGGTTTGGAGGGACAGATCAGGGATGTGTACCGCTTTTTCGGGTTGGGAGAGGTGCCTGGGAGTCCGGTGGATGCAGAGGATACAGGGTTTGTGGGGTTCTTCGAGCGGAAGATGCTCGGGTCGAGTAGAATCAGTGTTCCCGCGGAAGGAAGTGCTTCTATGGCACAATTTCTGCCACCGCCTCCTGGCGGATCTTTTCCGTGGGACGATTGGACGCAACGCACGACACCCTTTCTCTGGACTCTCGCGGACGTCGCCCACGCCCTCAATATCCCTCTCTCGGTGACCGAGAAAATGCATGCACAAGGCCATCTCCCTCCCGAGATGTGGCCTGATCCACCTCTCCGGGAAGGCCGAATAATCGAGTCGTGGGTCCGGGATACTTTACGAGACGCAAACAAGCTCGGACATGCGCTCGTTGCTTCTCAACAACAAGAAAATCTGGGTCCGGTCGAAGGCCATGAGGTCGAGGACACGCTTGTGGCTTTCGGTCTTCTCGGCCTACGGGGACTTGCCCGCCGTGTCGGGAAAGACCTCACGACCTTACGGCAGTGGTACCACGATGGCTGTCCTGCATGTCCCATGCCATGTCCAGACGTGCGTGCCGTCGGTTT
>DEIU01000032.1:0-2060 GCA_002352645.1 Acidimicrobiia bacterium UBA2766 | reverse complement strand
CACCCTGACCGTCATGTCGGCTGGAGAGGCGAGCCTGAAAGACCTCGCAGAAGACTTCCCCCGCGTTTTGAGTATCGCTGCTCGCCTCGACGCCCCCATCGAGAAGATCGTGCCCCTCGCGGACAAACTCGCGCTCGCAGGTATATGGTCGCCATTGGTTGTTGATGCAGACACGCTGCGTAGTCCGACTGCCGCGGGAGTTTTCGCGCGGGGAACGCGTGGGGTATGTCTCGCAAGAACGGGCGCGATTGAACATGCTGCTGCGGATATTGCGGATGCGTTGCGTTCTCCTCTCCTCCTTCCCGATTCCCAAGCGCGTGATTTTCTCCGTTTTCAGCAAGCCTTTGTGAATATAGAAGGCAGTCTATACAGTGTCGCCGCGGCAGAATTCGACGCCATCGCAGCAGAAGGCGGTCTTTGCGCTGATCAGGCCCGCTACTGGCGTGCAGACCTCGCTGCCACGTCAGAAAGCCGTTTCAAGGACGCTCTTGAAGCTGTCCAAACAATAGGAAACAGGGATTTATCCGGTATTTTCAAGCATCTTTTACGCGGCGACATCCACCGACTGAACGCGCGTTTCGCGGACGCTGAAACCGAGTACACCCAAGCACGCAACCTGGCCCAACAAGCCAATGTCACGGGTCTCGAAGGCACAATGATCACACGTCTCGCGGAGACTGTGGCCTGGACCCGCCCGCAAGAAGGCCGGCGTTTCGCGCTGGACGCGATCGAAAAAGCCCAAAAACAAAACAACAAACCTGACGAGTACCGCGCGTGGCTCGCGCTCGCAGTTGCCGGCACAGGAATCCACTCCGAAGAAACCGTGCAAGAACATGTCCGCAAAGCTGTCGAACTAAATCAACTCACAGGCGCGAAGATTGGACAGGTTCGTATTGGGACTGTTGAGGCATTCCGTGCCGCAGTGATCGGCGAGACTGATGTGCTTGACCGGGCCCAACAGATAGTCACTTCTACCACGAGTGTGTTGGGTACTGATGAATTCCAAAATGATGTGTTGGGTGTGTGGTCGGGGGCGAGTAGCGTCGAGCAGTCTCGTCGTGCGCGCGAGACGCAGTGGTTGGATGGCCCAGACGAAGCAATGCGTCGTTGGCGTGAAGTTGTGACTGCCCGCCAAGGTGCCGCGTAGTCGCGTAGAGTACGGTCTATTCTTCTTGTTGTGTGGCCGTGGGCGGCAGGGTCGTCCGCGGTCATTGAGAGAGAAGTTGGGCGAGGTTGTGGCGGGTCTGGGTTTGGAACGCGTCTGGATTGTGGGTTTGGGCGAGAACTTTTGTGTCGGTGTGTGTTGTGGGGGATTGGTCGGACTATTTTCAGGCCCCTTTTTTTGGTCTGGTTAGGGTTCATGGGCGAGGATTTGGGTACAGACGCATTTTCAGTCCCCGCAGCAGACACGTACGTTTCGGAGACGCAACGCGAGTTCTTCGAGGCGTACGTTTGAACGGTGATGTATGCCTCGTCCCCAGGTGAGTGATGGTTTTGTTCGGGGGAGTTGTGGTCCTTGGCGATGGATGTCCTGGCATGTGGTGAGGTGTGGTCGGGTGCGTGTCGGGTTGGGGGCGCACCAGGCTGTGCCGATCCAGTTTGAGATGCCCCAGACCCAACAGCCGCAGGATGGTGGGTCATGCCAGTTGGGGTCGTTTTCGAGGCGTGCGGCCATGCTCTCATTGTGTGTCGTGAGCCGGCGGTGACGGGCATGGAGGTCGTTCTCGTTTATGGGCCAGTCTGCAGCCTTGGCTGTCGCTTCAGGACTTTTCTGCAGGGAGCGCCAAAAGTTCGCAATGTGACCGTTGACGTCGTTGATGGTCTCCCATTTCGCAGGGCTGTCCGGGCGGGTGAGTAGGACGGCTGCGGATCCGCAGAATGGTTCTATGTAGTGCTCTGTGTTGCCGAAGTGTTCCCACGCTTGTTTGACGATGAGGCGTTTTGCGCCGAAGTATGGAAAGGGCGCGCGTAAGGGGCGGGGGAATGCGGCAGAAAAGAGACCCCTGAGAAAGTAGCGAGAAGACAGACAGGAAGAGACAGAAGAAAGAAAGAAGGGAAGG
>DEIU01000103.1 GCA_002352645.1 Acidimicrobiia bacterium UBA2766 | reverse complement strand
ACCACAACACACTGCGGCAGAAAAACAGCGGAACTGCGAGGAGCACAATGCAGAAAGAGCGAGAAAACAATCTCCCTTCTCGGACAGACCGCTCTGGTTCTCCTCACAGCAAAACAGCAAAAAAACGGGCACGCCTCTCCACTGCCGGACTCATTCTCGCCGCAATCGGTCTCTATGCCGTATGGGATACCGACACCGCACCCAAGCCGCCACAAGATCTCTCTCCCCGCACAGTCCATGCGGAACAGGGATTCCTTTTCACCACACTCGACAAACTCTTGCAAGCATCCGATGCAGTAATCGTCGGGCGAGTCCTACGCGTCGGACCAGGACGAGAAATTGGCGGGATACAAACACCAACATCAGATCGTCCCACCTCTGGCATTGTCACCCGCATCGCAGAAGTCGAAGTGGAACGCTTGCTCGCGGGCAGCATCCCACGGTCATACCGCAAACAAAAAACAGCAGAAGACCCCACAAAAGAACCACGGCAAGACCCAAAAGACCAGCAAACAAGTAACGCAGCAGAAATGATCATCATTGAAGAAGAGGGCTGGACAAGCTCTGGGCATCCGCTTGTGATACCGGGCATGTCAACCATGTTCCCCGGGGAACGTGCGATTTTCTTCTTGTGGGCCGGGCGTCACAGCCAGGAAGCATTCTATTCTGTCGTGAATAACCAGGGGAAATACACAATAAGCTCGCAGGACTTCCTGGGAGACGGCACACCAGGAGACAGTGCACAAGGAGGCAAGGCATCGGAGCGCCTCATCCCCTCCGACCGAACCGATCCGCTCGCACAGGAGCTCGCCGCCCTGGGTTCGCCCGCACTACAAGAACGCGTGCTCGCACTCCCCTCCCGAACCCGATAGCAAATGTTGCCTCGAGGCCTGACTCGCTGCCGCCTGTCTCGGGGCTGCCCTCCGGCGAGGTTTTCCCGAGTTCGTGCACGCCCATTCCGGCCCCAACCCGTCGTGCCGGCCGCTCTTTTTGCACACACCACACAGTCGCCGTTACTTGGCCGCACGAAAAAAGGTGACGCATCCAACAGTTTCGACATGCACAGAAGAAAAGCGATCAGACAGGGCTTGTTCGAGACCGGCAGTGGTGTCGTCACGGTTGTTGAATGCGCCCCGTCGGTTGTACATGGCAGAGAGGCGGCGCGCCGCCCGATACTTCTTTACCTGGTCAGCCAGAATGGTGCTCCCAAAAAACACTCCCTGGGGCGCCAATAAAGGCATCATGGCGTCAAAGAAACCTGCCTTCTCCTGCATGGTTCCCGGCAAACAGTGCACCAGATAATTACAGCCGATCGAGGTAAAGGGGTCTTTGATGCCGCACTCCTGCACAGACGCGGGGTCGAGCACGTTCGCCTGGTAGGTCAGAGGTGAAAAACGCGCAATACGGGTGGCAGTATGGTGGAGGCTGTGGGGATTCAGGTCCATCAAAGCCACGCGTGTCGGCGCCACCGCATCGAGTGTTTTGTCGAGAAAAATCCCCGTGCCCACACCCACATCCAAATGATCCGCCGTCATATTCTCCCGGTAATGCTGAAGAATACGTTCCGTTGGACATCGCCAAATCCGCGGAGTCGGAAACCCAAAGACAAAAGTATCGTAGACCCTGAGAAAAGAAGCACGGTAGGGCGCTTGCGCGAGCTGCACGGCCTTTTCATCGAAAGATGGCATATTCTTTCTCCTCACCCCGCGTCTCTCCGCCGCCAAGCACCCTCCCGTCCAAGAAAAGCACCATTTGCCGGCAAAACTCACCTAGCCTAACGCGTCAGTCACAGAGCAGTTTTGCGACACGTTCCGCAATTGCAGGGAAACAGACGCGAGCACAGGGCTTGACAGTCTTCACAGGACACACTCTGTCGCAGGTCGAAATGCCAAGAAAAACCTTCGGCCCGCCCCCTATGGGCACGCCTTCAAAGTCCGGTCGCGCGCTCCCACAAGACACCGAACACACGCGTCTCCTGCTTACGCCGGGAGACGCGCAAATGCCTGCGGGAAATCGCCCTGCAGGGCGCCAGGTCTTTGAAGAAGCAGCCCGCACGGCACGCCACACGCCGCGCCACAGCCGATGAAATCACGCGTATCGCCAGGGAGCTGATCAAGAGCACCCCACGCAGAACAGCCCAGGTGTAGTTCACAGACACAACGAAGTGCACCAGGCTCCTCTCCGAAACTCGCCACAACAGACCTGACCTGCACGCAAAGACGAGGCCAGGGCTGACTCGCGCCAAATCCCATTATTTTTGCGCCGACCACTTTCGCACTGCACAAACTCTCTTCCGAAAACCGGGATTTTCACCAGAAACTCTAAAAAAATTACACTGACAACGATAATATCAAACATTCGTTCTGCAACCACAAGGCCGATACCGCACAACAAACATACTGGTAATCTATTGTTCTTGAGCTTTTCTCGTTTTCAAGACTCGCCATGTCGCGGGCAACAGTGCAACAAATATGCAAAAGTAGGGGACTTATGCTGTACACAAAACTGACTTCCGTTGCAAAAAACCGCCTCGGCGTGGTGCGTTATTTTGGCAAAAGCTCACTCTCTTCCCTACTCAAGCCTTCTCCCCAAGAACGCCGGCTAAAACACTCCTTTGCCCATCAAGATCTGCAAGAAATCGTCTCGACTTCCTCCCTCGACCAGAAAAACCTCGTCGCATGTCGCAAAATCTACGAGGAGTACTTTGGCAAGGTCCCATCCGATGAATTCATTCTCAACACCCTGAAACAGCGCAATATCGTCATGGTAGGAAACGGGGAGCTCCTCCTCAACCGCCTCTACCTTCTTATTGGGTATGTAAATCCCGTCCTAAAACAAACAGCAGAAAAAGTCGATCGATCCCACCTTTTTCGCCGCGTACGACTCGGGGTCTATGAACTGATCGGTATGGGAACCGAAACAGTGAACGCGCTGATGCTGGGGCTTGCCTGGGTGCAGATCTGTGAAGAAGGTGACGAACAGCTCGGCACCGGGCAATCACCAGACACACAAATCCCGAGCATCCACGCGGTGCGCTGAAACGGCCCAACAACGCCACTTTGCAGACGGCGAAAACACCTTTGGGACAGCTCTGTGCCGGGTTCGCTTGCCGGGNNNNTCGCTTGACCACCGAAAGAACCCCCACACTATCCCTTCGGAAAACGGGTCGGAACACGAGGTGCCGGCAACTCCAGCTCTGCCAGGATCTCCGCGGTGTGCTCACCCAAAAGAGGGGCACGATGCCGCACAGACCCCGGGGTCAAGGTGAGCTTCACCGGCACTCCGGCAACCACACCGGGACGGTCAACCCCGGGTTGTTCCAGCTCAACCAGCATTTCACGCGCCTGCACATGCGGGTCGGCAAAAATATCAACAACCGTATTCACAGGAGCAGCAGGCACCCGACCCCCGAGAACCGACATGGCTTGGGAGGTCGTGCGCACACCCGTCCAGGCACGCAGCATTGCCCGCACCTCATCTGCATTGCGCACCCTGTCAGGGTTCGTGAGAAATCGGGCGTCTTCTGCCAAGGCTGCCTGCCCAATCGCAACACAAAGACGCTGCCAGTGCCGGTCCGAGGGGGCAGCCACGATCACATGCCCATCAGAAGTCGGAAAAACCCCATAGGGACAAAAAAGCGGATGCGAGTTGCCCTGCGGGGCAGGCACTGTTCCCGTATAAGAATACTGGTAGACAATCCGGTCACACATCGAGAGAATTGCATCGTACATAGCCACGTCCACATATTGCCCCATTCCAGTCTGCTCAGCGTGCCGCAAGGCTGCCAAAATCCCCACGGTCACAAGCGCAGCCGGAAACAGGTCGCCTATGCCGGGCCCGGCTTTCACGGGACGGCCAGGTCCCTCCCCTGTCATACTCATAAAACCGCCCATACCCTGGGCAATAATGTCGAATGCCGGCCAGTCCACATAGGGACTCTCACCGGTACGAGGATCGCCGAAACCACGAATCGAGGCATAGACAAGGGCAGGATTCTCCGCCGCCAGCGATTCATACGACAGACCAAAACGGTCCATCACTCCAGCGGAATAGTTCTCCACCAAGATGGCCGCGCTTTTCGTGAGAGCACGAAACTGCGCAAGCCCTTCGGACGTTTTCAGATCCAGCACAATACTGCGCTTGTTCCGATTCACACTTTGAAAATATCCACCGAACGGACGCTCCTCATCCTCCGGGAAAAAAGGACCATTTGCCCGCATCATGTCGCCCTGAGGTGATTCCACTTTCACCACGTCAGCCCCCAGGTCAGCGAGCAGCATCGTGCAATACGGGCCTGCCAGCACCTGTGTAAGATCGACAACACGCACACCCGACAAAGGCCCAGGCGGCAGTTCTTTCTTCTCCGATTCCAACCCTGGCTCCGACTCTGCGGCACCATCTCCACCTGTCACCGCCTCATCCCCAATCCTTTCGCCTCTCATCACGCGCTCCATTCCATCCTCCTCAGAATTCCCACACAATAGGATCGCCAGAAACGTCGCGCCGAGGAAACGACCCGAGAAACTGCATTGCCTTATATCACCACAAAGACTCCAAGAAGTGGATAAAAAACCAGTAACTACTCACACGACATGCCGCGAAAAGTAGGAAAATCCAACCGCATGCCTCATTCCAAGAAAAGATCGCGAGAAAAGACGGCAGCCCAAAAAGACACCCAAAAAAG
>DEIU01000033.1:4245-10325 GCA_002352645.1 Acidimicrobiia bacterium UBA2766 | reverse complement strand
AACGCCAAGGGCCTCTCCTCGGAGCGCAGAGAGCAGCGCACACAAAGATGCGCCAAGGTCTCAGTCGGTTACATTCCGCTAGGGTACGCCCTCTCGCTACAAGCCCGCGTCGGCATGACGCAGCTTTTCGCCGAGCCCAGTCGCCAAATTACGATATATCTGAAGACCAATATCAGGCCGGCGACGCATAAGGCTCTCAAGCACCGTATGGGAGAAAACAACAGTCTCAAGATGGTCCTGCGCGACAACAGTCGCGGAATGAGGCGCAGTCGTGAGCAACGACATTTCCCCAATGCAACTACCTGCACCAATCTCGGCGACAGGACGGTCACCAGCGCCATTCAAGCTCACCAGCGCGTGCCCTTGCAGTAGAACACGCATTTTCTCATCCTGTTCACCTTCCCGAACTATCACCTGATTCGGCGCGAAAGTCTCAATAGAGGAAATCGCGGCAAGTTGATCGACCTGTTCTTTTGTCATACCCTGCAAAAGACCCACGCGCTCCATATTTCGGCGAAGCTGGGGCGCCGCGTATGCCGTCGCGAAAGAGCTGGTCACAAGTGATATCACTGGCTCAAGCACTGGTTCACATACAACATCATCGAAATGAGGCGGAACAAGAAGCCGCACCATACGCACCACGTCAAGCCGTTCTACCTCATGGAAAACCATGGCCGGCACATAGGCAACAGGCAAAAAGCCCAGCTCAAAAAGGGAACGCTGCATACGCGGCGAATCGGCATTTACGTCCACTTCCACATAGGCGGTATTCCAGCGGTCACGACAACGATCAAGCACCTGTTGCAACAGAAAACGCAGGGGCCGATCGGTCACGGAAATAAGCTCGAAAATCCGTACCGCGTACTCAATCTCGTCAATAATGAAGCCTACGGCACCAACGATCCTGCCTTTTTCGCGTGCCAGCAAATAATGTGCGTGTGACGCCTGCAGCTTGAACATGCCATAGTGCAGCCTGACGGGGCCAAACACTTCACGATGGCGCACGCGACCACGCTCACAACGAAGCAAAGAGGCGTACCCATTGCTGGCAAGTTCTTCAATCTCGAAGTCCTCGTCATAGGGGTAAGGGGCAGCGTCACCGTCCACAATGACATCACAATCGATGTCGAGCTCGCCCATCACGAGCTCGGCCAGAACCGCAGTCTCGGGGAGCACCCGCGGATGGTTGCGGCGCAACTGCAGTGCATCCCCAAAATAACGCACACACAAACCGGCAGACTCACGCGAAGTACCAAAACGCAAATTGAGCGGCAGTAAACCAAGCGGCTTGAACCCGTGACCAAAAGTGATCTTCTGCGAGAAAAGATGATTCACTTTTGGCTCAACAAGACCAACATGGAGCCGGTCGGCAACACGTGCAATCCGGTTTTCCATAAGAAGATGGCCGATTCCCTGCCCACGCGCCACAGGGTCGACAGCAAGCCGACCAAACTCCCCCACAAGATCGGCAAACGCGCCAATCTGCAACACAACAGAAGCCGTACCAAGTACACGGCCGGAGTCTTCCTCTTCTGCCACAAGCAGAAGGGTATCGTCAGAAAAGACCATCTTTTTCAAGAGATACGGGTCGTAATACTGAGGATAGGCATAATCTTCCCCGTAAGTAGCAAGGAACACATCGCGTATTCCTGCCACGTCCCGCTCCTCCGCCTCACGCACACGCACCATGCCAAGACACTCCTCGTTAACGGCTCTGACACACCCTGTCTCATCTCACCCATTGCCCTGGCATATTTTCCCACAGGCCGTGGTTTCCACTATGACGAGTTCCGAGAACAAGATTCCGAGGCATTTGACCCAGGATTCCTGGGAAAAAAGACCATTTCCCCCGACCTCCTGGACATGCTCTCCCAAAAGCCCCTTTTCCCCTTGCTTCGCAGCCGCAGCCGCACCGCAACCCAACAGAGGTCACGGCAAAGTCAGAAGGGCGACAAGAAGGGCGGCACGCTCCGGCATGTAAGAAGTAATCACATGTTCGTGGGCAGCATGGGCACCATCTCCCACGCCTCCAAGCCCGTCAAGAGTCGGCACATACTGGCTTGTGCGATTACCGTCGGACCCACCCCCGACAATAGCCCGATCCAGCTCTAATCCCAGTTCTCCGGCAAGGCGTTTCGCGTCACCCCAGAGGGCCATGTTTTGTGCAGTTTCTTCCATAGGAGGACGGTTAAAACCACCCCCAACCACAATTGTCGTGCCCTCGATTATCGGCATCAGCCCGCGGATTTCAGCCTCCACCTGCTGCGCGTCCACCATCGTCGGTACACGAACATCGATCTCTGCTGTCGCCTTTGGGGCCACCATATTCGGCCGCAAACCCCCATCGATCATCCCCACGTTCACCGTGATACCCCGCTCACGGTCGTTCAAGTCAAAAAGCCGCTGAATCTGGTGCGAAAGTTCAAGCACTGCGCTCGCGCCACGTTCTGGATCGATCCCCGCGTGAGCTGCCGTACCCTGCACTGTCACAGTAAAATGCCCCACTCCTTTACGCCCGGTCTTTAATGCTCCCCCCGCACCATATGACGGTTCGAGAATAAAAGCCCGCGAAGAACAGCGCGAAAGCAGACGCAGCCAGCGATCTGAGTCGTGGCTGCCAATCTCCTCATCACTATTGATAAAGACAAGGGGAAGTACCTTGAGAGAGATCTCGTGTGCACGTAGAGCACGAAAAGCAAAGAGCATCTGTACGAGGCCGGCTTTCATGTCATAGGTACCAGGACCAGAAAAAACATTTCCCTCTTGCCGCAGCGGCATCACCGACAGGGTACCCACCGGCCACACCGTGTCCATGTGGCCGACAAGCAGCTGAGACGGGGCACCACGAACACGAACTGCGGGACGCGCGTACAGATGGTCACCCATCCCATGACCCGACGCCGGCGCTTGCCCCGATGCCTCGCGAGGAAGGCGACGTACCAAAAAACCAAGCTCGACAAGTTCAGCGGCAAGCAGGGCAAAAACTGGATTTTGTGATGCCGGATCAAGAGAAGGCGATTCCATGCGAGCGAGGCGGTCGAGCAAATCGACCATTTCGCGTTCCCGGTCACGCAGCCAAGTCAGCAGCACCTGTCGGTCAGAGGCAGAAGAAATCATCGGTGAAAATCAAGTGGGAAAGGAAAAGAACGGGTGTCGTCAACAACAGCAAACCGTCCCGGACTTACAAAGGTCAGGAGAGGAGAAGAGTAAATCGTGTCCGCGTCGTCACGGTCGCTCCCGCGCAACACACTTTCCGGGGCCGTGGCATGGACCACACGACCTACCACAATGCTGTGTTCTCCAATATCGTCAATAATCCGCTCCCGCACACACTCCAACCAGAGAGAAGCTCCCTCGAGCAACACTCCGTCCACGTGTGTCGCAGGGCGAGTAGGAAGTGAAAGCAGAGAGGGTTTCGCCTCACCCACACGCGGCGCTGCTGCCTGACCGGTCACAACAACCTGTTCAGGACGAGGATAACTCACCGTAAAAGTATCTGTGGCGAGCACATTATGGTAAGTGGCATGACGAGGAGTGCACACAAACGCAAAGAAGGGGCCCCACCCGACAGGAAAAGCAAGGTGTTTGGGCGCCAGATCATATTCGCCGTTGGGTTCGCGCGTACCCACCAGCACCAGGGGAGCAATCGTAAAAACACGGTCCCAAAGCGCGCTGTCAGGATCAAGCTGCACGATCGGATCGGCCACCTTCGCCTCCTACCCCTCAAGAAAATGAACCTAGTCTGGGGTACAGAGTACGCGCCGACTGCACAAGACGCCGGTTTCTCATCCTGCCCGCTCGCCAAAACAGGCGACGCGTAAGAGTCAGAGCAAAGCGCCTGAGTAGAACGCCTCGGTCAAAAAAACCAAACCGCGTACCACATGCAGCATGTCAGAAATTGTCAGGAACATTCCACCAGGAATGTTCCTACGACACAAGGGGGCTCACATGAAGGAATTCGCGGGAAAAACAGCGGTCATCACGGGTGCCGCGAGCGGAATGGGCTTTGCAATGGCAAGGCGCTTTGCCGCTGACGGCATGCAGATCGTCATGGCAGATATCGAACAAACCGCGCTGAAAAAAGCAGAAAAAACACTGCAGGACGAAGGGGCAACAACCCTCGCTGTTGTGACAGACGTTTCAGACGGCAGCTCGGTTGAAGCCCTGAAAGACGCCGCCCTCGATCGATTCAACGCGGTACATGTGCTCTGTAATAATGCCGGGGTCTTCGCGAACGGCCCGATCTGGGAAACTCCCGAAAACGCGTGGCAATGGGTGCTTGGCGTGAACCTTTGGGGCGTGATCCACGGGATCCGCACTTTTGTCCCGCTCATGGTCGAACAAGACGAAGGCCATGTGGTGAACACAGCGTCTTTGGCTGGTCTGATCGCAGTACCGTCTTCCGGTGCATACAACGCCTCGAAACACGCGGTCGTTGGCATCTCCGAGACCCTTTGGCACGACCTCGCCGCAGCAAACTCAAAAGTAAAAGTGTCGGTTCTCTGCCCCGGTCTTGTGAGCACCAACATCTTTATGGCAGACCGCAACTGGCCCGAGCGCCTGGGCGAGCGACCTGCCGGCAAAAGTGCACTGGATCCGACAACAGCGGGAAAGCTGCTCGCCGCGCAGGGCATGGATCCCGCCGCTGTTGTCGAGCTCGTCTACCAGGCAGTGGTCGAAGAGAAGTTCTGGATACTTCCTCACCCCGAACTGTCACCCGCCATTGTTCCCCGCTTCGAGAATGCGGTCAAAGGAGTGAACCCGGTGTCGCTCGGCGGGGGTCTCGGCGGCTGAAAAAAGCCGGCAAACGGGGAAAAAAGCACGGTCACAGCAGGAGCAACAACAGCAACCCGAGCGGGAAATGGTGCCCTGACACTGCCGATCGATCTCGCTTTTTTCCCCGTCTTGCGCGCAGACCCCCAGGCACAAAGATGATCCTGTCGCTCCAATGCACATCTGAAAAATCATCAAGAAAACCCGCAATACCCGATGATTTCCCTATTTCTTCAGATTCTGCTCATTGTTCCAGAACAAGTGTGTTATCACACCAGTAGCTTTCATCGCATATCATGCTGCAGAACCCACCGTATGGAGTATTATCAATATTGCGCAGACAACTTCTCGACGGCAGAAATACCGCCAGGATGAGATCATCTTCAGAAAAGATCTCAAGCGGCCTCGAAGCACTGCTGCAACAAGCATTTCCTACTCTTTATTACAAACGTCTACTTTGCCAATAGGTCTTTTCAGTTCCTTGCCATCAGATATTGCGTCAAGGAAAACCTGCGCAACCGAGGGGGATCAGGGTGCTGCGACGAACAACACACGCACTACGGCAGGCAAAACGGGGCGGAGCGCCGCTTTCAGATCAAACCATTGCAATCATCGGAGCCGGGGCAGGCGGGCTTTGCATGGGTGCCAAGCTAAAGCAGGCAGGCATCGACTCCTTCACAATCTACGAAAAATCCGAGGGGGTAGGCGGCACCTGGCACGACAACACCTATCCAGGCGCATGCTGCGACGTTCCCTCCCACTTCTACTCCTTTTCTTTTGCGCTCAACTCCGAATGGTCACAGCCTTTCTCAAGACAGCCAGAAATCCTCGCCTACTTCGAGAATCTCGCCGCCGAACACGAGCTTGTGCCCCACATCCGCTTCAATACCGAGATCACCGCGCTCTCTTTCGATGAAGCCGCAAACGTCTGGCAACTCACTACCAAAGATGGAGAAACAGCCCAGGTCGACATGGTGGTGTCCTGCCTCGGCCAGCTCAACCGTCCCTCCGTACCCGACTTCCCGGGAATGGAGACCTTCAAAGGCACGACCTTCCACTCCGCCCGCTGGAACCACGAGCATGACATCAGCGGAGAACGCGTTGCCGTCGTGGGGAATGCCGCAAGCGCCCTGCAATTCATCCCCGAAATCGCCCCAAACCTCGCCCATCTCGACGTACACCAACGCTCCGCGAACTGGGTGTTTCCCCGAAAAAACGAGCCCTACAGCAACCGTCGCAAATGGATCTACCGAAACATCCCAGGAGTAATGAAAGTGCAGCGCGCGCTCGTCTACTTCCTCGGCGAA
>DEIU01000033.1:2784-4118 GCA_002352645.1 Acidimicrobiia bacterium UBA2766 | reverse complement strand
CTGGCCTCTCCCAACTACTACCGCACCCTCACGCAAGAGAACGTATCGCTTGTGACCAGCCCCATTGAACGGTTTACCGAAACTGGGATCCTCACCAAAGACGGCAGATGCGAACCCGCCGACACCATCATCTTTGCGACCGGCTTCGACTCCACTCACTTCCTTGCCCCCATCGAAGTCACCGGCCGCGCAGACCGGCGGATCGAAGACGCCTGGAAAGATGGCGCCGAAGCCTACCTTGGCATGACAGTCCCAGGCTTTCCCAACCTCTTCATGCTGTACGGCCCAAATACGAACCTGGGAAGCAACTCGATTCTCTTCATGATTGAATGCCAAGTTGCCTACATTTTGCGCTGCCTCGAGGAACTCAAATCCCGCGGCACATCCTGGCTCGACGTACGCTCCGACAGTATGGAAGAGTATAACAACTGGGTACAGGAGAGCATGGGCGAGATGGTCTGGGCCTCAGACTGCCAAAGCTGGTACAAAAACGAATCCGGGAAGGTCACAAACAACTGGCCCCGCACCACTCTGCGTTACTGGCGAAAAACCGCTCGACCCGAGTTTGCACACTACGAGTTCAGCGAGGCATCCTCCGCACGCAACACCGCCAACGTCTCTTTGTAAAGCCCTTCCTTCAACAGGGCCAACACGGGCCTGTTCTTCTCCGCATGCTGTGCCGCCAGCTCCACCGAAAAAGGCAGCACCTGATCGAGCGGCACAGCATGCTGCACAATACCGAGCGCGCAAGCTTCGCCACCCCCATAACGCCGTCCCGTGACAATCGCCTCGTGTGCCACCGCAATCGGAAGTCTTGCCCGGATGATCGCAGTCATGCCAGGGCGCAAAGGCAGTCCCAGGTCAACCTCCGGAATTGACCACCAGCCTCGATCTGCTCGCATCACACGGGCATCATGGGCAAGACTCAGCATGGCGCCAACCGCTATCGCGTGACCGTTCATCGCGGCCACCGTATAGCCGGGAAAAGCCAGAATTCTCGCATACAAGTTCAGCACGCCATCCAAAAAGGCCTCTGCCTCGCCTTTGCCTTCTCCTGTCAGCCAGCCCAAATCCAGACCATTTGAATAGAATTTCCCGTCTCCCGTGGTCACAAGCGCAAGTGGTCCCTCTTCTGCCTCAACCTCATCAAGCGCCGCATGAAACGCGTCAAGAAAAGGACGGTTAAACCGATTCTCCCCCTGGTCCATACGCAAAATAAACACCTTGCCACGCCGTTCGATTTTCACGTGTCTCCCCTTTGTTTTCGCCTTCCCCGGCCTCTTTACGGGGCAAGCCCCAGTGCCAAAAAAAGCGCGACAGAAAGCTGTTTCCCC
>DEIU01000033.1:2304-2679 GCA_002352645.1 Acidimicrobiia bacterium UBA2766 | reverse complement strand
GTCCCTAGACATTCTTTCTCTGTTGTATCGCAAGCTCCTGAAAGTATGCGAAAAGCGGACGAACTGCTAGCGGCACCTCCAGCTCATCAAAAGAATGGGTTTTCGTAGAGCCCCTGTCGGTGAGAGAAAACGAATAGGTCACGCTTTTCGCGCCCGCTGGGGAGGGGGACATGGAGACAAGCCCCGAGTCAGCAAGCAGAGCTTGAATCTCTGCTTGCTCTTGTGGTGGCAAATCAGGAACATTGACGCGGTACTCCAGTGGGTCGCGTGCGAACACACCCCCATAACCACCACGGTACACAAAATGAATGCGCATTCTTCTCGCCTCAGATCTCACTTCCACCAATTCCACAATGCCCACCTGTCACCTGTCAC
>DEIU01000033.1:0-2141 GCA_002352645.1 Acidimicrobiia bacterium UBA2766 | reverse complement strand
ACCAGGAGGCCGGAAGTCCGGATGCTCACCTGGGTCCCCACATTGACCATCAGGCAGCGTCCGGACCGAAAAAATAAGAACTTCCTCTCTTGTGGGCCGCCTCGTCCACAAGAGCTGCATTGCACAAACAGCTTATGAGGGAAGACCAACTTCCTTGAACGCTGATCGCACGGTCTGTGGGGTGCCCAAAGGGGTCTGCTTGTTCTTCGTCAGGATTCTGGAAGATTCCACAATCACCTGAACGGTGTCATTGAACTGCGCGGTATGCCAGAGATTTTGCAAGGCGTGATACCACACTTTTACCGCTGCAGTAGTGCCAATCTCCATTGCCACCAGATAAAAGGACTTGTTCGGGATGCCGCTATTGATATGCACACCCCCGTTGTCATCCGGGCCAGTGTATGCATCACGCATATGGCTGGGCTGAGGATCCTTGCCAAGCAGAGGGTTATCGTACGCAGTGCCGGGGGCCTTCATGCAGCGAAGGGCTTCACCGTAGAGCGTCGGACCCATAATTTCATTTCCAATGAGCCAATCCGCTCTGCCGGAGTCCTGCCCCAAACAGTGTTGCGTGATTGCAGTACCAAACACATCGGAGAAATGCTCATTCAAAGCCCCGGGCTGATTCGCATATTCGAGATTGGCCGTGTGCTGGGTGACGCCATGTGCAAGCTCATGTGCCACGACATCAAGCGAACGTGCAAACCCCGAAAAAATCTCTCCATCTCCTTCGCCGAATATCATTTGGGTTCCATCCCATACGGCGTTCATGAAGTCCGTTCCAAAGTGGACATTGAGAATGAGCTCCATCCCTTGGTTGTCGATGGAGTTTCTCCCCAGTTCATCCGCAAAAAAGTCCCTGGCTTCCCCAGCGTACTTATAGGCGTTGTCGGCGCTGTCGTCACCGGTTGCAGGTCCCCCCTCGGTTCGCATTTTCAGAAGCTGGGGTTCCCATTTATTCTCACAGTCGTACACAATACGATTGGCAAAACCACCAGAGGCAAAACGCCCTGCGGCAATCAAACCTTCCATACCGACACGTTGCCCCGCTCGGTCTTCGCGCGTCATGAGAGACTGGCGCACACTGTTGACAACAGCAGTTCTTGTTTCGACAGGAGCGGCGACAACCAGATGGTCCAAAATCGTCGGCGGAATAAACCCCCGGCAGCACCCTGACATTTTTTGCCTTCTTCCCAGGCTATTTTTCCCCATACCAGCACCTTTTTCTTGCAATTCCTGCGGCTGGTGCATGCTGCGCCCCGCAAGAGGAGCATCGCAGGAAATTCTCTTTTTGGGGCGCCGGCCGAAACTCGTCATCTCGCCCCCTCCTCTCTGGAAACCACACACAACAATACTCGTGCCTCGTGCATGTACGATAACACTTCGCGAAATACAAGTACAAGAGAAATTCACATTAAAGATGCGAATTATGTGCGGACTCGCGGCATTACAGACCCGCGGCAGTACAGACCCAGAGAAGCAGGGAGAAGCGTTTTACACAAGAACTCGCGAGTTCTTCTTTTCGCCCAGTCTCACGTGTTGAGAAGAAGAGACGTCGAGATACCAACGGCAGCAAGAACCCCTTCAGACCACACGTGCAACTGGGTAGTGGCAATACCACCCTTAATACGCTCAAGGCGGCACACACTCGTGACATGACGGGCAAGCTGGGGCGCAGCAAAACGCAAAGTCAGATCCGGGTTGGGATTCGGGATCCAGCGGTCAGTGTTCGCGCCTGCAACAGGTGGACCAACACTCATGTCTGCAGCAAGACAGGCCGCCTCTGCTGCTGCTGCAGGGTCATCCCAGGGCACGACCACAGTCGTCGCAATCGCCCCATCCACGTTTCCCACCATTCGTGGAGCAAAAGTATCGATAATTGGCACCTCAAGAGAAGGCGACTGCGCCCAAGGCGTGCCATCTTCGTAGGCAGTCAGCTCAGGAACAACCGCGTAACCCTCATGGTCAAAAGGGTAGAGCGCTTCTGCCTCCACCAAACTCACCGTAGAACGCGTGCAACGCTTTCCCGCCTCGCTCCACACGTCAAGAGAAACGCAAGAGAGACTGCGCCCACTGTGGATCACCTCCGCAGTAACCGTCGCTCCTCCCGCAGGCAGCCCCCGCAAAAACCGGCAGTCCAG
>DEIU01000099.1 GCA_002352645.1 Acidimicrobiia bacterium UBA2766 | reverse complement strand
ATCTTTTTCTCCCGTTCCCTCACATCCAACCCCCACCACCACAACACATGCAGGCTGGGCTCTCCATACAAAGAAAAAACCCATAGAAACGCGTGTCCTCACCGGCCCGACAGGACACCGCAGTGCGAGCCTAGCCGCACCAAATACACGTACACAGTCCTTTCCGTCCCATCACACCGGTTTCCCCCTCAAAAGAACCCAACACCCACAAAAACACACTCATGAGGAAAGGATCTCGCCCATGATCCGGGCAGCACGGACGTCTTCTTCGGCAGTACCACGCGCGTAAACCCGCGGTGTTGTCGCAACATCCGTGTGACCCAACCGATCCGCGACTGCAGTGACCGACATACCCGCGGCTAGAAGCTGGGTTGCACCAAAATCGCGCAGATCATGCAATCGCACTTTTGTTTCCACGCCCGCTTTCTCGCGGATTCCTCGGAACGCGGCAGACAAACATGTGGGCCTCCAAGGCCTTCCACCATCCGGGTCATCAGAAAACACAAACCCGCTCGGGACAAGCACGATCCCGCAGGAAAGTGCTCTCTCGTCACATTCTTTGTGGTACGTTCACAGACGCCCGATCGTGGTCGGGTCGATTGAGATTCCGGTTCGGGCCTGCCTGGTCGAGTTCAAGAGCGAATGAGCGTAGTGCTCGGTCTGCGTCTCGTTTGGTTTGCGCGCGGACAGTGCGCCTGTGGCGGGTGCGTCTGCCTTTTCCGTCCGGTCCCCAGACGGTTAAAAGCCAGGTTTTTTTGCCGCGATGCTCGAGTGAACCCTTGCCCATCGCACGCCTTCCTTGCGTCCCATGTGCAGGAATTCAGGGTGGAACAAATTTTTGTCCACAATTTTAGCTTTTTACCACCAAACTGCAGTACCTATAAATACCAGCTAGGGGTTGACCTGGGTTTTCAGGCCCAAAATACGGAGGCGGCGGACGGAATCGAACCGTCGTAAAAGGTTTTGCAGACTAACAAACCCTTTGTCATGAAATATCACGAAACGCACGTCCTGCGTCATTTCCGTCATGACCGAGCATGACACCCCTCCCACATCACCAAAACATCCACATTTGTCCTCAGCCCCAACCCCCACACAACACACCCTTCGACAACACAAAAACACAATCACCCTGCAAACACACCAAGCAACGACCAAAAAAGTCATTCACTCGCCGCGTGGTCGCGGCCGCCATCCTTCGTGGGGATGACCCTGAACTCGTACGTCACCTCGTCCTCACCAGCCACCCCGACACATTTACCGGCTACCTCGCCGTTCTCGCTCAACATGCACCATGTGCAATTCACAAAGACCTCCCGTGCGAGGGCGCGGAGGTCATGCCGGCCACTGCTGCAGCTCACGCGCGAGTAGTGACATTGTCGAACGTGTCAGGTGTGGACGCGATCCCTTTACCCACTCACCTCAGTTGTTTTGTCGATAGGATGTATCAGTCGTGTGAACTCCGGAAAGCGAAACCGGACCCAGCCGCATTTATGGCCGTGCTCACTGCTGAAGACATACCTCCTGAACGCATGCTCCACATCGGAGACAGCGAGACCGAGGATGCATATGACGCCACGGCCATCGGCGCTCGAGCCATCCTTATCGATCGCCAAACAACCGCGCCGTCACTGAAAGATCCGGGTTTCCCTATTGCCACGCCTGCTACTGCTCTCCGTTGCCACAGCAACGCCAGCGCAGTCGAAGCGATTACCGCGACTATGGAGATGATGACGCATAATGCAGCTCGATGACTTCCGACACGCCTCGGCACTCTTCGCTGACATGGAAGACTGGTACGCGAGGTTCAGACCAGGAATCCCTGACGAAGTTCGCGACTGGATTTTGGCATGGATCGGCGAGTTGCACACGCTGGATGAACTCTTGGATCTTGGCACTGGTACCGGTCAAGTCATACAGGCACTCGGCCCGAAATTCTACTGCATCACTGGCGTTGATCCGTCTCGTGCCATGCTCCACCGAGCTGCAGAGAGGTGCGCACAGCTCGCTAGAAGAAGAACAATCAGATGGATCGAGGCAACCGCTGAAATCGCCGCCGCCATGGAATGGCCAAACGTGCGTCTCGTGACAATTTGTCGTGCGTTTCACTGGATGGATCAGATCGAAATACTCGAATCACTCAGTCGCACCACACCGTCCAAGGCAGGCGTCGTTGTCTTCGGCGACTCAAGTCTTTGGAATTCTCCTGAACCTTGGGCAAGGGAAACGAAATGTCTTATCCAATCATTCCTTGGTGAGGAGCGACGGGCTCGGAAGGACAAATTCACGCACCACAACATCCCATACGCAGAGATCCTCGCTGCCACGCCATTTAAGCACGTCGAAGAAGTGACCATCAACGTTACCCGCCGTTGGTCCATTGACGCGGTCCTCGGCTATCTCTACTCGACAACCTTTGCAGCTCCTGACCTCTTCGGCGAAAAGCGGGAAGAGTTCGAACGCTCTCTCATGGATCTTCTACGCTCGATGTCCGAGGATGGATTCCTCACTGAACAAGCAAAGTTCGTCATCCAAGCGGCACAACGTTGACCTCTCCCAAACCTGACGTCTCGATGTTTCGGGCTTCCTGCTATCTCGCACTATCACCGATTTGGCTCGAGAGGTTCGTAGCAAGACCAGAAAACATCTCCCTCTTGACGTCAAGCCCGTGGCACGTGGACACTGGGGATGCGTTCCGGGAGTCCTGGCCATCCTCGACAACCACACCACCACCCCCTACTAACCCCCATCGAACGAATAGCCATGACCCACACCCCACCCGACACACGCACATGCACCCTCCACATCAACGGCGGCGGCTACCCCGACGACACAACCGTCACGATCCGGGACCCCCGCTACCTCATCGGTAACGACAAAACCCGCAAGCTCGAATTCCAAACCCGCATCGCGACAGCAGAAACCAACATCGACCGGCAACACGCCGCAATGGACCTCGCCGCCTGGCTCATCCTCGCGTTCCATGACCCCAGCCTCGACATCCCCCTCCACGAAGCAATGCAAAAAGCCCTCACCCCCCAAGAACAAGACCGCTTCACCTCCCTCCTCGCACCCCAAATGGCCCAACCCGGCCACTGGAAACACGCCCTCGCCCACATCCACGCCCGCAAACC
This sequence comes from Acidimicrobiia bacterium UBA2766, assembly GCA_002352645.1. Taxonomy (GTDB): domain Bacteria; phylum Actinomycetota; class Acidimicrobiia; order UBA2766; family UBA2766; genus UBA2766. Next base: position 7,692 of record DEIU01000099.1, on the reverse strand, counting down.
CTCACCAGCCCTCCCCACCACCAAAAAAGAAAACCCCTAGAGATACACAACCCGATGTTCCGCCGCTCCACAACCCACACCGACACGGAAGCCCTCGCCCGCGAACGACCGTAACGCCCGTTCCGCACATGCACAGTACGCCGATACCGTTTCCGGACGCCGTTCCCGTCCGGCCCCCACACCGTCAAAAGCCAGGCATCCTTCCCGCGTTTTTCCAGTGAACCCTTGCCCATCGCACGCCTTCCTTGCCTCTTGCGTGCGACAGTCCAGGACCGGACAAAACCCTATCCACAATTCCGACTTTTCATCACAAAAACGCAATACCCGCACACCACCACACACCCAACCCGACCAAAACAACAACAGCCAACCCTCACCACCCCGCGCCTTTCCCCCGTTTTCCACGCACAGTGAGCTTCCAAAGGGTCCCCGACCCGACCCAGCGCGACACCGCGCCGAATCTTTTCACACGGAAAAAGCAATAACCACACCCCCGCACGTACCCTTTTCCTGCGTTCTGGATGCAAAAAGAAAAGACCGGACAAATTTTTGTCCACAAGATCGGCTTTTCGCCATCGAAGTGCGGTATCCATAGATACCATCCAGGGGTTGACCTGGGCTTTCAGGTCGAAAAAATGGAGGCGGCGGACGGAATCGAACCGTCGTAAAAGGTTTTGCAGACCTCTGCCTGGGCCACTCGGCTACGCCGCCAGGGGCTGGTTTTGAGGTGTTGCCTTCACCAGCTCAGACGGGGAAGGAGAGTAGCAGGTCACTTCGCATATTGCCCGATTGTTTTCTTGGCGGAAGGGATGGTGTCGGATTTTTAGGGCTTTTTCTTTGTTGCAGGTTTTTGTGTTGTCTGCCGTATTTTTGCCTTGAAGGGAAAAGTATATGCAGAGATATTTCCCTGTTTATCTGCTGCTTTCGCGAGGATTCGTATTTGGGGGTTAGCCTGAGGGTTATGCTGCAAAAATTGGGGCGGGGTTTTGCACAAAAGAAAAAAACTGTGGGGACCTCAGGAAAAGTGGCGAAATTGTTGCCCATAAATGGGAACCGGAAAACAAGCGAGGACTCCCTCGGTGCGTTTTGTTCTTTGTGCCACCCAGTGCCGTGTCGCCGAGAAGTGCCCGCGCAGGTTTCGACACGGTCGGCCAAGCTATACGGGCATTTCCTACGAACATTTTGCCAGAGAGATTCGCCGGGGTAGGGGGAGTCTGCTCCCGGCGGCTGCTGGTCCTTGCTGCTTTTCGACAAACCTGCAGGGAGTGGGGAGCAAAAAAACGTCGGGCACCATGTCGGGTGCCATGCCGAACACCAGAAGAATAGATCGGCTCAGGGGAAGACCTTGTTGCGCACAAGACCACACACGGGGTTGCACGTCATGCCAGACACAAGGCTATATACAGGCAAAAGAGAGTACAGAAAATGAAAACATACAAAAATCACGGGTTCCCGGTATTTCCGCCGGGGTCAACCGACATTTTGTTGGTTCGGCATGGCGAATCAGATGCCTATGTTGAAGGAGAGCCCTTTCCCGACCTGGAAGGATGGGGAAATCCCACGCTTTCCCCGAATGGGAAGCAGCAGGCGGAATCGCTGGCTGAACGTCTTCTGCATGCCCGCATTGACGCTATTTACACTTCGGACCTCGACCGTACACGTCAGACTGCGGCACCGCTTGCCGGCAAACTCGGCTACACGCCGTCTCTCGTGCGGGAACTGCGGGAAGTCTTTCTTGGGGACTGGGAAGGTGGCCTCTACCGCAAAATGGCACATGAGGGGCATCCGGCTTTCATTGAGCATGTACTGAAAGGCACATGGGATGCCATTCCTGGTGCAGAAACCGACCAAACAATACGAAAACGAACAATGGATACGTTGCGGGAAATCGCACAGAAGCATGCGAATCAGCGAGTGATGGTCGTAACGCACGCAGGCATTATCGCCGCTGTCCTAACTTCCCTGCACGACTCTGCCCGAACTTTCGTGTCAACTGTTGACCAGACTTCCATTACACACCTGGTCTTTGTAGGCGACCGGCCAATTTTGCGAAGCGTCAACGATACTTCCCATTTGGGAGACCCCCTCCTCCGCCCCTCAATCGGCGAAAACGAGGGAAACCTCGCCGGCAATGAGAGCGACGCATAGGAAACCGTCTCGCGAACCCGCCTCGGTGTGGTTCCTGGATAGGCCTCCCTTCCGGCCTGCCGAATTCCTGGCACCCTACAAAAGTATACAATAATGTTCTCTCATGTTTCCCCCGAAATGGCGGGGGATGTCGCGGGGCCGCGCATACATCACAGCAACGCACACACCCCCTCGGGGAGAAAAAAAGCACAATGGCAGCACTTCCGGGAGGGCTCCCAGATAACCTGACGGCAGCAGCAGCACGCGTCGGACGAGATGCCCAGACAGGACACCCAACTGTCTTTCCTCCACCCACCCTCCACCCACAAATCCTGCAAACCCTGACACTTGGGCCACTATCCACCCCAATACCCTCACGGCCCTTCTTCTCAACCCCGCACAGTCTCAATCCCGCACAGTCCCTCGCTCCAAAGGGCCTTCACCTCCAGCACGCCCATATCAAAGGTCCTCTCGACTTTCCCCATGCCCTCCTCACTGCTCCTCTCCACCGCAAAGGCTGCCTCTTCCCCGAGCAAGCCACCTTTGCAGACGCGCGCGTTGCCCCGCCCTTGCCCTATCCAGCTGCCGGCTGCAAAACGACCTGCGCGCCGCTCGCCTTCGCGTTGACAGCACCCTCGACCTCCTCAACACAGAAATCGTCGGAGAACTCAACCTTGCCAACGCCACAATCCGCGTTGATCTCAACCTCCAAGGAACAACCGCACCCATTTTCCCCCCAGACACCATCGTTTCCCTCTCATCCAGGACCAGCGACAGCGCCCCGCACACCCTTCGCCCCTCTCGCTCCTCCCACAACCCCAGGACTCACAGTTTCAAAACTGAAGGCTGGATAAACCTGTCAGGTGCAAAAATCGGAGGACACCTGAATTGCCGAGGCGTGCAACCCCACAACCCCGGAGGTGTTGCGCTCGATGCCCAGGAAGCTCGATCTTTTGCGCAAGTGGGAGATAATCTCAGGCGAGAGGTCGGACAGTAAAAGGTTCGCGAAAAAATTCTGAACAGGCGAGTGCCTCGCGTATCAGCTATGCTGTGCTCGTTCGGCACTTCTTCGCTATTTGCGAGCGCCTGGGGGACAAGGCGAACAACGCAATACCAAAGGCGTGTGCACCAGTACCACATGCCAGGTCCCTGCAATACTCCCGCTCCTGTCCTCTGCTACCGACTGACACACATCAGAAGGTGGAGGATCAGAGGAACTGCCTCATTTTGAGGCGTCCCCTCAAACGCTACGCGGGCCGTTCTCCAGAGAATGCCGGGAAGAATGCGAGCACAAAAATGATACTGCAATACGTGCGCAATAAGGTCTGCTAATGGGAAAAGTCAAGTCTAAAACCAAGAAAAAGCGCAAGGAAGATGGGAAGCCGGAACGCAAACAACGCAAGCGGCCTCGCGTTCCCGGTATCGAGGATTTCGAATATATTGACTACAAAGATGTAGCACTCCTCAAAAATTTCATCTCTGAGCGAGGCAAGATCCGCGCGCGGCGCGTCACTGGCTTGTCAAAACAGAAGCAGTCAGAAGTCGCGATCGCGATTCGCAACGCGCGCGAAATGGCTTTGCTTCCCTACATCATTCGCGAAACACGCCGCTTCAACAACTGAACAGCGCCCATGGTCATTGGGTTTGCCCCGCTCTGCGCGGGGGAGCCCAAAAGCCCTGTTCTTTCAGGCTGCTCTTTCGCATCTGTCTACTTTGGGCCTGTCTTGTAGGTTTTTGCTTCCTGCATCGCAGCGGCCTCTCGCAGTCAAGAAGTTTCAGAAACAGTCAACGCTCATTCGGCTGTTCTGCGACACAAGAGAGAAAGCCACTGTAAGTGCAGTAGCATTCGCCTGCTTCAGTGGCACAAAAGACATGTTTTTCCGCTAGCGTGCCGCTCGTCTTGTCTTTGTGAAATCTGGGAAACGAAAAGCAAAGACGAAGACGTCTCTCCCGCACCACCATACAAAGGAGTCCCGTGGTCGACTACGCCGCTCTCGGCCTCACTGATCCCAGCGGCATCAAGTTGCCGCCCGACCTGCCAGAACGCACAGAAGCCCTGGCAAAGGCAAAAACTGCACAGAACCCTAAATCCGCGCTAAATGACATCATGCAACAAGCCCCGGACTTCATTGCCGGATGGGCTGCGCTCGGGAAGATTGCCTTCGACCAAAAAGAGTACGTCGAAGCGTACGCATACTACCGCGTAGGGTATCACCGTAGTCTCGACAAGCTTCGCGGAAGCAACTGGCGTGGTGCTGGGCTTGTGTCCTACGACCACGAACCCAACCAACCGTTCTTTCACGCAGTCGAGGGACTCATGCGAGTCTCTGCCGTCTTCGGCGACATAAGAGAAGCCGAACGGTGCGCCCAAATGCTGCTCGATGCCGACCCCGCTGATCCGCTAAAAATCCGCGACCTCACTCCCGACACGCTGCGCGAACCCCCATCCCACTAATCCAGCAGGGCCTGGCCCATGAAAGGGTTCCCCCCTGGATAAATCTCCCTCGAAGATGCCCCTCTCGAAGGGTCGCCTGGAAACAGCTGCAAAAAAAGTTCCAGCAGGTCTGAAAAACGCGAGACATCGCGATCAGAAGACGCGCTCTGACACTCGGCTTCGCGAAAACCCACTCTTGTTGTGCGCGACATATCTACCAAGACAGACATCTTGTGCAATAAGACGCCAAACGGCCGGCCCACCTGTGGAATCAGCGATACCCGGCCTCTGCGCAGAGCCGAAAACGTCCCGTCACAACTGTGCGAGCTGTACAACCAGCCGCGTATGGAGAGCTTCTACCTGGGCCAGAGTCACCCGCACAGCCGCGTCATCTCCCCTCGTCCCAGCCTGACGCGCGTTCTCCAGAAGCACCATAATATGCTCTACCGTCTGCATATACAGGCTGCTCTCGGCTATCTCTGCTGCTGCAGCACGCTCCTCAAGCAATGCTGCAATGGGCGTAAGACGTTTTACCGCATCCTGCACAGGGGGAGACAGGGCATCGCTGCCCGGCTCAAGTCCAATGACCAGATTGACTTCCCGCTCAAAGTCTCTCGCTGTCTGCACGAAAACTTCTGGCGCATCGTTTGTTTCCTCATTCCCGACAACAAACATGACGAGGGTGTACACCGCAAAAGCCACTGCCACAGCGATGAGCCAGCGAGACAGTCTCCGCACAAATGTGTAGTCTTCGCCGGAACGTCGCTGCTGTTTCCGCGCCTCTTTTCCCTGCTGTACTGAATGGGCAAATTCGTCACGGTCTGCCTTGAGAACAATCGACCAGTCCTGTAACGCCGACTTTCCCCCAGCCCCCCTGAATCCACCATCATCCCCAGTATTATTTTCCAGATACCCTGAAGGACGTAAACCAATCGAAAGGCGGGTAGTGGGCCGAGAAGTCCCCGGGAAAGGATCAGAAACATGAGGATATTTCCGATCGTCCTGCTTCGCACCAACCTCACCGGTATGTTCACGCAAACGGGATAGATCCACAAGCCGAGCCGGCTCGGAATGCCGGGGAGAAGCATGGTGCTCTTCCAGCTCAAAATGTTTCCGCCCCTCAAACGTCTCCGGGGCAACCGGAGCAGGGGCTTTCGCTGGAGCATCTGTGCATGTTTTCGCCTGAATCCCCGTCACGTCCGGGGGCGCGACGGCTTTATCCGCAAAAGAGCAGTCCCCATCAGCTGCTACATTGCTCGCGCGAACTGGAGTTGCGGCCTCGCTGGGATCAGGAGCACCCTTCCCTGAGGGACCAGCATCTTCCGCACTATTCCTGCCGTCCTGATACAGACCTGCATTCGATGCCGTCATGCGACCCCCGATGAAATCAGTGCCATCATCAGGATCGGCTGCCACCCCAAAGATTCTTGAACAGTTCACTTCAGACTGGGGGAAAAACCTGGCCAGACGAGGAATACCGCAGGCGGCACACAGCTCGCCACGCACGCACCGGTCAAGGGCAGCGCGCAGGACCCGAAAAACTCACGGAAGCCGAACGATATCATTCTCACAAACGACAAGCCCGTCACGGAACAGCCCATCAAGTAAACGCCGCACACGAAGCGGATCTGCAGCCACGCCTTTGCTGCCGGTCAGGTTCTCGGCCAGGTTCTCGGCCAGGCTTTCGGCCAGGAGGGGCAGCGGTACAGGCCCCTGACGCAGCCGATCCACAATCCTCCCACGAATCTGGCGGTCAGACCCGGCAAAACGCGACTGTAACTTGCCCGCTGCAGCGCTGGCCGCAGCAGGATCATCCGTCGCATCTGCTGCATCCGCTGCTTCCGTTTCTGTGGCTTGTGGCATATTTTGCGAGGAGCAGACACGCCAGGCACACGCTTTACGTACCGGACATTCCCCACAAGCCGGATTGTGTTTCACGCAGATCGTCGCCCCAAGATCAAGTATCGCCTGGTTCCATTCCCAAGCAGCCCCCACAGGCACCATCTGATCTGCGAGTTCTTGTGCCTCTTTGTTGCGCAAAGAACGCCCGGCCACAGCCCTGGCGAAAACCCGCCCGGCATTCACATCCACGACTCCATGGTGCTGCTCGAAAGCAAAGACCAGCACCGCCCGTGCCGTGTAAGGCCCCACTCCCGGCAAAGTCAAAAGATCCTCCAGCCTCATCGGGACCGACCCGTCATAATCGTCTCGGAGCACAACAGCCGCGGCATGAAGGTTTGCTGCACGCCGGTTGTACCCCAGCCCTGCCCACTCTCGCAACACATCCCCCACAGAAGCAGCCGCGCAAGCTCGCGGGTTCGGAAAAGCCGCAAGAAAAGCAGAATACCGAGGGATCACACGTGCAGTCTGGGTCTGCTGCAGCATGATCTCACTCACCAGCACCGCCCAAGGATTTCGCGTCTGCCGCCACGGAAAGTCGCGCCTGTGCAGCGCCGACCAAGCAAGCAAGCCAGAGCGAAGAGAAGAAAGCCGAGATGCCGGCGTAAGCTCCGCAGAAGACAAAGCGGAAGCAGGAAAATATTGCCTCATAGGATATTGATCCTAGGAAAAAACCCAAAGGATCGCAGATCAGGCAGGACTCACCCCAACACAAAAAACATAAACTTCAAAGAAATTCGCACGCAAAGAAAGCCACACAGTGCCCACTCCCCCAGATCACGATCTGCTGCGCGTCTCCTCCGCCTCCCCTTTTGAAAAAGAAATCGGCTTCTCTCGTGCAGTAGTCTTCGAGAACCGTATCCTCGTCTCGGGCACAGCCCCCATCCGGCCCGATGGCACCTGCCACCCCGATCCCGAAACACAAGCAGCACGCTGCCTGGAAATCATTGGCAATACACTCATGGAAGCAGGAAGCAACCTCTCACAAGTCGTGCGTACCCGAATGTTTCTTATTTGCCGAGAGGACGCCTCCGCAGTCGGACGTGCCCACCGCCACGTCTTCGGCGCATTCCCACCTGCAGCCACAATGGTCATCGTCCAAGGACTACTCGACCCCCAATGGAAGGTCGAGATCGAAGCCGAAGCACGGCGCGCCCCCTAACACAACGGCCACAAAAGAAACCTCCCGCGGCCTCACCGCGGCCTGGCCACAGCCAAGCACAAACAAAAAA
>DEIU01000044.1 GCA_002352645.1 Acidimicrobiia bacterium UBA2766 | reverse complement strand
CCGGCTGGTCAGGTGCCTCAAGCGAATCCGGCGAACCCGGCTGGTCAGGGAAGAGGTGCACAAGCCATTCCTGCCAGGGGTTTTCCCCCTGGGGGCGGGAATACTGTTGTCGGTGCTTCTTCGGCTGAGCCTACTTTTCAGCCTTCAATGCAGGATGAGCTGAGCCAAGCTTTTGCCGTTGCCGCAAAGACTGTTGATAGAGCATCGCGCCACAGTACTTCAGAAACGGCGGTTCCTCCAGAATCCTCTCGTAATGCTCCTGCTGTTCCATCCTCGCAGCTTCCTGGGCAGCTTCCTGGGCAGCTTCCTGGGCAGCCTCCTGGGCAGCCTCCTGTTTCCGCTGCTCAAGCGGGAGAAAGCGCGGGTTTTCCTGCTGCTGCGTCGTTCGTTGTGGAGCGAGAGAAATCTTCTCTTTCCCCTGGGGTCGGTTCTCCTGAAACGATGCAGCAGCCTGGTGTGCCCTCTTCTCCGTCGGCTTCTTCGCCTGCCTCCTCGTCTTCTTCCCCGGGGGGAGGTTTCCGTCGGGAAGGGCTGCTCTCTGCAGCAGACGCTGCTTTTCTTGATATGGCATTGCCCACTCCGGGAAAAGCGGGGCAGGCTTCTCCGGTATTGCGACCTGAAGGCCCGCTTGCACGCGCGAAGCTGCCTGGCGAGGGGTCTGCTCTGGCCGAGCCTTTGCGTCGGAGCGAGGAAACGACCGACTCTACCCAGCACGATGAGTCTTTTGAACTGCACATTAATGATTTGCTTGGTAAGGTGCTCGATCTAGGGGCGTCAGACTTACATCTTGCGGCTAATTCTCCGCCAATAGTGCGAGTCGATGGCGATCTCAGGCCCTTGTCAGGGATGAACCCCTTGAAGGCGCATGATCTTCAAAAGATGATCTTCGGGATTCTCACCCAGAAGCAACGGGAGACCCTTGAAGCCGAGCTAGAGCTTGATGCTTCGCATCCTTTGCCAGGGCGAGCTCGTTTCCGAATTAATGTGTACTATCAACGTCAGTCTATCGGGGCCGTGATGCGGGTTATCCCGAATAAGGTCGTGCCTCTCGAAAAACTTGGCCTGCCACCTATCGTGCATCAGTTTGCGTCGTATCAGCGAGGTCTTGTCCTGGTGACTGGGCCAACAGGGTCAGGAAAGTCCACGACACTGGCTTCTCTGGTGGACATCATAAATTCCGAAAAACCTGTGCATATTATGACGGTCGAAGACCCGATCGAATTTTTACATACTCACAAACGGGCTGTCGTGAACCAACGTGAGGTTGGTCAAGATACAAAGAGCTTTAGCCGTGCATTGAAAAGCGTGCTTCGCCAGGATCCAGACGTGATTCTGGTAGGGGAGATGCGTGACCTGGAGACCATTCAGACTGCCCTGACCGCCTCGGAGACTGGCCATCTCGTTTTCGCCACACTCCATACCCAGGATGCTCCTCAGACTATCGACCGGATTATTGACGTTTTCCCCCCGCACCAGCAGCAACAGGTGCGAGTACAGCTTGCTACTTCTTTGCAGGCAGTGTTGACACAACAGCTCATTAGATCTGAGGACGGGCACGGACGGAATTGTGTTGTGGAAGTTATGATTGCGACACCGGCGATTCGCAACCTTATCCGGGAAGGGAAGATCTATCAGATTTACTCGTCTATGCAGGCTGGTGGGGGGTTTGGGATGCAAACAATGGACCAGGCACTTGCGGAACTCGTTTCAAAAAGAAAGATCTCTTACGAGATAGCTCAAGAGAAATGTTCGAATGCGCAGGACTTGGCGCGTCTTTGCGGGCGAATTTAAACTCTGATGTTTTTTTATTGCTTGGAGGTGGGAAGTGAGTGAGACATTTAAATATCGAGTACGGGATAAGTCGGGAAATCTGCTTGAAGGAGAACTCGACGCTGAATCTGTGAGTATTGTCGCGGCTCGTCTCCGGCAACAGGGTTTGATTCCCCTGGGAATCGATCGAAAGGCAACCGGGGGCCTCCAGGGTGAGGTCCGTATTCCCGGTCTCACTGATCGCATCAAGCTGAAGGATATGGCCATCTTCAGCAGGCAGTTTGCCACGATGATCAATTCGGGGCTCTCTCTGTTGCGTTCTCTTTCTATTTTGTCCGACCAGACGGATAACCGCGCACTTGCTCGCATTATTGGCGAGGTGCGTTCGGACGTCGAGACAGGATCTTCGCTTTCTGTGGCAATGGGGAAACACCCGCGGGCTTTCAGTAATTTATATGTATCAATGGTGAAAGCCGGGGAAACGGGAGGTGTGCTCGACGGGGCTCTGATGCGCCTTGCGGAGACTATAGAAAAACAGGTGTCTCTGCGTAATAAGGTCAAGTCGGCCATGACATATCCAATTATGGCGATGGCCTTGATCGGCATGATTTCGACTGGCATGCTGGTTTTTATTGTGCCGCAATTCGATGATCTTTACAGTTCTTTGGGTGGAGAATTGCCTCTTCCCACCAAAGCTTTGTTGATCTTGTCCAACTTTTTTGTGAAGTACGGTCTCCTTGCCGGGATTCCCGCCTCGATTGCAGGTTCTATTGCCTTCCGTTATTGGGTGAAAACCCCACAAGGTCGTGCAATGTGGGACGCGATGAAGCTGCGTGCCCCAATTTTCGGCGGAATCGTGCAAAAGTCTTCGCTCGCGCGTTTTGCTCGGACGTTCAGTGTGTTGTTGCGATCAGGAGTGCCGATTTTGGAGGCGCTCGATATCGTGACAGACACAGTGGGGAACACGGTGGTTGCAAGGGCCGTGGAAGACGTGAAAGCGGCGGTAAAAAGAGGAGATAGTCTGGCACGTCCGCTCGCGGAGCACTCGGTTTTCCCCCCAATGGTTGTGCAAATGATGGCAGTTGGGGAAGAGACCGGGGCGCTGGATACCATGCTCGAAAAGATCGCCGAGTTTTATGAAGAAGAAGTGGAAACGCTTGTGGAGGCGCTCGCAAGCTTGATTGAACCGCTTCTTATCGTGGTCATGGGTATTGTTGTGGGATCCATGCTTATTGCTCTTTATATGCCAATGTTCAATATTATTAATCTTATAGAATGACTTCTCTCTTCTGCTTTGATTTCTGTGTGAAAGAGAGTATTTTTTCACACTATTTGTAGGTATAGAAGATTGCTTGTTGATGCGAATTCTTGGGAATTTTCAGGCGGGAGAGTGCGCACGCGAAATATGTGCAGATCTGACTGAGGATATTCTGCAGAAAAGATCGCGATGATTGCCGATATCTCTCATGTGAAACGGAGATATTTTTTTTCCTGGTCTTTCAGAGCTGATGGTTTTACTTTGCTGGAACTCATGGTCTCTGTCTTCATTATCTCTGTCCTCATTGCGATTGCTATCCCCACCTTTTTAGGTCTGAGAGAGAAGGCTGAAGACAAGGCCGTCCAGTCGCATTTGCGCTATGTGCTTGCTGCAGAACTCTCTTTTTATACAGAGAATTTGCGTTTTGCGGGTCTACCAGCGGAACTGGCAGGAGAGATGGGCCCAGGGATTTCTTTGGAAGTCCTGCCTTCCGGGAACCCTGAAGAAATCAGCTTGTTTCTCAATGGGCTAGGGACTGACGTGATCATGGGCGCCCGCAGTGACTCTGGAACATGCTTTTATATCCGTCAAGTCGTAGGGACTGCTGTGCAGTATGCCGAGGCGAATGCTGCAATATGCCCCACTAATCCCGCAATCATTCCCGTGCTATGGAGAGATAAATGGTGACTGGGCTCTATGGCTGATTTTGTAGGCCTGTGATGGGAGCTGCACCAGAAAAAACACGAAGGGCGGTCAAGTATTTGGGGAATCGGGTCCGATAACCGAGTGGACAGCCTGCAACAAAGCCATCTTGCCCCGTTCGCGGTGGCGTGGCCTTGGTACCGAGAGAATTTCTCAGTGAGAAAGCTCGGTGGGGGAACTCAGAGGCAGTTTTCTTCATGTGAGGTTGGTCCGCTTTGACCGGTGGGAAGACAGCATTTTCTTGTGCTGACCTGTCGGTTGAGCGAGGGATGGATCCCGACAAAGGAGGAATGCATGCGAAAAATTCTTGGTCGCCGACGTGAGGCGCTGCGGGGGAAAGATGAGGGGTTCACCCTGATCGAGCTGATGGTTGTCGTTCTTATTATTGCCATTTTGATCGCCATCGCCATTCCAACCTTCCTTGGTGCTCGTCAGCGTGCCCAGAACCGCGCTGCCCAGTCGGACTTGCGGAACTCTTTCACTGCCGCCAAAACCATGTACGTCGACCAGGAGTCCTATCTGGACACTGACATTGCGACGACAGTGGCCACGTTGAATGGGATTGAACCCAGTCTCACCCACGTGGACGCTTCGGCTGCAGCTCCAGCGGGCCAGAATGTGGGTCTCGTCGTGGCGACTGCGACACAGATTCTCTTGGTGCGGGAGTCGACGTCGGGTACCTGGTTCTGTATCCGTGACACCGCGACAGGTGCGGGTGCGGGGACCTTCTACGCTTCAGGTGCTGCGTTTGCGGATGTTGACACTGTTGCCGAGTGCGCGGGTGCCGCCTGGTAAGAGGCAAAGGAGAGGAAGCAACTGCTTCCTCTCCAGCCGGTTGCTCCCTGCATGTCTTTCGTGCAGTGAGGTGGTTGGCTTTTCCTGGCCGGCACTTACTTGTGTAGGTGCCGGCCATAATTTTCTGGCATTTTCTGGCATTTTCTGGCCGTAATGTGCAGAGCGACAATGTGGAAAATGGAGGGGGGAGTGAAGCTTCCTGAAGTGCGAATCAGGGAGCGTAAAGTGCGAAACCCTCTTTTTCTTTTGCGTGAGTGATGCTTGTGCCGTGTCGGACGGGTAACTTGTGCGGATGAGTGAGATCCCACTGCCTGTGACGGCTTTTTTTGTTTTTCTGATCGGTCTTGTTGTGGGTTCCTTTTTGAATGTGGTGATTGCCCGTGTGCCGGAAGGTCGCTCTATTGTGCGACCAGGGTCGGCGTGTCCTGTTTGTGCGGCACCCATCAAGCCCCGTGACAATCTCCCTTTGCTGTCATGGTTCCTGTTGAAAGGGTCATGCAGAGAGTGTGCTGCGTCTATTCCCTTTTGGTATCCCCTGACAGAGCTGGTGTGCGGACTCTCGTTTGTGTCGGTATATTTGCGTTTTGATGAGTTTGGAGAGGTGATCCTGCTCTCTGTGCTGTTTGCTGCGCTCCTGGCTTTGGCGGTGATTGACATGCAGTATTTGCGGCTGCCGAATCCTGTTGTGGGCACAACTGCCTTTTTGGGAGTACTGATTTGTCTGGGCGATGTGATGGGAGGAGGAGATTGGGCGACATTGTTTGTCGCGTTGCTCTGTGCTTTGGGTTCGTTTGCTTTTTATGGTCTTGTGTACTGGAGCTCGATTTTCTTTGCACACAAAGAAGGCATGGGCCTTGGGGATGTGAAACTGGCACCAGTGATTGGTCTTTTTCTTGGATATGTTGACCCTGAGATGGCAGTGATGGCAGTGGTGGGCGCAGTGTTTTCTGGCGGCATTCTCGGTGTAGTGCTTATTTTGGCAGGCCGGGCAACAGGGGAGACGAAGGTGCCTTTCGGCGTGTTTATGGCAATTGGGGTGGTTTTTTCAGTATTTTTCGGTCCCCAGGTTGCAGAGTGGTATTTCGGGTAAATGCCGTAACACGCACAATTCTGCAGTAGACAACAGGAGTGCTCGGGGCGGTCAGTCGCGAGTAGTGCACCCATGGGTTTGTGGGTTCGGGCCTGTGGTGTTGGGTTGGGTCTGGGTTGTTTGTGTGGGTTAGGTATGGGTGCAGTTTCGGTGGTTGGTTGCGGGTGGTGCACCCATGGGTTTGTGGGTTCGGGTCTGTGGTGTTGGGCTGGGTTTGTGGTGTTGGGCTGGGTCTGGATGCGGTTGCGCCTCAGGACACGATCGGTGGGCTCGATCAAGTGACCTGGTGTCACAGCCAGGGACTATCGTGTGTATTTCAGAGTACCTGGTCTTGTCTTTTCATCTGTGTGCGCGTATGTATTGCGACGACTCGTGCTTGGGGTAGACACTCCACTTCGGGCTTGCGCGCTGAAAGTAGGTGTCTTGTAAACCGGGTTTATGACAAGCGTGACCGTCTCGGTCCTGTCTTCATCAGTGAACTGCGCACTTCCGCCGTGCATGGCGACTGCTCGTGCTTGGCGTAGGTGCTTGGTTTTGGGCGTGTGTGTTTGGTGTAGAGGCTTGGCTTTGGGCGCATGTCTTTAAGGGAAGTGTTCGACAAAATGAGACAGTAACGATTCTGAATTGTCGTTTTTTAAGGTTTTTCGCGATTCTCTCGTCAAGTTCTTTGTGAGTGGAGTCGAAGGCGATAGCACAACCCTGACAAATGCCCTTGTTCGGAGGGAAATGGTTCGTAATATGGTCATCGGCCTGGATATTGGCACGAGTGCTGTTCGGGCCGCTGAAGTCGATGTAAAAAAGAACCCACCTGTTCTTGCGCGTTTTGGGCAAATCACTTTGCCGTCGGGTGCCGTACGGGATGGAGAGATCATTGACGAACAAGTTGTGAGCGACACGCTTACCGAGTTATGGGGCAATGCGCGCTTTAAATCGAAACGTGTGATCGTGGGAGTGGCAAATCAGAGGATTATTGTGCGCCAGGTGGAGATGCCCTGGATGGAGGCATCTGACTTGGAAGCCGGGTTGGCTTTTCAAGTGCAGGACCATTTGCCGATTCCGGTAGAAGATGCCATTCTGGATTTTCAGATCCTGGAGGAATTTCCCGGGGAAGAGAACGAGCGCATGATGCGTGTTCTCCTTGTGGCTGCGCAGCGGGAAATGATCAATTCTCTTGTTCGCACGCTAAAAATGGCGGGCCTTCGCCCAAAGACCATTGATCTTGTGCCTTTTGCCTTGATTCGCACGCTCGCGTTGGAACACCGCCTCCAGCCGGAAGTGGTAGACCGTGCAGATATTGATGGCCTTGATGAGCTCGAAAAAGATCCGGGAACAGCAGAAGCAATCGTCGATATTGGGGCAGGTATCACGAATATTGTCGTGCATGAGCAGGGACTTCCCCGCTTTGTGCGGATTTTGGTTGCAGGGGGAGATGACATCACCGAGGCGCTCTCTACTGTGATGGGATCTTCCTACGAGAAGGCTGAGGATCTGAAATGTCACCTTACTCCCGAACGTACTTCTGAGGAGGCAATGCGCGTGGTGGAAGAGCGGCTGCAAACCATGGTGGAAGAAGTCCGAGGATCTTTGGAGTACTACCGGGCCCAGACAAAGTCGGCTCGTCTTGCCCGTGTTGTTCTTACAGGAGGAGGCGCCCAGATGCCTCATTTGCTGGATCGAATGGAGGCTTCTACCGGAGTGCGAGCGGAAATGGGTCATCCTTTATCGACGGTGCGACTCGGTAAATTGGGAATGGCGCATGATCAGATTGTGGCGGCGGAGTCCTTGATTTCCGTGCCGGTGGGTCTTGCTTTGGGAGACGCCCTATGACCGCTTTGCGGCGTATTAACCTGCTGCCCGATGAAGTTGTTGCGGAACGTAGAACCAGCCTGGTTCGTTGGGTTGTGATCGGTTGTAACCTTATGCTGGTGCTCCTTCTTGTGCTTGCCCACTTTCAAAAACGGGGAGAAGTATCGGACGCGGAGCAGGCGCTGCAACGGCAATTTCGTGTGAATGACGAGGTGAGAGGGGAGATTGCCGATCCCGACTTGCAGGAGGTTTTTGGGAAGTCTGTCCGTTTCAATGAGATTATGACGATTATGCAGATGGAACTCGGGACAGAAGTTTCCTTCCCTCGTCTGTTGAGCGAGCTTTCCCTTGTGGTGCCTTCGCAGGTTTGGTTGACGAGCCTTTCGGCTTCTGGAGTCATCCCGGGGTTTACGACGACCGCAGCGGCGAACGAAATGGGGAATTCTGCTGGGTTGGCAGCGGCTTCTCCGATTGGGGAGTTGACTGTCGACTTGAAGGGTACTTGCGGGCAGAACAATGCTGCAGACTGGCTTGACCATATGCGAGAGTTGCCAAGTGTGCAGGCACCGTGGGTGTCGAGTAGCACGAAAGAACCTGGAAAAGTTTGTAATTCGACGTCGTTTAACTCGGTTGCCCGCCTTGGCCAGACAATCCAGACCACTCGGTCTCGGCAGATCGCGAAAGGAATTCTGCCGTGAAGCAGCGACCCTTAATCCTGACAGGAGTGGTGACTGCTTTGTTGCTGTCAGTTCTGTGGTTTCTTTTTCTCCATAATCCAGAAAATGACAAGTTGAAAGAGAAACAAGACGATCTCTCGCTTGCGGAAGGTCAAGAGATCGCCCTTCGACAAGAACTGGCTTCTTTGGAGAGCCTGAAGGAGCGCGAAGCCGAGATTGATGCAGACCTTGCGCGGGTCAAGGGCATGATTCCGGACACGCCGGAACTTGCGATCTTCATCCGTGAGGCGAGCCGAGTCGCTGAAGAAGCCGATATTGACTGGCTCAATGTGGCACCGAGTACTCCTGTGGAGGCAGGGAGTTATGCGCGCAGCGACGTGACTTTTCAGTTCTCGGGCAAGTTTTTTGCCGTGATTGACTACTTGTCGCGGCTGCAGGAACTTTCACGAACCGTGACTTTTCAGAGCATGCAAGTCTCTCCAAGTTCCGGTGAGGAGGGAACAATACTGACGGTTTCCATGAGCGGAAAAGTCTTGTCTCTTAGTGGACAGATCCCGAACGGGCCGTTGGAACAGGATGTGAGTATGAGTGAAGAGGCAGCGTGAGGATCTGTTGGACTTCCGGGATGACTTGCGAAGTGACTTCCGGGACGGAGGTCGCGGGCAGAGAGCCCGAAGCAGACCTATGAGTAGCTGGGCGTGTGTGCCTTTATCGTGTGTACCGTGAAAGGAGGCCATTGTGACTGCGACTACTCAAACTCTTCCCGTGGAGAGCAAGAAGGCGCAAGGGCCGAATACTGTGCTCCTTGTAGTTTTTGGGGTTCTTGCCGCGATTGTTGCCGGTTTATTTGTCGTGAAACCCTTATTTTTTGATGGGGAAGAGGCTCCTGCTGTGGGGGAAATCGGTCGTTCTGAAGTTCTGAGTGAAGAGGGAGCCCCTTCTTTCCCTCAGGGAATTGTGCCAGGGGAAGAACTACCGGGAACGGTGAATGGGGAAGAGGTGTCCGATGCTGCTCCGCGGGTGCCTGCAAAATACGCGGAGCGCAAGCCGCGTGACCCGTTCCGGCCGCTTGAGGACTGAGGCGTTCGCCTGCGTGGGTCATTGTGCTTTTTCTTTTGCTTCTGCTGGAGCGTCCACCGGTACTCTGAGGCGCCCCGGTGGAGGAAACAAAAAGAAAGCAAGGAAATGGCCGAGAGAACAGTGCCTCGGGTCCGCCATATTGCTCTGGTAGGCATGGCTGGCGCTGGCAAGACAACAATTGGGCGGATCCTTGGTGAAATGTGGGGTTTGCCCGTGGTAGACCTCGACGAGATTGTAGAACGCTGTACCGGTCGGTCGGTGGTTGCCGTTTTTGACGATGAGGGGGAAGCCGTCTTTCGCCGTCACGAGGCAGCCGCCCTACATGAAGCCCTTGACGCGAGATCTCTTTCCATTGTGTCTTGCGGGGGTGGTGTAGTGACTACTCCAGTGTGCCGGGAATTGCTGCGTGCTCCGGACATACTGACGGTCTGGCTCACGGCCGGGCTGCACACCCTGCGTGACCGGCTCTTGTGTTCGAGTCCAGAACGACCTCTGCTCCGGGATCCTGAGGCACTGTCGCGTTTGTGGGCCGAACGCCGTCCTCTGTATGAGAGTGTTGCCGATACAGCCGTGGCAACCGATGGTCGTGTGGTGAGTGTGGTTGCCAGAGAAGTCGCACGGCAATCTCGCGGGGTTTTTCCGCTTTCTCCTGTTCCTTTTCGTAAAGACCGCAAACAAAGCCGTATTTTACGGGTTCCGTTGCCGGAACATTCCTATGACGTGGAGATTGGCCCGGGTGTTTTTTCGGGGGTAGGTGCGGCGGCGGCTGCTTTGGGCGCGGAGAAGGTGGCTTTTCTTACGCATTCTCACCTTGGGGAGAAGTTCCCTGAGGTCAGGGCTTCTTTACGGGAAGCGGGACTTGAGGTGATCGAACTGCCTGTTCCCGAGGGCGAAAAAGCCAAGTCCTTTTCTGTTTTGGAAGAGATATTGCAGAAGATGGCGCTCGCAGAAATGCGGCGTGATGACCTTGTTGTAGGGATGGGCGGTGGAGTGGTGACCGATCTGGCAGGCTTCGCTGCAGCGGTTTTTTTGCGAGGAGTGCCCTGGATTGCCTGCTCTACCACAATCCTTGGTGCTGTGGACGCGGCTGTGGGCGGGAAAACCGCAGTCAATCTTGCTGCCGGCAAGAATTTGGCGGGAGCTTTTTGGCAGCCAAGCCGGGTTTTTATTGACACTTTCGCTTTTAAGACTTTGCCGGAACGGCAGATGCGCAGTGGTTTGGCCGAGGTGGTAAAGCATGGATTGATTGCTGACCCTGAGATTCTTGACATTGTAGAAGGGTGGGGTCCTTCCCCAGACCTGGCTGCTCTCGTGAATGATGCTGGAGAAGAAAAGCGCTTTGTCGAGCTGGTGGCGCGCAGCGTGATGGTAAAAGCAGATATCGTCTCGATCGACGAACGCGAAGGAAGCGTGCGAGCACTTTTAAACTATGGGCATACTTTGGGGCACGCGCTTGAGACGGCTTGTGCCGGTCGTCTTGCGCACGGAGAGGCCGTGGCGATAGGAATGGTATTCGCGGCAGAGCTTGCCTGTGTGCGCGGAGGCATTGACCGGGATCTTGTGGATTTGCACCGCCGTCTGCTTGGTGCGTTGGGGTTGGCAGTATCGGCTTTGCCTGCTGATTTGGTTGTGGCCCGTCCCTTGATGAGGCGAGATAAGAAACACCGGAAAAACCAGCGTTTTGTTTTGCTCTCCGGTCTCGGTACTGCCCTTGTGGCAGAAGACGTGTGTGAGAGTGAGATCGAAGCAGCTCTTGTGCTTGTCGCGCAAAGCTGACCCTCTGCTGCAGACAGATCCCGTTCAGGCAGACGGTCCAGTGTTACTGAAAGGTCGCGTATGGTCCATGCTATTGGGCTTACGGGAAAGCCCTTGGAAAGAACGACGCAGGGCCACGATGAGGCCAGGTAAGGCCATGATCAGGTCAGAGAAAGAGAGGTTGCATGGAGAAGCAGGAAACAACAGTTCGGGGAGGGGAGGAGGGCGAGAAGTGCAATGCAACAAGTGAGGCTTCTGCAGAGAAAAGCCGTTTGGTGTGTGTGTTGCATGGTCCGAATCTGAACTTGCTCGGGGAGCGTGATCCGGCGGTTTATGGGATGGATACCTTGTCGGATATTGAGGACCTGATGCGGGAGCGTGCTGCGTCTTTGGGTCTTGCAGTAGAGTTTTTTCAGTCGAACCGTGAGGGCGTGCTTGTTGAAGCAGTGCAGTCTGCCCGTTCCGAGGCTCATGGCATTGTGATTAACCCAGGTGCGCTCACCCATTATTCGCGGGCCTTGCAGGATGCTTTATCGATTTTGACGATTCCTGTGGTTGAAGTGCATTTGTCGAATGTGCATGCCCGCGAGGAATGGCGCCGACTTTCGGTCATCTCTCCAGTGTCTACCGGCACGATCACTGGTTTTGGTGTGATGGGGTATGTTTTCGCCCTGGATGCGCTTGCCGGGCTTTTCGCCAAAGAAAGGCGTGGATATGAGCACTCCGGAATGCCTACGGTTGGAGATTCTGCGTGACGCGATGGCGCGCGTTGACTTACCGGTCTTGCTTCTGACGGATCTTGTCAATATCCAATATCTCACGGGATTCACGGGGACTGCCGCAAAAATACTGGTGACCGATGAGAGTTTTTTCTTTTTTACTGACGGGCGTTACGAAGTGCAGGCCGCTGCGGACTTGGACATGGCGGGATTGGGGGCAGATCTGCGTGTTCTTTCTGCCGGGGAAGAAAAAGAAATAGCGTCTTGTGTTGCGGGAATGGCCCGTGTCGGCTTTGAAAGTCAGACGATTTCATGGAAGCTGTTCCATAGGTTGGAATCAGCAATTTCTGTTGCACTTGTGCCGGTAGAGAACATGGTTGAGCAGGTGCGGGCGCGCAAGGATGAAAAAGAAATTGCGGCTATTACGGCAGCGGTTGCCCTGGCAGATACTGGTTTGGCAGAGGCACTTGCTGTCGTGGATCCCTCACTGACCACCGAATCTGATCTGGCTTTGTCGATCGAGTGGGAGATGCGTGTACGTGGGGCAACGGGGGTTTCTTTTCCTCTTATTGTGGCAGCGGGAGCGCGTGCTGCTCTGCCCCATGCATCTCCGACGCAAGCTGTGCTCGGTCGCCATGTTCCCGTTATTATCGATATAGGCTGCAAGCGTGATGCCTATTGTTCAGACATGACGCGCACTGTCTGTTGGGGAACACCTTCTGCGGAGACGGAACGTGTACACGATGTGGTGGTTGAGGCACAAAATGCTGCCCGCGCTGCAGTGCGGGCAGGAGTGCCGTGCAAAGATATTGATGCTGCCGCGCGGGATGTTATTACCGAGGCAGGCTATGGAGATGCCTTTATCCACGCAACGGGACATGGTATTGGTTTAGTTGTGCATGAAGTGCCTTTTCTGTCGGGTCGTTCTTCTGAGACGCTTGAAGCGGGCAATGTCATCACTCTTGAACCTGGTATCTATCTTCCGGGGTCTGGCGGGGTGCGTATCGAAGACATAGTTGTAGTGACAGAGGAGGGTTGCGAGACGCTCACGCAGTCGCCACGAGATTTGTTTTTGTGAGTGGACTGTATTTTTTCGTAGGAAGTTTTTGTTGTTTCTGCCGGTGCCCTGATGTCTCGTAAAAATAATTCGGACAGCAAAAACTCAGAAGTGCCGGCAGGCTCTTTCGAGCAGGTTTTCGAGATGAGTCCTGTTCTGCCGGGTCGTTCTGCCGGGTTCGTGGTTGTGCAACACGTATTGTGCTGTACGATGCAGGGTGTCTTTTTGACGACAGCTTGACGACAGCAGAGACAGCTTGCGGGTGAGAAGAACTGGTAAGGAAAAGATTTTATGCGTGACCTCGTGATAACGCGAGGTGAGAAGGGAGTGAATTGCTGTGCCATCAATTTTGACGAACGAGATCAAGAACGGTATGTCTCTGCAGATCAATGGCGCTCTAATGCAAGTGGTTGAATTCCAGCATGTGAAGCCGGGAAAAGGTCATGCTTTTGTTCGGGTGAAACTGAAGAATCTGCAGTCTGGTGGTGTGATTGATCGCACTTTCCGTCCGGATGAGAAGCAAGAGCAGGCTATTATCGAGCGGCGTGACATGCAGTATCTCTACCGGGATGGGGACGGCTTTGTTTTCATGGATACCAGTACATATGACCAAGTAGAAGTGCCTTCTGCTTCCTTGGGAGAAACTGCTGACTACCTCCTCGAGTCCAATACTGCAGTTATTGCCTTTCACGAAGGGCAAGTTATCGGGATAGACTTGCCTGCTTCTGTTGTGCTCGAAATTGCGGAAACTGAGCCAGGGTTAAAAGGCGATCGGGTCTCGGGTGCCTTGAAGCCTGCTGTGCTTGAAACCGGAAAAACAGTTCAGGTTCCTCTCTTCGTGAATGTGGGGGACAAGATTAAGGTGGACACACGTGATGGTTCCTACCTCTCAAGAGCAAACGTCTGAGAACGAATCGGTAGTTGAGGCGTCTGTTGCAGGGGGAACCCCCGCGGGCGGGAGAGTTTTGCCGAGTCGTTTGGAACGGCATCGTCGTCGTGCGCGTAAGGCTGCCTTGTCGGCCCTGTATGCGGCGGAGCTTTCGCATCAACCTCCTGTCGATGTATGTAAAATGCAAGAAGACTATTTTGGTCGGGCGCGGGATTTGACGAAAGAGCTTGTCGACGGAGTTTCTCGCAATATCGACCGGCTTGACCAGCGTATATCTTCTGTCGCTGAACACTGGGCACTTGATCGAATGCCTCGTGTTGACCTCGTAGTCTTACGTATGGCTATGTATGAACTTGAAGAACTTTCGGATATTCCGACAGGTGCCACGATCAATGAGGCAGTGGAATTGGCGAAGTGCTTTTCGACCACGGACTCGAGCCGGTTTGTAAACGGAGTTTTAGGGAAGCTGGCAACTGACATTAGTTCAGTCTGACCTCCTCTTTTGTAGGAGGGGTCTTTCCTTGTTTACCAAGGGTCATTCCCTAGGGTGCTGTTTCCGGCCCGGGGCTCTTGTCGCGCGCTGCCCTCGACTTTCTCGGCAAAGGACTGGTACAGTCCTCCGGATCGCGCCGCGATCTGTCTGTTTAGACGCCCGAAAAGGTGGTTCGGTGAAGGCTCAAGGCGAGGCAGCGGCCTGCGTGTTGGATTCTGATGACATGCGTCGAGCTGTGAGTCGTATCGCCCATGAAGTCGTAGAGCGGAACAGAGGAGCCGAAGGGCTTGTCCTGGTCGGTATCCATACGAGAGGAGTGCCGCTCTCTGCTCGTATCGCAGAGGAGATCGCGAAGATCGAAGGAGTTCGACCGAGTCAGGGAAGCGTCGATACTGCTTTTTATCGTGATGATGTCGGATTGCCGCCTCGTGTGCCGACAGGGCCAACAAGTGTTCCTGTTCCTCTTTCTGGAGCGCACGTTATTCTGGTGGACGATGTGCTCTTCACCGGAAGATCTGTTCGTGCTGCCTTGACGGCCGTGTGGGATTTTGGGCGTCCTCTTTCTGTACAGCTTGCCGTGCTTGTTGACCGTGGTCATCGAGAGCTGCCTATTCAGGCAGACTATGTGGGGAGAGATCTCGCGACTGAGCGGAACGAGACTGTAAAGGTGCGCGTCACGGAAATCGACGGTTTCGATCGGGTTGACGTGCTTTCTCCTCACCGGGGTGTCTTGTTCGAATGAGTGATTACTCGGCAAGCTCTGATCATGTGCCCGCAGGGGCGATGCAAGAGATATCGAATCATCCTCGTTCTCTTCTTGCGATGGGAGATCTTGATGTGCATCGTCTTGGCGAAATCCTGACACTTACGCAGGAGTTTCGTTCGGTGTTGCGGCGTCCTATTCCGAAAGTTCCTGCCCTGCGTGGGAAGACGATCGCCAATTGCTTTTTTGAAGATTCCACGCGTACCCGTTGCTCTTTTGAGCTTGCTGCGAAACGCCTTTCCGCCGATGTCATCACTCTGACTGAAAAAGGATCGAGTCTCTCAAAATCCGAGTCGTTACGCGATACTGTGCGGACGCTGGAGTGTATGGGGGTTGATGGTTTTGTAGTGCGCCATCATGCGTCCGGGGTGCCGGCTCGTATTGCTGCTTGGGTCGACCATCCTGTGATTAACGGAGGAGATGGTGCGCACGAACACCCTACGCAGGCCCTTGTCGACCTCGCGACGCTTATCGAAAAGTGGGGGTCTCTGGCTGGGGCGCGGGTCTTGATTGTGGGTGATGTGGCGCACTCGCGCGTGGCGCGATCGAATGTCACGGCTTTTACGCTTGCCGGGGCGTCGGTGTCGGTATGTGCTCCCCCTACGCTTTTGCCTCCCGGGATTGAAGGTTGGCCAGTCACAGTGTCGGAAGATCTTGATGCAGAGATCCCTGAGGCTGATGTTGTGTATCTGTTGCGTATGCAGCAGGAGCGCATTGTTGATGATCCTGTTGTGCCTTCGCTTTGTGAATATGCGCGTGGATTTGGGTTTACCGAGGAACGTGCGCGTTACCTTCACTCAGAAGCAGTTGTCATGCATCCTGGGCCGATGAACCGGGGTGTGGAGATTGCTGCCTCGGTTGCTGATCTTCCGATTTCGCTTGTTGAGAAACAAGTTTCCAATGGTGTCGCCGTGCGAATGGCGGTGCTTTACCTTTTTTTCGCGGGAATTCCATGAGTGTCACTGTTGTGCGCAATGGTCAGGTTTGCAGTTCGACAGGAGTTGTAAATGCCGATTTGGTGATAGAGGGTGAGTATATTTCCTCTCTGGTTGAGCCGGGTACTCCTGTTGAAGCTGCTGCACATGTTTTCGATGCGTCTGGCTGTCTTCTTCTTCCTGGTCTTGTGGATATGCATGTGCATTTGCGGGAACCAGGTGATGAAGAGGCTGAAGATATTCGCTCGGGATGTGCCGCAGCTGTTGCCGGTGGATTTACCGATATTGTGGCGATGCCGAATACGCACCCGCCCCAGGATTCTGTGGGAGTAGTGGAGTTCGTGCGGGAGGCGGCTGCGCGTGCAGGTTTGTGTCGGGTGCATCCTGCAGGGTGTGTCACAAGGGCACGGGCAGGGAAGGAGCTTGCGGGGATACGTGAGCTTGCCGAGGCAGGCGTGGTGATTTTCACGGATGATGGGGATCCTGTGCGGGACTCCCGTATCATGCGGCGTGCTTTGGAGTATGTGGGGTTTTTGGGAGGCCTTGTGGCCGACCATTGTGAGGATATCCAGCTCACTGATGGTGCCCAGATGAACGAAGGAGAGGTTTCGGGTTGGCTTGGACTTGCGGGGTGGCCAAGTGTGGCGGAGGAGATCTTCGTCGCGCGAGATATTTTATTGGCGGAGTACACTGGCTCACGAGTGCACCTGCAACATCTGTCAACTGCCGGTGCGGTGCGGCTTGTGCGTGACGCGAAGGCGCGTGGTGTCATGGTGAGTGCAGAAGTGACCCCGCATCATCTTATGCTCACTGACGAGAAAGCCACTGAGTACGATCCAGTTTTTAAAGTGAATCCTCCTTTACGGACCGCGGCTGACCGCGCTGCTGTCCGTCTCGGTTTGGCCGACGGGACAATCGATATTGTTGCGACTGACCACGCGCCGCATACTCCCGAAAATAAAGAAGAGTGGACTGAAGCGAGATGCGGCATGCTGGGTTTGGAGACGGCTCTTCCTTTGGTGTGGGATTTACACAGGAAGGGTGTTTTGACGTTAGAGCGTCTTGTGGACGCGATGTCTTCGCGTCCGGCTCATCTTGCCGGGTTGGAGCCGCGAGGTCCTCTTGCTGCAGGCCAGCGGGCCGATCTCTGTGTTTTTGATATGGAACACGAGTGGGTTGTGGATCCGTCAGGTTTTCACGGCAAATCCCGCAATACTCCTTACGAAGGTATGACCTGTACCGGGCGTGTTAGGTACACGTTCGTTGATGGGCGCCCGGTCTTTCGTGCAGATGAGAAGGTAGGCGAGAATAAGCGCCCTGGCCGAACTGCTTTTCTTGTTGAAGAAGGTGTCGCGTCAGAAGGTCCGACGCCAGGAATGCCAGGGAGAAAGAAGTGAGGACGAGATGACGAGAGGAGGCGGGCTTTTTCCCTGTTCCCCGGGACTGTTGATTCTCGCTGATGGTACGGTGTTCAGAGGGCATGTCGCGGTGACTGGACCTCCCGTTTTTGGAGAAGTTGTATTCAATACCGCTTTATCAGGGTATCAAGAAATCATCACTGATCCGTCATATGCCGGCCAGATCGTGGTCATGACCTATCCACATATTGGAAACTACGGCTGTAACAGTGCTGATAACGAGGCGGTGTCTCCTGCTGCGACAGGCCTTGTGGTGCGGGAAATGACGAGAAAGTCTTCGAATCATCGTGCAGAAGAAGATCTTCCCTCTTTTTTGCACCGGCACGGAATGCCCGCGCTCGACAATATTGACACGAGACGTTTAACCCGTCACCTGCGTGCTGCCGGTGCGATGACCGGAGGGCTTTTCACGCGTTCGCCTGAAACTGAAGGAACGACGCGTGATCTCGTGCAGCTTGTCACCGCAGCGCCTGAGATAGAAGGGCAGGATATGGTGTCGAAGGTGACGACCCCTGTCGCCTACCTTTCGCCCTTCCAGCCAGATGAGACGCGTTTTCGTGTGCACCTTTTGGATCTTGGTGTGAAGCGCACTATTTTGCGGCGACTTGCTCTGCTCGGCTGCACGGTCACAGTCTGGCCTGCTGCGACCCCGGCAGAGGAGATCCTCGCAGACGAACCGGACGGCATTATGCTGTCAAATGGTCCTGGAGACCCGGCGGCAGTTCCGTACGCAGTTTCTTGTGTGCAAGACCTGCTGGGCCGTGTGCCAGTTTTCGGCATTTGCCTTGGGCATCAGATTCTCTCTCTTGCCCTCGGCGCGGAAACTTTCAAGTTGCCTTTTGGTCATCATGGGGCAAACCATCCTGTCATGGATCACGCAACTGGGCGGATAGAAGTCACGTCACAGAATCACGGTTTTTCCGTGTCATTTGCGGATCTTGCGAATCTTCGCGGGGAGACCCCCTTTGGCAGGGTGGAACGTACGCACACAAACTTGAATGACAACACGCTCGAGGGTGTGCGCTGTTTGGATATTCCTGCTTTTGGTGTGCAATACCATCCTGAGGCAGGTCCGGGACCACACGATGCTGTTCACATATTCAACCGATTCCTTCAGCTTTTGTCAGCTGCTGTGTCAAAGACCGGTCGTTTGTGACCGGCTTGTTGTGACCGATCTGTCCGTGATCGACTTCATGTCAGTCTGCGGATGATTACGGAGGCGTCGCTGCGCCGACGGAAAGGAAATAAGGAGAAAGATGCCACGACGTACTGACATCTCCTCCGTTCTCGTTGTCGGGTCTGGTCCTATTGTGATCGGACAGGCATGCGAGTTTGACTATTCGGGGACCCAAGCGTGTCGGGCGTTACGAGATCTGGGTTATCGTGTCATCTTGGTGAACTCGAATCCTGCGACGATTATGACGGATCCGGATTTTGCTGATGCCACGTATCTTGAACCCCTTACTCCCTATTTTGTGGAGCAGGTGATTGCCAAAGAAAAACCCGATTGCCTGCTTCCCACAATGGGTGGCCAAACCGCCTTGAATCTCACAAAGACGCTGGCGGAAACAGGTGTTCTTGCACGATACGGGGTTGAGCTGATTGGAGCGAGCCTCGATGCCATTCTCACGGCTGAAGACCGGCAGCTTTTTAAGCAGGCAATGACGGATATCGGTCTTGATCTGCCCTGTTCCGGGAGTGCTGAAACAGTTACCGAAGCGCTTGCCCTGGGGGAAGATCTTGGGTATCCCGTTATTGTACGACCTGCTTTCACGCTCGGTGGTGGCGGTTCCGGTCTGGCTGCAAGCCCGGAGGCTCTTGCCTTGGTGGCAGGAGACGGCATCCGGCAGTCTCCGGTCAGCCAGGTCCTGATCGAAGAGTCAATTGCCGGCTGGAAGGAATTTGAACTCGAGGTGATGCGGGACCTCAATGACAATGTGGTAGTGATCTGCTCGATCGAGAATGTTGACCCTATGGGGGTCCATACTGGTGATTCGATCACAGTAGCGCCTGCACAGACGCTGACCGACCAAGAATACCAGGTGCTACGAGACGCTGCACTTGCCTGCATCCGCCGTATCGGAGTGGAGACGGGCGGCTCGAACATACAGTTTGCTGTCCACCCGGAAACAGGCCGTGTTGTGGTGATTGAGATGAACCCGCGGGTGTCTCGTTCTTCTGCGCTTGCCTCAAAGGCCACAGGATTCCCCATTGCCAAAGTTGCGGCACAGCTGGCAGTCGGCCTTACACTCGATGAGATTCCGAATGACATCACAAAACAAACCCCCGCTGCTTTTGAACCGGTCATTGACTATGTCGTGACCAAAGTGCCGCGTTGGGCGTTTGAAAAGTTCCCCGATGCTTCCTCAGAACTTGGTACCACGATGCGGTCCGTGGGCGAAGTGATGGCTATCGGACGCACCTTCCCCGAGTCGTTGCAAAAAGCACTGCGCTCTCTTGAGGAAGGCCATCTCGGGTTGGGATGTGGACCCAAAGAAAAACAATGGGAGGATTGGTCGACTTCTGAGCTTTTGCAAGCAACCGCTCGACCGGCCCCTGACCGGATTCTTCTCATTGCAGGCGCATTGCGGGCTGGGGTCAGCGTGGAAGAGGTTGCCCTTGTCACGGGCGTTGACCTCTGGTTCTTGCGGGGAATGGCCCAGATCGTTGCCGCGCGGGCTGCGCTGGAAGAGCTCTCACTGGAAACAATCGGGAAAGAAGCGTTCCGTGATGCGAAACGGCTTGGCTTCTCCGATGCACAGCTTGCGTACCTGTGGGAGACAGACGCTTCCTCTGTGCGTGACGTGCGTCAACGGCTTGACGTGTACCCCACGTTTAAAACCGTCGACACCTGTGCTGCCGAATTTGCCGCGTCAACGCCTTATTACTACTCGACATACGAAGACGAATGTGAAGTGCGCGCAGCAGACCGTCCGCAGGTGATGATTCTTGGGTCTGGACCGAACCGGATTGGGCAAGGCATCGAGTTTGACTATTGCTGTGTGCACGCGGTGTATGCTCTGGAAGAAGCCGGGTATGAGACCGTGATGCTGAACTGTAACCCCGAAACTGTTTCAACCGACTATGACACAGCATCGCAGCTTTTCTTTGAGCCTCTCACGATTGAAGACGTCTGTAATGTTGTGGATGTTCTCGGTCCGGAGGGTGTCCTGCTCCAACTCGGTGGCCAAACCCCTCTAAAACTGGCAAAAGCCCTTGAAGTAGCGGGCGTTCCGATTGCCGGTACTTCTCCATCCGCGATTGATGACGCGGAAGACCGGGAGAGGTTTAACGTAGTGTGCACCGAACTTGGGATTGTGCAGCCGCCTGGTGGGACCGCAGAAAATGTGGAAGATGCCTGCAAGGTTGCTGCTTCGGTCGGGTATCCCGTGCTTGTCCGTCCCAGCTATGTGCTGGGAGGACGCTCGATGGAGATCGTCTACGACGAGGCAAGCCTGCGTGTTGTGGCTGACCGGATTGGCAGAGAGGGTGGTTTTGATGAAGGCCCTCTCCTTATTGACCGGTTTCTTGAGGATGCCGTTGAAGTTGATGTGGACGCGTGCTTCGACGGTGAGACCTTCTTACTCGGAGGCATACTGGAGCATATCGAAGAAGCCGGTGTGCACTCTGGGGATTCTGCTTGCGTCATTCCTCCGCCAAGCTTGCCTCGCAAGGTACAAGAAACCCTGGTGAGCTGGACAGAACTGCTTGCGCGGCATCTTGACGTGTGCGGTCTCATCAATGTGCAATATGCCGTACGGGACGAACAGGCTTTTGTGATTGAGGCAAACCCGCGGGCTTCCCGTACCGTGCCTTTTATTGCGAAATCTGTAAATCTCCCTCTTGCCAAGATTGCTGCCCGCGTGATGATGGGGGAGCGCCTTGTCGATTTGGAAGCCGCAGGCTATTTCACGCGACCCGACTATGACAGCCTTTCTCGGGTCCACGTGAAAGAGGCAGTGCTTCCCTTTTTGAAATTCCCTGAGTCGGATGCCCTGCTTGGTCCGGAAATGCGTTCTACGGGAGAGGTGATGGGCATTGACCGTAGCTTTGGTGCTGCTTTCTCGAAATCACAGCTTGCGAGCGGCAGCGTCGTTTCTGAGAGTGGCAGGGTGTTTTTTAGTGTGGCTTCTCGCGACAAGAAGCAAGAAATCCTCGATGTGGCCGGCTCCTTTGCTGAGGCTGGATTTCATTTGGTGGCGACCCCGGGGACTGCCCGATTTTTGCGGGATGGGGGCTTGACCATCGCCGAAGAAGTGAGGAAGGTCACAGGTGCTGTCGCACAGTCTGCTGCTGCGTCATTGACGGTGCAGGGGACGGTGCAGGGCGAGCAGAAGGAAGGCCGCACCATTCTCGACATGATTCCTGACGGCGAGATTGTGCTGATTGTGAATACCCCGCGTGGGCGTGGTGCGCGCGCGGACGGAGCGCACCTCCGCAGTGCGGCAGTGGAATCAGGGATTCCCATTATCACTACTGTGGCCGGGGCAAAGGCTGCTGCAGCTGCGATGACTGCTGCGCGAGATGATGAGCAATCACCCTATGAAGTGCGTAGTTTGCAAGAGTGGTATGCGTTGGGAGAGTTGGAGGCAACGCCCTGTGGGGGAGCGGCCTCTTTTGTTGCCAATAGGGGAGAGAACCTGTAGGAGAACACCGCAGGACATCGCAGGAGGACATAGCCGGACGCAGTAGCAGGACTCAGCCGGACATATCGGCGACGAAGCCAAGACTGCTTTTTTCTCCTTTTTGGGAGACGCGTCCTGAGGAGAGGTCCTTTTTTCTGTTGTTTGGGCCGTTGTTGAGGGTGGGTTTTTCTGCTTCTTGTGCCGTGTCGACAGGTCTTGCGTGGGCAGTTTTTGCCGGCGATTTTTGCAGACTTGTCGGCATGGGGCCCTGTCTGCGGGAAAGATTTCTGGGAAACAGAAAAAAGAGGCGAGGAGGGCGGTATGCGACAGGTTGATTTGAGAACGGAGATTGGCGAGGTCGTTCTGCCAAATCCTGTGCTTGCAGCGTCAGGATGTTTTGGCGCAGGTGCTGAATTGCTTGGTGTTGTGGATCCCTCTCGTTTGGGGGCAGTGGTGAGTAAGAGCATGTCTTTTGCACCTTGGGAGGGGAATCCTGCCCCTCGTCTTGCACCAGCGCCTGGTGGTGGCATGCTGAACGCGGTGGGACTCCAGAATCCTGGTGTAGAACACTGGGCAAAAGAGGAACTCCCACGTCTTCTTTCGGCGGGCGCGCGCGTCGTGGCAAGTATTTGGGGGACTTCTGTTGATGAGTATATCGCGACTGCAAAGCGAGTAGGGGTGCTTGCCGAGGATCTTGTCGCGGTCGAAGTGAATGTGTCGTGTCCGAACCTGGAGAGTCCTGGGGAAATGTTTGCACATTCTCCGATACATACAGCCGCGGTTGTGCGTGCGGTAAAAAAGGAGGTCGCGCCGCTTCCGGTCTGGGCAAAACTCTCTCCAAATCTTCCTTCCGTTGTGGAGGTGGCGCGGGCTGCAGCGGACGCAGGCGCGGATGCCCTTGTGCTTGTCAACACGCTTATTGGTCTCTTGCTTGATGTGGAACGGCGAGTACCTCTGCTTGGTAATGGGACTGGCGGATTGTCCGGACCCCCACTGCATCCCATTGCCTTGCGGGCAGTCTACGAGTGCGCGCAGGCTTTGCCTGGTTTTCCTCTCGTTGGTGTGGGAGGGGTGTCTCGACCATCTCATGCGGTCGCGTTTTTTTTGGCAGGAGCGTCTGCAGTGGAACTCGGAGCTGCACATCTTGCTGATCCCGCTGCAGGAGTGAAGCTCGTGCGATCCTTGCGGCGCTGGTGCCGTCGTCACAAAGTGTGCACAACCGCTGAGCTGGTTGGGACAGCTCATTTTTAATGCCAGCCTGGCTTTTTCTGCGTTTTTCCTGTTCCGGCAATGTTGCCGGAGAGGAACTACTCCTACACTTTTCCTGATGCTCGAACTTGGGAATCCGGCTGGATACTTCGCTCAGCTGGGAAAATCTATTTCGTGTGAAGAAAAATCTATTCAGGAAAGAGAAACCTGTGGATGCTGCTCCGACACCCGATTCTGTGCATCTCTCTCCGAGAGTTTCTTCCTCTCTACCTGTTCTCTCTGCTGCTTCTTTTTCCTTCCCTTTTTCGCGCCCGGGGCTGGCGGTTGCCCTGGATCTTCCTGATCTTGATGATGCTGTTGCAATGGGGAAACGCCTTGCTCCTCATGTTGACATGTTCAAAGTGGGTCTTGAACTGGTGACTCGTTTCGGTCCTCAGGCTTTTGCGCGAGTTGGCGAAGAGACGGGGAAGCCGATTTTTGCTGATCTCAAGCTGCACGATATTCCACGTACGGTTGAAGCAGCCTTGTCAAATCTTCTTTTTCCGTGTGTGCGGCTTGTGACGATTCATATTGCCGGGGGACGTGATATGGCGGAGGCGGCTCTTCTTGGAGCGAGTATTGCAGCAGACCGTCATGGAGGAGAGCGAGCGGGAGTTCTTGGTATCACGGTGTTGACGAGTTTGGATGTTCCGTCGTTGCGCGAAGTAGGTATTGAGCGTACTCCTCTTGACGTCATTCGAGACCGTTTGCATGTCGCGAGAGAAGTCGGACTCGATGGCGCGGTGTGTAGTGTTGCTGACCTGGAGCTTGCCCGTTCTTTTGCAGGAGAGATGCTTTTGGTGACTCCGGGTATCCGTTCTGCTCCTCTCGCTACCCCTCCTCAGTCCGGTTCTGTTCCCTCTTTCAAAAATGATCAACGACGTATCGGTACGGTAAAAGATGCAATAGAAAATGGCTCTGGCCTGCTAGTTGTGGGCCGTCCAGTACTTTTTGCGCCAGATCCTGAGGCCGCTGCGAGAGAAATTCATGCGCTACTGGTCGCCAGAAGCGCAATAGCTGGTTAGAATCCGCTCACATTCGAGTTCAAATGGGAAATGCCCATGAACTTTGGCTGGACGACCAGGAGGGCTTCCATGCCAGCACCTCCCGAGCTCTCTCCCGAGCAGAGACGGGCTGCACTAGAAAAGGCCGCTGCTGCGCGCCGTGAGCGCGCGGAACTAAAAGAAAAACTCAAGATGGGGTCGATCTCGCTGGGCGATTTGTTCCAGCAGGCCGACAACTCAGATGTTGTGGCAAAGATGAAAGTCGTTGCGGTACTCGAGTCGTTGCCTGGCGTTGGCAAAGTCAAAGCCAGAAAGCTGCTTGAGAAACACGAGATCTCGGAGTCGCGCCGAGTGCGCGGGCTTGGAAACAAGCAACGTGGCGCTTTGCTATCCGAATTCGGTTGATTCGTCATTCTTATGGCAGGAGTTTTCCTTCCGCCTGTTTGCGTGTAGGCAAAAAAATGCTTGCAACGTGAACAGGCGGAGAGTTTTTTATTGTCATTAGTGAGAAAAGAATCCGGATTTATGGCAAAAAAACAGCGAAATGACGCACAAAAAAGATGACGGCCTTCACGGAAGGTCGGGTCTTTTGCGTATCCGGTGCCTCCGGCGCAGGAAAGAGTTCTGTGTGCGCCGCGCTGTTGCAACGCCATCCGGATCTGCTTTATTCTGTATCTTTGACCACGCGATCTCCCCGTGAGGGAGAAATCTCAGGCAAAGATTATGTTTTTGTCTCGGATCAGAAGTTTGACGAGATCCGAGACACGAATGGCTTTGTGGAGTGGGTCCACGTGTATGGACACCGAAGCGGTACGCCGCGTGGGCCGATCGAGGTAGCCATTTCTCGCGGGGAGGACATTCTCATCGAAGTGGAAGCGCAAGGAGCTTGCTTTGTTTTTGAGAATTTTCCCCGTGCCCGAATTGTTTTTCTCCTCCCCCCTTCTCCTGATGCGCAGCGAGAACGCCTGCTTCTGCGAGGAACGACGGGGCAGGACTTGGAAAATCGTTTACAGGCTTCTGCTGCAGAACGCGAACAGGTTGCTTCTTTTGCTGTCGAAGTAGTGAATAAAGTTTTTGACACGACTGTTCGTGATGTTGAAGCTATACTCTACAGCACTGCTTCGGCCATGTAATCTCATCCCTCGCACAAGGCATTGTCCGCTCATGATGGAACCCCCTATTGACGAGCTCCTGGAAAAAACTGGTGTCGGTAAGTACGGTCTTATCGTCTTGTCGGCAAAACGTGCCCGCCAGATTTTGAGCTATTACAACCAATTGGGCGAAGGTCTAGGCAGGTATATTCCTCCCCAGGTCGTTTCTCAAGGGAAACCCTTGTCAATCGCCCTCGAAGAAATTGCGCAAGGGAAGGTCGTTCCGAAACGGCCGGCTCCAGCTCCCGAGGAGAGCGAGCCCGTTGGCTCTGTGAAGACCATTGTTCGAGAGGCGGATGTTCCTGTGAAAAAGGAACCCGACCTGATCTCCGACACCTGACGGGGAGTCATGCCTGACTCCGTCTTGCGGGGGTCTCATATTGTTTTAGGGGTAGCGGGTGGCGTTGCCGCATATAAGGCAGCATCCCTCTGCCGGCTTTTTGTCAAGGCTGGTGCCGAAGTCGAGGTTGTCCTCACCCTTGAAGCCTGTGAGTTCATTCGCCCGCTTACCTTCACTGCTTTAACGGGGTTTCCTGCCCATACCCAGCTTTTTGGGGCGTCTGATCCTGTGCCGCATACCCGGCTAGGCCAGAGTGCCGACCTGCTTGTTGTCGCCCCAACTACTGCCCATTTACTGGCGCGTGCTGCACATGGTCTCGCAGATGACCTTCTCTCGAATGTGCTGCTGGCAACGCGTGCTCCTGTTGTTTTTGCCCTTGCAATGCATACGGAGATGTGGGAGCAGTCTGTTGTGCAGCGCAACCTCCGACAAGTGCGCGCAGATGGCATCAAGGTTATTGAGCCAGGAGTGGGGGAGCTTGTGGGAGGTGACGTCGGTTCTGGTCGACTTGCGGAACCTGAGAAGATTTTTGCCTTTTGTGAAGGTATTTTCTCCGAAGAGACCGAGAAGAAGCAGGCCTGTTCCAAAGGAAGCAATGCAGACGCCGGCGAGGAGAGGACCTCCGCGCAAGCCGCGACCGCGCTTCTCTGTCGTGGGAGCAGCGAGGTTGCCGGTGATCTTGCGGGGCGCAATATTCTGGTGACGGCAGGTGGGACCCGAGAACCTGTTGATGCGGTTCGGTTTCTTGGGAACCGGTCGAGTGGAAAAATGGGCCATGTCATTGCCGGTGAAGCGCTGCGCCGAGGTGCCCATGTCACTCTTGTGGCAACTTGCGTTCTGGCCTCTCTTCCCGGTGTGGAGTTTGTTCGCGTTGAGACTGCAGAGGAGATGGCCGCTGCAGTTTTTTCGCGTTTTGCTGAGATGGACGTTGTAGTCATGGCGGCTGCAGTGGCGGATTTTCGGCCTGCTGCCCCAGCAGACCGAAAGCTCAAAAAAGAAGCGGGTTTGTCGCGTATCGAGCTTGTGCCGACAGTTGACATTTTAAAAACGCTGGGGGAGCGGAAGAAAACGCAGTTTCTTGTGGGTTTCGCGGCAGAGACCGAGCAGGTTTGCGAGAATGGCGCGAAAAAAGTCAGAAGCAAAAATCTGGATTTGCTTGTGGCGAATCTTGTGGGTGTGACAGATTCGGGTTTTGGTACGGATACCAATCGTGCGTGGTTCTGCTCGGCGGACGGCTCGGTGCAAGATCTTGGTCTTCTTTTGAAAACTGAGCTCTCAGTCCGTATTTGCGATCGTATTGCCGATGGGATGTGTCGCCGCTGAAACTTTTCCTATTTTCGGGATTTTGCAGGGTGACACTGCTGTCTTTTTCCCCGTGAGCAGGGAAGTCTTCTCTTTTGACAGAGAGGGGTCTCTGGAAAACAGTGCTGAAATGAGATGTGGGTTGTGCGTCTTGTGCCCAGCTGCCACTATCTTGTCTTCGGAGTCTCCGGTGAGATGGCGGCGGGAGAAGAACTGTTATTGTTGTTACTGCTTTTTCATGTGGGTTTTGAGAGAAATGCTCTTCACGGCGTTTTTCTTTCTGGGGACTTGCTACGTTTTTTTTGGAGATGAGATTCCTGCGAATCGGTAGCTTCCGTTTTGCTGGATTTTTCTCGGTTATGGTTGCGAGGGCGTCCCAGGAGATGGCGCGCCGGAGGAGGCAAGGTGTTGAAGCGTCTTTTCACGTCCGAATCGGTGACTGAAGGACATCCCGATAAGATGGCCGACCAAATCTCGGATGCGATTTTGGACGCCATTCTTGCCCAAGATTCTGAAGCGCGTGTTGCGTGCGAAACGCTTGTCACCACAGGTCTTGTGTTCATTGCCGGAGAAATTTCTACCTCTGCGTATGTGGACTTTCCGCGTGTGGCGCGTGGCACAGTGCTGCGGATTGGCTACAACAACGCTTCCTATGGCATTGATGGTCGCACTTGTGGTGTCATGGTCTCTATTGACGAGCAGGCTGCCGATATTGCACGAGGAGTTGATAAGTCTCTGGAGTTTCGTCAGGGTGACGCGATGGGCGAGCTTGACGCTCAGGGCGCAGGCGACCAGGGCATGATGTTTGGCTTCGCGTGTAACGAGACAGAAGACCTGATGCCTTTGCCCATCTGGCTTGCGCACCGTCTTGCGCACCGCTTGAGTGAAGTACGCCGCGCCGGAATCATGCCCTATGTGCGTCCCGATGGCAAGACCCAAGTCACTGTGGAATACGACGAAAAGGGACGTCCGGTCCGTCTCGACACGGTGCTGATTTCTGCGCAGCATGATGGAGAAATCCATATTGACACCCTTTTGCGGCCCGATCTCGTCGAACATGTGTTGAAGCCGATGTTCCCTGAAGGGATCGATACCTCAGACGTGCGTATCTTGGTGAATCCGACAGGCAGGTTTGAGATGGGGGGGCCGCATGCGGATGTCGGTCTCACCGGGCGAAAGATTATCGTGGACACTTATGGGGGCTACTCCCGCCACGGAGGGGGAGCATTTTCCGGGAAGGACCCCTCGAAAGTGGACCGTTCTGCGGCGTACGCAGCGCGTTGGGTTGCGAAGAATGTCGTGGCCGCTGGTCTTGCTGACAAATGCGAGATCCAGGTGGCATATGCTATTGGCAAAGCTGCTCCAGTTTCGGTGATGACAGAAACCTTTGGCACTTCCCAGATTGACCCAGACAAACTAAACGAGCTGGTTGTCGAATCTTTTGATCTCCGTCCAGCGGCGCTGTTGCGCGATCTCAACCTTCGTCGTCCTATTTACGAAAAGACTGCCTCCTACGGGCATTTTGGGCGGCGAGAGCCGGAATTCTCCTGGGAACGAACGGATAAAGCGGAACACTTGCGCGCTGAGGGTGAAAAACTGGCCTGATCCTTGCCTTTTCCTGTTCTATCCTGTGCGAGATCGCAGCGAAGACGAAGAGTGCTCGTGCAGAGCCGGAAAAGGACTCTGGAAGGGTTTTAAACGGGTGCTAGGGGTTGAGAGGGTCAATCTCGACACGGAGCCGCGTGCCGGACAGGGCAGTTTTGGTGGCACGAGCCTGTCGTACTGTCTCTGCCCACACTTTTTCTGTGACGAGAATAAGTGTATGGGGGCGGGGCGTGGCTGCGAGTCCGAGGATTTCCACCCCAGTTTTTTGTAATGCTGCGGCAAATTTTTCCAGTGCCGCAAAATCAGATGTAGACACCTTGATCATGCGGCGAAAGGGCGCGAGCGCGAGTGCTTCTCTTGCCGCCAAAGCCGCTTTTTCAAACTGGGACGGATCGCGTGTCAGAAGTGCCTGAATCGCCGGGTGGTCCGGGCGTCGAGTCTGAATAAGCACGCTTCCGTGTTCCTGGCGGGATTTTGCGGTGGCGATGGCATCAAGAAGCAGATGAAAGGCTGCTTCCTCGGCCCGAAGGCCGGCTTGGCGCAACATGGCATCGGGATCTATCAGGACGACGAGATCAAAGGTTTGGCGGTGCCGGAAGGCAGCTTGCGTGCCCACCATGATTTCACCAGGCATTGCTTCTGGGACTTCGGTTCCTTCCGCGCGTCGCACTTGCGTGCCGGGGAAGGCTTTTGCGAGTTCAGAACTGAGCTTGTCAATTCCAATCCCGAGAGATCGCACACGGGAGGCCCCACAACAGAGGCATGCCACAAAGGGAAAAATACGTTGACATTGCCGGCACACCATTTCCTCTTCTGGCGAGTTCTCTTTTGTTTGCGGTGTGGCTGCTGCGCGCAGGGGTGTGGCGATGCCTGCTTGCGGGCCGTCGAAGCTTTTTGGAACGCTGCTGGATAGGTTCCCGGCGAGAGACTGGGACGAGAGAGATCCGGGGATTTCTGGCTCCGCTGCAATTGTGGTAGGCGGGGATGGCTGCTTTTCCTGAGGTTTTTGTTTGTGACGAGATTGCAAAAGACCATCACAACGATCACAGGCAGCGGGGGCGTTGCAGTTTCGGCAGACGAGTGCCCGTGCTGCTCCCTTGCGGTTGAGGAAGAGAAAGATACGTTTTTTTTCTGCGAGAGCTTCTCCTATGGCGGTAAAAAAGCGGGTAGACAGGGCTCCTGTACCTGGTGGGGTGTCTGCAAGTGAGACCATTTCCATCCGTGGCCAGCGAGTAGGAGTCCCAGGAACAGTCAGATTTTGAAAGGGTGGTGCTGTTTTTTCGCTGCCTCGTGGCCAGCCGCGAAAAGACGTGATCACTCCTTCTGGACCAAGAGGAGAGGACGGCCCGATTGCCACATAAGGGATATTCTTTTGTCTTGCAAGTTCGCGCGCGACGAGACGCGCGTCAAGAGACGGTGTCTGCTCGTCTTTGTGGGTACTACAGTGCTCGCTTGTCAGAATGATTAAGCCGAGATTCGAAAGAGGGACAAAAGGTCCGCGTCTTCCCGTGACGAGAATCCGGGCATTTCCTGCGACGGCTTCCTCCCAAGCACGTGTCGCGTGTGCTGTCTTTTGCCCAGAAAGAAAAACTGCATCTGTGAGGCGGGGGGTCCTCCCCGCAGGCGCAATCACCAGTGTCATGCGACCATCGGGGACAGCGGCTGCGAGCGGGAGAATAGTGCTTGTCGCGTCGTCAGCCGGCCATGTCCGAATGAATGCCTCGAAACGCCGGCCGGCGCTGATGGCTGCAGAGAGAACAGGAACCCGTGCGGATTGCCGCACACTGTTTACTGGCTTTTGTGGCAGCCTTCTTTGTGCTCTCCCTCCAGGAAGGGGGGCGGGTGTGGCCCAATGCAGGATGACAGGCGCTGATCCCGCGTATTCTGTCGCAGCCCAACGCGCGAGCTGCAGGGTTGTCGGAGAAGCAATAGGATGGCTCCCGAGCACACTTTTGATAGGGCGTAGACGAGCACGCAGCTCGGGTTCGACTTCTGTGAGGTGCACAATGTCGACGACCCATCCGCGTACAGTGCGTCCGTGTAGGGGCACGCGCACCAGACTCCCAGGTTGTATTAGCGCATTCTGTTTGGGAGGTAGGTAGGTGAATGTTTGGCCGTCGAGCGAAGGAACCTCTGTGAGCACATGGAAAGCGTGTGCGACACCAAGTGTTTGGGTGTTCGCGCCTGTGTCGGAAGGTCGCATCCAGCTAGCTTAGTTGGGCAAGGCTTTTTTGGAGGCCGGCGTTTTCTGGCAGTTTTTTCTCTTGCGGCCTGCCGGGAAAGAGGCAC
>DEIU01000102.1:106611-122362 GCA_002352645.1 Acidimicrobiia bacterium UBA2766 | reverse complement strand
ATGTTCTTTGCTCTCGGCTTCGGTGTGTGTGCCGCGGTCGTTCTTTTTATTGTGATCGTTCTTGTGATGGCGTTTCTTTTTGCTGATGAACCATTGGCACGGGGAATGAGCGGTGGTTTTCCCGAAATTTCACCCTGTTGAACTGGCCTTCTACAAACAAGTGCGAACCCGGAAACGAACCTCCTGACGAACCCGGAAACGAGCTCAACAGCGAATTTTGGTAT
This sequence comes from Acidimicrobiia bacterium UBA2766, assembly GCA_002352645.1. Taxonomy (GTDB): domain Bacteria; phylum Actinomycetota; class Acidimicrobiia; order UBA2766; family UBA2766; genus UBA2766. The sequence continues at coordinate 122,138 of DEIU01000102.1, read as the reverse complement.
GGGCTTGCGCGCTGGTTAACAAGACCCTTACTTCTCGACACACGAGACTGCAAGGCTCCAAAAGACACGAAAGAAAAGCTTACGAGAGCCCTGAGAGCAGACCAAAAGGGCGGAAGCCGGCGGGTACGCAGATCAACCACCTTCACAGAAGAGAAAGCTTGTTCGATATGAGGGAGTTTGGCTTGGTAGCCCCGGAGGGTGTAGAAGACCATTCTGTGGCGTTGTGGGCGATCCAGAAATCCACAAGCTCGGGCACGGTCATGTCGTGATCGTCAGGCGCACGATCGACTTCGTCGACAAAGCGCCGGAGGGAGCGTTCGGCTGCTTTTCGGGTTGCGGCGTGGACGGTGCGAGTGTGGCGGCGACCGTCTGTTTGCACGGCGAGCCGCCAGGCGGTTTTTCCTCGTTTTTCCAAGTGCCCGTGTGCCATTGGGTGCCTCCGTGCCAGGGTATTTCCTTGGCAGGGAACAGACCAACAGATAAGCCGTTCCCATTCGCGTTCCCAATATTAAAACATTCATATTCTGATGTAAAACATTTGCCCTGGAAGAAGGACATTTCCGAGAGAGCCGGGGAGGGGAATTGAACCCCTGACCTACGCATTACGAGTGCGTTGCTCTGCCGACTGAGCTACCCCGGCGTTGAGGGGAGATGTTAGCCGAACCAGTGGTCAAGTTGCTCTCCCATATCGACCCAAGATATGGGAACAAAATCGGCTATGAGGTTTTGGGCTTCTTCGGTGCGGAGGACTTCGGTGTCGATGAAGTGGTGAGGGAGGACTCTCTGGTAGTTGAGGCTATCAAAAAAGGATGGGTCGGCGTTGCGTAGGGTTTTTGCGGCGGCTGCCATTTCGGTACCGGGGAGGAGGTCAAGGACTCCGATGGCTGAATCGAATGGCCGGAGGACAGACTGGAAGAGAGAACGGAATTCGTGGAAGGAGAGCATGCCGTAGATTTCATTTACCAGGCTGGATTCTGGTCCGGTGGATCTGGTCAAGAGGAATAGGTCGCAAGGGGGGATGATGTAGCCGGTGGCAGGTTCTTCGACCGTTTCGAACCATTGGGCGACACGGAACATGCGGCGAGTCGGTCGGTGGAGAAAGAAGGAAACGGGTGGGGCAATCACGGTATCTTCTGCTTCGATCCGCAGACGGTGTACCTGGTAGTTCCACCAGAGGAAGGAGGTGGATCGAGTAAAAGAAGAAGGTATGTCAGCGCCTCTGGCGAGCAAACTTAAGACTTCTTTTTCATTTTGTTGTTCCCAGTAGGTCATAAGCGCTGTAAAGTCGGCGCGCTGTGGCAGGACAAAGTGAGTTGGTGAGGGCAGTTCCGAGCCTTCTTTTGAACTCTCTCGTGCGCCTTCTTCCGGGTCTGCTCCTGGGGCGCCGAATGGGGCTGTGGCGCTGTTGTTTTCCGAGGCACACGATTCTGTGAGGGGGGAAGCAGGAGTGGAAGATGTGGCTTTGGGGTTTGCAGAGATTCTGCTATTTCTCGTGGGAAACAGGTAGAGAAACAGATCTGGCTCGTCGAAAAGCTCTTCTGCGAACGCCATTGCTTCCAAAGCAAAAAAGTGTGGCGCACATACGGGGACAGAAAACGATACGCCTGTTTGCCAGTATTGTGAGTGGTCGCTTGCTTGCCTGTCCAAGGCAGAACGGGGGCCAGAACGAGGATTGGGAGAAGGGACCGGGTTGCGGGGGGAGTTACCTACAGAAATGAGGGCAGGTGAGGAGGTTTTTGGGGGGACCATATCCAAGGTGAAGAAAACCCCGGTATCAGGGTTCGCGTAAAACCAGCGTTTCGCATCAGGAAAACCAGCAATGTCCGTCACAGGAATATCCGTCATACGACCGTGAGCTTTGCCTGCAACTTTTGCCATCATTCGGTCGCACAGGTCTGGCATTGGTTTCGATGTCACAACACTTAGTTCAACGCTCATGTCCCCTCCTTGCCACATGTCTTCCGCACAACACAGTGCATGTTGCCTGCTCTTTCCTGCTGGTGTGAGCTTGTGCTTTCTCTTTTCAAGAGGGGGAAAATTTCCAGCAAGAGTGAAAAATTTTTCCGCGCACAAGGCCCGCCGCCGGATCTTTCACTCTGCAAAACAGGCATTTTGTCAGCCTGTGCGTCTCTTGCAAGAGCATCAGGCAAACTCTACGGCATAGCGATGCAGACACCCATGCACTTCCGCCTCTCTTGAGGGATTTGTCATGCCCTCATACAAAGTACCGGAGAACTTCTCAATCGAACTCGCTCGACCTCGACCAGACCCCCAAAAAAGTCAGTACGCCCAAGTGCAGGGTATCAAAAGAGAGCGCTTTCGCAGAATCCCCTCAAGAAACAGTGCAACCCAGCTCAACATGAACATTCCACTGGAAAACTCTTAATCCTTTCGGGCTGCACGAAGATACGTCCCACATGCTCGCCGCTTTCCCCTCTTGACAGGTGACTTTTGCCAGAAAAACAGATGGATTTTGTAGGTGAAAAAATAGTGACCTGCAAGCATTTTGCGGGAATCTGCGGGACAGCTCTTCCCCAACATGCGTGCGGCATTTACCAGCCAACGCAGCCTGTCCAAACAGCCTAATCTACCTAACCTGCCCAAACAACCCAACGGCCCAATCTATCCAGCCTGTCTAGGCTGCTCGGTCTCCCAAGACCGCCAGGTCGAGCAGGACACCCTCAATAACCAGCTCAGCATGGACATTCCAGCGGAAGGCCGCCAAACCTTCTCCCACGACGCGCAGAGCCTGCAGTGCTCCGCCAACTCCGAGACGTTCCGCTTGCGCGGCAAGTGCAGCGGAAGCGGACCTTTCTGCTATTCCCTCCAAGGGGGTGCCCTCTTTTTCACCCTGTTCGAATTCTGTGGCCAATTTTTCGCAGAGCAGCGGGGCTCCTGTCGCGACAGCAAGCACGTCTCGGTAGTGAATGCGAAGAGCGCTCAAAAACTGTCGGTAAAGCAGCACAGACTGTCGTCGCCGCGCCCGTTTGTGGCGTTCCTCGACACTGCGCAAGGCTGCCTGACGGGATCGGGCACGCCCGGTCCCGAGATATTCTGTAAAACGTGTAACTTCTTCGGTTTGTTTGGCTTCCAGGCCCTCTCCCGATTGGGCGAAATCCTGAAAAATCTCTTGCACAAGGCTCGTGGCAGGGGAATTTTGCAAACGCAGGGGCAGCCAGCGCCAGCGGAGAAAGCGTGCGGTCTCTTCAGGATCGGAGAGCAGGCTTTTCACCCAGTCTATAGAGCCAGTAGCGCGTAGGAGCTGTGCGGCTTCTTCTGCGGGACAAGCGTAATCGGCAGCGAGTGCCTGGCTTGCGTCCACCGTCGACACAGCCGGTAAAAAGATTGTAATACAACGAGAACGGATTGTTTCCAGAACGGCTGCCTCGTCGGAGGTGCAGAATACAAAGCCTGTTGTTGGAAGCGGTTCTTCAACTGTTTTGAGCAGCACACCAGCCGGACGAGCACCGAGAGATTCCGCTCCATACAGCACAATAATTTTTCGTCTGGCTTCGAGTGGGGCTTGGCTTGCCTGCGTGAGGACGGTGCCCTCGATTTGTTCCATGAGATAGCCGCCGGCCCCTTCTCCCTCACATTCCACAATGTCAGGGTGGGCACCTCGCAATATTAACTCTTGCAACTTTCCTTCAGTTGCCATCAGCGCAGCAGCAAGCCGGCGGGCTGCAAGCCGAGCGGTACTCTCCCCTCCAACAAGAAGATATGCGTTGGCCGGAGCGTCTTTTGTGCTCGCCACAAGTTGGTCAAACAGGTCACGCCCCGCTGTGGAACTCGCGAGGGAGGAAGCCGGGTTTTCGTCTCGGTCTGTGTCTGCGTCTCCGTCTTGCATGCCAGGCCGAGCGATCACAAGGGCACTCCTCGTTCTCCAGCGAATATCACGACATGTTCCCAGATACGCGAAGATACTGTCTCGACTGGTGAAGAGGCATCGACGACTGGGGCGTTGTGCATGCGGGCCAATTCCAAAAATCCCCGGCGCACACGCTTATGAAAAGCGCGGGAATCGGTTTCGATCCGATCGCGGGGTGGGGCAAGCCGGCAAAAACCCACCTCTGGTGAAATATCGAGGAGAATGTAAAAAGGTGGGGGAAGATCTTTGATGGCGACTTGGTTCACAGCAAAAATCGTCTCTCTGCTGAGCTCTCTGCCATAACCTTGGTACGCGAGAGAAGACCAGAGGTGACGATCGCAAACGATGTCTTTTCCTTGGCGAAATGCCGGTAACAGCATTTTTTCCGCGTGTTGCGCGCGATTTGCTGCATAGAGAAGCATTTCTGTCACAGGGAGAATGTCCATCGTGACGTCGAGCAAGATCGCGCGCACGGCAGCGCAGACAGGTTCTCCCCCGGGTTCTGCAGTCTTGAGAACCCGGCGTCCACAGTCGCGTAGGCGACCTGTAAGTATCTCGGCTTGAAGCGATTTTCCGGCGCCTTCTCCGCCTTCGAGCACAACGAACAAACTGTTCTGCGCAGAGCCATCCCTACTCTGCATGAAGAGCCTTCCGCCGGATTCCACCCTGTCCTGTGTCGGGTGTCAGGCTCTTCTGTGTCGGGCTCTTCTTTCCGGGACTCTTCGGTGTCGGGCTTCTGAGAAAATATCCGGGGTGAGAAGGCGTCGTGTCTTTCACGGGAAGTCTTTTTTTTGCGCTTCCTTTGTCATCTCTCACCCTGTGATCTCGCCTCTTCTCGGGATTCCACGCGAGACATCGATTCTCTCCACAGTCTGGTCACGGTTCGCGTTTTCCGTTCCCTCCCCAGAACTCTCTGTCGCGGGAACGCTTCTCGCATCTTGCCCTGTGTCTTCTTGACGCGTGTCTTGGTTCAGGTCTTCTTGGTTCAGGTCTTGCCCGTCTGAAGCAACAGAAAACAAGAGGGCAGATCGGGACGAGCGGCGACACCATATTCCTACAACGAGCAAGTATGTCGCGCCAATCCAGAGAACAACCCGTACTGCAGCAATGGAATAGTCATACCCGAAGGGCAGATGGAGCACTCCGTCCGGCACGAGCGAATCGGTAATTGGCTCGACAAAGGCAAGAAGAAGCGGGGTGACTGCCCAGGAAACCACAAGACCAACGCGGTTCATGGTATTCAAAACGGCGAAGATTCGTCCACGCAGTTCATCTTTCACGTTCTCTTGCAGCACAGTGATGCCTGTGGAGTACGAGATTCCCGCACCGGTACCAAGAAAAACCACATACAGCAAGGCCCACCCGACAGTATTCACCGAGGCCACAGCAAACAAGGAGACGGCAGCAAAGGGGATTCCCAGGGTAAAGGCATGCAGATGGGAGTGGCGTCCGTTTCTTGTCCACTTGTTGACGAGAAACATGCCGATAATGCCGCCGACACCGACACCGGCCTGCAACAGACCGTACGCGCCACTATCTGTTTCATGGAGAATAACATCAACGAATTCGGTCGCCAAAGGAACGATCATGGCGCCACCGAATAAAGCCGCAGATATCCCCAGCATCACTATTTTGATGATGGGAACGCCTCGCATGAACTCGAACCCCTCTTTGAATTCGTGCCAGGTTCCTTCCATGCTGAGGGTTTTGCTGGAAATACTGCGGGATGGTTTTTCCATTGCAATTTGCAGCCGGAATACTAAAAAAACACTGAGGAAGAAGGTCATCGAGTTCACCCACATCGCGAGGTGCTCTGTCGAGGGTGCCAGTGGCTCGAACAGGTTCCAACTCAAAAAAGTGAGGGTGACGGCGCCAAGGGGCATGATGCCAAATGCCGCCAGAGTCCCAAGCGAGTTCGCAGTCAGCAAGTTCCGTTCATGCACAATTTTTGGAACCATTGCTTCTTTGGCGGGAGTCCAAAGTGAGGATAAAAACTCGACAAAAAGAGTAAGCACAAAAAGCTGGACAAGGTTTTGCGAAAAGGGCATCAGTAGAAAAGTACACCCACGACAGATGTCACAAATCATCATCGTACGTCGACGATCCCACCTGTCGACGAGTACGCCTGCAATGGGCGCAAAAAAGAGATTCGGAATGACTTTTGCCTGCAGGACAACCACAGTACCAACGCGCCCCGACATTGCCTCCGCGAAAGGCAGGAGCGCGAAAAACCCAAGCCAGTCGCCCATGCTCGAGACCATTTGTGCAGCCCAAAGCTTGACAAAATTACGATTCGCAAAAATGGTGCGACCTTCGTTGCCCGCATTCACAGGCTCTTGCGATTCGCTCGGCAAAAGAGAGGTCCTCCAAAACCGTATCCCTGGCGAGCAGGCTATACGGAAAACATTGTCATGAATGAAGCCGCAGCACCTTACAGCGCATACACAAAGCACTGGAGCGCCATCGATCATCTCATAACCGTGGAAGTACATCCTAGTGCGACGCCACAATTTTCAAGGGTAGAGGACAACCTGGGGTCCTTTTCGAGTCCCCTACAACAAACTGCCCATTTTTCTTACAATTCCGCAGTCAAAACCTTCGCAATATTGAGCGGAATCACAAGAAAACCCGCGTCACGAGCCCGCGTCACGAGAAAGAAGAAGACACACTATCAAGACTACTCCTCCCAGAGGAGATGTCCTGTAGTACAAGCGCAAGCCATTCCTGCATATCTACTGAAAGTCCAACAAATACAATGCTGAGTTCGTGACGTGCGCTCTTTCCTTCCAAAGGTTCTCTCACCATATCGGCAAGGACTCGACCCGCAAGTATCACTCTTTGTTTGTCAAACTCAATCTGCAGACAGAGCTCATCACCAACAAAGTGCGCTTTTACCGTACTAATTCGCACACCATGCGGGGTGAGATCAACAGTGTACGCATCCTGGAACCAGGTTTCTTGTGCAAGACTTCCTCCCCACTCGGCAATGGCACGCTTGCGCACTCTCTCGTCCCACTCGAACCCAACTGGGAACACAACGGACTGATGGCGCACCGGCACGGCCAGACTGACACGAAAATGCCGGCGCCGTTCAATACGATGCCATACCATACGGCGGAGATGAAGACAGCAGGCAGGCCAGGGCACTTCCAGCCCTTCATCCTTGTCCGAGATCATTTCCACAATTGTCTGCGTGCGAAAAAATCCACTGGAACAGCGGTATTCCACACGCACTTCATCGCCTGTTTTGAATTGATTTCTATGTGTGCTCGGAAGCCACACGGCCTCCGGACAGTTTTTGCCTGAAGTCCATACCACCCCGCTCAATTGCAAGATGGGCATGTTGTCTTGCAGGATGGTGACGAGAGCCGGAAAATCCAACCATTCCGGTTGCAGGGGGTTTGTCATGATCAGCCGCTCCTTGTGTGCCCCTCTGTGCTTGGCCTCTCTTGCAGCCACCAAGCACAGAGGGGCACACAATAATTCAGCATCTTGCTACTTCAGATTTTGAGCTTTCCCAGGTCTTGGGCAAGCCCTTCAATCACGTTTTTTGGGAAGCGACGATGCCCACCCAAAGTTACAAAATGAGGAATTTTCCCCTCTTTCGCCCATCTACTGACCGTCTTTGGCGAAACGTGCAAAAGCGACGCTGCCTCAGAAGCTCTGAGATATTGATCGGAAACACATTCTGTCTCCAGCGTATTCACCGGCAACTTCCTTTCCTCGGGAGTGCCGCCCACCATTCCGGAAGAGACCGCCAAGGACGCTTCGCGTCTTTGCAACGCGCATGTCGCGCAGACTCTTTCGGAAGCTCCCCCTTTTGGTCGGCATTTACCCGGCCTTGAAAATAGGACTCCAGCCCCAATTCATCGGACCGGACTACGGAACAGGCAAAAACATCAAAAAGACATCTGCGTCCGTCCATTACCATCCACTCCTATCCGGCCCTATCCGGGAAGGACAGCCCCCTTATGCACCAGTGCCCTTTTCGGATAGATCGTCCACAAAAACGGAAGTGTGAGCAGCATGACGCGTCTCGCTGGTTTTCTCGGGAAGGACAACATTCTTTCTTTTCCTCCGAATCGCACACACGTCATGGCAGTAGTGAACCTGTCACCAGAATCCCGTGTGCGCCATTCGATCGCGAACACCCCGGCTCAGGCCCTCGAACGTGCACGTCTCGCCCGAGATTGTGGGGCTTCCATCATCGACCTGGGAGCACAGTCCTCTCATTTTGAGAACAGGGAACTCTCCCCGGAAGAAGAACTTGACCGCATCCTGCCCACTCTCACTCTTCTCGTACAAGAAGGTTTTATCGTTTCCATCGACACCTGGAAACCACAAGTCGCCCGCGAAGCCGTGCAGGCAGGCGCGGCTATTGTGAATGACACAGGAGGCATGCAGCACCCAGAAATGGTTTCTCTCGTCGCGCAGAGTGGCGTGCATGCCATCATGATGTACATCGAAGGACGTACGCCTTTAACTGTAGGAGAACTCGATTTCGCAGAGGGAAAAATCGATCGAGTCGTACAGACATTTACAGAGAGACTGCACGCGCTCGCAGAACTTGGGGTGCACTCTCTCATTCTTGATCCGGGACTCAGCATCAATTACAAAAGCGACTACAATGCATACAGTCGTTTACAGCTTGATATCATCAGGCAAACTTCCCGATTACACGCGCTTGGGAAACCAGTCCTGATTCCCGTTCCACGCAAACAAGAAACCCACCGCATGCTGGCCTATCTCGTCATAGCCATTGAATACGGCGCGAACATCATCCGCGTGCACGACTTCGAGATGGCCTGTGATCTCATCAAGCTGTTCGACAAACAGCCCACCGAATGAACAAACTCAGAAAATCATAATAAAAAGGCATCTTGCCAGGTTTTCTTTGGTCTTTTCCTATCCCCATTTTTCCATGCAAAATCACCACAGTGCGCCACAACACTTCACAAGATGCCTAGACCCTTAGGAGAAATCCGAGGAACGCCCAGAAAACACCGCCCAAAAACACTTCACCGAGATTCCAACACCGAAACTCCGAACCACCACACAGGAAAAACATGACAACCGACCCAAAATCTTTTTTTCTTACTACAGAAATACAACAGTATATCAATGCACACAATCCGCCAATCGACACGATACAGCGCAATCTCATTGAAAAAACTCGCGCCCTCGGCCCCATGTCCATCATGCAAGTCGCCCCTGATCAAGGCGCTTTTCTCACCCTCCTCACCCAAATTTCCGGGGCTCAACAAGCTGTAGAGATCGGCACGTTTACCGGCTATTCCGGCCTATGCATCGCACGAGGACTTCCTGAAGACGGCAATCTGATCTGCTGCGACATCAGCGAAGAGTGGACCGGCATCGCAAAAGAAGCTTGGGAAGCAGCCGGCATCTCCCACAAAATCGAACTGCGCGTCGCTCCAGCCCTCGAGAGTGTACGCGCCATGCCCGATCAGCCTTTCATTGATCTCGCATTCATCGACGCCGACAAAACTGGCTATATCGCTTATCACGAAGAAATTGTTCCCCGCCTTCGACAGGGCGGTCTGCTCCTTGCCGACAATGTCCTCTGGAACGGGAAAGTATGCGATCCTGCAGCCAACGACGAAGCGACAACTGCCATTCGTGCGTATAACGCGCATGCTGCCGGCGACAAACGCGTCGACCATGTCATGCTCACCATTGCCGACGGCCTCACCATCATGCGGAAACGCTGAGCGCCCCACTCCACCGCCGAAAAATCACAGCGCTCTCACAAAACTGGGCGCTGTGATTTTCCTCCCAGCTCCGCACGCACCAAAGATCCGCGTGACCCGCAACACGACGACGACACAAGAACGACACGGCCGCAGCATCCTCGCAACCGTTCTCCAAAACCACTTCTCCCCAGCAAATACCCTGCCCACAAAATATCTCATTGCGAGAATCACCGCACGCTGCCCTAACAGCCATACATCCGGATTCTCATCACACGGCTCCGCACACCAACACAATGCGAATCATTCAACTCAAGAAAAAAAGCTGTCGATAGCCAAGATAATTTCACTCTGTCTCATCTCTCCTCTCCCGGCTCTCTCACCAGGGACACATGACTATCCCAAAGAACGAACTCGCAAAAAAGTTTCTTATTCCAGGCCAATACCTGGATTTAGAAATTCCCCGCATTGAAGATCAACGACCGACCTTCTACGAAACCGAAATCATCGCGATGGATGAAAACCTGCTCTATCTGTTGCATCCCAGGGAAAACGGTCTCATCCCAAACATCCCCATAGGCATCCAGGTCATCTTGAGCTATCTACAAAAAAATCAAGTCTGGAGCTTTACCACAAAAATCGTGAGAATAGCTGCAAAAAAACGACAACTCGTTCTTGTCCTCGAGTATCCAGAGAAATTCCGTCAAGACCGTCGCCGTCACTACCGGTTGGACTGCAAGCTTCCTCTCAAGCTGGAGTTTCTTGATCCCACACCCCAACACGATTTAGGCGACATACTCCATGTGGTCAGCACTGACATCAGCATCGGAGGAGTGGGTTTCTCCACACCAGAACATATCGCGCAGGATACATACTTTGAAGTGCAATTTCGCGCTGGAAACAAAGGGAAAGTACAACTTCCCGCTCGCTGCGTCCGTTGCATCCCAGCCGGCATTCCTCCCGATCAGATATACCTGGTTGGGGCACAGTTTCTCGTCATAGACCAGACAAGCGAAGATCAGATTTCCTCCTTCATTTTTTCTGAACAACAACAGAAGATGAGAGCAAAAAATTCACAACCGCCCCTGGAAACACAGAAACACGACTAGGTCAAGCTCAGCGTCCTCTTCATTTCGGGAACTCCTCAGACAGATTCAGCAGACAAAACATGACCGCCTTTACCGGTGCCGCGAAAAGTAGAAAACGCCATCACGAACTTGTGGGAGAGCCTATTTTGCGCGCTTTGGCAAAACAGGCTTTCAAAACCGCCGGTTCCATTGAAACCGAGGTTGTGATCCGTCATACATGGCGGCAAACTGTCCTTTTCTCAGAGCAGGGCATGCTACGCCACCGGCATCGAAAAGAAACCGTGATTGTGGTACGAGTGCTTTGCAACGACAGACTCGCGGTCGCTGCCACTCGCGTCCCCACACCTACTTCTGTCGCGCAAACAACACAGAGAGCCCTTGACAGCCTTTCGCACGCTCCCCTTACTCCAGGGTTTCCGGGATTTGCGACAGTGCACACAGTCAAAACAGACGAAAGCCTGCGCGGCTTTGATGAGGACACCGCACGCGTCGGAAAAGAAGACCTGGAGTCGCTCGCCGGCGAAGCCCTTTGCACCCTTCCGTCACACCTCCGGGCTGCCGGGCATGCTGGAGTGGGAGGCCACGAGATGGGCGTTGCAACCTCCCAGGGAGGATGGGCCTGGGCCGCTGATACCTGTGCAGGCCTCGAAATCATCACGCGAGCAGCACATGCCACCGGTATGGGCAATACCGCCGAACGGCGTTTTGAGACCGTTGACCCCATTGCAGCGACCAGAGCCGCGGCAGCCAAGGCCGATTGCGAAATTGCCCCGTCTGAAATCCCTCCCGCCACATACCCAGTCTTGCTTGAACCCGCAGCGATGGCGAGCTTGTTGGAGGCATTCGCCCGCCTGTGCTTGCGTCCAGTGTGTTCTGTCGAAGAAACCACTCCTTTCGCTCGCCTTCTTGGCCAAAAAATCTGCTCGTCAGCTGTCACTGTGGCAGACGACCCCACGGCACCTATCGCGCCGAACTTCCCTTTCGACGCGGAAGGCACCACGCGACGCGCCGTTCGTTTCCTCGACGCAGGAATTGCCGCGACAATCCCCTATGACCGGGTTTCTGCCGCGCGGGCCCAGCAAAATAGCTCACTGTTGGGGAGCGAGCCCACCGGTCACGCTCGTATACAAACCACACAGCAAACACCCCTGCCTGAAACCCTTTTTATGCTGCCAGGTGAACACACAACAGCGGCATTACTCCGCATGATCGACCGGGGAATTCTCGTGACGTGCTTCACCGATCTCTCTTTTGGCACAACCGATCCCTCTCTTACGGGATGTACAGCACACGGCACCTTCCTGATTGAGAACGGGGCCATCTCTGCACCGATAAAAAATCTTCGCTTCCGCATCTCCCCTCTTGACGCTTTCCGCAAGATCTGTGGAGTCGGTCGCTGTCTTGGTCCGGGCACTGGTTTAGTCCCGTCCGTTCTTGCCCCAGTGACAGTGCTGAGTGAATTCTCTTTCACTGCCCCCGCCTGAGACTTTTCCCACTTCACACATTCTCAGCAACAGCACTCTTCCCTGCGTCTTTTGGGAGACGTCTCACAGAAACGCTCGGAAAGTGCTGAAAAAGTGCGCGGAATTGTTTCTTTGCCGAGGCATCTTTCCCGGAAAACACAGCGAACATGCTTTTTCCGAAAAATCCCGCAAAATTGCTTGCAAAGCCGGTCGCTGCAGTTTTTTTGACACGCGCTCTTGCAGGGAAAAGAGAAATCCACAAGAAGTTTCTTGACAAAACCTACCTGGTCGGAAGACAATGCGGTCGTGGACATAACGACCGTTTTTGAATCGACCAGCATTCCAACCCGCCTCCTGGTCTTCGGCGTCTGCAGTGCCGAGGGAGAGCTGGAGATGACCAATCTCTACGCAGCTGCTGACGCCTGCGGACAATCACGTGAACAAGTGCGGTCCTGTATCCGTCGTCTTGTCCGAGAAAACATCCTGGAACGCTTGAGTAGTGGTCGCAACGCCTCATACAAGGCCACTCCCATAGGACTCACCACCATCACCACCATCCACAACCGACTCTTCTTGGCCTACCAGCAAGACCGAGAAAATAGTGCATGGGAAGGCACCTGGCACCTCGTGTCGTTCGCGATCCCAGAGTCGCAACGCAGCGCCCGGAACGCCTTCCGCTCCGGCGTCGCTGCCTTGGGGGGAGCTGCCATCCAAGGAGGGCTCTATGTCTCGGCCAACAACTGGTCAAAAGACATCAACAATCTCGCCACCCAACTCGACATCAGCGAGACAGTAACGTCTGCTTCGACTTCTGACCTGCGCATAGGTTCCGTAAGTGACCCAGCGGAACTCGCCCGCCGACTTTGGCCTCTCGACCAGCTTGCCGCCGGCTACACTGCCTTTGCGGCCAGCGCAAAAGGTGTAGAAATCATGTTGCGCCGCGCGGCCAAAGAAAACCTGAAACTCAACGAACACCTCTTTCTCGCAGGCGCCCTCACGATGGCGGTGCAATACCAACAATGCTTTGCAGACGACCCGCTCTTGCCGAAAGGGCTTCTTCCCTGCCCGTGGCCGGGTCGTACTGCACGCGAACTTCTCGCAGAAACACGGCATCTCGCCCTGGAACTGCGTGAATCCTCGGGGGCACCTCTGCTCTTCCGACGGTTTGACAACGAAATCGAAGAAATAGAGGGGAAAACATGAAATTCGGCATCTTCTATGAACACCAGTTTCCAAAGCCTTGGGGACCAGGGGCAGAGCACAAGCTCTTCAAAGATGCTCTCGACCAGGTAGAACTGGGAGACAAACTCGGCTACGACTATGTATGGGAAGTGGAGCACCACTTTCTTGAGGAGTATTCTCACTCCAGCGCGCCCGAGATCTTCCTCGCTGCCTGCTCCCAACGCACAAAAAGAATGCGTCTTGGGCATGGGATCGTGGCCCTACCCCAGGGATACAACCACACCGCCCGCATCGCCGAGCGGATCGCAACTCTCGACCTGGTCTCTGATGGTCGCGTCGACTTCGGCACCGGGGAAACCTCGTCGAACGCCGAACTTGACGGATACCAGGTTGTAAGAGAAGAAAAGCGCGAAGAGTGGACCGAAGCACTCGACGCGGTCACCCGCATGTTCGTCGAAGAGCCCTTCGCCGGATATGACGGCAAATTCCTGAAGATGCCCCAGCGCAACGTGATTCCCAAGGTTCTGCAAAAACCGCACCCACCTCTTTGGGTCGCCTGCAGCCGTCGCGACACCATCCACCTCGCCGCCACAAAAGGCATCGGGGCGCTTTCCTTCTCTTTCATCGAGCCAGAAGAGGCAAAAGCCTGGGTCGATGACTACTACAACACGATCCAGTCGGAAGAGTGCATCCCAGGCGGGTTCGCGGTGAACCCGAACCTCGCGATCGTTCTTCCCATGATGTGCCACCAAGACGAAGAGACCGCGATTGAGCGCGGCCTCGACGGCGGCCACTTCTTCGGGTATTCACTCGCGCACTTCTACGCCTTCGGTCAGCACAAACCAGGCATTACCAACATCTGGGAAGAATTCAAAGAGCGACGCGGCCTCTTCGGCTTCGACCGCAAGATTGCCTCCCGCACCGGCGACGTGCTCGGTGCCCAAATGCTCGAACGCGGCACCGGCTCTCTGCGTGGCGCAATCGGAACACCCGACCAGCTGCGGGACCTCATCCGCAAATACGCCGAAGTCGGCGTTGACCAAATGATCTTCGTCTCCCAGGCGGGGAACAACAAGCACGAGCACATCTGCGAGTCGATGGAACTTCTCGCCAAAGAAGTGCTCCCAGAATTCCAAGAGGGCGAAAAAGAGCGTGAGACCAAGAAGCTGGAGCGACTCGCTCCCGCTATCGAAAAGGCCCTCGCGCGTCGCGAACCGCCACACGAGTCCGACCCTGATTACATCATCCCGCCACCACAAGGCGCTTTTTACTGAGAAACCCCGCAAGGGCTGCAACTAACCCCCTAGTGACGACACGCGAACGAAGGGCCTCCTTGGATGGGAGTCCTTCGTTCGCGTCAGGGGAAATAGACAGAAATCCTGTCCTTTCCCCAACAAGTACACCCGAAAGAATGCCTACGCATCATCAGCATCATGCTCGAATCCCAAATATTCCCTGACAGAGCACCAAACGGGCATCACCCCATCCATCTCATGTGATGCCATGTGATCTCATATGAGGTCATATCGAGTCATCAATGGCGTAACTCCAAGGGTTCTTTTAAGGGGTTCTTTCGGGTTTTCGCAAGTTTTTTCAGGTTTCTTTCGAAGGGTTGTTTTGAGAATTTTTGCAAGATTTCTCCAGGGTTTTCACAAGAAAAAAAAGCGATAGGAAGAAGTGCGCATCTCATAAAACCCAAAAGGTACATGCACTTCTACCTGTTCCGGTTAAACTTGCATTACGGTTTTCATCGCGCCCACAACCCTGCATTACTCCTGCTCCTCCCACAACCTCGCATTGTTCCCTCCAAGGATCTCCCCCAAGGTCCCCTCATTTGCCCCTCCCCTTTTTAAAAAAGAGTCCGATCTTCTGTGAGATCCCACGTGAAAACGTAGGAGTAAGAACGTAGTGGTGAGGGCGTGCAAAAATGGGAGAAGCAAATGCTCTTCGCGCTCATCCTTGGCGTATGCACCGCGATCACGCTTTTTTGTATGTCCTACCGGACCTACACATTCTTCTTGCAAAAAACCCACACCCTGCCCGACACCCCGCCCTCCCGTAACCCCACCAACCCCCACAAGAAACACCCATCCCACCTCGCTCACGAAAACACACAACCAAACCAGCCCGAGCCCCGACCCCAAACTCGCCCTCGACCCCCACAACCCCACACAACCCCCACAACCATCAGAATCTCCAGAATCAACAGAATCAACAG
>DEIU01000102.1:95744-106543 GCA_002352645.1 Acidimicrobiia bacterium UBA2766 | reverse complement strand
CCGACCCTACGCGACTGGGCCGTCCAGGGCATCTTCTGCCCACCCCTCGACATCAGCCCCCCAACCGCCCCCGGCTACGGCGACTGCCACCGCGACATCGTCACTCCCTGGCTCTCGGCCGTCATCTCCAGACCAAGGAATGCCCACCCGAAGTACATGCACTCGGACGCGCGCTGCAATGGTGACGAAATGGGGTTGCTACCTGACATGACGTCCACTTCCCACGCCCCATCATCGAGCGGTTCTCATCACAAAAAACCCTGAGGAAAAGCACAGTCGGAGCAAGTCGACCTTGGCACTGACCGAAAAAACTCCAGTCCCTCCTGGTGTCTGCCCGAAGAAACCTCAGAGGAAAAAACCAGAAAAAATCTGCCCCAGACGGGGGAAGCGCATGTCGCTTGTGTTCAATATGGTAATGGGAATCGTAGACATCTACGCTCTCGTCCTGGCCGCAAAGAAAAAAACCGCTGGGCGCATTCTGGCCGTCTTTTTTCTTACCACCGCGTGCGCGCTTACCTTGGCGCTGGCCATCAACAGCGCAACACAGGGCGGTATTTTCGGGTTTCTTCTGCTTGCGGGGCATTTTGCTTTCATGCATGCCCCGGGACTTCTCGCCGGACTCTCTGCGCAAGCTTGGAAAGTTTGCCGTCCCCTCTCATTTGCCGGCATTCTGCTCTGTGTCCTCACGCTCGCCGTTGCCTACGACGGGTTTCTTGTGGAACCGAATGCGCTCGACGTCAACACGCACAAAATAGTGTCTTCCAAGATAACGAAGCCCTTCCGTATCGCTGTTGTCGCCGAAACCCACTACGAGAATTTCCGCGAGCAAGAAAAAAAGGTTTGGCGGGTCGTGGCAGAACACGCTCCAGACCTTGTGGTTCTCCTCGGAGACTACATCCAAACGACAGAGTCAAACACGTATCGATATCTCACAAATGAGGTGAATCGGTTCCTCCGCGAAGAAGGATTCAGCAGCCCTGCAGGGGCTTTTGCCGTTGAAGGAAACCATGAGTTCACAAGCTGGCCTCGCATCTTCGATGGTCTCGCAGTAAAGACTTTTACCCAAACAGCAACAGCATTCGGCACAGTCGCTGGACAAACCATTGCTATTACCGGTTTAAGCGAAGAAGACGCAGAAAATTCTCAGACTCACGTGAGCGGCACTGCGGACTTCCATGTCGTCCTCGGTCACTCCCCCAATTTCGCTTTAGGCGAGATCGAGGCCGATCTGCTCCTCGCTGCAGGAACACATGGTGGCCAGGTACAGCTGCCTTTTACCGGTCCTCTTCTCACTTTTGCTGAAATCCCTCGTTCCTGGGCTGATGGTCGCACCACTCTGAAAACAGGCAAAGTACTCATCGTTTCACGTGGGATCGGGATAGAACGTGGCATAGCTCCGGCCCTGCGGTTTCTCGCCCGCCCAGAAATCTTGCTGATTGACGTGGTCCCAGCCTGATTTTCGCACTGCTTCTTCCCGAGGCGTCCACCCGGAAACTGCCCAGAGGTTTCCCAGAGTCTGCCCAGGTGGACGCCTCGAGCAGCCCGAAAACACCCACAGACAAAAAGCCCAGAGAACTCCGCCTTTCCCTGCGTTTTTGGTCTGTCCTTCGCTTTTCTTCTCTCGCAATCCGGTCCTTTTTACATGAGTGCCATGGATTTGGCGTCCATCCACGTGCCTCAACAAAACAATAGAAAAATAGAAAAATATTCTGGCCGAGATCAGGGCAAGACGCTTATGTGGAGTGCAAAAGAGTCGAGAGAAAGAGGAGAACATTTGGGCCACCTACCAGGGACATGCCTATGGAGGCACTTCTAACTGGCCGCATACAACGGTGGATTGCAAAAGGAACTGATTGGGAAGACCCGGAACAAGTAGAACACGCGAGACTGTTAAACATCTATTTAGCGATCTCTACTCCAGTCACTGCCATCACTCTACTCAGCTCCATTGTAGGAGGAGAATACAAGGCAGCCTTGCTGGCCTTCATCTGCCTTCTCATGCTGTGGACGGCTCGCCGCATCGTGCGCAAGCAAGGCTCTCTCGCTCTTGCCGCGCAGTTTCTCCCCGGAGCAGCCGCTCTCTATCTTGGCGCAGCGCCCTTTGTACAAGGGGGCCAAGAGAAGGCCCCTAGTATTGTCATGCTTTTGCTTCTTCCCCTTGTGGCCGCGGTCGTGGTGGACTGGCATGCTGCAGCGGTATGGGGGATGGTCGCAAGCGTCATTCTCACTCTTATTTTCGCCAGCACAATAGTGGCGGATTTTCCCGAGACAACCCCTACGACAACTGCCGAATATTATGGCTCCTATATTGTCACTCTTATTATTCTCATGCTTTTTGGCGGCATTCTCGCGAAACGCTTTTTCACGCAACTTGAGGATTTACGTGAGGAACGCGCTGCTTTGAAGCAGACACAAGCCCACGAACAGGCGATCATATCTGCTCTGCCCGTTTTTCTGACGGAGATCTCGCGGGATGGAGAAATCGTTGCATATCACGGCACCGACATTATCACGGATAGAGACACAAGAAACCTAAAAAACGCACCAATACACACAATCATCTCCGACAAAGACATCCTGCGGAAAACCATGGATGCGGTGCACATTGCCCTTGACACAGGAAAAGCCCAGTTCACCTTTTCCATTCCTGCACAAGACGATATGCGCTATTTTGAAGCAAGAATAGCGCCCTTTGGCACCGACGAAGTCATCTGTTTAGCGCAAGACATCACAGAGGCGCATCTTGCACAGAAAGAGCGCCAGATTCAGGAAGAAAAGCTCAAAGCAGTTCTCGACGCTTTGCCGGACCACCTCCTCATAGTCGACAAAGAACACAGATTTACCGACTTTCATCATGTCGCCGATCACACGCTGCAAGAAAGATTCGAGTCGATGATCGGGCGAAAAGTCGAAGACGTCATTCCCGCCTTTGCCGGCAAGTTCGCAAAGAGCATTGATCAGGCCTTCGAGACAGAAGAAGTCGTCACATTCGAGTTCACTATTCCCTACCCGCCAGGGACAATCACCTATGAAGAAGCCCGTTTCATCAGGTTTGACCCCAACACGGTGCTGGTCTTGGTCCGCAATATCAACGCACAAAAAGAAGCCGAAAAGACACTGAAACAGGCACTGAAATCAGCAGAGGTTGCCAACACTGCGAAATCTCATTTCCTTGCGAACATGTCACACGAGATTCGCACACCCATGAACGGCATCATCGGAATGCTCGATCTTATCGCTGATACCCCGCTCGACCATGAAACCAAAAGTTCTCTGCAAGTCGCCCAGGAATCGACAAAATCCCTGCTTACCATCATCAACGAAATCCTGGATTTCTCAAAAATCGAGGCGGGAAAACTCACTGTCGAAAAGATCCCCTTCGACCTCCATACAGTGCTCAGCCAAGCATCTCATTTAATGCGCCCCCGGGCAGAAACCAAGGAGCTTCAGCTCATCCTGCAGATCGACCCGAATCTTCCCGTACACCTCATTGGAGATCCCGGTCGAATCCGCCAGATCCTTACCAACTTCCTTTCCAACGCCATCAAATTCACAGAAAACGGCACAGTCACAGTAGGCGCAGAAAAACAGACTCTCTCCTCCGAACACCCGATACTTCGACTTTCTGTGCAAGACACGGGAATGGGAATCCCCCCCGCGAAGCAGGAAAGCATCTTCGAGATGTTCACACAGGCAGACGACTCAACCACACGAGAATTCGGAGGTACTGGTCTCGGACTCGCGATTTCCAAACGTCTCACGGAACTCATGGGTGGAAGTATTGGCGTGCAGAGCGAGGTCAACAAAGGCAGCCTCTTTTGGGTGGATCTCCCTTTCGAAGAAATCGCCCCGTCCGAAAACAAAAAATCCCGGGAAAAAGTAGCATCAGCAGAACAAAAAAGAATAGAGATCCAGCCGAAAAAGACGGCAGAAGAGGTCAGGGCAACATCCGCACCTCCGCTTGTCCTCCCCACGCCTGTCCCCTCTCATTCTCCCCTTGTCCTCGTGGTTGAGGACAATCTCGTCAATCAAAAAGTCGCCAAGATGATGTTGAAGAAGTTTGGTTGTACTGCGGAAATTGCAGTAAACGGCCATCTCGGTGCAAAAGCCTTCGAAAATATAGATCCCGACATCGTACTCATGGATATCCACATGCCAGTGCTTGACGGATGGGGTGCCACAAGGGTCATCCGTTCTCTGCCGAAAGGCGACAAGATTCCCATTATCGCAGTCACAGCCAATGCGCTTCCCGAAGACCGCGTGCGCTGTCTTGAAGCTGGAATGAACGACTTTCTTGCCAAGCCCTACACCGCAGAACATCTTGGCGAAATCATTAAGAAATGGACTCCTCCCAAACCCGCAAACCACACGGAAAACACCTGGAAAGATAAGATACCCCCTTCTTTCACTTCATATGGGAATGACTCCTAATAGTCGGATTTCCGGTTTGTTCCACTAGGTTGGGGAAGGGGTCTCCGGTCGCGTCGTTTCCCGTGCTGTGGACATTGTGAAACCCGAAGCCTGTAGCACGGGAGTATCTGTCGACAGACAAACCCGCCAGATCCTGGTGCTGATCTTCTGCGGGTTCACTCGCTGCCGATGACCTTCACAGCACAGAAAACTGGGGAGACGAATCATGACTAAAGCCGCAGTCTTTACAGGCATGGGCAAGGACCTCGAAATTTGGGATGTCGAAGTGGCATCCCCGAAACAGAACGAAATAAAGGTGAAGCTGGCTGCCTCGGGAGTCTGTCACTCCGACCTATCTGTCGCAAACGGAACCCTTCCCATGATGCCGCCCATGGTGCTCGGGCATGAGGGAGCCGGAGTTGTCGAAGAAATCGGACCAGGCGTGAGTCATGTGAAACCCGGAGACCATGTGGTCATCTCCTGGGTTCCCCAATGCGGGACATGCTACTGCTGCGTACGAGGCCAGGTTGAATTGTGCGAAGTTGGCATGGCCTCCCAGATGACTGGTGGCCTACTCGACGGAACAAGACGCATTAAAAAAGACCAGATGGAAGTCGGGCAGTTCCCCTCCTCCGGTACTTTCTCTGAATACGCCGTCATCCCTGACTTGAGCGTGGTGAAGATCGACCAAGATCTCCCCATGGACAAGATGTGTCTCGTTGGCTGCGCTGTCCTGACTGGCGTGGGATCAGCATTGAACACCGCAGACATCGAACCAGGCGCGAGCGTGGCCGTGATCGGCTGCGGTGGAGTCGGCCTCAACGTCATCCAGGGTGCGCGCATCGCAGGAGCAGGCAACATCATCGCCATCGACATGGTGGACTCCAAGCTCAAACTTGCAGAGCAGTTCGGTGCCACTCACACAGTGAACGCCAAAGAAGGAGACCCCGTCGCTGCCGTGCAGACCATTACCGGCCCTGGTGCGCTTGGCCCCCGCGGCGTCGACTACGCATTTGAAGTTGTCGGTGCAAGTGCCACAATCGAGCAGGCCATCAACATGACCCGACGCGGTGGTACCGCCGTCATGGTTGGTGTCTCCCGCATGGACGACGTCATTTCCAACTTCTCTCCCTTTATGCACCTCTTCATGGGCGTGAAGACCATCAAAGGTTCCTTCTACGGCTCGGCCAACATTCACCGTGACATTCCCCGCTATGCCGACTTGTACCGCAAAGGCACGCTCATGCTGGACGAGCTGGTCTCCAAGACCATCGATCTTGCAGACGTGAACCAGGCGTTTGAAGACATGAAGGGCGGAGAAGTCGCCCGTTCCGTCATCACGTACTAAACGACCTTCCTTCTGAGCAGGGTGCCCGAGATCGCGAGAATCTGTCTCGGTCTCCCAAAGCACCATCTCTTAAAAATCCTCCACAAAATGTGCAACGCCTTCACCGCTGAGGCCCTTGGGCTATACACCAAGGGCCTCAGCTCGTTCCGTACTTTTTCCAAGAACTTTTCCCGAACAGACCCCAAAGACAGGGGAAACCGATAAGTAAACTGCGGACATCAGTTAAAGGGGGAAAAAATGACAAAAGCCGCTGTTTTCACTGGGGCATCGGATGCTTTGGAAATTTGGGACATAGACGTCGCTGCACCGAAAGCCGGAGAAGTAAAGGTACGGCTTGCTGCTTCAGGGGTCTGTCACTCAGATCTTTCAATCCTGAACGGGACTATTCCCATGGCACCCCCGATGGTCCTCGGACACGAAGGAGCCGGAATAGTAGAAGAGATCGGACCAGGAGTCACTCTCGTACAACCGGGAGACCATGTGGTCATTTCCTGGGTTCCCCAATGCGGCAAATGTTATTGCTGCGACCGCGGCCAGCCAGAACTGTGCGAAGCCGGCGCCGGCACCATGATGAGCGGCGGCATGCTCGACGGGACAAAACGCTTCAGTAGGAACAGCACTGAAATCGGCCAGATGGCCGCGTCGGGCACATTCACCGAATACACGGTCATCCCAGAAATCAGTGCCGTGAAAATCGACAACGATCTCCCGCTCGACAAAATGTGCCTGATTGGCTGTGGAGTTCTGACCGGCGCCGGTGCCGCAATCAACACAGCACAAGTAGGCCCCGGAGACACTGTGGCCGTCATCGGCTGTGGCGGAGTTGGTCTCAACACCATCCAGGGAGCCCGTATCGCTGGTGCAGAACGCATCATTGCCGTTGATATGGTGGCATCCAAACTCAAACTAGCCGAACAATTTGGGGCCACTGACACTGTCAACGCCGCGAACGGAGATCCAGTCGCAGCAGTGCAAGCCCTCACAGGAACCGGCCCACTTGGCCCCCGTGGCGTGGACTACGCGTTCGAGGTTGTGGGATCAAGCGTGACTGCCGAACAGGCCATGAGCATGACACGCCGCGGTGGCACCATGATCATGGTGGGCGTGGGACGCGTCGACGACACCCTCAAAGATTTTTCTCTCTTCGGAGAGCTTTTCATGGGAGCAAAAACCATTAAAGGCTCCGTCTACGGCTCCGCAAACGTCCATCGAGACGTCCTACGCTTTGCGGGACTCTACCGTCAAGGAAAACTCCTCCTTGATGAGCTCATCTCGAAAACCATCAAGCTGGAAGAGGTAAACCAGGCGTTCGCCGACATACAAAACGGCGAAGTAGCACGCTCTGTCATCCTCTATTGAGCCACTCTTGAGCCACCCCTGAGCCGCTGCAATGGAGTGTTTCTCCCGGATCATCGCCACGCGCCCCTTCGTCTCCAGGTAAAAATTCCAGAAGAAAGCAGAGGAGACTTCCCGGTTCTCATCCGTTCTCATCCACAGAGGTGTAAAAAAATGTCTTAGGGCAATCCCACGCCTTTTGCAGTCCGCGTCCAGCCTGCTGCGGCAAAAACGCGCAACAACTCAGGATCATGCAGAGGAGTTTTCCCCCACTCCTCAAGCTGTCGGCGTCGCTGCCCACGCGCGGTAAAAGCGCGACGCAATGCCAGAAAAGCCGGCTCATACCCTGAAGCGGGACGATCCGAAAGAGGCGTCACCCGCCCGCCCTCCACTGCCACAACAGGGGCACCACACTCCAACACCAGCAAAGATCCTCTGCGCCGGCGCACACCACGGCTCTCGAGCAGGACACCCCAGGGATTGGCAGGATCAACGGCAGGAAGCACCCAGCATCCGTCCCGTTCCGGGTCGACTGGACGGCGCAATTCTTCAACCACCCAGGGCAGCGCAAACTGTATTCCCGAAAGGCCTTCCACAAAATACCCACGTCGCAGATCCCCGACAGCTTCGGCCCGATCCAGCGCGGGTCGCATCATCGACCAGGACACCACCCAGGACTCAGCAGCCGGCATCTCTTTTGCAACAAGACCGTAACGACCCAGTAAAAGCTGCAGCAGCAAGTCCACATCCGAGGAAGAAAACACGTCCTGTGCGGTATTTTGTACTGTGGCGCGCGCAAGCGCACTCCAACGTCCCTCGCTTTTCTCCGCGAGGTGTCCCACGCCTGCTCCTGCGCGTCTTCTCCGCACCCTCTGCCTCGCCGCCAAGCGTCCTGTCGCCGAGCGTCGAGACACGACCCCACCTGACGCAGGAGACGCAGGAGAAACACGCCCGGTGGCACGCACTACTGGAGAACGCCCCGGTCCAAAAGTGTCATTGGTCGCCTGTCCGCTCCATAACAAAGCACGAAGGGCCCCGCGCACCTTTCCTTCTTCCAGGCGAAGAAGCCCCGCAAGCTCGGACACACGCCAGCCTCCGCCTTTTGATAAATGCCGCAAAACAGTCAGGGGAAGGTCCTGATCCAGCGAAAGATCCGGCTCTGCGTCTCCGGCCACTTTCGACAACCCAGGCCCAGAAGGAAGACGCAGCAGGTGAAAAAGAAAAGGCCGCACGAAAACCACACGCTGCGTGTCGAGAGCTACCCACATCCATTGTCCCGATAACAGCAATGCATCAAGCATCTCAGGACGATAATCGGGAAGACGTGCAGGGAGAAGGTCGGTCTCCAGCCTCTCTCGGTACAAAGGGACGCCTTCGAGCAGGGAAAGAACCGCCGATAAGCCCTCTTGGCCAGAAGGAGCAGGAGCACAAAAAGCGGGATCTCCTAAATGATGGTGCTCACGCAGCCAGCGCGCAAAGGCAGTGGCATCCACAGGGGCAGTACGACGGCGCAACACCGCGAGAGTTCGCCGGTGCATACGTCGCAAGGTATCAGTGCCCACCCACTCCTTGCCCCCTCCTTCTGGCGTAAAAGCCCCTCGGGTCAGCAAACCACAATCAACAAGACGGGTCAGGACCTCAAGCACGACTGCTTCTGTTTGGTTGTAGCGTTCTTCCAGCTCCCTCTCAAGAAAAATGCCTCGGCCCAGCACATGGCGCCGCAACCAGCCCTCCAAATCGCCTGTTCCTGCCAAAACAGCTCGATACTCAGCGGCTTCTTCGCTTGCAACATAACGCCCCGCCACTTCGACCACACGCGCACCAAGGCGTTCGAGCGCAGCAGGCACGTCCACAGCGCTGCGCTCGTCCAGTTCCATCAGGGAGAGATCACCAAGCTGTCGCAAAAGGTCGAGCAGAGACTCGTCGTCGACCGCGGCCCATGCGGGGGCAGTACGCGACACACGTGCCGTCACTTCTGCGACTGCTCCCGGGTCCAGCAGTTCTGCCAGGTTGTCAGTTCCCAACAGATCAGCGAGAATATCCCGATTCACAGAAACAGCAGCAGCACGCACCTCTGCCCGCGGGGCATCCTCGTTGTAGATCGCACCGAAAACGAACCGCCAGAGCATGTCGGAAGCAAAAGCCGAAGGAGAATCCGTCGCGACTGTCGCAACCGCAATAGTGCCCTGTTCAATGCCTTCAAGAAGGGCCCGAAGACCACGCATATCAAGGGCGTCCTCGAGACACTCCCGGTAGGTCTCCAACACCAAAGGAAAGTCCGGGTCGCGCACTGCAAGCACCATAAGGTCTGCAGCCCGCAAGCGTTGCAGCCAGAGGGGTGTGCGCTGCCCCGGCCGATTGCGCGGCAGTAAGAGTGCACGTTGTGCATTCTCGCGAAAACGCGAGGCAAACAGCGCAGATCCCGCCAACTCTTTCAACACAAGGTCATCGATATCATGCGATGTCACGAGACGCAACAACTGCTCTGGGGGTGGACCATCCAGGTCAGGGAAACGAAACATCACTCCATTATCAGAATGGCTCATCTCCACCGTGAGACCGAGCCGTTCCCCAACTCGGGCTTGCAACCCGATACCGAGCGCCTGGTTCACTCTTGCACCAAAAACAGAATGGATCACGACCCGGGTATCGCCGATCTCATCTCGAAAGGTTTCCAACACCACACGGCGGTCAGTCGGAAGCGGAGTTTGGCGGGATTGTTCGCGCACAAGACCAAGCAGCGTCTGAGCTGCGACCTCGTCGCATGCACACTCCTCCCGCAGAAAACGCAGGAGCAGCCTGTCTGCAAGCTCCTCAGATCCCGTCTTTTCTCCGTGGGTCTGCCCCGGGGCAGACCCTATGGCAGGCCCTGTAGCAGACCTGGGGTCAGACAGTACTTGTTCCATTTCGCGCAGGAGCCGACCAGTCGCCAGACCTAAAGAACGGGGCCGCCCCATACCCTCGCCCCGCCAAAAAGGAAGGCGAGGCACAGCGCCGGCTGCCTCGGTAACTTGCACACGATCCCGACCGATTTCGAGGACACGCCAGAGGGACGACCCCAACGCAAAAACATCGCCGGGTTTCGACTCGAAAACAAACTCCTCGTCCAGCTCTCCCAAACGCACGCCCGTACCCGCCAAGACAACCGGGTAGAGGCCGCGATCAGGAATAACCCCACCTGACACCGCGGCGAGACGACCGGCGCCGGGCCGCGCGCACAGCACCCCTCCGGCTTCACGGGTACGATCCCAGCTGATCCGGGGTCGTGCGACTGTGAGATCTGCATCGCCACGTCCACCCGAAAGCATGGAAAGAACCGCCTCAAAAGATTGCCTGGAGAGGTCAACATACGCATCAGACTCACGTACCAGCATGTAGAGCTGATCGACCGCCCAGTCTCGCGCTGAAACTTCGGCCACAATGTGCTGCGCCAGCACGTCAAGACAGTTCCGCACAGGAAGGGTTTCCTCAATCCTGCCTGCCTGCATTTCCCGCACAAGGGCCGCTATCTCCGGCAACTCACTCCGGTACAACGGGTAAAAACGACCTTGGGAGACCGCGTTCACAAGATGTCCGCTCCGTCCCACCCGCTGCAGGGCACGAGACACAGACTTTGTGCTCCCCACCTGGCACACAAGATCGATCCCCCCAATATCGATCCCAAGTTCCAAAGTGCCCGTCGCCACCAGCGCAGGCAAACGCCCCG
>DEIU01000102.1:507-95599 GCA_002352645.1 Acidimicrobiia bacterium UBA2766 | reverse complement strand
AGCCGTGGCGCAATGCGATCCCAGGAGGTCTCTCCATCGGGGGCCTCTCCATTACCGGCACTTGCCACGCCCGCCCCCACAACAGACAGATCAAGAGCAGGCGGGGAGCTTGCGTCCACCACACTCACACAACGGTGGGGACCACCAAGAAAGCGCGCGGCGTCGGCAAGAGGTCGCACCGTGGCAGAGAGGCCGATGCGCTGCGGGTCTTCTCGCTCTGCTGCCTTCGTGAGCGCAGACAGGCGTTCCAAGCTGAGCGAAAGGTGCACACCCCGCTTTGTCCCGTACAACGCATGTACTTCATCCAAGATCACGGCACGCACACTGCCAAGGCCAGGTCGCGCCTTTTTCGCAGTGAGAAGCAGATACAGCGACTCTGGAGTCGTAATCAGAATATTGGGAGGTTTACGAATCATCTTTTGACGGTCTGAGGCAGACGTGTCCCCGCTGCGCACACCCACCGTCACTCCGGCCAGGCGAGCATCCATCGCCACAATTTCTCGTAAAGGCCGCGACAAATTCCGTTCAATATCCGTTGCAAGCGCCTTCAAAGGAGAAACGTAGACAAGATCAACTCCGTCTCGGGAACGTCCCTCTAAAAGGTCACGAAAAAGACGGTCAACTGCAAACAAAAAGGCGGCAAGGGTTTTCCCCGAACCTGTAGGAGCCGTCACCAGACAATGATCCCCGGCCGCAATAACCGGCCATGCCAATTCTTGGGACAGCGTCGGAGGCCCTAGCTCGGTTTCAAACCATTCCCGCACAGCGGGAAGAAAAAACGCAAGAGAATTGGGACTATCCGGGCTGCTTGCGACCGACATCAGGGGACCACAGGATAAAAATCAAGTGTCTCCGCATAGGTACACCCCACACGTTCTCCCACGCGACGCGTCCACTTACGGACCATATCACCAATATTCTGCGCGTCGACCTGGCTTGCATGACATAGAAGCGCTGCGATCTTTCGATCCAGCGTCTTCGTAATATCCACAAAGCCACTCCGCCACCCAGGGCCCATGAGCACAGCCCCAGCAGGCTTCCAAGGGGCAAGTCCCTCATCAAGTAATTCTGGAAAAAGTAGTCGGGTGGACGCTCCTGTAATCAGTGCGTCCAAGGTCACCTGACCAACAATACGGTGATCTGGATGATTAAAAAAATGATTGTCAAGAATAGGCCGCGGATCCATGCACATCACGATATCTGGACGGACACTTCTGATGACACGGCTGATATCACGGCGCAGCCCCGTACTTTCCTCTACATGACCATCCTCGTATGTAAGCTGGATGAGATCGGCCCCGAGCACCGCGGCAGCCTCCTTCGTTTCACGAGAACGAATCTCGAGCAGACGTTCACGAGTCATACCCGGATCATTTGATCCAGCCCCACCTTGCGTCACAATCAGCTCCGTCACCGATATCCCACGGTCAACAAAACAGGCAATCGTCCCGCC
Source organism: Acidimicrobiia bacterium UBA2766 (assembly GCA_002352645.1). GTDB lineage: Bacteria > Actinomycetota > Acidimicrobiia > UBA2766 > UBA2766 > UBA2766. Next base: position 94,146 of record DEIU01000102.1, on the reverse strand, counting down.
ACAACCAAAATCCAGATCGTCAGGATGGGCACCTACAGCAAGAACACGCTCTATATTCTCGAATCTCAACATGTCGATATCTGACACTGAAATCTTTTCCATATATCCTCCCTGTTTTCTCTTCTCTCAAGAAAGGCAAAACAGCTTTCTTCTCTCACGTCATATCTGTCTCCGATACAAACCTCAGACCTTCCCCCAGGACAGGCAGCCAACAGGCCGACCTTCCCAGCCCAGGTGCAAACCCATTCCGCAGCTCAAGTAACCTGAGAAAAATACAGAGACAAAGACGAGAAAGTCAGGAAAACTCATTGTGCAAAAAATCTTTTTAGAGGAAATCTCCGCTCTGTTTCACAAAAGGCACCTTAACTATCTGAAAAGATTCCCCACATGAAGAGACGCGCCAACAGATAAAATCGCGGAACAAACAGCGTCATCGCTCACCTGCTTCGTGCTCCGTTGCGCTTTAGCCAAGACACCCGTTCACCAGCCCATCGTCAGGCAAATGTCCTCGGAAAACTCACCTACAATCGACAACGACTCCGCTACCAACACCTTGCCAGTACCTCCTGCTCTCTCTTCTTCCACTGAGGCAGAAGAGAAGAAACAAAAAGAGACAGAAAAAAAGGAAAATAGCCGGCAGTCTGACCTCACCGCTGAAAGCAGCGAGGAAACTGAGCGTCCTCCTGCAGAAACCGGCGGAGAGCCCAAATCCTCATCCTCCGCACACACGCCAGAAATTTTTTCTTTTTCTTCCACAAAAACACGGAAGAAAAACATCCCGTCGGTCCCCACAAGACCACCTGCAAAAGCCAAGCAAGGGAAAAAAACAAGGCGCAGTTTACCCTTCCCCCATCGGGACACTCCTCCAAAAACGTTGGCACACGCCAAACCCCCATCCACTCTTACCGCGACTACCCGGTTTACCTTCCTTCTCGCAATAGCCGTCGTTTTTGTCTTCTCGCTCGGTTTTGTCCTCGACAGAGTCGCTGTCAGCAGCAAAGTTGACCGAAACATTTATGTCAATGGAGAAAACCTCGGGGGTCTGACACGCGCGGAACTAAAGGACCACCTCACAGCGCAGGCAAGTAGCCTCCTCCGCACGCCTGTGACAGTGCAGACCAAAGACTTCAGCCTTACAATCTCACCCCTGACGCTTGGAGCGGAAACAAACATTGACGCAACCGTGTCCGCCACTTTTGCTGCCAACAAAGGGTGGAATCCCTTGGCCTGGGCCCAACACTTGTTCACCAAGACAGATATCCCGCTCCCTCAGGTACAGCTTCCCCTCGAACAAACCAACCAGATATTGCATCCCATGCTCAGGAAAATTGAGCAGGCGCCCCAAAATGCCCATTACGACTTCGCTCCTGATAGCGCGACCCTGATACCGCATGTGGATGGACAGATTGTCGACATGGCTGCATTAGCTGATGACCTCACGCGCGCGATCCGGAATCCCAATAACCGAGAAGTAAACGCCCCACTGATTAGCCAATTACCGGAAACAACGACAGATGATCTGATTGCCCTCGGAATTTCCCAGCCTGTGGGTTCTTTCACCACGAAATTCGTACCGGGCCAGTCCCGTGTCACCAATATCACACGTATTGCTGAAATCGTCGATGGCACAATCCTGAAACCAGGTGAACGTTTTTCCGTGAACGAATTCGTAGGTCCTCGCACCATCGAAAAGGGATTCGTTTCCGCAGGTGTCATCTATAACGGAAAATACACAGACGATATTGGTGGAGGCGTCAGCCAGTTCGGCACCACCCTCTTCAACGCGGCCTACTTCAGCGGCCTTCCCCTCACCAAACACAAACCCCACTCCTACTACATCTCTCGCTATCCAGAAGGCCGAGAAGCCACGCTGCATCACCCTGAGGTCGATCTCATCTTTAAAAACAACTATGCATCCCACCTCAAAATCAAAGCATGGGTAGAGAAGAACTCCATCACCGTCACACTCTTTGCCACAGATGATGGTCGCAAAGTCACTTCAGTCACTGGCCAGCGCTATGCCAGCAAAGCCCCGGAAACTATCCGAGAAATCAATCGAAAACTACGTCCTGGCAGCCAAAGAGTGACATCGCAGGGCAGTACCGGCTTCTCAGTCAAAGTTACTCGCACCATCACCTATGCAGACGCAGAAAAAACCGTCGACACACGCGTCTTTCGCACCGTGTACAAAGCAGAACCAAGACGTATTGAATACAATCCCCTGCCGACAAGCACCACCACGACCACTCTGTTTCCCTTCCCCCGCACAACCATGCCCTGACAAGACATAGGCCGCTCAAGCCCAGAATACTTCGACGCGAAAGAAAACGGTACACTAGCATAACGAGACAGAGAGGAGGAAGTTCCTTCTCGAAGCTGTGAAAACACAAAATGGGGGAGAGGAACAGTGGACATTCTCGTGACAGGAGCAAAGGGGCTTATTGGCACCGCACTACGAAGTGCGTTATCCAAAAAAGGGTATAATGTAAAAAGCCTCACCCGCACTCCCACCCGCACCCCGCACGGAAACGATCCCAGCGAAATTTCTTGGGACCCAACACGCGGCATTCTGGACCCACAGAGCCTGGACGGCATCAATGCAGTCGTGCATCTTGCGGGAGAACCAATCGCCGGACTGCGCTGGACAAAAGAAAAAAAACGACGCATACGGGAAAGCCGCACAAAAGGTACCGAGCTTCTGGCAGAAGCCCTCGTTGCACAAGAACACCCGCCCACAGTCCTACTCTCAGGATCCGCAATCGGCTTCTACGGTGATACCCAGGACACAGAAGTCAACGAAAACACGCCACACGGCAACGGCTTCCTGGCAGAGGTTTGCCAGGAATGGGAAGCAGCAACGCAGGTCACGCAAGAAGCCGGAATTCGTGTCGCCCACCTGCGAACCGGCATTGTACTGAGCAGGGCCGGAGGTGCCCTCGCCAAACAATTGCCGCTCTTTCGTTCTGGCATGGGCGGCAAATTTGGATCAGGAAAACAATATCTTTCCTGGGTGTCGATACATGACACAGTTGGAGCGATCATCCATCTCTTGGAGGATGACACACAAAGCGGTCCCTACAACATCACCGCCCCCCACCCTGTCACAAATGAGGAGTTCACAAAGGCTCTGGGATCCGTCTTACATCGCCCCACTTTTCTCACGACTCCTGCCCCTCTCCTACGCCTCGCACTCGGTGCGGCGCAGGCAAATGACACTCTGCTCGCGAATCAACGCGTCGTGCCGACCCGTCTACAAGAAAGCAACTACGAGTTTCAGGACACAACAATCGAACCTGCGCTCGAGCGTCTCCTCACTATTGAACGACCGGAACGCTGACACGACTGGTTCTTGGAGGATTCCCCACAAGTCTTTTGAGAACGTCAATATACTCAAAAGGCTTGTGGTATGTCACACGGTTTCCCTCCGTCCCCGCATGCAGTCCTTACACCAGACCAGATCCCTCAAGTAACGGCGCCAAAAGCACATCCCAATCTGCGATTTCGCATCCGTCTGTGCGTGTCATCACTGCATCTACGGGTTCACCATCAAGTGTCCCACGCAAGGATGCCTGCTGAGGCCCACCATAAATTTCTGTGCATACGCGATCCGGATCCGGGCCGTTGCGCAAGTAATCTCGCATTGGCTGGTCAAAAACCAAAACCCTGCAAGCCTTTGCGACAGATGCAGGGTCCGCCAGAAAACCGGTCCCACGCTGCTCATCACATATCAAAGAAGCAGACACCGACTCGTCTGTCTCTGGATTCGCCACCACAATATCGAGACGAGTCTCTCCATCTTGCTGCGAATCTCTTGCGTTTCCAGTGTCGGGCCCAGCGTCAGAAGTTTTTACCAGAGCACTATCGCCGCTATCTGTGACGTTCTCGCCTGATGTCGTGGATGAAACATCCTCGCTACAAGCTGCGAAAAAGACACAGCAGAGCAGCAAAACCGGCACTACGAAAACAGAAAAACCGCCAGAAAATGGCTTCCGAAACATTCGGTAATCTCCTCGCTTTTCGTTTCATGTGGTGCCACAGAACCGCAAGACCAGGCCAAGGGCAAGAGTAGACACCTCTCCCGCTTCAGGCAACGTCCCAGCGCGAGATGCCGAATCTTCGTTTTCTGTTTTTCTTGTACCCTATCTTTCTTATCGCGACTGCCTCGAGCAGGCTTCCCCCAAGCAAAGACCCTCAACAAAGAGGAGAAAAGGACTCGCGTCAGGCTTCCATCACCTTCTGCATCGTTTCAGCCGCGTCAATCAACTCATCAATCAGTTCGTACACAACCTGTTTCGCGGGCTTCACCTGGTTCATCTGCCCCACAATTTGCCCAACAGCATAGTTGATGAGGGTATGCGCACCCGATCCTTCTTGGTGCGCGGCCCCATTGATCCTCGCGAGATAAGGACCCGTCAAGATGGACTGGAGAGGCATACCAAGCGGATCAGGAGTGTCCGGACGATCCCATTCATCTGTCCAGGCAGTGCGAAGCTGTCGCGCGGGCTTCCCGGTAAGACTACGCGACCGCACTGTGTCGGAAGACCCTGCAGCCACATACTTTTGTTTGACAACCGGGTGGGTTTCTGCTTCCTCTGTCGTGAGCCAGACAGACCCACACCACACTCCCGCCGCACCAAGAGCAAAAGAGGCCGCCACCTGACGCCCTGTCCCGATTCCCCCTGCCGCCAAAACAGGCACAGGTGCCACCGCTTCAACAACTTCAGGCACAAGCACCATCGTGGAAATCTGCCCGGTATGACCCCCCGCTTCGGAGCCTTGGGCAATAATAATGTCGGCCCCCGCGTTCTTATGGCGCACTGCATGTTCGACCTTGCCGGCGAGAGCGGCCACGAGCACATTCCGCTCGTGCGCGTCCTTCACAAGCCAGGCTGGTGGTGGCCCAAGCGCACTCACAAGCAACTTGGTTTTATAGTGAAACGCGATATCGATGAGAGGCAGATAGTCCGCCTCCGACACGCCGAGGCCCCGTCCTCGCATCTCCGCGGGGAGCTCAACCAAAGGCGGGACGTCATACCGGCTCATCATGCCATCCAAGAAATCCCGGTGTTCTTGCGGAATAAGCTCTTTCAGAGCCCCCCTCTCAAAACCACCAGCTTCCGCTCCGACATATTTCTGTGGCAACAAAAGGTCGACACCGTAAGGAGCATCTCCCACTTCATCTTCAATCCAGCCAAGGTCAATCTCAAGTTGTTCCGGGGAGTGCGCAGTTGCACCGAGCACACCCAGACCACCGGCTTTTGAGACCGCCGCCACTACATCCCGGCAATGCGTAAACGCAAAAATAGGGAACTCGATCCCAAACATCTGACACACCGGCGTTTTCATGACGTACCCCCTAGACGAATCCCCAAAAAAAAGAGAAAAGGTGAGATAGCAACCTTTACGAGAGAATCTCCTTTTCCCCTGGAAAAACTCCCGCGCAACCTACCCCGCTTTTTACTACGGTTTCCTCTACTTTTCCTATATAGGGCGAACAACTCTCACTGGCTTCTCCCCTTGATTTCTTCGCCCCACAGGCTTTTTCTCTCGCGATTTTTTCTCGCCATCGTCACGACAAAGCCGTATTTTGTCTCACATCTCGTTCTGGACAAAATAGCATTGGCCAAAATATGTCGTTCCAATGGGATTTTCTCGTGGAATCTCTGTTCCGGCGGCTGCTTTTCTGACAGAACACCGAAAACCAGACAAAGATCCACTCGTGTCATCAACACCGACCATCCACTCTCCACGCACTGTCAATAAAGAACATCATCGAAAAACACGCGTGCACAACACCCCAGAGTCCACAACCCACAAAAAAACCAGAAAAGCACACCCGAAGCAGATCAACTCCCTGTGTGATAAAGGGTTCGCGGCTCATCAATAAAGTCAAAACACCAAAACAAGCACATCCGAAGAAAGGCAAAACCCATGTTCTGGATCGCCAATAGAACTATAAACGTATTCATGAAAGGAACCCTGCGGTCTCCACTCCGCCGCCTCTTTCATAAATCAGTTCTTATTCTCCACTATAAGGGAATTCGCACAGAAAAAGAATATTCATTGCCCGTCATGTACGCAAAAAGTGAGAAATATCTCATCGTTGTCGTCGGCTTGGCAGAAACAAAGAAATGGTGGCGGAATTTCAGGGGAGGACACTCGGTCAGTGTGGAATGGCAAGGGGAAAAATACGACACGACAGGCGCGCTTTCCCAAGAGGTGACAGAAGACAGTAAACGCGCCCTACAAGCATACTTCGAGAAGTTCCCGCGCTCAGGTCGTTCGATTGCCAGAATCAAACGAGGAGAAGAGATCAGTGACAGCTCCCTGGCAAAAGCGGTAGAAGAATCCACCATTGTTCTGATCGACCTCCCCACAGAACTCACCGACCAGCTCCCGTAAGCCAGAGGGAAGCGGAGACGTCGCAGAGACCACTGCAAGATCACTACAACACCGCTTCTACAGGGGAACGAACAAAATCGTTCCCCTGTAGAATGAAAAATCACGCGATGATGGAAACAGAGCCAGAAATAAACACCTGCCCTGCTATTATCCTCTTATTCCTCATCCTTTCATTACAAAGCCCTCTGAAATACGGAGTAGATTCATGCCGACTATTTGCCATACCATCGACTATGAAGTGAAAGGCGATGACCTCCAATTTGTGGAAGTCGAACTCGATCCTGGGGAAACAGTGATCGGGGAAGCCGGGGCCATGATGTTCATAGAGAATGGCATCGAGTTCGAGACAAAAATGGGAGACGGATCAGACCCTTCTCAAGGCATGTGGGGAAAATTAAAACAGGCTGGAAAACGTCTTATCACACAAGAATCCATCTTTCTCACACATTTCACCAACCAGGGAAGTCGCAAACAACGAACGGCTTTTGCTGCCGAATTCCCTGGCAAAATCATTCCTCTTGATATGGAAGCATTGGGCGGTTCCATCATCGCGCAGAAGGACGGTTTTCTGTGCGCTGCCCTTGGAACAAAAATCGATATTGCCTTCCAAAGAAAAATTGGGACAGGCCTATTTGGGGGAGAGGGTTTTATTCTGCAGAAGATCTCAGGCGATGGCATGGTCTTTTTGAGTGCAGGTGGAACAGTTGTCGAAAAATATTTGAATAACGAATGTTTGCGGGTAGACACAGGGTGCCTTGTAGCTTTTGATCCCGGTATCGACTACAACATCGAACGCGCAGGTAATCTGAAATCCATGATCTTCGGCGGAGAAGGTCTCTTTCTCGCGACGCTGCAAGGCACAGGCCGCGTCTGGATCCAATCCCTGCCCTTTTCACGTCTTGCGGATCGCATTATCAAAAACGCTCCTGCTGCCGGAGGACGCCAAAGCGGGGAAGGATCCGTTCTCGGGGGTCTTTCCGACATATTCGAGCGCGATTAATCAAAAGGAAGTTCATCAGGAAGTCCGTGGAAAAAAGAGACGGACACGACGAAAAAGGAGAGTCGCCCTTCTGCATAGAAGGAACCTTGGACCCGGTCCACGACCCCTATCCGCAGAGAAAAGACCAGCTAGAATGGGGTTCTGTTCAAACCTCCCAAAATCATGGCACACTACAGATCATGGTTGACCAACTCCTCCCCGCCGGAAAAACCACTCCAGCACCTCGTACTGTCATCGATATCCGCACTCCTGACGGCTCAGGCACTCTCCTGACGCTTGGTGATGCAATTGAGACATACGATGTCTCGAAAACAACTCTCAAACGTCGACTTGCCCAAGGCCGTATCCCAGGAGCGCACAAAGTTCCTGGGCCACGTGGCGAGGAGTGGCGCATTCCTGTCGTCGCGCTCGACGCAATGTGGAAACGAACCGGCAACGAGGAAAAGGCAGAAAAAGAAGATCCCCACACACCCGTAGGTCCTTCAGCAGAGGACCTCTCTGATCTCGTGAGTTTGATCGCAAGACTCTCAGAAGATCTACGGACGGAACGAGAGCACCGGCGCCTTGAACTTGTCTCCGGGAACGAGGAACGAGAGCGTCGCATCCTCGAAACGGCAGAAGAACGCAAACGCACCCAAGAAGCTCTCGCAAAAAACACGCAGCTTGAAACCAGACTCGAATCCGAGCTGCGTCATGCCAGTGAACTTCTCGAAATTTCGAGAAAGCACAACAAAGAACTCGAAAATCGCGTACGGACAATAGAAGACGCCAGTATGGAAATACGTAGTGTCCTCACCGCACGCCAATTCCGCAAATTAAAACGGCGCCAGAGGGTCATGAACCAGGACCACACTGAGGGCACAAAGGAAACATGAAGCGAATCTTCGCAGTGTCATGACCTCTTCTTTACCCCATGTCACTTCGATCATACCAGTTCAGACCTGTCGCACCAGCACAGGGACCAGGACACGGCTCAAAGAGGAAGTCCTGTGGAAAAAGTGCTTGGTTCCGGGAAAAAGGGGATCCGCACTGCACCCGTCCCCGTGTCCTCCTTCTGCTTCTCGGAAGAGAAACAGCCACAGACGTCTCACGACACGGAATGCCCCACATTCTGCGGTCTCTTGAACCCCGTTCTTCCCCCCTCCAACACGTGATCCTTCTTCCTAGCTGCAGGACATTTCCCTGCTCACACCGTAGCAATAACGTTTTCTCGTGTCTTGGCGCACCAGTCTCTCCGGACGGGCGAAGAAGCGCTTCTTCGCCCGTCCGTGACTTATCTCACGCGCTACCACAAGGAGATTTTCCCAGGCCAACCCCTATCCAGAACCAAAAACAAGACCCTGCTCCCAGGACTCTTTTGAGAGGGATAAAAGAAGAATCAAAAAAAAATTCTGCTTCTGGACAACAGAAGGCTCCAGTGAAAGACCAACGAAGGTCCAATTACATATCTGACCCCGGTCAAATACTTATTTCCCCATATAGAGAACAATGCCAAGAAGGCTTCTCCAGCAGAATGAGCCGACTCACTTTGCTTTCTCTCATCACCTCACCCGCCGAAAAACACACCCCGTTGCTGCTTTTTCTGCAGAGAGGACAAGGAACAAAAATTACCCAACAAAGTACGAAGGCAAAGCAGAACACTATTTTATAGGACCTGTCATACCTCGACCATCGGCAGTTCCGACATACATCACAAGTAATGTCATTTCATATATCAGCAGTTCATGGGGTGCGCACAGCAGAAGTCCTGACACCGATCCCAAACTCGACCCAACACAGCCCATCTCGTTTCCCTGAGAACCTTCTGACCCCACATAACTTGTCCCTCTCCCCAGAGCGCTTCGGCCTTCCCCCACAGCGTTTCCCATTACCCGAACATTCCCGACAGCAAAAGTGCAGATTAGAGGGGAGAGACCGCTTTTCGCCTGCTACCGTGTCCCAGAAGCCGTAGGCAAGCAAAGCCAAGCTTTCCCCGGGAGGCAACAAATGGCAACAGACAAGGGCATAACCCACATAGCACTGGGAATCACGAAGCCAGACCAAACGCAAAAATTCTACGAAACTTTTGCAAGGATGAGCGTTATCCACTCAAGAGCTGACAAAAATTCAGGAAAAAAAGTCTTATGGATGAGCGACCTTACTCGTCCCTTCGTCATCGTTTTGATTGAAATGGAGAAGGTCTCTTTTCCCCTGGGAGGTTGGGGGCATCTCGGCGTCGGCTGTGAAAGCCGCGCAGAAGTGGATCGTCTTTTATCTCTCGCGCAAACAGAAAACTGGCAAACAAGCGGACCATTCGATGCCGGGCATCCCGTAGGATACTGGGGCATTATTCAAGGTCCAGATGGTCATAATCTTGAGCTCGCCTACGGGCAAGAAGTCGGACTTACTGTTCTTGAGGCGCAGAATACAGGTTGAGAATATCTCTCTCCCTCTCTCCTCTTCCCTGCACCACGAGAACGCAAAATTCCACCACCCCTGCACCCCAGGCCAAACCCGCCAGCGTGTCGGACAGCCAGTGTGCACGCAAATAAGTTCGACTCCAGGCCATACCAATCGCAAAAAATAGCAGCAAACCTTTCCACCAGTTCTTCCGACATCCTGCCCACAGCCACAAGGCCATTGCCAAAGCTCCGGCAAAAGCTGCATGCCCTGAAGGAAACGCCTTTCCCTCAGTAAAAATAACCTGATCAAGCGGACGCGGACGTCCGATAACGATCTTCCCGAGCACAACACTCACACTCACGAAGACGACGACACCGGTAAGCATCCACATTTCCCGACGATGCCCTCGCACATACAAGAACATCCCGAAGAGGACATAACACAAGACTGACAGAGGTCGCTGACCAAAAAGACGGAAAAAACGCGCCACATCCAAACCGATGTCACTGTGCCAGGAGAGCATCAGACGGTGCCAGGGATCATCCACTGTACGCTGAAGTATATCCAATACCCCGGGCAGGACAACCAGTCCTGTCAGCACTCCGGAAATACCGAGAAGAAACAGCGCCCTTCTCACATCGTCTCGCACATCAGACCTGTCGTTGACATCTCGCAGCAAAAACCCGGCACTCAGCAAACGAAAGACGAAACTGCCGGGGAAAGACGCTTTGCACTGCGAGAGATTCCGGTCGGCTCTGCGCTGTACCCTCCGGTATGCGCCTCTTCCCAAGCAGCCTACATGCCCTTTGCATATCCCATCAAAAGAACCGATTGCCCTTGGCATGCTGAGCAGAAAGGGGTTTCTTACTGTTCTTCACGCATCATCTCTCGCCGCAGCATCTTCTGTCTCACTCGCAAAACGTAACAGACCAAACACAAAAGACACAGCAATACACGAGACAAGCAAGGCGAGAAAAGTGCTGCCCTCCCAAGCAGGCATCTGCAGGTCGGCCCCTTTCCCAATCTCGTCAGACTGCCAAGGCCACAAAGCCCGCAAGGATCCCGCCATCAGTCCGGCAAGCACAACCATTGCCACATCATGATGCCGTTCGAGCGCCCACTTCAAAAACTGAGAAAATCCACCAAGCCCGACGAGAGCACCCATACCCACACTCGCGAGAACGACAATATCGAGCTCTTTCAGTGCGTCGATCGCTGCTTCATATACACCCATGACTTCCAAAAGAAAAGCACCCGAAACACCGGGCAGAATCATGGCACAGCTCGCCAAAGCGCCCGACATCAGAAACTTAAGCGTACTGATTTCTTCTTCGCCGGTACTCTCAGAAAAACCCAAAATCGTAAAAGCGAGTAACGCGGACGCCGCAGCAAGAAAAAGATGTACCCGAGGACGCTCCACACGCCGGCCCCATGGCACTTGCAACGACGCCGCCACCAGACCAAAAAAAGCAGCGCCCGTGTAAACAGGATACTCTTCAAGGAAATAATCAAGTATCCATGCCATCGCACCAAGGGCTGTGAGAATTCCCATCCCAAGCGGGAGAACAAGACTCCACTCCAAAGCACGAAAACGCTCTTGTCCTTCGCGCGGACGCAAGAAGACAAAAGACGCGATCATACGAGCCCCATCGCCTACCGCCCGCACAAAACGCTCATAGATCCCCAGGATCAGCGCCATTGTGCCGCCAGACACCCCCGGGACAATATCCGCTGACCCCATCACAAATCCGAAGATGAAATGACGGAAAAGCTTCGAGCGAGAAACTGTGTACTCGGTTGAAAGAACGGAACGCGTCGCCGGATAATCCATACTTGCCATCGAATCACCATAGTGCCGGAATAAAAACTCGGATACGGAAAAGAACCCTTGTCCGCGCCGACCAAAAAACAACGAACGCGAGAGAACAGGAAAAGCGTGCTTTTTCTCTCTACTCGGGCCATTCATCAGGCATATGCAACCGTAGAGCGATACCATGTCCGCCGAAGACCAGACACCGCTCACCGAGCAGTTGACAGCGTGCAGACGCTTGTCTCCCGCGATCAGCAAGGTTCGCCGAAATGCCAGACCCATCTTTCGACATTGTTTCCGAAATTGACTACCAAGAGGTACGCAATGCCGTTGACCAAGCCCAACGAGAAATATCAAGCCGTTACGATTTCAAAAACACTGACACTTCAATAATTCTCGGCCAAGACACGATCACCCTGCAGTCCACAACAGAGGCCCGAATCGAAGCAGCGCTCACGGTACTCATGGAACGGCTTGCCAAGCGGAAAGTTTCACAAAAAGTTCTCGATATCGGCAAGGTAGAAAGTGCCGGCGGAGGAACAGTCAAGCAAACAGCACAGCTGCTTGCGGGTATCGACAAAGAAAAAGGCAAGCAAATCACAGGTCTCATCAAACGCTTGAAACTCAAGGTCCAGGGAAGCTACCAGAGTGACCATGTGCGCGTTTCCGGCAAAAAGAAAGATGATCTGCAAACCGTCATGCAAGCTATACAAGAAGCAAGTCTGGACTTCCCAGTACAGTTCAGAAACCGACGGTAATTAGCTATTTCGCCTGGTTCCAGGCAGTGAGTTGACATGATCGACCTCCAACTATTGCATCGCTTGCCAGGCAGACCCCCTACCAGAAAAGGCGGGCAGTACCTGACAGACCAAACTTCACAAGTGCTTTGTTCCTGTAATCGAAAATGATTCGTAGGTATTTACGCCTTTTGCTAGGGAATATGACTGTTATTGGGCGGTGTAATTTTTACAGAGCCAGTACGCTCTCACAGCTGCTCTCTCCTGTCCCACGATTCTGCTCAACCCGCACAGATCTCCTCGCTCCGGGTCTCGTATCTCCACACAAAACCCCGCGACAAAAGACCGGGAAAAACGCCAAGGAAAGCGCGCGATACCACGCTTACGGCTAAAACGGATAAAGCTTCTACTATGACGAGATGAACAGCAGGACCATCAGGAAAAAGGGCAACCGAAACACAAGAAAACACGCCATTGGCTCCACTCTGCTTCTCATCCTGCTCAGCTGCCTATCATTTGGGTGCAGCACGGACAGAGAACCATCTGCAGACAGCCTGGCACGCTACGTCCCAGAGCGTCTTGGGAAACATCGCATCATTAAACGCACACCAAGTCGCAACCAAAGGATTTTCAACGAAGCAGCATCAGGTTTCGGCGTGGAGAATTGGGTCGAAGATCTCCTCATCGCGGACATCGGACGCGACATCGAATACGGGCGGAATGGTCTCATCATCGTCGCGACAACAAAGACCAAGGACGAAAAACGATCCCAACAGATTGCCTTTTTTGGGACGACGCCCGGAGAAGTCAAGGACGTCAGCTCACACAGCCATGCCGGCTACACATTCCACACAAGTACAGTGGAAAATGCCTTTGGATCATTTCACACGGCAACCTGGCAATTAGCCGAAAAAATCACTTTAGTCGTGACGATTGGCACGCACGCGAAAGGTGTAGGTGTCTCGGCTGCCGAGACGATGGAAGAAATCATCAACTGGGAAATCCAGGAAGAACGTGTTCCCCCGTCGCCCTTGTGACAGTTTTTCGCGTTCTGCCACACACCCAGAAATGAATGGGAACAAGAGCCTCGACGACGGACACTTCTTTCAGGCCGCGTACCGATGGAAATATGCATAATCAGACAAGAAACGTAGCGCTTCTTCTTTCGACAAAAGAGCGAAGTCTTCTTTCGGAGCATACGCTTGCACTGCATTGTCAACGTCGGTGTCAACTGCGTCCTGTTTTCTCTTTTCCAGGTTGACGTCCATATCCTTACAAGAGGAAGTGGTCAAGAGCGAGTACAAAGCAGTGTTCTTCGCGTACACTTCAGCAATTTCCTTTTTCAATAGCGAAAATATGTGCGTCTACCAGCACTGTAAGGTATTTGACAAAAAGACAAGTGCGCTTTCCGCATGAAACAGCCAGGGTCATCTGTCCCTTGTTCTCTCTAGGCCACATGCCCTATCTCCCACCGGACCACATGGTCTTCCCACAACAAATCGACAGCAAGATACATAGCATGAAGGATAAAAAACTGCCGGAGAGGCTTTTCACCCGGGAAATCGAGCAAAACCGGCAACTTCCACAGTAAAAACACCTAGGTTATCAGGCTTACAACCGGAAAAGGGCCATAAGTCTGCGGAGAAGAATCCAGGGACTTCCATCGAGCGCCCTCAAACCATATTTTTCCGAAAGGACACCTTTCGCATGGCTGTTATCGCTCCGCAAAGCGAGAAAAAAAATGCAACACAGCCGTCTGCCACAAGAGAACCTGATCAAACGGCGCCTATGGCCGGTTTTCGGGCAGTGCTTGATAGCACAACAGCCCTCCTCCTCGCTGCGGGCTTTTGCTACGTTCTCGCCGACTTCGCGATTACTCCCTCAGAGACAGGCAACACGTTTTTCTCTGACCAGGCAGGGAGCGGAAGCTGGTTCATCCTTTTGGCAAGCGTCTCGGTTCTCCCAGCGCTGCGGGTTTCATGGGGGTTACGAGGTTTCCCCACAATGGAACACAAGAAACGGGCCGCAGCAGGCAGACGCCTTTATTCTCTCGGTTTTCTCGGTATCACCATGTCAGCAGTGGTCGCGCTCTTTGGGACAGGGGTAGATTTTCTCTTCACGTGTGGATTCAGCAGTGGTGTCTGCAGCGGCGAAGTTGGCATTTTGTACCAGCCTCTTTCCTACATCATTGCTTTCCTCGTTCTGATAAAGAGCGGGGTCGAAATGGAAACAGGTATGCGCATCAAACGAATACCCCCGCAAAATCCGCCCCTTCAACCCTAGAACAACATCAGAACAACACCGCAAAAAAGCCATCGGATCAGGACTATCACCAGGACAAAACAGGCCTTTTTACCCTGCGGCAATCCTTTTCTTCCAAGGATAATGAACAAAGAAGCAAACAACGTTCACTCGTTGCAGAGCATTTTCAAGAAACGTCCCTGGAAAAAAGCTCCCGTGTAGCCGCTCTGGTCAGCGACTATACGACAATGATTGGTAGGAAAAGGCCGTCATTCGGAGATGTGGAAGGATGAGGATCCGGTATCTTTGTGGTGCGGATATTCGGGTCCTCATCTCCCTTTTTCGCCCCACAGGGAAGCTGAGCACGCAGAACCCCCACTCTCTCACCCAAATCCTCGAGCGTCCTGTTTCAAGGCAGTATCAATACTCACGGCAGACGCCACAACTAAACTCCGCAAAGGCTCCTCAAGGGGACGGTGGATCTGCACCACATAATTATCGGCTGTCGTAAACAGGGTCCGTGCAAGCCCTTCCCAGGTTTTGGTAATCCGAGCAATTTCCATACCCGTTTCATCCACAATCCCAAAATTCCAGGCGCGCCAGTTCTCTCCTTGAATGGTTCCGTATCGCCTGCCTCCTGATTCAAGCGCAAAACGGATCTTGCCAATGGCATTCTCCTGACGGACAATGCCTATCTCACGGTCGGCAGCGTCACGCACAAGAATCTTTGATTTAATGAATTTGGCAGGTCGAGTCAGGTTCAAAAGAACTTGGCCGCGCGCATCGCACACTGCCAATCGGTGCGTGAGATATTGGTCGACCGAGAAAAGCACACGGGCAACTTTACGTAGCGAGGACTGCCCGACTTGCCGCACAGAACCAATCTGGTTGCCATTCTGATCGAAAATCGCGTATTCGTTCGTTACTTCAATCAGTTTGGCCTTCTGATTCACCACAAGAACCGGGGATGTCAACAGCGACTGCGGGCCCGGATCAGGGGA
Source organism: Acidimicrobiia bacterium UBA2766 (assembly GCA_002352645.1). GTDB lineage: Bacteria > Actinomycetota > Acidimicrobiia > UBA2766 > UBA2766 > UBA2766. The sequence continues at coordinate 78,573 of DEIU01000102.1, read as the reverse complement.
AAAGCCTGGAGTGTGCCCTACAACGTTTCCTGCCTGTTCGCGGACTTTTTCGCGAGCTCGGGCATTGACCTCGCCAAGCGCATCCACACTCGCCGCAGGCTGTGCCGTGCCGCCATCCACAGGATCACTGCCTTGCTGACCTTGGCGGGAAACGTGTTGCGTCCATTCCTGACCGTCAAAATAGCGATATTCAAAACGCCGCCAAGGATCTGGATACCAATCTGGTGCTACCGGAGTTTCTTCCATCTGCATTTTTCCCTTCACATTATTCAGAATGACAACAATAGGAGGAAAATAGCGAGAAAACTCATCCCTGCCTCGAATAAGTCTTTCATCCAAAAACGGCACATTCACTCTCAATCCACAATTTAGGCCCTAGAAAATTTGCAGAAATAAATAAGAAACTCATGACATTTCGTAAGATTCGCCGTTTTCAGGACAAGAGACCTAGGCGATAGGGGTCTTTCGCCCTGGAAAAACCTTCGTGCAGAACAAGAGAATAGAAGTCACACAAGAACTGGAGTCAAAGAACTCTGTCGACGCTCCTGTCGACGCCTGGTCATGTCGTAACTTACGACAAGATGTCCCTTGGCACAATGACTCCTTGGAGAGGGGTAAAACCATCCGCCTTCGTGGTGCAGGCAACCGGTTTTGCCCCTCTCTCGCGCACGCACATAAAACATCGATTTTCACGGCATACCCACATACATTCTCCCCCCATTTTTCTCAACAAGGAACACAGGACAGCTAAGCATCCAGAGAAGAACACAAAAGAAAAAATTCTGCCAGGTAGTTCTCGGAAACCATCCCCTTTATTCTTGTTCTTAGCGAAAAATGTGTGGTGCCAAACGATGATCGGTAGTAAAACTTTTACGGATAACACCTATCCCTGCCACTGTCACATTTGTACAAGTCGCACCCAGCACCATGTACATGATAACAAGCTGCATTCTCACTGCAGAAAAAGGGGACATGCCGGCCAATATCAGGCCAGTCATCGCTCCCGGCAGGTAAACCACTCCCAGTGCTCTCAAGGTCTCGATCTGTGGAGTAAGCCCTGTCCGCAAGGCCCGCCGCAACACAGGACGAGCGGCGTCAACCGAAGAAAGACCCAAAGCGAGACGCGCTTCGATCTCGTCACGATTTTCTCGCACTCCTTCTGCTGCCGCTCGAGCGACAAGCACAAGCGCATTCAAAGAATTTCCTATCATCATCCCAGTCAAAGGGACGATGGTCATGGGCGATATCTCCACAATAGCGAACCCAAACAACACTCCCCAGGTCACTATCGCCGCAAATGTAAAAGCTCTCAGTCCAATAAAAAACATCCCCGGCACCTCGGGAGCACGACGATATACCGTGTATGCAGCGAACAGGATCATCCCTCCTCCCCACACCCACGACCAGAGCAAAGAAGTATCCGATTCAAACACAAACACAAGCAACGCGCCGGCTGCAGTGAGCTGAACCAAGGCACGTATCACCGCCCCCAGCACAGAACGCGCAAGCGCCAAACGGTGAACAAAAGACAAGACAACTGGCAAAACAACAAAAAGCAGAGATATTACCAGGCCCAGAACACTGACTTCACCACTCACTTCGACACTTCCTCTGCGCTGAAATTCGTATGTGACAATCTCACCACAAACCACAATGTCGCCACAGAAGTGTCTTATTCCGTAAGATTCTTTTCTGTCAAAAAACGGGCTGCAGCCTGGCTCCCCAGATCTTTGCCCGACTCCATTTCCCCTCCCGCGAGAGCAAAAAAAGCCTCTGGCGCGCCATGGAACACACATCGACCCTCAACAAGGGCAACCAGAAAATCCCCCATCCGTCGTGCTTGCGCAAAATCATGGGTAACCCACACTCCAGCGCCTCCTTCTGCAACAAAAGTCCGAAGCGTATGCTCTATGACGTCCCGACGCACCGGGTCAAGCGCCGAAGTCGGCTCGTCGAGTAAAAGGACTTCTGGTTGTGTGGCAAGTGCCCGACAGAGAACAAGCCGCTGCAGCTCTCCCCCGGACAATGCATCAGCGACTCGATCCAAGCAGTTTGGATCGAGTGCGCAACGTTCGAGGAGTACAGCAAAATTAGGATCGGTACCCTCCGGCTGGGCCACAAGGAGATTGTCACGAACTGTCCCGGGAAAAGGCACCATGCGTTGAGGCACCCATCCCACCTGGCGACGATGATGCAACGGATTCAGTTTCGCAAGGGGAACACCACGAAACAGCACTCTTCCAGACGTGGGAACACTCAAACAATTACAAAGACGAAGCAAAGTGGTTTTCCCTGATCCCGACGGACCCACCACAATGCTGATTGACTTCTCTGGCAATCTGATATTCACATCAAGCAGTGTCTTCTCACAGAACGGACCGTTCTCAACCTTTGTCTCAACAACAACTCGTACGTTGTCAAAAAGAAAAAGACCATGCTCAGACGTAACGCGTTCCTCTCTCACAACATCTCAATGCGAGAATTCCCACTAAACACAAATACCAATCTGCAATCCATCTTTCTCCCGGGAAAAGAGGAAATCTTTTTCTCCAAGCCCGCAGAATATCAGGAAAACAGGAGAATGAGCTTGGCTGTTGATCGAGGATAAATTCTCGACGCACATTCTCTTTTCTCCGATTGCATTCCCACTAATAGCCACAAGCGCTCGACAAGTATGGAAAAAGAAAGGCAGAACATGCCCAACACCCTCCTCCTTGGAACTGATGGATCCACCGGCGCGCAAGCAGCCCTCGACCTTGCTATCAGGATCGCACAGCATTTGGACATGCAAGTTGTTCTTGTCCACGTGTCCACGCTTCCTATTTCGCTTGCTGCCGACATGATGCCCGTCCCAGAAGAAATCCCCTCTTATCTCGAGAATGTCGGCACACACATTTTAAAGAAAGGAAAAGAAGCTCTCGATCAAGCAGGCGTCTCGTGCGAGACAGTCCTCCTACAAGGGGCTCCTGCCTCTGCCCTGCTCAATGAAGCGAAAAAACGCAACGTCTCGATGATTGTGATCGGGCACCGCGGCGTCTCTGCCCTCGAACGGATCTTTATGGGATCGGTCGCAGACCGCATTGTTCATAAAGCTACGGTGCCTGTACTTTTGGCGCCCGAACCCGAAGAGAACACTGCCCACCTTGATATCTCACGAGTGATGGTCGCCACCGACGGATCAGAAAACGCCAAAGCCGCAATTCTTGAGGCAAGCAAACTCGCCAAAGCATTCCAAAGCAAACTCTACACAATACACATAGTTTCACCTCCTTATGCCTTGGCCCCTATTCCCCTTGACGAGGATTACGGACAACTGTTGAGCGAGGCCGCAAAAGCAGTGCTCGACTCCGCAAGTGAAACTCTGAATGATCTCGGCGTTGCACACGAACAAGTCATTGTTGAGGGCAGCCCCGCCACACAGATCGTGCAGGAAGCCACCAATCGAGAAGTTGACATTCTCGTCATTGGGGGGCGAGGAGTAAGCCTGATCGAACGGTTCTTCCTGGGATCTGTGGCAGACCGTATTGCACACGCGGCACCCTGTCCTGTGCTTGTCATTCCGCACGACTGAACACAGCACTACACGACCTTTGGGGAGAACACCAGAGAGGAACAGCGAGAGAACCAGTGGCGAGGAGAGAATTCTCTCCTCGCCACCACACAGAAAGTTTCAGGGCGTTCTCAGAGGTTTTCTCGCCCTGAAATGCCCAACGTCGGTTTTTCAGGAAAACTTTCACACGGCTTGGGGTCGCTTTCCAGCATATTTCTTCAGAATACAGCCGGGTCTTCTATCACTCGCTCCGCAATACCGGCAAAGACCACAACCCGTTCGCCAAGCGAGCGGAATCTCTCATCTTGCGTGAATCCCTTTGCAAAACGCGTATAAATCTGCTGCAAAACAACTGCAAGTTTGAACAGGGCATAAACGTAGTAATACTCAAACCCAGAGACGTCGATACCGGTCTTGTCACTGTAGAGCGCGATGATTTCGCGTCGCGTGAGGCTGCCGGGCAAATGGGTCGGCCCCATACTCCCTGCAACCAGAGCCGGCGAGTCCCGTGCTTCTATCCAATAGGAAAGTGCAGACGCAAGATCCATCACCGGGTCGCCAAGCGTGGCCATTTCCCAATCAAGCACTCCCACAATACGAGTGAGATCATTGGGATCGAGCACAAGATTGTCGTACTTGTAATCGTTATGGATAATGCCGGTTGCACGCTCTGTCGGCACACGTTCTGCCAACCAGGCAGCGACGCGCTCCATCTCTGGAATCTCATCCGTTTTCGCAACAGCGTATCGATCAATCCAGCCGGTGATCTGACGGCGCACATACCCTTGGGGTTTTCCCAAATCGCGTAAACCTGCGGCTTCGTAATCCAGAGTGTGAATTCTCGCGAGGTTGTCAACAAAATTCTCGGAAAGTCGTCGTACAACTGTCGGAGACAGATCCAGCTCTGGCGGGGGTGTCGCACGCAGAATCACACCGCGCAGACGCTCCATCACATAGAAAGGAGCGTCGAGCACATCCTCATCATCCGAAAAAAGCAACGGTTTCGGTACAAGTGAATATACATTATAAAGACCGGAGAGCACCCGAAACTCCCGGCTCATATCATGGCCCCCACGCGCCTGCGCCCCAAAAGGAGGACGACGCAATACCCACTCGTCTTCTCCCATACGAAGCAAGTAGGTGAGATTAGAGTGTCCCGAGGGGAATTGCTCTATAGAAAGCGTCCCGGCAGCCCCTGCCAAACGCTCTTGCAAAAACCCTTCAAGAGCTTTTGTGGCAAGCTCCTCTCCCGCACGTAAAGGCATTGCGCTATCGATAAATTTTTCTTGTGCGACAAGTTCTTCTTCTCGAGAACCGGACGCGGCAGCATCCCCGCTCATTCGCTCTCCCCCTGCAGCGACTTTACAGACATGCTAGAGGAGCCGCGAAGTGTTCGTGCACTGCTCTCTTCTCGAGAAAAGTTTTTATTGGGTTTCTCGCCTTTTTCTCGCCCAGGAAAGCACGGCAAATACCGAAAAAGGCATGGCCCCAACAGAGCAGACAATACTCCTGGACACCTCAGAGTATACGGAGAAAAAGCAGAACGCGTCCCGCAGTAGCGGGACGCGCCGTATTGCGAAAAAGCGGTCAGGAGAGAGCCAGGAGAGGATCAGGAGAGAAGGGCGTCCAAGCGAGAAATGTCTCGCACACCCCCTGTCGCTGCCGAAGTGGCCATCGCCGCGTACATGCGCAGCGCAGCCGAGACTTTCCGGTCACGAGGACCGGGTTGCCACGGGCGGTCGGACGCTTCCATCATGGTACGGCGCGAGGACAGTTCCTCGCCACTGACTGCAAGGTGAATACGCCGTTCCGGAATATCAATTTCGATACGGTCACCTTCACATATGAGAGCAATCCCGCCACCATCGGCAGCTTCTGGAGATACATGTCCTATGGAAAGGCCCGAGGTTCCACCGGAAAAGCGCCCATCAGTAATAAGCGCACATTTTTTTCCGAGTCCCTTGCCCTTGAGAAAAGAAGTGGGATAGAGCATTTCTTGCATACCCGGGCCGCCACGGGGACCTTCATAACGGATGACAATCACATCACCCGCCTGCATCCTATCCTCCGTAATCGCAGCAACTGCCTCTTCTTGGGTATCAAAAACCCGCGCCGGACCCGCATGCACAAGATTTTCTTTCTCGACGCCGGCAGTCTTGACAATGCAACCGTCTTCGGCAATATTCCCGTACAAAATAGCCAGTCCACCATCGGGACTAAAGGCGTGTGCAACACTTCGGATCACGCCGTTTTCGCGATCGGTGTCAAGCGAGGGCCATTTCGCGTTTTGCGAAAAAGCCTCAATCGTACGCGTCCCGCCAGGAGCAGCACTATAGAGATCCTGCGCTTCACCCAGGACGTCCTTCGACAGGATGTCCCAGTCCCGCAAAAAATCGGCCATAGAAGGCGAATGGATCGTCCCCGCAGCAAGATCAAGCAGATCAGCGCGCGCAAGCTCGCCCAGGATGCCAGGAATACCCCCCGCGCGATGCACATCTTCCACATGCCATTCGGAACTCGGCGCCACCTTACAGATACATGGCACGACACGAGAAAGACCATCAATATCGGCCATGGTGAAGGGCACACCCGCCTCAACAGCAGCGGCCAAAATGTGCAGCACCGTATTTGTGGACCCGCCCATTGCGATATCGAGCGTCATCGCATTTCGGAAGGCAGCTTCGCCGGCAATTTGGCGCGGCAAAACAGAGTCATCTTGTTTCTCATAGCAGCGAATCGCCAAGTCCACAATCGTATGGCCTGCCTTGACAAAGAGTTCCCGCCGGTCGGCATGAGTCGCGACAAGGGTCCCATTTCCCGGCAAACCGAGACCAAGCGCCTCGACAAGACAGTTCATGGAGTTGGCGGTAAACATGCCGGAGCAAGACCCGCAGGTCGGACAGGCATCGACTTCCATTTGATGTAAATCTTCGTCGGAAACCGTGGCGTCAGTGGCAGCAATCATGGGATGGATCAAGTCCAAGGCCCGCAAGACACCCCCACGAGAATTACCGGCCTCCATCGGGCCCCCCGACACAAAAACCGTGGGAATATTGAGACGCAACGCAGCCAAGAGCATACCTGGGGTGATCTTGTCACAGTTGGAAATACACACCAGAGCATCCGCGCAATGGGCATTCACCATGTATTCCACCGAATCGGCAATAAGCTCTCGACTCGGAAGTGAATAGAGCATGCCATCGTGGCCCATCGCGATACCGTCATCAACTGCGATCGTGTTGAATTCTCGCCCCACACCTCCAGCATCCGCGATAGAGGTACAGACGACCTGCCCAAGGTCTTTCAGGTGTACATGTCCGGGAACAAACTGCGTAAAACTGTTTGCCACGGCGACAATGGGTTTTCCGAAATCTTGCTCACGCATTCCCGTGGCCCGCAGCAGGGCCCGGGCACCTGCTTGGTTTCGCCCTGTGGTGACTGTGTTTGATCTCAAGTCCGTCATTTCGCGCCCTCTTTCCTCGCCCACCTTCATTCCCAAAATCAGCAAACCACTTTAAGGAACACTTCTACATCCCGCGGGTTTTTCTGGCAGACTCAGTACTGGTGAAAAGGAAAATTGTTTCCTCAAAAAGAAACACCGTCGCTCGCACGGAAAAACATCTCGTCGCGGAGTTCCAAGTAAAGTACCTTTGACGAGGTGCAATACGGCAAGCGCTTTTCCCGCGATCTTCCCGATGAGCACGCAACCTCAACGGTTGATGACAATAGTTGACGACAATCGCCGAATCGCCCCTACGCTCTCATTCCCACACTGCATCACGCCATGTTCCTTTTTCCGGAACACACACGGAGCGCGCACCACACCCATGCATGGAAGTGAGACACTAAAATTCCAATGGTATCTTCCGCGAACGCAATAGCTTCCTGGAAAAAACCATAAATCTCTTTTTTACTTTATGGGATGCATTGCAATCAGCTTAGCGTTATCGGTAAATTGCTAGGTGAGGCGGACAATACCTATCAAAGCTATTATTCATTTCCCTGTCGTCGGCTCCCCTCTGGAGATCCGAAAATGTTACGACGCATCGCTTTTCTCACTATGACTCTGCTCGTCACGCTTGGGGTTCTGTCACTTCACGGCAACCCAATCTCTTCTGCTGCAGAAATTGATGACATAAAAGCAAAAATCAAAAAACACGAAGCAGAAGCAGACGAAGCCGTAAAAGAATTCGAGGCTATTCAGAGCTGGGAAGATACCGCCCGCAAAGAAATTCTCGAAGCAAAAGCAAAAGTCGACCTATTGGAAGAAAAAGAGGACAAGCTCACAGAGCTTGTTCGCCGCAGAGCTATTGAGATGTACAAGGGAAGTGGAGACCCCCTGTCACTCAGCTTCCTCACCTCTGACGCTGCGGATATTACCGAATACGATCGGCGCACAACCTATCTTGAGACCGTCATAAAAAGTGACACGGACACCCTCGGAGAGTACACAAGGGTGAAAGAAGAACTACGGGTCATCAAAAAAGTCAACCTGGCTCGCCAAAAGGAGCTCGCGCAAGCCCGCAAAAACCTCGAACGGGAATCTCAGCGCATCAAAGAAAATCTCGCCGCCGCCAAAAAAGAGTATGCAAAAATACAGGGAAACGAATATAACTATTATGGACGGATCCCTATCGAAGGGCGCTACTGCCCAGTAAACGGGCCTGTCAGTTTTATCGACTCCTGGGGTTTCGCCCGCAGCGGTGGGCGTCGCCATAAAGGGGTCGACATGATGTCTCCCCACGGCACTCCCCTCGTCGCCATCACCAGCGGCGTGATCGACCGCATCGGCAATGGCGGCCTCGGCGGCATCACATTCTGGCTCAGAGGCGACGACGGCCACTCTTACTACTACGCACACAATTCCCGGAACACAGTCGTCAAAGGCCAGCGCGTCATCGCCGGACAACTCCTTGCCTATGTCGGCAACACCGGAAACGCCAGATCCACAGCGCCTCACGTGCACTTTGAAATCCATCCAAACGGGGGAAGAGCAGTGAACCCCTATCAGTGGGTACGTCCTCTGTGCCGGCAGTAACGTCAACACTAACATCTGTAATAGTGTCGATAGCAGGCACAACCAGCTGCGGAAAGCACAAAAACAGAGGAATTTGCCAAGGGTCGTTGACATCGTGACCAGCAAACCATAATTTCCAGTGCTGTCTGCCGGCACTGCTCCGCACACCACAACGCATCACTTCCCGGCATCAGCTTTCCCGAGATGAAAATCCGAGCCGAAGATGCCACAACACTTCTCCTGTGTTTTACCGATTTCTCTATTTCTCGCTCTCTGCGCCTTTTCTCCTCACGCCGCCCACGGCACTATCCACACAGCAGTCAGTACAGCGATCAGTGCAGACGACATTGGACAGGCCGCAGCAGAGATCAATGCTGCTCGCCTGCGCGCCGACGAAGCAGCAGCCCGTCTCGAAGCAATCCGCCACGCAGAAGAAAAATCCCGTCAGGAAATTTCGCGCACAGAAAAAAAAATCTTGGGTCTCGAACACCGACAACAAGTTCTGACTCAGATCATCCGGCAACGGGCCGTCAGCGCGTATAAAAACTCGGGAGACACCACAATCCTCATTTATCTTGGCAAAGGTGCGCAAGACCTCGCTGAATACGACCGACAAAACACCTATATCGACTCTGTTGTCGGTGCCGACCACAAGCACATACAAGACATCGAGTCCGTAAAACAGGATTTACGAATCCAGCACCATGAACTTCTCGAAGAAAAAAAGACGCTGGCTTCGCTGCGCAAAGAAATCGAGCATGAATCCAATCAGCTTTTCGCCGCGCTCCGCAGCGCCCAAAACGCCAAAAAGCGGCTTGAGAAAAAGCGGGCTCAAGAACAAGCAGTACGCAGAGCAGGACAGCTTCGAGCCAAAAGCACAGGAAAAGCCTGGCATGTGACAAGCGATGGATTACACTGCCCGGTAAACGGGCCTGTCAGTTTTATCGACTCCTGGGGTTTCGCCCGCAGCGGTGGGCGTCGCCATAAAGGGGTCGACATGATGTCCCCCCACGGCACACCCCTCGCCGCCATCACCAGCGGCGTGATCGACCGCACCCGCAGCAGCGGCCTCGGTGGTGTCACAATCTGGCTCAAAGGCGACGACGGCCACTCTTACTACTACGCACACAATTCCCGGAACACAGTCGTCAAAGGCCAGCGCGTGACCGCCGGAGAGCTCATCGGTTATGTGGGGAGCACTGGAAACGCCTCCCGCACTGCCCCGCACACCCACTTTGAAATCCACCGGAACAGCAGCAGCGCGGTCAATCCCTATGCCACTGTACGGCGGATTTGCTGAATGAAGCACTACACGCAAAAATAAGACGATGGCGCGCACACCAGTCCCTCTTTCGTTGGAACTACCCGCTCCCACCTTGTTCCGGTGTGTCTGGGACGAGGAGGGTTCCCTTGTGACAGATTTTTCTGCTCGCTCCCTCCGACTCGCCTGCCGTTGCGCTGCATGTGTAAGCGAAATGACGGGAAAAGTTCTCCTCGATGATTCCACCGTCCCGGAGACAATATCGGTTGTCGACGCAGAACTCACGGGCAACTATGGTGTCTTACTGGCCTTCAGTGATAGCCACAACACAGGCATCTACTCATGGGAATCTCTCTTACGACTTGTCCCTGACGAAAAACTCGTCGCGAAGATACGACAACTCGCGAGATAACAGCAATATCTAGTCGGTGCAGAGATCAAAGAGAAGATGACAGCTTGCAGAATCCTGTAGGCTGAGGAGCGCGCTCTTTATCAGACGTGCAGATCAGCATTACGGCTATTCTTCCTTGTTCTGTCTGCCTTCACATTAGAGGCTCATATGGGGTCGATAATCTGGATCCGCACCGCCGCTTGGGGCGGAGTGCTCATTCTTATGTTTGCTCTTGGCTTTCTTCTCGGAAGTTCTGGAGGTGAAGGCATCTCCATCAAAGCTCACAAACAAGTGGTAAGCGAACTTGCAGACGCCCGCGCTGAACTTCGTCACCATCAAACAGAAAAGACGGAAATTGGAGTAGACAACAGAGCAAGCAAAGGAGCTACGCAAGACAAGAACGACAGTAAGCCTGAGAAGACTGAAGACGCGCAGCTTCTCTCATCCTTACCGCCCAGCAGTCGTCCTGCCCCCCCGAAAAAACAGCCTACGCAACGAACTTATGTTGCAAAAGAGGGCGATACCTTCTGGGCAGTGGCAGCGACTTTGTATGGAGATGGCAAATTCTACCCATTGATCCTGAAGGCCAATGGTCTCAACGAAGATTCATACATGGTGCCAGGAAAACGATATACCATTCCTGCCCGATAGCACATCTCCAATCCAGACAGGTAACGAGATAGTAAACCCCAAAATGGGAAAACCCCCGGACCAGAATTCTGCTCTGGTTCTTCACGGTCTCTTCCCCGTGCTAGAAAACACGCTCTAGCTTCCTCTTACGAGCCATAACCATCCCCCCCTTAGAGAATCCAACAGTGGAGTACCGGAGCGTCCTCTCATGACAAGATATGCCGAGATATATGCGACGGTCTCCCCATGACACAAGGCGTAACAACTTTGGCTCTCCTTGAAGCCACCTATCTACCAAGCCATCGTCGCATGTTTCTCTGGCACCGCGACCTTTCAACAGAGCCTCCGACATGGCCAAACACCCAGCCAATCAGCGTTTCCCTCTTACTTCCCCTCTCCACATCAGAACTGCAACAAAAAGAAATTCGCGGCATCATGCTCGAAGCCGGCGACGCTGCCGAACTTCTCGCCGCACCGCCTCCTCTGCTCCGGTCTCCTTCTGCACATTTCTGGGGACTCGCCTCCCGTGCGCTGCTCGATATGATTTCTCGCGGACGCTTCTTGCCAGTCTCTGTGCCTGGGAAAAGACAGACTTCTGTGCAAATCTCATGGAAACTGCTTTTTGACCAATCATCTGACCGCAAACGAGAACGCATGCTCTCGCGCAACATGCCAGGCGCCTGTTACTGCAGTCTGCCCGATCCTGATCAGGCTTTTTTCCCAGAGGCAGACACGCAAGATGCAGAAAAAAAACGTGCTGCTGTCCTGAAAGCGTTTCTCGCAGACGCCACTGACTCTCTCGTACGGCGCGCGGCCCCTGCCAACAGGGTTTTACACGGTTGGGAGGCTGATCTTGTTGAACACTTGAGCGAACCACCTGGATACGACTTGTATCTCTCTTCCGTCCCTCTGGCAGAAGAAGTTCTGCACTGGCTGCGAGAGCCCAAGCCTCAACAGTCCTGGACCGCGGTTGCACAGCTCACAACGCCAACAAAAGACACCGCGCAGGACGAAATCCTTTCCGCAGAATTCCTGGAAACAGCGACAACACCAACAACCCTGCCACAAGACGCGGACACCCAGGACACACTGCAATGGCTTCTCTCGTTCTATCTGCAATCTGAAGACGAGCCGGAAACCCTGATCCCCGCTGCAGAAGTCTGGGAAGAAGGCAGCGAGGACCAACGCCTTGCGCTTGAGGATCTTCTCGAACAGCTACAAACCGTTCTCCCCAAGGAACTCTCTGCGCGCACACGCAAAGGCAAACCATCTTCACTCGCCCTTGACACTGCAGGTGCCTGGGCGTACATCGAAGCTTCCCACCGTGGATTCTTCACAAAAAACACAAGCACGGAACTTCCCGATTCCCTCAGACTGGAAGAACAAACCCAGCTTCGACTCCGGCTTCGCGCGGATGCCGGCACAACACACGCACAGCCGCACGACCCTTTCTCAGACCCGGAACCCTTCACTTCGACATGGGAACTCCTGCTCGGTGATATTCTGCTGAGTGAAAGCGACACGCGAGCCATTACAGAGACGACATTTCCTGTCCTGCAGCTCGGCGATAAATGGGTGACTTTCGACCCTATCGAACTCAACCGTGTACAAGAGCGCATCAAAGGGCCGCCACCAAAAATGGGACCCGGCGAAGTCATCGCAGCAGTGCTCACAGGAGAACTCAGCCTCGATGGAATCGACACTATCGAGGTCGTCGGCACAGGAGAAGTCGCGCGGCTTGCGCAAATTCTACGCCTGCAAGAGTACGGAGAACAGACGGTTCCGCCAGATTTCACCGGTTCTCTCCGCCCCTATCAAGCCCGCGGTTTCGCCTGGCTCATTTGGTTGGACAAGAACGGTTTCAGCGGTTGTCTGGCTGACGATATGGGATTGGGCAAAACCGTACAAGCCATTGCTCTCATGCTGCACGATACGGGTCCGACGCTTGTTGTCTGCCCAACAAGCGTCCTGGGGAACTGGGAACGAGAAATCAACCGTTTCGCCCCTACTCTCGAAGTGCTCCGGCACCATAGCCCCCAGCGATTCGCTGATCCCGAGTCCTTTATCCCGGCCGTCACTCCTCGCCATATTGTTCTGACTACGTACACTATCCTTCGTAAAGACAGTAAGCTTCTCACACAAGTCCACTGGCGACGCGTCATCTTGGATGAAGCACAGAATATGAAAAACCCATTGACCGACACAGCACGAGCAGCACGAGCTGTGGGCGCTTCGGCAAACTCCCGCCTTGCGCTCACTGGAACTCCCGTCGAAAATCATCTTCTCGACCTATGGTCCATCCTGGATTTCTGCAACCCCGGACTCTTGGGCAACCCCACTTCCTTCCGGCAACGTTTCTCGGTCCCCATCGAACGCAACAACGACACGGCAACGGCGACACGTCTACGCCAGATCACCGCGCCTTTCCTGTTGAGACGGCGAAAATCCGACCCCGACATCGTCCCCGATCTTCCCGATAAACACGAGACCACTATTTTCTGCAATCTCACTTCTGAACAAGCCGACCTCTACCGCACTGTCGCACAGGCCGGAATGGCACGCGTACGGTCTATCGATGGGATGGCTCGAAGAGGACAGATCCTCGCCCTACTCACCCGTCTGAAACAGCTCTGCGACCACACTTCTCTTGTCGAAAAGGGAAAAAATGCCGCCCTTGCTCTCAAGAAATATGGTGAAAACGGTTCTGGAAAGTTGAACACCCTACTTGACCTCGTTGCAGAAGTCCGACAAAGCGGAGATCGGTCTCTCATTTTTACCCAATACGTAAAAATGGGCCATATCCTTTCAGAAGCCCTAGGAAAGGTTCCTTTTTTTCACGGCGGACTCACACAGGAAAAACGCGACAAGCTCACGCTCGCTTTCCAAAATGACCCTGAAGGTCCCGATGTCTTCATTGTGTCACTCAAAGCAGGAGGACTCGGCCTTGACCTCTCCGCAGCAAATCGCGTTTTCCATTACGATCGCTGGTGGAATCCCGCAGTAGAGGATCAAGCAACAGACCGCGCACACCGCATCGGGCAAACACAAGACGTTTGGGTTCATAAACTTGTTTGTTTAGGAACACTCGAAGAGCGCATCGATGAGTTACTTACTCGAAAACGAAAACTCGCCGATCATGTGCTCCGTCCTGCAAACAACTGGGTAACCGAGTTATCAAACGATGAACTCGAAGCCTTGATTGCTCTCGAAGAGAGGGCAGTGTTGTGAACGAATCTCTTTCTGTCTCCCCGCTCGAAACACTTCTTCCACCTGATCCCGAAAAAGACCTGCAGACACCCGCACTTCCTGATTTTTCAAACGAACCCACAGCAAACTTTTTTGGAGAGATGGCCAATTTCACAGAAATCAGGATCCTCTTAAAAAGAGAAAATGCCGAAGAAGACACAGGGTTCCCTCCCGCTGTACGACTCATTGCCCGGCCTGCTTCCTGGAAAATAGCGTCATCCCCCGCTTCCATCTTGGCTACCCAATACGCTTCCGCTTCCCAACGAGCCAAAACCGTTCTGGCCGGCAGCGAGAAAGAGCACTGATCTCCTACAGGACAAATAGCCTTATGACTTCCTCTTCAGCCCGCTCTACCCCGAAAATTATCGACAAAACTTCAGCACAAGCTCTGGTTGAGCTCACCCCCCTTGAAGCTGCGCAGCAGTTTTTCAAAAAGGCAGCAGAAAACAATGAGCTGCATGAGTCAATCCAGCGAGTTCTTGCCAACCCTTATCGAGAAATTTCTGTACATATTCCACTGGAACGGCCTCCTGACGGAGAAATCGACGTTATTCGTGGGTACCGGGTCCAACACAATGGTGCCCGCGGCCCCTACAAGGGAGGTATCCGGTACCACCCAGAGGCTGACCAAGAAGAAGTACGCGCGCTTGCCATGTTGATGACCTGGAAGTGTGCCCTCGTTAACGTGCCATTTGGTGGGGCAAAAGGCGGTATCGCAATTGACCCCAACGCATACAGTGAGCAGGAACTCGAACAAATCACTCGACGTTTCACCATGGCAGTCGCCCACATCCTCGGGCCACACCGCGATATTCCCGCTCCCGACATGGGAAGCAACGCCCAAACTATGGCGTGGATGTTCGACGAGTACTCAAAACGAAATGGGTTTACTCCGGCAGCGGTCACAGGAAAACCCGTCGAGCTCGGAGGCACTCCTGGCCGAGAGGGAGCGACCGGACATGGCGTCGCAGTCATCACCGCTGCCGCCTGTGAAAACTGGAACATCCCCCTGGAAAACGCGCGCGTTGCTGTGCAAGGTTTTGGGAATGTAGGGCGTTTCACAGCGCTTGAGCTGCAAGCACGCGGTGCCAAGATCATCGCAATCTCCGATATCACATGTGCCCGTTATGACAACAAGGGCATCGATGTGAAGCACGAGATTAGCCGGCTTGACAATGGCGGCACTGTCTACGATTTCAAAACCGGCGATCTCATCACAAACGAAAATCTGCTCTCGCTCGAATGCGACATTCTCATCCCTGCGGCAATCGGCAATGTCATCACGATGTCAAACTCCGACAAGGTGAAAACGCGCATGGTCGTGGAAGCAGCAAATCATCCAGTCACGCCATTAGCGGATCAGGACCTTCGTTCCCGTGGGACGTTGGTTATCCCGGATATTCTTGCCAATGCAGGCGGAGTGATCGGCTCCTATTTCGAGTGGACACTGAATATCCAGCAATACCGTTGGGGTTTGTCGCGTTTTGAAAGAGAACTCGACGAAACAATTCTCAAGGCCTACCGTCACGCCAGCGCACATTTCAAAGAAGAGGAGAAAGAAAACCACTCTTTCCGCCAGGTTTGCTACGACATTGCGGTACGACGAGTGGTCCAGGCCATCCTCAGACGGGGTTTTGTCCATCCTCCGAAAGGGTGGTCTCTCAAAGCGCCCAAGCACCCCAACGGCGAAAAACACGCCCAATTCTCTTGAGACGCGCCCCCGTCACTCCGTTCATCCTGCCCAGGTCTTCAGCAAATGCTGTGCTTCTTTCTCAAACTATTTTTTCTTTCACTCTGGCATCGTGCAAAGTCACAAGAATCCAGAATTAAGCTGGGGTGTCCTGCCCCCACGCCCGCAAAACGGCTTCACGGCAGCGCACAGCCTCTTCAACATTCTCTACAAAATCGCCCTGTCGCCGGTCCCAATATGCATTACCCAGGCTGTTCTTCGCCATTACCCACTCCTCGGGGAACGTTTCCCATGTCCAGACGCGCAATGCATTCCTGTAGTAGGAGATCGCTTTCTCGATATTGCCTGCACGCGCACCCAGACTCCGCTCCCAATATCCAGTGCCCAGATTGTGCTGTGCCATTGCCCATTCCCGCGGAGTAGCATCTTGTGTCCACACTCGTAGCGCATCTTGATAACAAGAAATCGCCGTCTCCGTATTTGTTGCCTGCTCACCGACAATCCGGCCCCGATACGCGATACCCAGATTGTTTTGCACCATCGCCCACTCATGAGGAGCAATCTCTCGATGCCATACCCGCAGAGCTGCCTTATGACAACGAATCGCCTGTTCAAGATGCTCCGCTCGATCACCTGACGGATCTTGCATCAAGCTGTTGCCCAGTTCCGCGTGCAATGCCGCCCAAAACCCGGGATCAACATCAGAAGGAAGAAGAGAAAGGGCCTCGCGACAAAGAGACACTCGCTGCGACATATCTGCAGGGTTCGCCGGGGAATGTAATTTTTGCAGCACTCCCAGCAGACGATCCTTCCACCCTGCCCCAAATTGATCAGTCATTTTGCCACCCTCAGAGCACAAAGCATCTGGAACTTCCCCAGAACATGCGCCCATTCCACCAGCCATCGAGTGCACTCTTTACCCAGGATCCTGAGCCAGTGACACTCCACTCTTTTCCCACGCTTCTGCAGTCTATTCATCTTGCAAGAAGCCCGCTATCAGATCTGGCTCCCAGTAACAAACTTCACAGTACATAAAACAGAAAAATCGAATCCTCGCTGCCAAGGACTGCAGAGCTTGAGAGGTTCCGCGCACATTGCGTATCAGCAAGCACACAAAAAACGCAGAGATACCAATAAATACACAGCAAGACCCGTGAAAAACACTGGCAATATGAGCGACAGCACTCTTCTTTGACGCGCCTCTCGGAACCCATTCTCTACATAGGCGAGATCGGCAATTGTGCACTTACGGCCCAGGCAGGAAGCCTATTCCCGGTCAACACGAAGAAGGTCGGCTTCGGAGAGGCCCTCAAGTAGATCAGCAAATGCTTGCCGTTTCGGTGGCTTCTTTTCTCCCGCGAGAGAAAGGGTTTCCGTCACTGAAAGACCGTAACCGGCAAGACCAACCCGCCTCGTGGCAGGATGATTCGACAAAAGACACATGGACGTCACGCCCAAGTCCACCAGGATCTGGGCACCAATGCCATAATCCCGGTCATCCATCCGCATATAGTTTTTACTTCGCTGCCCCTTGAAAGAAGAAAGTTCGTCAACAACACTGACGTCTTTTCCGTCATACCGACGGAAGTAAAGCAGGACCCCTTTTCCGCTTTCCGCGATACAACGCATGGCCGCACGAAGCAGAGAACGACTGTCATTCTCACGGTAGCCCAAGATGTCGCCAATGAAATACTCGGCATGCACACGCACAAGCACGTCGTCTTCGCCAGACACATCGCCTTTCACGAAGGCCACATGCTCCGTTCCATCAATCGAAGACTCATACCCCACACAACGGAATTCCCCATATTCGGTCGGGATACGGGTTTCGACCACTCGGCGTACTAATTTTTCAGACTGCCGTCGATAATGAATGAGATCAGCGATAGAAATAATGCGCAGCCCATGTTTCTCACAGAACTCTACGAGTTCTGGCAAACGGGCCATTGTCCCATCGTCACCCATAATTTCGCAGATCACACCGGCAGGACTGCAATTGGCAAGCAATGCAAGATCGACTGCTGCCTCTGTATGGCCGGCTCTACGGAGCACCCCTCCTTCTGTATAACGCAGGGGAAAGGTATGTCCGGGTCGGCGAAAATCCTCCGGTTTACTGGACGGGTTTATCAGGGCCTGGATTGTATCCGAGCGATCTGCTGCCGAGATTCCTGTGGAATTCGTGTCGACATCGACAGTCACAGAGAAAGCAGTTCCATGCGTATCTGTATTTACCGAGACCATTTGGTCGATCTCCAACGCATCAAGACGCTCGCCAGATATCGGAGTACAAATCAACCCTCTACTGTGTGTCGCCATGAAATTAATAGTCTCAGGCGTACACTTTTCGGCAATGGCGACAAGGTCACCTTCGTTCTCTCGGTCGGCGTCATCAACCACGACGACCAGCTTCCCTACCGCCAGATCGGCAACGGCTTCAGGAATAGAAGAAAATATTTTTTTCGCATCAAATGAAGTTTTAGGACTTGTGGTCATCTCGGTGTGTGCAACGATCGACAAGAAGGACATGCCAAGTGTACGGTACGGCTCGCACAGGGACCAGACATCACTCAAAGAAAACCGCATACCACCCCCCACACACGCCGGCAAACAACGCTCGGAAAGCCAAAAATCATGTCCCACACACCCCCTCCCACCATCGTCCACATGATAAGTTCCCCCGTGCGCGGTGCCCCACGCGAAATAATGTACCAACTTGTTTCCGATATCGTCTCGAACGGAGCACAAGATACTGGGCCAACAAAGCCACACACGCGTCACCCCCAAAAAAATCCGTACCAGGCAGCCGTTATTTTCTTACGTGAAGGCCATGCTGAAGCGCAGTCTTTCAACCTCGACAGTATGAAACCCCAATTCGAAGCGCTTGGCATTCCAATGATCGTCACCAGCATGGAACGCGTCTGGAACGTGTCTGGCGCACGTGCCTTACGGCACTTCCTCCAAGACAACAATGCCGCACTCATCTGTAGTCATCTCAACCGAGCGGACCTCTGGGCAACCTACCTGGGCCGGCAAAACAAGATTCCAACCGTGCGCGCCGTGCACGGCCTTGAAGCATGGCGGACCGTCACATTTCCCTCCCCTCGGTACGCCATCCGTCTGCTCGACCGACTGCTCCTCCGGCGTAGCAGCAAAATCGTCTGTGTTTCCGAAGAATCTCGCAGGCTGCTGATCGAATACCAAAAAGTCCCAGAAACAAAGGCCGTGCACATCCCCGGGGGAATCGACATCGAACGCTTCCGCGTGGCAAGGCCGCCCTTTTCCCGAGATACCGCACCTGTTCTCGGCATGATCACCCGCCTCACCGGCGAAAAAGGCATACGAGAATATATTTCAGCAGTTGGAACCTTGCAGAGAGAACGCCCCGATTGCCCGCCGCAAGCGCTCATTGCCGGAGCAGGCCCAGAAGAACACGCCCTACGCGAACATGCCACCGCGACAGGCGCCACAATCGACTTTCTCGGACACGTACACGACGTCCCTGCACTCCTCGCAAAAATTGATGTTTTCGTCCTCCCGTCTTACCACGAAGGCACCCCACTCTCCGTCGCAGAAGCCATGTCTGCAGGTCGGGTTGTTGTCACATCTGACGTTGGCGGGCTCCCTCACATGATCAGTGACCATCACAACGGACGGCTTGTTCCCGCCCGCGACACCACCACACTCACCAACGTCTTGCGTGAAATTCTCGAAGACCCAGTAAAGGCACGCGCGTACGCCACCCAAGCCGGCATCGACGCAGCAGCCTATTCACGCAAACGTATGACAACCGCCTGGAAACAGCTCTACGACGAACTCCTCTAAAAAACTCCTCTAAAAATACGCGTACACATATACCTGGACGCGTATCCGACACTGTCGCCGGACACGAGAGGGTTTTTCTTCGCCCTGTTCTTCCCTCGCCTCAAGATCACACCCTCACAGCACACGCGTTTTCAGTTCTTCCATCAGCTCTCGCGCAAGCGCAAGACCCCCTTGGTGCCGGCGAACACGCATGTTAAAAGTGGTCACATCTCCCACGCTCAGCACAGAAAGGGTCGGAGATTTCACCCCAGTTGGGGCATGGAAGACTGCTCGCTCCACCTCCGGCAACATTTCCTTGGGAACCTTGCCAAGATTGTTCAAACAAATCGTTCGGGCAGGAGGGGTGGACAAATCAGGAGAGCGCCGTGTTGCAAGCTGTGTGCGCGCGCGGCGCGGGAGCTTTGACCGCACAAGATTTGTGAGTAATGGTGCATACCGATTGTGGCCTTCGAGAGCCCGCGTAAGGCGCGCCTGCACCTGAGCGATGGTCACAGGCCCTTCACACAAGATCTCCACACTACCGACCCAGTTGCCCAATGGCCACCACTGGGCATGCGAAGGACGCAAATTCAGCGGAATGTAGACCGTAGCGGTCTCTCCCGGGGCACACCGGTCTACACACATGCCTGCCAAAGCAGCGGTCAATGCCCCCGTGAAGCTGCCATTCTCCTGGGCTGCCCGGGCAAGAATTTTCGCAAATTCGGCATTGTCAAGAACCCAGACTGCGGCATCACTCGCCGCGGCAACAGCGGAAGTCAGAGGCCAGGGAAACCCCGCTGCTTTCGCAGAAGAACCGCGTACACGACGCGCAAACTCCCACAAAACTGAGGGACGCAACATTTGAGTGCGCAAACTCTTCTGCAGGTCCGTTGCGGTCGCCCCTTGCGCAGGAGAAAATACAGCGTTTCCGGCAAGGGTATGCATCAGACTCGACACAAACCCCACAGCTCCGGCGACATCGGTCACACCATGTGCCCAAGCCAAAAAAAGGTGCCCATCTTCATAGGCGACACGCAATCCAGGATCGCCTTCAGGGTCAAACCAGGTGTCAAGAAGAGCGGGCCGCAAGTCATCCCAGTCTTCATCGTCTCCCAATGGTAACATGGCATACGCGTCAGATGGTTGCCGCCTTCTCCATTGTTTTCCTTTCAAGTACGCGCCACACCGGGGGTGCAAGGTCAAGGCCTCTTCCAGGGCACGCCGCACGTTTGCCTCGCCAACATCTCTCTCGAGATCGAGCTCCAAACCCGCCACCCAGGGATCGAGTTCATCCGGACTGTACGCATAAAGAAGATCTGCCGGCGTGGCTCGCTCTCTCAAGCTCTTCCCTTCTGTGATGCACCCTCCGGGCGATGCGCTCTCCAGCGTCTTATCGCCGTGCTCGCCACTGCTATTGCATCTCCTTCTGCGCGAGCACGCCTCATGTTGACTTCACAGCGCTTTTCTCCTCAAGCGAACTGGCCCAGGTGTCGTTCCCAGCCCAGTCCCGGCGGGCGCGAGTTACTCGTCTTCGTCTTCGTCTTTCACCTCAGCATCGGTCTCACTACTCTCAAGCGCCTCTTCCAGGGTTGGAGGCGAGGAGGAAAGATCAAAAGAAACCACGATTGCGTTCAAGAGATCAGCAGCTTGGCGTGCCTGTTTTGAGACCCTCTCCTCAAGGCGACGCCGTGCAAGATCGACACGTCCACTCTCTTCAACCGCGCTATCGAGGGAGAGCAGGGCACGCTTGGCCATCTCATTGATGGTGGCACTACGCGCACAAATTTCCTGGGCGGGGGCAGTAAAAGATTTGAGAACAGGGTGATCTGAAGTTGACGATTCACCAAAAAGAAGTACTTTATCGCCCTCTACAGAAACCGTACGTCCTGTGCCCACAGCAAGAAGCGTCAGGAGATCTTCCAAAGCCTGCGGATATTCACTGCTCTTGAGCCCAAGCACTTCTGTCATGGGTTGCAGTTCATCCAGCCCTGAGCGAGCCGTGGCAACAGCCTGCGTGAAAAGCTCAGCATTGCGAATGGTCTTGCCTTTTGCAAGATGCTGCAAAGAAGCTCGTGTCTCTGTTGCCTTTTCCGTCAACTTTTGCGTCACACGCGCGACGCGACGCGACAAAATAGACCTGACTGAGTCGACGATCTCTTCCATCGGCACACCGACACGTTCTGCGTCTTCGTCAACACGGCCCAGCAGCTCATCCTGACGACCCGAGAACGCGAGAGCCAACCAGAGACGACCGACCGCTCGCCTGGAGAAAGGTCCCAATTCCACAAGACGGAATGCCTGCTCCAGCGCTCTTGTGCTGTATCCGTCGACAAACATCAAGTCAAAACGCAGCTCAAGCAGGGCTCTGTCATCCAGAGAAGCAGCCAGCACTTCTGGCAAACCCATGACTTCATCGGCCTGCGTCTCACGACCTGCCGCGATCAAGGCTTCAGCCAGAGGAGCACGAAGAGCAGCGGGCAATTCCCCAGATTCCCAACGGCGCCATCCGATGTCAGCGTCACCATTCACAATCGCCATCGTCTCTGAGAGGGCAGAGACCTCATCGGCAAAAACGGGGTAATCAGCGAGGTTGACACGCCCAAACGCCTTGCGGGCACCAGAGAAATCTCCCGCATCAAGCTGACGTTTCGTTGCCCACAGGACAACTGCGGGATGACCCTTGAGGCGCTTGATAATGTGACCGTAGCGCGGACCTGGTTCCTCTCCGCGAGACAACATGCCCATTGTGAGCAAGACAAAATCAGCAGTAGCGACTGCCTGGCGCGGAGGATCTCCAACTTCTTCGCCGGCCATACGGCGGGTCGCCCAGCTCAGAGGGTCGAGTTCACTCAACGGAGAAGCCGCGGGCGTCCATTCGACTCCCATGGCCAGGTTAATCACCGCGAGGCGGTCAGCCTTCACTGGATCAGGCTCATACAGGGGAAGAATCCTGGCCAGTCCGCTGGCACGAGGACGCCGTTTGCGCTTTTGACCGCCCTGCCCTCCCCCATGTGAAGAGTCTCCTTTGTGATCTTGCCCGCCGGAAGAAGTGGGTTTCCGACGCGGTGCCCGCCGTCTTGCCGCTTTCACTGCCGCAGGATCAGGCGGCACAACTCCCGCGGCTTCTGCCGCGTTCCGTACCGACTGTACTTCGGGATAGCTGCGGGAAAGGGCCCTCCAAGTATTCATTCGCACGTCGCCCTGCAAAAACAAAAGGGCAGCGTCAAGGGCACCAATGGCGTCGGTATTATGAGGGTCAAGATGAACAGCAGAGTATGCCTGAATGCGGGCTTGCGTCGCCTCCTCCTTTTCGCCGCCAGGAGACAATCCTTCTATGGCCGCGCGCGCAAGCCAAGTACGAATTTCAGATTCATACCGAGGTGGGATCTTTGGAGACGGTTTGACCGCGAGCGAATCCTTCACTTCGGCAAGCCTGTCTGATTTCTGCCCGTCCAGAAAAGCGAGTGCAAGGTCACCCCGATTCAAAACAGGTGCGCCGGAGATGCTCTCAAGAAGGGCATCGAAGTGTTCAGCCATGGTCGCTCCGGAATGTCAAAGACCCCCATAAGTGACAAGCAATGCGTTCTGCCATTAATAGCAGTGCAACTTGCCAAACATATGCCAGGCCCTATGTCGCCATCTCCCCCAACTCAATAAAAGAGTCTGGGAAACGTCTGCGCCAGTCACCAATTATGAGGTATTTCGCAAAAAACACCGTTTCGGTTGGGCCACACTGCACGAAAGCCAAAGAAAGTGAACTCTCCCCCACTCTCCTGCCCTTTTGCAAGCACCTCAACCAAAACAAAAGTTACCGCACAAACCATGCGCCTGCAATAACCTCATCTGGCATACCGGGAACTAGTGCCCAGGACAACCAAGGAGGGCAAACAGAAGAAGGAAGGTGGCAGAAAAAACCTGCAACTCACAAGGTTTCGCTCGTAAAGCCAAAAATGAATCGCGGCACCATCCTAGGACTTTCACAAAGGTCTTGCCTCCCTGATTCCCTCCGCTCTTTGCCTTTTTCCCTTTCCCTTGCCTCGAGACTGCATATGCAAATCCTCACGAATCTCGCGCGAAGCCGCCAGAACACCACGTAAATGCCTATTTTCATGCATGGTTTTCCCCCGGCTCCTTCCCGCGTCCCAACTCAAAATTCATGGGTATCAGGACACGCCAAAACAAGAATTCCATCGGAGACATACTGAACAAGCCATACCCGCAAGCGATCAGGCGCGTGCAGACAGTCTCCCGTTTCCATATCGAATCGCCAGCCGTGTCGCGGGCACACAACAGCGAAAGAGCCGTCACTCTCACGCGCAAGACCTCCCTCGGACAGGATGTCTCCTCGATGAGGGCAGATATCGTCAAGCGCGTACAAATTTCCCTGGATATTCCAGACAGCCACAGGCCAACCATCGATCATGAGACGAAGCACTTCACCTACAGCAGGAGGCGCAACAGGAGGCGAGACTGATCGAGACACATCACATGAAAAAGCAGGGCTATTCGAGGTAGCAGCTGCATCAGCACCTGAAGCAGAAGAAGACATAACCGACTCCAGTTTCCTTTTCGTCAGCAATGAGGAGTAGAACTTGAGAAGAGTCCCTGTAGGAATCAGAAAAAACTGAGAATGCGCAAAGCCTAAAGAATCTGAAAACCGGGACAAATCTTACCTCGTCAAGCCTCGTCAAGACGGATGAAGACGGATGAAGACAAGTCAAAAGCAGGGGTTTTCCGCCAGACAGGAAATAGCTTCTCAGGAAGACAGTGAGAACAAGGCCTTCTTTTTTCACAGCTTCGAACAGAATTGCAGGGACCTCAGGGTCATGACCGAGAATTAAAGAATGTGACGAGCGCTGACCATTTCCGTTTCCGCCAGACAGAACTCCGCGTCTTAGAAGGTGCGCTAGAAACGGCACACTCGCAACAGTCAGCCACGGTCTTGCTCGTCGGCGAGGCAGGCATCGGGAAAACCCACCTCCTCACTCATTTTATTGAGGCATACGCACAAGACGCTGCCGTGCTCCAGCTCTGTCCGACAGATACGCACATCCCAGAGCCTCACGCTGCTTTAGGCGACCTTGTAAACAGCCACACGCACACGATCCGGGAAAATAAGGCATCTTTTCAGGCCACAGTTCTCGCAGAAGCAGTACGCAGCGGTGCAAAACACCGAGAAATTCTTCGTCTTTTTGACGAGCTTATCGCCCAAATAACTGCGGTTCGCACCACCATCCTGATCCTCGACGCCACAGAAGACCCACGCCAGGCGCTACTCCCCATCATCGCCCACACGGTAAGACGAAGCGCGCACAGAACGCTCCTCACTCTTCTTACCACCAGACCCGATCATATGGTGATCGACCAGATCCTCGAACAAACCAATGCCATCGTCCTGCCCATCGAACCTCTCATCTTTGACGAAAGCATCATCTTTCTCAATGAACTCACCAGAGGACAAGCGACCGAAAAACGACTCGCTCAAATCGCCGGGAGATCAGGGGGGAATCCCCTGTTCTTACAAGAACTTGCAGAAGCTGCAAAGCATGCCGGCGATTTCACGCTGGAAACTGCCCCAACCCTCAGTTCTCTCCTGCTCTGGCGCATTGAACGGCTTCCCCCCAATGCCCTCTCATTTCTGCGCGTCGCAGCAATGAGCGGATGTCGCGCAAGTCCGCGTTTTTGCGCGCTTGCGGCCGGCCTCGACCCTGATGATGCCCTTCCTTTGCAAGAGCTACATGACGCCCAGCTCATCCTGGAAAGCACCCAGGAAAACACCGAGAACCCCAGGAGGAACACCCTGGCATTCGCCAATCCTCTGCTTCCCGAAATGGTGAGAACCGCCATGCCGGAGGCAATTCTGCAGGACTTCCACCGGCGCATTGCGACCCTGCTCTCCCTATTGGACGCGGCACCAATAGAAATCGCGCCACACGCCCTCGCGGGCGTCGACACGAAACATCCCTGGAGCAATGCAGTTGTAGAACTCGCGATTGAAGCTGCTGAAACAGCGATTCATCAGGGAAGACCTGCCATCGCAGTGGATTTCTCGGATAAAGCACTCAACTTACATCCATCCCTCACACTTCAGCACAAATGTTTGACGGTGAAGGCGGAAGCCCTGCTCTACCTGGGCATGAACAACGATGCTTACAGCATCTTCCAGGCCATCGTTCAAAGAGCAACGCGTGAGTTCGATCCCGGTTACACAGAACGAGGAAAACTCGGATTGGCCCGTTCTCTGCAACGAACCGGGAAAATCAAAAAATCTCTCACCGTTTTCGAGTCTTGCCAGGGAATCGACGCCGAACGCGGGAAAGCCGAAACCCTTTTGGCATTGGGACACGTGCAAGAGGCAAGAAATGCAGCGCTTCTCGCAGTCACATCCGCACGAAAAGTACAAGACAAGGCCGGCATCGCTTCCTCTCTCGCGAACCAGGCCATGGTAGAAGCGGTCACCCTACATCCCGACTCCATTCGCACAGCAGTGCAGGCAACACAGTACTGGCGCGAACTCGGAGAGGACTTTTTGGACTTTCCTCCGCTCCTCTCCCTTAGCCTTGCCCAAATTGCACAAGATCAGTTCCAGGACGCGCTGACTTCGTTGCAAGAGCTGCAGACCTGGGTAGACAATCGCGGCCTTACCGACATAATCCCCCGCATAGTACGCACAGAGACCATAGCGGCCTTTCTCTCCTGCGAGTGGACGCGAATGGAAATCGCGATCGCAACCGCAGCAGAAGTCAAACGGAACCTGCCAAATCACGAAATGGGCCCTATCTGGGCAGCCGCCACTGCAATAGCAACAGCACGCGATAACACCAGCGCAGCAAACACAGCACTTGCACGCAGCGAAAACGCCCTGCGCCAACAATCCACTCCTTTTGACCGATCCCTCACAACCTGGTGGCATGGAACAACCGCTCTGCTCAAACGAGATTTCGAAACCGCGCAGATAGCTTTCACACAGGCAGCAGAGGGCTTCCGCAAAATCGGATCTATCGACCTGCTCGTCCGCACTCTCCCCGTCCTCGTTTTAGCAAGGGCAGCAACAGGAAAAGACCCCCGCACGCATGCGAGAGAACACGCAAAACTCGCAAAGAAAATCCGTCGCCCGTCCATACAAGCAAACGAGCACCTCATCACGGCTCTGCTTGCAACAACAACCGAAAAAAAGCAAAGCTCTCTCCTCGCCGCAGTAGATATCTGGAACAAATCAGAACACCGTTTCGGCCTTCTTCAAGTGGCTCTGGCCAGCGAAATACTCAAAGTGCAAGCACTGCCCACAGAAACAGCTGAGCAGTACAAGAAGATCTGGGCACCTCTCGGCCCGCAGCATACTTTGCAACAACTCCTGGACCGACAGCCCCATCCCACCCTCCACCAAGGGTGATAGTTCTCAAAAGGAGCGAAGAGCAGGACACGTCTGCAAGCTTTTTCCCTGCCACGCAAGGAAACGCCCAAGCAACATGCAAGCAAATATCCGCACTCGCCAGGCAAGACCTGACGGCAATTGGCTTCTCCAGAATTATGGCCGGTACGCCTTTTCTCTGCGCTCCCCGACTTTCGCACTATTGCGCAAATGCAAGCTTCGACAAGACATCCTCTCCCCCTCTAGCCTGAAGAAGCGAGAATCCGAGCGCCAAGCCGCGCCTCGAAGGCAGCACAGAACTCGGCCCAGTCAAAAAACCAGGGGGAAGAATTCGCCATGCCGATCTTGAAACGAGACGCCGTCAGCGTCAAATACGAAGTAAGGGGAGAAGGAGCGCCGGTCATTCTCGTCAACGGACTCGCCCTCATCGGCAAACTCTGGGACTTTGTCGCCGACGGGCTGGCAGAACGCGGACACCAAGTTGTGACGCTCGACAATCGGGGAGTAGGCGACACGGTCATCCCCGAAGACGCACAATGGACAATTGCCGATATGAGCGAAGACGTGCTCGCAATCGCGGACACGCTCGGCTGGGACACATTCAACCTGGGTGGACTCTCAATGGGAGGCATGATCACCCAGCATCTCATGATAACGAGCCGGGCACGCCTGCGCTCTGCTGTGTTGATGGCGACTGCCCCGGGCATGGTCCTACCCGGTAGCGAAGACGGCCCAAAAGTAGACCCTCCCAGCCCCCAAGCCATGCAAATTTTGAGCCGGCCCCCGGATCCCGAAGACATGGAAGGCATGCAGCGCAACATGGTGGAAGCCCTCTGCGGCCCCAACTTTGCAGAAAAGAACCCCGAGAAGCTGAAATGGTTCATCGGAGTACAAAAAGATTACCCGATGGAAATGAAAGGTGTCATGGGGCAGATGCAGGCGCTCATGGCGTTCAAACCCTGGAACGAACTGCCCAACACCAATACACCGACTGTTGTCATCCACGGGGACACCGACCAATTGCTGACTTACAGCAACGGACGCGCACTTTCTGAACAAATTCCCGGAGCACAGCTCGTCACAGCGCCGGACTCAGGACATCTTCTCTTTATGGAGCAGCCTGAACTGCTCATCGATACGATCAGTGCACATATCGCAGCGAATGCTCCCTGAGTCGGGCATCAGTTCCGTCTCT
The DNA here is from genome assembly GCA_002352645.1 of Acidimicrobiia bacterium UBA2766. Lineage (GTDB taxonomy): Bacteria > Actinomycetota > Acidimicrobiia > UBA2766 > UBA2766 > UBA2766. The sequence continues at coordinate 50,420 of DEIU01000102.1, read as the reverse complement.
GGGAAAACGTCGCGAGAGAAATACCTCAAGGCGAATGCCTCTGGGTAAAAGAGCCAGGAGAGGTTTTCCCAGGCGTGCAGTACACAAGTATCGGGGCAAAAAAGCTCTTCGTCTTTTTTTGCCCCGCGGTCACTCTTTCTGCTTCAGGCCCGCTCACAAGCCCAACTGTTCTTTCTTCTCCTCCACAGGCCCCATTATTCTGCGAGGAGTTCCACTGAGGGATGTGTCGACCAGCTTGTACCCCAAGCCGCGAATCGTAATAATTGCCTCAGGGTTGGCCGGGTCTTTTTCGACGCGAGACCGCAACCGCTTGATGTGTACGTCAAGGGTTTTTGTGTCCCCTACATAGTCAAATCCCCAGACACATTCAATCAAACGCTGCCGTGTCAGCACATGACCCACGTTCTCCATGAGTACTTTAAGGAGTTCAAACTCTTTCAAGGGCAAAGAGAGGGCTTCGTCTCGCACGGTCACCTCATACCGATCTGGATCCAAACAAATGTCCCCAGATGTGAGAAGACCTGCGTGCAGCGACGCGCCAGACTCAGCACCTGTCACACGCGTGCGGCGCAAGGCAGCTCGAATACGGGCGACAAGTTCCCGCAAACGGTAGGGTTTCGTGATGTAATCATCGGCCCCTACTTCAAGACCCACGACCGCGTCGATCTCCTCTCCTTTTGCGCTCAGCATGATGATCGGCACGCTTGTTTCTTTGCGCAATTCCTGACAAACGTCAATTCCTGACAAACGCGGTAACATCACATCAAGTAGCACGATGTCTGGTTCCACTCTCGCAAAAGACTCCAGAGCTTCCACCCCGTCTCTCGCGACATGCACTTCAAACCCCTCGCGTTCAAGCCCGAGACCAAGTGCTTCCAAAAAGGATTCTTCGTCGTCAACTGCAAGAACAGTAATAGCATGTCGTTGGGCCACAGTCTTTTCTCCCTCCCAGTTCTGACGTTTCACTCACTATGACGCGTTTGTCTTTCGGGCGTCTCCGCGTGTTCTCCGGCACTTGGAAGCTGGAGCGTGAAAGCAGATCCCTCTCCTTCACTTGATTCCACAAGTACCCGACCATTGTGATTTGTCATCACATGGCGCACAATGGCAAGACCAAGGCCCGTACCTCCGGTCGCCCGACTACGCGCGCGGTCGACCCTGTAGAAACGTTCAAAAATACGTTCTATGTCGCGGGCGGGAATTCCGATTCCCTGATCTTGCACCCGAATATCAACCTTGTCTCCTACTTGTTTCGCGCCCACCGTCACAATATGTCCAGGATCTGAGTATTTGACTGCGTTATCGAAAAGGTTGGAGAGCGCGCGCCCTAATTGACGGGCATCTCCTCTCACACTCAAACCGGCAGGAAACTCTTGGATCTGGATTTCGACTTCCTTTTGAGTAGCGAATGCATACACATGATTCAAGCCACTCGACACAATGTCGTAGACAAAAACCGACACATGGCGCGGTTGTTTTTCTTCTTCCAAGCGTCCGAGATCAATAAGGTCATCAATCGTCTCACTGACTCGATGCGCCTCGTCAGTAATCCGATGCAGCAAACGGCGACGGACCTTAATGTCTTCCTCGTCATACAAGGTTTCTGCGAGCAAGGCAATTGCCCCGACTGGCGTTTTGAGTTCATGGCTGACATTCACCACAAAATCACGACGAATAGCATCAATCCGGCGTTCTTGTTGTGCAGCTTCAATGACTGCGACTCCCGGAATACGCCGTGCGAGCACCCGTTTCATATTATTTTCCTTGGAAGGAACGAAACGCTTTTCTCTTTCCCTGGAAATCTCCGATTCCGGGAATAGGTGCCTCACTCCCTCCGCAATATTGACCGCATGATCACCGATACGCTCATAGAATCGCCCGAGTACAGCCAGTTGCAGTCCCTGTTGCGCGTTGAGTTCACCCCGCGAAACAGTACGAATAACAACTTCAATATATTGGTCATGCAGATCATCGAGACGATCATCGAGGTCAGTCAGCGTCGCGGCCTTCGCCTCGTCCCTCTCTACATAAAACTTGATGGCCTGGGAGAAGAGAACCCCGGCTTCCTCGCCCATATGGCGTAAAAAATTGCGGATTTGCCGGTTAATGTACGCACCCTGAATCCGCCCAACACCTTTGCAAATATTGACAGCAAGATCACCACTGCGTTCGATCTCGCTATTCATTTTCAAAGCAGTAACAACTGAGCGTACGCCTATTTCATCCAAGTGACTGCACACGAGAAGATCCATGCAGGAACGTTCGTATTCCAAAGAGTACGCGTCGAGGATATCGTCTTCCTCAATAACGGTTTGTGCACGATCCACATCGTTCGCCAGAAGGGCTTCTGTCGCGCGCCCTACAGCAACAACGACAATTTCTGCCATGTGTTTCAGGTCACGATCAACAGCCTGCAAGCGCTCCGCAAGAGGCGTATTGGAGGGAGTGAAATCTTCCGGCATTCTCTGCAAAAGCCATTCAACAGGGGAGCAAGTGTCACCGCACTGCCAATCGCACATACAAACGGCGACGATAGGCAATGCACCTTCTCAAAAGGGACCGCTCTCGCACAAGAAAACAGCTATTTTCATATGCAGAGTGCAGCAGCTGCTCCGACCGCCACACCACCAATTCTGCACGTCTGTCTCTTGCGCGCATAGGCCTTTTACCAGTGTCGCCCCAGTATTATCAAGCAATATCGACGGATTGTCCACCCAAAGCCATCTTGCACATGCTACCGGCCTCTTCCCGGCAAGAGACCACGAAATTCACAAACCTGCCCTATCACAAGCAAGCTCTCCCGAGAAGATCACGGTTCTCAAGAAGAGTCGCATCGCATCAGAGCAACCGGCAATACTCCGAGTGCAACACAGCGAAAAGACAGAGGAAAAAGAGAGTCTACCTCTTCTCCATTCACCCCACTTGACCCATTATATACTGTAACGTGCGTTTATCTGATGGGTCAGTAAACACTTTTTCTGTGTTATCGTACTCCACCAGCACCCCGTAACGCGAGTCTGATACCTCGTCAAGACGGGTAAGAAAAAAGGCGGTCTGTTCGCTAATGCGTCGTGCCTGCCCCATGTTGTGCGTCACAATAACGATGGTGTAAGTGGACGCAATTTCTTGAAGAAGTTCTTCAATCCGCCCTGTGGCAATGGGGTCGAGCGCAGAACATGGCTCATCCATTAAAAGCACATCGGGTTCAACAGCAAGTGCCCTCGCAATGCAGAGGCGCTGTTGCTGCCCACCGGAAAGACCAAAAGCAGAGTCTTTCAGGCGATCTTTTACTTCATCCCAAAGCACAGCTTTGCGTAACGCCTGCTCGACGATGCCGGACAAGTCGCTCTTTTTCTTGATGCCGTTCAGTCTTGGACCAAAGGCAATATTCTCAAAAACTGACTTCGGGAACGGATTGGGCTTCTGAAAAACCATACCAATACGTCGACGGACTTCAACTGCCTGCACCGCAGGATCGTACAAGTCAACATTATGGTAGGAGACCATACCTTGTACGCGTGCCCCATCGATCAGATCATTCATACGATTTAAACAACGCAAAACCGTACTCTTCCCGCAGCCAGACGGGCCGATGAAAGCGGTAATCTGATGCTCGCGAACGTTCATGGTCACGTCCTTGACCGCGAGCGCATCACCATAAAAAACAGATAAGTTACCTATCTCAAACACAACAGGGTTCGGCTGGGGTAAAGCAGAAAGACCCGCGTGTTCAATAACGTCAAGCTCAGCAACAGGGGAGTTCGTTATCACCCTTGCCTCCTCTTCTCGAATCGGTTACGCACCAAAACTGCAGCCAGTGTTGAGAGAAGAAGTACAAAGAGCGTTACTACGATAACCGCGGAAGTAAGCTCCTCGAACTCAGCTTTCGGCTGTCGGGCCCAACTAAAGATAAGCATGGGGAGAGCAGTAAAGGGTCCTTGCAAATCCTCAACAACGTTCTGGTCACCCGTGGTAAAGAAACCACTTACTGCACCAACCAAAATAAGCGGAGCAGTCTCTCCCAATGCCCGCAGCACCGACAAGACAATTCCGGTGGCAATTCCCGGCATCGCGTAGGGGATCACCTGGTGACGGATCACTTCCCAGCGCGTGGCACCAAGCCCAAACGCTCCTTCGCGATGGCTTTGTGGCACAGCACGCAAAGCCTCCATCGCAGCAATAATGACAAGCGGGAGCACAAGAATCGACAAGGTGAACCCTGCCGATATGACGCTTCTTCCTCCTGTGAAATCACCAAGGAATTTCACAAAAACAGAAAGCCCCAAAATCCCGTAGACCACTGACGGCACACCAGCCAGGTTCCGAATATTGAGAGATACAAAGCGAGTAAACCAAGTATCTTCAGCGTATTCCTCAAGATAGACCGCAGAGGCCATTCCTACAGGAACCGCAAATACCAAAATGAAAACGACAAGCTGTATGGTCCCCTTCAGGCCCTGCCATACGCCGGTTCGACTGGGATCGGCGGAAAGAGGAGACGAAAGAAAATCCCATCCGCGCTCGGCGAGTACGGGAATACCGTCACTGGTCACACCGTAGAGCAGGAAGAAAAGTGCAAAAAGCGAAAGACCAACCGAAGCAGAAAGCAAGCCCCTGAAGCCGTGGCCTTTGAAGTCAAAGCCCACTCTCGTAAGAGCTGTACGCGCCTTGCTTTCTCTTGTTTGTGGCATCGGGACATCCGGCCTAGGCACTGAATAGGATTCTGCCATCAGAGGTCTCTTCCCGGGATCACGCTATCCGTTCCTTCCAGGACGCTCCACACCATCTCAATACCTTTGCCGCACTCGACGCACGAACCTGTCCGCAATCAGGTTCACAACAAAGGTCATCACAAAGAGCAAAAAACCCACGAAAAACAGGCTTTGGAAGGCTGCAGCAGAACCCTTCACCGCGTCGGTTCCAGTGGCAAGCGACGCCATCGCAGCGGTCATCGTCAAACCTGAATTAAAAACGTCAGTAGTGAAGAGGTGCCCACCTGAACCGCCTGCGGCCAGAGCAACCACCATGGTCTCACCCAAAGCACGAGAACCTGCCACGATGCAGGAGCCCACAATTCCTGACACTGCAGCCGGTATCACTACTCGAGTCACTGTCGTAAATTTGCTTGCCCCAATCCCGTAGGAGGCTTCCCGTAATGAATCTGGCACAGAGTGCAGGGCATCCTCAGAAACAGAAGCCACCAGAGGTATGGCAAGCAGGCCAATCCCGAGCGCAGCCGACAAGAGGCTGAACGCTCCGGCATCAGACCAAATCCGCTGTATCAGTCCGGGAGTGAGAACCGTAAACGCGAAAAAACCCAAAACCACACTGGGGATACCGGCCAGCACTTCCAAAGCCGGCTTGACCACGGTACGCACTCGGGGAGATGCATATTCGCTGAGATATACCGCCGACCCCAAACCAAGAGGGATGGCAACAAACATAGCGAGCCCGGTGACAAGGAACGTGCCCGCTAAAAGAGTTGGCACATCGAACATCCCACGACGCGGAAACCACCCAATATCGGTGAGCTGCGACAGTTCGATCTGGCGAAGAAAAGTCAGAGCCTCTCCCGCAAGAGAGATCACGATAAGAGCGCTGATCCCCAAAGACAGAACAGACGCGCCCAAGAAAAGACCGCGCACTGTTTTGTCCTGTCGCAGGCGTCGACGGTCACCGATAAAATCGGTGACCGTCAGTACACCGGGCATGGATGACGACGAAGAGTCGTCCATGCAAATACCTTTCTTCTTTTCAGGAAGCCGTCAACGGCTTTCCCATACAGTCCGTGTCTCATTCAAGGCACTGTCTTCGAGCATCACATAACCTGCGTTCGTGACATTCGCGATACCCTCGTCGCTCAGGTAGTAGTCGACGAACTGGGTAAGAGTTTCATTCTTTGCCGCCTTGTCGGTGTTGACATAGATGAAAAGAGGGCGGGACAAGGGATAAGTCCCAGCAGAAATCGTGGCAGGAGTTGGCGCGACACAGATGCCATCTCCACCATCGACCTCAATTGCCTTCACAGACTCTTTGTTCTCCGAAAAGAACGCGAAACCCACCCAACCAAGAGAAGTCGTCTCATTCGCAACCCCCTGTATAATGACATTGTCATTGGGAAGGGCCTCGTAGTCAGGGCGAGTAATGGCTTCCTGACCCCGGTCTTCCGCAAAGTCTTCTATGACAAACTCTACAAAAGTATCAAAGGTCCCTGACTCTTCGCCTGGTCCCGTAATGAACAACTTGGCGTCGGGGTAAGGAGTGTGACGGGAACCCAGCTCTTCCGCCAGATCCTGCGCCTCGGACCAGTTTTTCATGCCTGTAGCTTCCATGCTGGTCAGCGCGTAGAGATCTTCGTAGCCCAAGCAGGAGACAGCGTCATTCTCCGGGGAGGTAAGCACGCTAATCCCGTCTATACCAACCTTGAGCTCAACATAGCTGACGCCATTTTTCTCACAGGCTTCTTTTTCAGCATCCTTGATAGGACGGGAAGCGTCCGAGATATCGGTTTCACCATTGCAGAAAACCTCGAAACCATCGCCGGTTCCCGGCCCATTCACGGCAATCGCCAAATTCTCAACTTGTCCTTGGAAGCCCTCAGCCACCAAGGAGGAAATAGGTTCCACCGTAGAGGACCCAGAAATGTTAATCGACCCAAACCCGTTACTCAGGTTACCGTCACTCCCTGTACCATTTTCCGCGTCATCGTCATCACCACAGGCAGCGAGGAACAGCGCAGCAGCACAGGTCAACGCCGTAAAACGACGGCGGCGCGCCCACTTTGCGCGAGAGGAGAGAGAAGAAGGAAAAACTTGAGATGCAGTTGTAGCGTTGTCATCGCCGGAACTGGCATCGTCACTGATATGTTGTCGTAGCCTCATACTTGAAAAGCTACATTCAGCACGTGACCCTTAGTTGTTCCAAGCATGAATAAAAATCGAACTTTTTCCCGCGCAAGACAGTTTGCTCACACAAACAGAGGAGAAAGATTGCGCCGAAGCGTCTTTTTTCCCTCACCAAAATAGATTCCACACAAAAGAAATTTTCGTACACTATCATTTATATGAATAGTGGCGCATATCCTCAAAGTGAGCCGAAAAACTAATAAAAAACGCTTTTCGCCGCAAGATCCCGTTCACACTTCCGTTGCAACCGCCTTCGAATGCAACCGCCTTCGAACCGCTTACGCCGCAGAGATGCCATCCAAGTGTCACAAGGTCGTCCTAAGGTCACCCTAAAGAAAAGCCAGAAAAAACCCTCACGAGACTGAACACCCCATGTCCCAAAAACCCGTTCTTACACTCCAAACAAATGACTTCCCTCAGTGGTACCAAGAGGTCATCGCAAAAGCAGAAATGGCAGAAAACGGTCCTGCACGCGGCACGATGATCATCAAGCCATGGGGCTATGCCATCTGGGAAAGCATCCAAAACGAACTCGATCAACGTATCAAAGATACTGGCCACTCCAACGTGTATTTCCCTCTTCTCATTCCCAACTCCTTTCTTCAAAAAGAAGCAAAACACGTCGAAGGATTTAGCCCAGAAGTTGCTGTCGTCACGCATGGAGGAGGAAATAAACTCGGCGAGCCGCTTGTTGTCCGACCTACTTCAGAGACAGTGATAGGCGACGCAATGTCGCGCTGGATCCAAAGCCACCGCGACCTTCCCCTTCTCCTCAACCAGTGGGCAAACGTTGTACGTTGGGAAATGCGCCCACGGCTCTTTCTCCGCACGAGCGAGTTCCTTTGGCAAGAAGGTCATACCGCACACGCCACAAAAGAGGAAGCGGTAGAGGAGACGCTGCGCATGCACAACGTCTATGACGACCTCATGCGCAAAGTACTGGCTATCCCGACAGTCCTCGGCCAGAAAACAGAACGAGAACGCTTCCCAGGTGCCGACGCGACTTTCACGCTCGAAGGCATGATGCGCGACACAAAAGCCCTGCAAATGGGGACCAGCCATTACCTCGGTACGAATTTCTCTGAGGCTTTTCAGATCGACTTCGCCACGCCAGAAAACGAGCGTCGCCTCTGTCACACAACCTCCTGGGGCGTCTCAACGCGAGTCATTGGGGGTCTCATTATGACGCACGGCGATGACTATGGCCTGCGATTGCCTCCTGCGGTCGCCCCTGTACAAGCAGTCGTCCTGGCAATTCGCCCAGAAACAGTGCCAGAGTCTGCCGCCCTCACAGAAGAACTCAAAGCAGCGGGAATACGTGCCCAACTCGATAGCGACACACACACTCCCTTTGGGAGACGCGCCGTGCAATGGGAACTCAAAGGAGTCCCTGTTCGCTTTGAGCTAGGGCCACGCGACCTCAAGCAAGGAGTCGTGACTTTCGTCCGCCGCGACCAGAAACATGAAGGGCAAGAAAAACAGACTATTCCCCTGGCCGGGGCTGGACAGGCCGTAGTGGAAATACTTCCTCAAATCCACACGGCTCTCTACGAACAGGCACTTGCACGACGCGAAGCAAACACCCATAACGTGAAAGAAATCGGGGAAATTGAAGGACGGGGCTTCTTCCGTGCTCCTTGGTCGGCAATCGGTTCTGCAGGAGAAACCAAACTTGCAGAAAAAGCGTACAGTGTCCGCTGCCTTGTCCACCCAGAGGGACAAGTTCCTGTAGAGCTCACTCCTGAAAATGACCTTATCGCCTACATCGCAAAGGCCTACTAAAGCAGGTAGGCAGACAAAAGTTGGGAAGAGAAGTCCTGCCAACCACTTGCGGAAAAAGTTTGCCGCACAGAGTTTTCATGTGTGACTTTCATTCCCCATACAACGCTCAGAGAACAAGGAAACTCTGTAATTTTCAGTATATCTCAGTCACTTGCCCGAAACGCTCGACAAACCTCTTAGAAAAAAGCTGAGAAAGTGGCAATATGACAGCGTGCGCTCGACAAGAAATTTAGCATTCGTTGATGTCTCAGGATTCACGACCTACACCGAAGTCGAAGGCGACGAGGCTGCGCTCGAAGTTCTCGCCGCATTCCGGACACTCCTGCGTGCCATAGCCTCCCGCCGAACGGTGCGGATCGCCAAATGGTTGGGTGACGGTGCAATGCTCATTGGACTCGACACCATGTCATTGATTTCTGCTGTGCTGGAAATTGAATGGCACATGGTCAAATCAAACGCACCCTTGCCGATTCGGAGTGGCGTCACAAAGGGCGAGGTGCTCATGCTCGACGGTGATGATTATGTCGGACGTGACGTGAACCTCGCGGCCCGTCTCTGCGACATTGCACATTCCCACCAAACCCTCATTCCAACTTCTCTCCTCTCCTGTGCGCCCACCTGGGCCGTTGCGAGCCCGGCAGGAAACCGCGCCATTCGCGGTTTCCTCACTCCGATCTCCCTCACGTCTTTGGTCCTCCCGGAAAACATGCACACCTGGCCAACAACTTCCGCAAGTGATGACTCAACGCCGGCATGGTCTCCGGTCTAAAACTTTCGAGGACCCCCTGCGCAAAACCCACGCGACGATCTGTCCCACACATAATGAAAAATGCATTTTGCAAGGCTCTATCCGGTCGCGACAGCAGCAACCCAACACGCAGCCATAAATCCTGAGAAAAACGACGGCACCAGCTACCTTCAGGCCGGGAAAAACCATGCAGTGCATGGTTCGCGTTCTTCTCGCCTTGCGGCGAGAAGAACATTTTTCTCTTTAAAACTCGCTCAGAGTTCCAAACCAGTGATACGCACACCACTACGCGCTTTATAACGCATGTTGATGTCGATCAACACAGGGGTCAGCGCTTCAAGGGCAGTGGCATTCTGCAACTGACCGGCCTCTACGGCACGCAATCCCGCTACTGAATTCACCAGTTCTTTCACTATTTTTATCGCGGAGTCATCGTCTCCGGCAATGAGCACATCAAAATCAGGAACAGCAGAGCTATCGAGCATCACTCGGGCAGGAAGATGGTGCATCGCAGCGATGACCCGCACTTCAGGAAGGCGGGATTGCAGACGCACCGCAATAGAACCTGAGGCAGGCAAAAGCGGTTCAGGCCTCCCCCCATGAAACGCGATGGCATTCACCATGGAAACAAGAACTTTTCCCCGTAATTGCGGCTCAAAGCCTTCTGCCGTCGTCACCGCCCCCTGCCAGGGTACCGCCAGCACAATCAGGTCGGCTTTCCCTACGACGTCCTCATTGCGAGCGCCAGATATCGTTCCGACCAGCACACTGTGAGAAAGTTCTTCCGCACTTTTTTCTGCACGCTCGATATCACGTGATCCTAAAAACACGTCATGTCCTGCTAAAGCACAGCGATATCCCACACCTTTTCCCGCTGGACCTGTTCCTCCCAAAATCCCGACAAGCATCACACACTCCTCAAAAACACAAACTTTTACTCTCACAGGCGTTCTCGGGCACGGCTTTTACGTCGTCGCCTTCACCAAGCATCATTTGCTTGCCACAAATACCCTGTCGAATAGACAGCACACAAAAAGCTCCTAAAGAAAGGCAATATGCACAAATCTTTGCGTGCTACACAAAAAGTAAACACGCGAACGCGTTCCTTCGTTCACAAGTACGGTACTCTGCACCGATGAGTGTCAGATCACCTTTTCCCGCACCTTCGATCCCGCCCTACGGATACGGAACGCTTGCTGAGATTGTCCCTTCAGGACTCGCACTCTTACTTGACAATTGGCCAGACCCATTAGGCTTGAGAGAACGCGTGGAACACGTCCGACGCGTCTGCTTGTACTTGATCGACGGGCTTGGCGCCACTGCCATACGCGACTATGGAGATACCGCTCCAACCTTGCGTGAACTCCTCCAGGCAGAAAACAGTTCTGTTATTCGCACCTGCTTTCCCTCAACAACAGTCACAAGCCTCGCGTCCATTGGCACAGGACTTACCCCAGGACGCCACGGCCTCGTCGGTTACACCATCAACTGGCAAGCAACAGGAGAGATCATCAACCTGGTGCGCTTCTCCCGATATGGGGCCTCTCCCAATAAGACAATCACTGACGCGCTCTTCCCTCAAAAAATACAACCTCATCCGACTCTTTTCGCGCAAGCTACCGAGGCCGGAATTCCGGTCATTTCCTGCACAAATACCCTTTATGAGGGAAGTGGTCTCACGCAAGCAACCCTACGCGGCACACTCCCGCATGGTTGGACCCAGCCAGAAGAAGCCCCCACACAAGCAGCCAAAGCTGCGGCAGAGCACGACCGTTGCTTTATCTATGCGTACCACCCTTCTCTCGACCGGATCGGTCATGTCTCAGGCGTAGGGTCAGATCCCTGGCTCGAAGAACTCGCTCGTGTCGACAACCATGTGCAGAACATGCGCGCACAGTTACCCTCGGACACTCTCCTTATGGTGACAGGGGACCACGGCATGATGAATATTGATGAAGAAAAAAAAATCGATTTCGATACCACAGAAGCTCTGCAAGAGGGAGTGCGCTCGCTCGGAGGCGAACCACGCATGCGCCATGTCTACACATTAAAAAACGCCGGCGATTTTGTTCTCGAAACCTGGCGTGATTTTCTTGCAGACCAGGCATGGGTGGTATCCAAGCAGGAGGCTCTGCAAAAAGGATGGTTCGGCCCAGTTGTCGAGTCCCGCGTCCTCCCCAGCATCGGAAATGTGGTCGCAGCCTTCACCGACGCTCCAAGCGGCATATTCCAAACAAAAGTCGACAATTTACAGTCGCGCTTGCGCGGTCACCACGGCAGCTTCTCCGAAGCGGAATCTCACATACCTCTTCTCATCTCCCGCTAAAAAAGCTCTTCGGAGAGCCTCGCGCGTAAGCTTTGTCTGTGAGCGCTCTTCTCAGTCTCCAAATGAACGTCCCGGCAACAGAAAAAGCCATTGCATCATTCCAGCAACTTGCTTTCAAGCTGGAGAATGCAAGCCCTACTGCAGAAACCGGAGTCCTACAAATCGGTTCTGTTCAGGTGCATATGGCATTTTCCAACACCCCTCCTTTTGGTTTGTCTTCCTGGACTTTTCAGGGAGACGAAGACACTTCCATCCGCCTCGACCCCAGTGTTGCACCACCCACTTTCACGCAAATAACCCCCCCTCCCACAGTCTCCGCCTCTCACCCGAACGGGGTCACAGGCATCGACCATGTGGTAGTGGTGGTTCCCTCTCTTGACGCGCTCGTTGCCGGCATGGAAAGTTTTGTGAAAGTTCCCTGCAAACGACGCACTGAAGTGCGCGGCCTGCCCGCCGCCTTCTTTCGAGCAGGCGAAACAATCCTCGAAGTTGTAGAAATGCGTGGCCAACAGCCTCCCCGTATCTGGGGATTGGCCTTTTCCACCCCAAATCTCGACGCGACAATCAGGGCGGTACACACGCACGGCGGTAAAATCAGCAAAGCCAAGCCTTCTCTTCAGGGCGGACGGATCAGCGCCTCTCCTTTTGATGGGGGCGCCGATATCTCCGTTGCCTTCATCGAACCCCCACCCGCAAAGAAAACCTAAAAAACACGCGCGAAGACTCACACCCAAAAATTCGCCGCTCATCCACTACCCAAAAGAAGCAATACGCCAACATCTCCGCCAAAAAAACCTCAAGCCTTTGTCATCTCCGGTAATAATCGACAATAATCGCCAAAAGGCTTCATTGCACGACACCCGATGCACAACACAAAATGAGACCATAGGGGCAGGAGAACACTGTGGGGCAGGACGGACCATTCACCAAACCGCCCACTGCTGGGATCGTGCTCATCGGCAACGAATTGTTGTCCGGCAAGATCCAAGATGCAAATGGGCCATATCTCATCTCGCTCTTACGCCGTAGTGGCATTGACCTGAACGAGACCCATGTGGTGAGCGATGACATAGATGCAATTGTTGAAACTGTCAACCTCTGCCGCAAGCGCCGAGATTATTGCTTTACTTCGGGAGGCATCGGCCCAACTCATGACGATGTCACAATGGCAGGAATTGCCGCAGCCTTCGATGTCGACATGGAAGAACGAGCCGAGCTCGTCACCGTGATCGAGTCCTATTTTGGGACCGGACCAAAAGGCAAAGCCTGGCGAAAAATGGCGTCTATCCCGTCAAATTGCCAGCTGATCCATACAGGAACAACCTGGCCTCTCTACACAGTCGAAAACGTTTATATTCTTCCGGGCATCCCCGATATTTTTCAACGCCAAGCCGATATGATCGTTGCGACCATCGATAGCGTGCCGATCATCACAAATATCGCCTATTTTAAGATTGGAGAGGGGGAACTCGCTGCTATTCTCACGAAACTCGCGCATGAATACAACGGTGTGGTCGCCATCGGGTCCTACCCACTCCTCTCTCACCCCGATTACCAGGTGAAAGTCACGCTTGACAGTCGCGACCAGGATGCCCTGGAAAAAGTGACAGAACGTCTTGTTCGTGCTTTTCCCAGCCAGATGATTCATGCGCTCGACCGAAACGCCGGCTGATACTCCACGCATAAGTCCCCCGTCCTTTTCCCCTGTTCTTTCAGAAAACTTGCGACCAACAGAGCCGGTCGCAAGTGGCAAATCCGAATTCGCCAAACTCTTCCTGTCACATATACGTAACCTGTTTTCCAGCGAACCGGTCCAACAGAAGCACACACCGCGTGGAAACTGTATTTTTTTCCTTGGTCAGACATCATCTGGCCGACACTCATAAGGTGAAAATTTACTTTTATGCTGCTCTCTTCCCACGCTTTAACTGATTTTTACGCATTGCCAAAACAGAATATTCAGACGAACTCATGACACCTGCCGAAACCTCCCGGAAGAAACGGATGCAGCGAAAGTTTTCTCGTGTCGCAATCGTGAACCGCGGTGAAGCCGCGATGCGATTCATCCACGCTGTCGAGGAACATAATCGAGAGCATACGTCTCCTCTTACGACCATTGCCCTGTACACAACAGCAGACAGAGATGCCTGCTTTACGCGCGAGGCCCATGAGTCTTACTGTCTCGGCCCCGCGACGCGCACGACAGAACAGGGCGAAACACAAAGCGCCTACCTTGATTACAACCTGCTACGGCAAGCCCTGACACAGGTCCGCGCGGACGCCGTCTGGGTTGGCTGGGGTTTCGTGGCCGAACAGGCAGAATTCGCGGAACTCTGCCAAAATCTCGGCATAGTTTTCATTGGCCCACCACCCGATGTGATGCGCGAACTCGGGAATAAGATTACCGCCAAGCACCTTGCAGAAAGTGCCAAAGTTCCTGTCGCGCGCTGGAGCGGAGGGCCTGTTCCATCAGTTGCAGCCGCCGAAACCCATGCCGACGAAATCGGCTATCCCCTTCTCATCAAAGCAGCCTCAGGAGGCGGTGGACGCGGCATCCGAAAGGTAACCGAACCCAGTGGCCTCTCTTCTGCGTTCACACGCGCCCAAGAAGAAGCGAAAGCGAGTTTCGGCGATCCCACTGTCTTTATAGAGGAGCTCCTTCCAAGGGCTCGCCATATTGAAGTACAAGTCATCGCCGATAATCACGGAACTGTGCAAATAGTCGGCATACGCGACTGCACTATCCAACGGCGAAATCAAAAGGTGATCGAGGAATCGGCTTCGGTAGTCCTTGATCCCGCAGACGAAAAAGCCGCCCGTACTGCTGCGCTCCGTCTCTGCCAGACAGTTGGTTACCAAAACGCGGGAACCGTCGAGTTCCTCTACCTCCCCGCCAAAGACAATCGCCCTTCCCGCCTCGCTTTCATGGAAGTAAACACTCGTTTACAAGTTGAGCATCCCGTCACTGAAGTGACCACTGGACTTGACCTTGTCAAACTGCAATTGCACGTTGCAAAAGGAGGGCATCTCAACGACACGCCCCCTCCTACGACTGGTCATGCCATAGAAGCACGGCTTAATGCCGAAGATCCCGAACGCGACTTCGCTCCGGCCCCCGGAAAAATCGCGGCATTCCGACTGCCCACAGGACCGGGCATCCGTGTCGACACAGGAGTACGAGAGGGCGACAGCATCCCGGCAGAGTTCGACTCCATGATCGCCAAGATCATTGTCTGGGGGCAGAACCGACAAGAAGCACTTGCCAGACTCGAACGGGCCCTCGCCCAGTGCACAATTGTCGTAAAAGGCGGCACAACGAACAAGGCCTTTCTGCTTTCTCTCCTGCAACAACCTGAGGTCAAAGCGAGCACAGTAGACATCGATTGGCTGAACCGCCTCACAGCCACCGGAGCCCACATAAATCGAAAGCACGCCGAAATAGCTCTCGTCCAAGCAGCCATAGAGGCTTACGACGCGGAAACAGCGGTCGAACAAGCCCGCTTCTACTCGACAGCCGCCAGAGGCCGACCCCAAGTTCGCAACGAAATCGGTGTCAACATCGAGTTCCGCCTGCACGGCGGAACATACAGCGTGCATGTCGACCGCCTGCAAAAAAACCAGTACCGCGTCCAGGTGGAAAACGCCTCTATCACTGCCGAAATTCGCAAACAAGACAAATTTGAACGGCGACTTACTTGTTTCGGACAGACACATCGTGTCATTTCCGTGATTGACGGACCAGACCATCTCATAGAAGTAGATGGCGTCCCACATCGGGTCTCCAGAGACGACGGCGGTATAGTACGAGCACTTGCCCCTTCTGTTGTCGTCAGAATCCTTGTCGCGCCAGGAGACAAGGTGCATGCGGGCGAAACAATCGCCATTTTGGAATCCATGAAAATGGAAACCGCTGTGGCGGCGCCCTTCTCGGGACAGATCAGGGCAGTGCATGCCACCTCGAACACGCAAGTGGACGCGGGAACGCCCTTACTACAAATCGACGCGGAAGAACGTCCCTCTTCAGGAATGGAAAACGACGAGACCCGGCTGCTCTTTCACAGAGAAAAAGACCAGGGAAACCAGACAAATAGCATGGATCTCCTGCAGTCTCAGATGCTGGGCTTCGATATCTCCGCAGCAGACGCGTTTGAGAGCATCGCCCACACGGACCAGACTGACGCTCGAGAAAAAGCGATCCTCGAGATTTTTGCAGACATTTGCTCTATCAGCCGCCGCGAACGAGAAACCGATGTTGCGCTCCCCGGAGAAAACGAAGACCGACGCAGCCCATCCGAGCATTTTCTGCTCTATCTCCGCGCGGTTGAAAGTGCCGGCACAGGGCTCCCTTCCACCTTTCTCGACCAGCTACTCCAGACTCTTTCCCACTATGGAGTGGAATCTTTTGATCACTCTCCAGAACTCGAGGAAGCCCTGCTTCTCCTCTTCAAATCACACCAGCGTATCGAACGTCAAGCTCCAGTTATCACAGCTATTTTACACCGACAGCTCAAAGCATATGCTGGACAGCACACCCTCGATACTCCTGCGAATTTCGAGCACTTACTCGATCGTCTCGCCTCAAGTACAACAAGCAGATTCCCCGAAATTGCCGATATCGCCAGAGAAATCCGCTACACCTGTTTCGATAAACCCATTCTCGACAAAAAACGCTCGCAGGTATACGCGGAAATGGACGAACATATCGCGGCAATCCGCGATCCCTCAGAGGCCACAGAACGCGCGCAAAACCTAAAAGCGCTCATCCAATGCCCACTGCCTTTGCGCGCGCGACTTACACACCATGTCCTGAGCGAGCCCACCCCCCTACGTCAGACTTTGCTGGAAATTCTGGCCAAGCGGTACTACCCCGATCACGACTTCAGCGAATTCTGGTTTCCGGACACCGAGGCTGGACCCATTGCGGTGAGCCAATGGGTAGAGTCCGGGAACGGGCCAAAGGGAGAAGACCTCACCGTCTCCCTTCTCACTCTTGCCACCACAGAGAAAAAACTCGACCATGCCGTGCAGAATATCCTTGGGCTGGCTGCTTCTCTCCCCCCTGATCATGTTGCCGAAATAGACTTTCACCTGTCGTACAGGGATTCTTTGCCCATGGAAAAAGAGCTTTCCACACGGCTACTTGCCCTTTTGCACAGTCAACAGCTTCCCAAAGGGCTCCGCCGTGCAACCTTCATGGCGGCAACCTCCACACCATCAGTCACCGGAGAAGAACAGTACTTCACCTTTCGTCCTACGCAAGAGGCCACCACCACACTTGCACACAAAAACCCAGACAAAAATGGCGACAGCCCAACACAAGAGACCCTGCCACAAAAACAGCAAAAGGACCCGTTGCCTCCCCTCCAGCAGGCAAAAAACCAGTTTATCGAGGATCGGCTTGTTCGAGGCATGCATCCGGCGATCGCAGAACGACGACGGCTCTGGCGTCTCGCCAACTTCGACATCGAACGCCTGCCCGTTCCCGGAAATGTCGTCGCGTTATTCCGCGGGAAAGCCAAAGAAAACCCAAAAGATGAGCGTTTCTTCGCCCTTGCCGAAGTACATGATCTTACAGAAGTGCGGGACAAGAACGGCACACTGCTGGCCGTTCCCGAACTCGAACACGTGCTCCTCGATGCGTTCAGCACTATTCGGTCGGCTCGTACACGCCATCCGGAACGAGACCGCATGGTCTGGAATCGCGTCATGCTCTCGGTCCGTCCGCCCCTGCGTTACTCATCAGCAGAAATCCAACGGATCGCCCAAAAATTGGCAGGAGCAACCGAAGGGACTGGACTCGAGGCTGCAGTCGTCCAAGTGCAAATGCGCAGTCCACGCACAGGAAGACTGCGCCCGCTCGTCCTGCACATGTCGAACCCAACGGGAACGGGGTTTACACTCAAGGTGCAAGACCCACCTACGACCCCTTTGGTACCGCTAACCGAGTACACACAAAAAGTTGTGAAAATGCGACGCCGGGGTTTGCATTACCCGTATGAAACAGTAGAAATCCTGGCTCCCTCCACGAGTGGCAACGGCATCCCCGGCGGCAGCTTCGTCGAATACGACCTCGAACCCAGCAAAGATGCGGCAAACACGAAGCCATACAATTATGATGACCAGCTTGTTCCCGTACGCCGACCCCCTGGCCAGAACAAAGCCAATATCGTTCTGGGAATAGTCCAAAACCATACTGAAAAGTATCCAGAGGGGATGGAGCGGGTCATCCTCTTGTCCGACCCCTCACGTGGCCTCGGATCCCTTGCAGAAGAAGAGTGCCGTCGCATTATCGCTGCTCTCTCACTCGCAGAGAAAAAACGCCTGCCTGTCGAATGGTTTGCCACATCTTCCGGTGCCCGCATCTCCATGGAAAGCGGCACAGAAAATATGGACTGGATCGGACGAGTCCTGCGCCGCATTGTCGAGTTCACACAAAAAGGCGGAGAAATCAACGTGGTGGTATGCGGCGTCAATGTCGGCGCGCAGCCCTATTGGAACGCGGAAGCCACGATGCTGACGCACACAAAAGGCATCCTCATCATGATGCCCGAATCTGCAATGGTCCTTACCGGAAAACAAGCACTGGACTATTCCGGTGGGGTCTCCGCCGAGGACAACCTCGGGATTGGCGGCTTCGAGCGTGTCATGGGGCCAAACGGGCAAGCCCAGTACTGGGCAAAAGATTTACGGCATAGCTGCAAAATACTCCTCCAGTACTACGAACACTCCTATATAAAGCCGGGAGAGCGGTTCCCGCGTCGCGCCGTCACCACCGACCTCGCAATTCGTGACATTTCCCGTTTTCCCCACCCTACCGAGGGTTTTCAGACGGTGGGAGACATTTTCCATGAGGACACGAATCCCGGACGCAAAAAACCCTTCGATATCAGAACGGTCATGCGTGCGGTCATAGACCAAGATCTCCAGCCTCTCGAACGATGGTTTGGTCTTGCCCAAGGAGGAGAAACCGCCGTTGTCTGGGATGCCCATGTCGGCGGCATTCCCATGTCCTTACTCGGTATGGAATCAAGGCCCCTCCCCCGCCAGGGACTGATCCCTGCAGATGGGCCGGATGCTTGGACATCGGGCACTCTTTTCCCACAATCATCAAGAAAAATCGCTCGCGCGCTCAACGCGGTTTCAGGAAACCGTCCCGTGGTTATTTTGGCAAATCTCTCAGGTTTCGACGGTTCTCCAGAGTCCTTACGAAAACTCCAGCTTGAATATGGCGCGGAAATCGGTCGAGCAGTTGTCAATTTCAAAGGACCTATTGTTTTTTGTGTGCTCTCTCGTTATCACGGAGGTGCCTTCGTTGTTTTCTCGGGCACACTCAATGACAACATGACAGTCGTGGCACTTGAAGGCGCAAAAGCTTCGGTAATCGGAGGTGCTCCTGCTGCAGCAGTTGTCTTCGCTAAAAAAGTACGCATGCAAACTGAAAAAGATAAAGAGATAAGTGCGCTACAACAACAGATTTCAAACGCAACAGATAGCACTGCCATAGCCCGTCTTCAAACTGAGTTTGATGAGGCTTTCATCCGAGTCCATGCCGAACAACTCGGACAGATAGCGAATGAGTTCGATGCTATTCACACTATTGAGAGAGCACACGCCGTAGGATCAGTGCATGAAATTATTACTGCGATAAAACTCCGGTCTTTTCTGATTGAAAAACTAGGACAAACAACAAGTCAGATCTAAAAAAACACAGCGAGAGACAGTATGTCACGAGATTCCCTCAAAGAGAATCTCGGATAGAAAATACAGCAATATAGGTTGCTGGAAAGTCAAAAGACACGTGCTCGCAAAAAAGTACCGACCGCACTGAGTGCAAAAAAGGAAAAACAGACATAAATACGGTCGGTACTGACCTTAGCCAAAGGAAATCACCTAGGAACCACGCGGGAAAAAGACAATTCAATCACACCGCGTCTGTTCTCTCGCTCATAGCGCACGGATCATCAGACATCGAACGAAAAAAGGGGAGAAACACACAGTAACCAGGATATTAATCAGTGTTCTCTACACAACCTCAACCAACAGGAACATTCCTGTTCCGCTCCTGAGGAATACCTGCGGCCTTCATTACTGCAGCCGGCACTCCCATTGCCCGAAAAGCCGTATATGTAATACCTTTACGCTCCGCAAAGCTCTTCGCAACTTCCACGAACTCTTCTTCTGCCCGCTCGTTACTGTCCTCTGCTTCCGCTGCCTCAAGACGATTCTCAAGATCAATCCGCTGTTGAATCAGCTCAAGTTTTGCAAGCGGATTCCCTTCATCTTCAATAGTTTCAATCGTCTCTTTAAGACGGCGCTGCAATTGGTCTCTCGACACTCTCCGACCCGGTTGTTTCCGAGCTTCCAAAGTCTCAAGATACCGTCGCACAACCGCGCCTTCAGCACGTCCCGCGGCAATTGCCGCCTTGTGGTCCTCGCTCATCCTGCGTTTTTTCTTCACAGAATCCATAAAACGTCCTCTATGACAACAAGTAGAGTATTGCCTCTCAATTGTCGGGACCCAAATGCTGTTGACGCCGTGAGAGAAACCTTGTTCTTACGGCGCGTCCTGGCGACATGACCGCGAAATGATCGCAACAGAAAATCAACATCAGCTGGCCCGCTCCGCTGCCTACTCTAACACCTCACGATATCTAATCTCCGCATTTAACGCTTCTACAAAATAGCTTTGGAGAAAGTCTAAACAAAGTCGACATCGAGTACGGATTATCTTGAGAGCTATTCTGATCAAAACAAATAGTACTCAGTCTTGTCTGCATTCACTGCTTCTCACTGCGTATGTTCCTCTTCCTTCCTGACCATTTCCCAATTCGTCGCCATAACCCTTGTGAGTATCTTCACCAAGGCATGCCTTCCTCAGTATCTCCCGTCATTCTGAAAGAATGCAGGAAAGGAACAGAGCACAATGCCCCAACAAGCTCTCGATGACCTTCCCTCAACTTCCCAACAACCTTCTTCCAAGCTTTTCTCAGTCTCTTCACAAGTCTCCACGAAAAGCAACTTTAAAAACTAAACCGTACTAATCTATTCGTCGCCAAGAACAAAAAATCGGTACACAGACCCAGAGGTGAGTACGCTCGTAAGAGCAAGGCGGTCGGACATCCCAACAACCACCCCGACAGTAAAGATCAGGACAAAGTCTTTCCCGCGGCAATTTTCCCTTCTCACACATGGAGCGTCCATTCAAATGGATCCCCTGCACCCCGAGTTCGCAAACGCCGTTAGTCAAAACGTTTTAAACGCACTCGATCAACTCGAAAAGCAAACTCCCCCCGACCCTGCCTTTGCTCTGATCTTTGAAGAGCTACGCGGGCTTATCAAAGCTGGTGGAAAACGGATTCGCCCCATTTTTATGTTCTGGGGATACACAGCAGCATCAGGCTCAGAAACCGACATTATTCTCGAAGTTGGAACAGCATTAGAACTCGTGCATCTCTGCGCTCTCGTACACGATGACATTATGGATGGGTCGACTACTCGACGAGGGAGACGTACTCCTCACCTTGCTTTTGCAGATGCCCACGAGAAAAACCATTGGAAAGGAAATTCCACGCACTTCGGCACATCTGCCGCAATGATGGCTGGAGACCTTACCTTGGTCTTAGCCGATCGGCTCATGGAACACGCCGCTCGCGACGGTGATGGCTGGCATCGTAGTTTTACCCATTTCACGGAAATGCGGCTTGAAGTGGTGATTGGCCAGTATCTCGATCTCGTTGAAGGTTACAGACATCTTGCAAACTCAAATACAGCCCTGGAAATCGCAAAATTAAAGACAGCAAAATACACAGTCGAACGTCCGCTTTTAATCGGGGCAGCGTTGGCGAATAGCCCCATATCCCTGGAATCCACCCTATCCGCCTTCGGCATTCCGCTCGGCATTGCATTCCAACTACGCGACGATCTTCTTGGTGCTTTTGGGGACGAAAAACGAACAGGAAAACCGGTTGGCATCGATTTCCGGGAAGGAAAACAGACTTATCTCGTCGCACGCCTGCGCGAACTAGGAACCCCAGCCCAATGGAAACTTGTCGACTCCCTACTCGGAAACCCCGACATCACGGAAAAAGACATGAATGACATGCGAGACATTTTCCTCACGAGCGGGGCAGTGAATGATGTCGAAAACCGCATCGACACTCTTGCAGAAGAAGCCAACAATGTGATCGAATCGGCCAGAGAAACTATCCCAGATCATGTTGTCGATGCGCTCGCAACCCTCGCGCAAAAAATAGCCTACCGTGATACATAATCAGACATAGACACAGATACGGAAAACAAACGAAAGAGAATCTACTTCCCTGAGTGAAATGCTGACCTTTTCCCGAAAGACAGCTTCTTCACTTCCCCTCTACACCCATTCTCTAGGATCATAATTTGCGCTTGCGTCCCACTCTTTCCTCTCTCGCACTACACAAGCAAAATAATATCACTCCACAACAAGCCAGATTCAAATACCCCGACAATCATCTTTCCAACACAAACCACCAAAACACTAGCCATAATCCAGGTTTCTCCGCTTTCTCTCGTTTCTCCGGCTTTTTCCGACAAAAACAGGGACAACAGGGGCTCACCCTCACCGTTGTCCTCCTCGCCACCTTCTCGACAAACCTCTCCCTCACTATCCTGACCGCAGTCACCGACAACATTGCCGACGAATTCGGGACCGAAGTCACGAGCGCGGCTTGGGTCACCCTGGCTCCAATGATTGTTTCTGCTCTGCTTACTCCCGGAGTAGGCCGTGCTGCTGACACGTATGGACGGAAACGAGTCTGGATGCTCGGAATGGGTATCGGCATTATCGGGATGGTCGGTTGTGCACTTGCCCCCAGTCTCCCTGCCCTTATCTTTTCCCGTATCTTGACCGGAGCAGGAACAGCCATCACGATACCTTCGGGTATGGCAATTGCGACAGCCGCCTACCCACCAGAAAAACGCGGCGGCCCCGTCGGGCTCTTTCAGTCAATTCTCGCCTTCTCTCCTGGAGTTGGACTTGTGCTTGGAGGCGCCCTGGCGGATACTTCCTGGCGCGCGATCTTCTGGGCCCAAATCCCGTTTTCCCTGCTGGCTCTGGCACTCGCCACCCTGATATTCACCGAGCAAAAGGTCGAAACAACAGAGAAATTCAACTTGGTAGGCGCGATGCTCGGCGCTGGAATGCTGGTCGGAGGACTGCTCGCGATTTTGCAGGGACCAGCATGGGGAATAACAGCCCCAGCCACAATCGCGACACTTGCGCTCGCACTCATTTGCGGTCCTCTTTTTATCTGGGAAGAAAAAAATTCCGCAAATCCCGTGCTTCCCATCAAGTTACTCACCGAGGATCGCCTCGTGACCTGGGCTTGTGCCGTACGTGGCATCGCGAATCTCCCTTACCTTGGGAGTTTCATCGTGCTCCCGCTCCTTCTCATCAATGTGCACGAGTGGGAAACAGGAACAGCAGCTTTTGCCCTTATCGCCCGACCTGCTGCGATGGCGATATTCGGCCCTATCGCAGGTGCACTCATCAATCGCGGACGATCTCCTTCACTGCTCTGCGCAGTCGGAGGCATCACCATCACCATAGGAATTACCTGGCTGGGTTTTCTCGATATCCCCTCCGCTTCGCCCGGGAAAGCCTCTCTTGTCTCCGCTTCTCTTCTCGCGCCCCTACTCACTTGCGCGCTTATCTTCAAAGGCGCAGGATTAGGCCTATTGAGCACAGGTGCTGCCACGATCGTGACACAACGGGCAAATGACCAAGACCTCGGCGCAGTCTCAAGTGTTCTCGCCATTGTGCAAACTGTCGCAAACACTGCGGGCATCGCGATCATGCTGACTATCGTGCAAATCGGAAATGGTGCTCCGACCGAAGCAGAACAAGCCGCGGGAGTCAACCCAAACCCCGAAGCCTATACGTTCGCCTTTCTCATAGCAGGGAGCATCGCACTGCTCGCAACCCTGAGCGCATGGCAGCTCCACCGTCTCACAAAAGCCGGCAATACAACCAGCACAAGTGCCTAACCCGGGGTTTTTTCCAGAAAATCCCGGCACATGACCACTGCGAAAACGAGCGCCATTCTCTCTCTCATGCAAGAGTTTCACGTCATCCCCGCACCCAGACCAAGACCTACCTCACCATATCGGGGTCACCCACTGCACCACACGCCCCCATTCGTAGAAGGAATCCACTGTGTGCAACAAGTAACATTGCCGCAACCCCTCTCGGTGGAGCGCTATCGCAGACAGTCCTGGACCGTTTCCCCGACCACCACTCTGTTATCAACTACGAGAGCAGTTGCCCACCATGACGGACACGACGAATACAAAGACAACAGCAGCGACCGCGCCGAAAAAACCCCGCTGGCGATTCCACTGGAATCATCTCTTCTCCGAAATAGTGACCACCAATATCTGCACCGGGTGTTCTGGCTGTATCGTCGCGTGTCCCCACGATGTCCTGCAATATGATGACAAATGGCACCCCGTTCTCATGGGAAAGGCCCATGTCGAAGGTGACGACTCACACTGTGTGCACGGCGAGAAAGCTTGCACAATGTGCACCCGGGCTTGCCCTCGCTTCCGTGACTGGGAACCAGAAATCGACACACACCTTTTCGGTCGTCCACGCGAGCGCACCACCGACACTGAACTTATCGGCATCTACCAATCCATCCTCTTGGTAGAAGCCACAAACGAGACAATCGCAAGGCTCGGCCAGGACGGCGGACTCGCCTCTGCCATGCTGATCTTTTGCCTGGAAAAAAAATATATCGACGCGGCCCTCGTGAATTACTACGACAAAGAATGGAAGGCCACTCCCGGCGTGGCGTGGAACAAAGAAGACGTCCTACGGGCAGCAGGTTCTCGCTACACATATTCAGCCAACACCCTGGCCTATCAAGAAGCCATTGACACAGGTGCCGAAAAGCTTGCACTCGTCGGAATGAGTTGTCAGTCTTCAGTTCCTCCCGCCATGATGCGGCGCGGTGCCCGCAAACCAGGAAAAAAGTTCGTCCTCAATATCGGCTTGCTCTGCTCCAAAACGTTTACTGACGACATCTACGAGAACCTGATCGAAGCGGAATATGGCGTGAAACGCACAGAGATCCGCAAAGTCAACATCAAGGGAAAGCTGCAACTCTGGCTGGAAAAAGACGTCAAAGACGGCGATTATCTAGAAATCCCTCTGAAAGAATGTCACCCTTTTACGCGGGAAGGCTGTAAAACCTGCCCTGATTTCTCTGCCGAGCATGCCGACATTTCCATGGGAGGAATCGGAAAATACAATGGGCGCACGCTCACCATTGTGCGCACAGACACCGCAGCCGGCATCCTGAAGGAGATGCAGGAAGAAGGCTGGATTCGCGTCTGGGACGCGGTAGACGAAGATCCCGGGGCAGTCGCACTCATGCGCAAACTCGCGAAAAAATCCCGCAAACGCTGGCCTATCGCGGCAGACAACCCACATGGACCAGAAGCCGCTGCTCCTGGCGTGACTCCTCAGCCTCCGCCCGCACCCGCGCCCACGAACCCCCCAAGCTGAGCTGCGCACTGTGCACACAGATCAGCGAGAGGTTTCCCTCAAAGAAATCTGCACTCCCTGCACCGCAGTGGGATCAAGCATCCAGACCGTCTCACCGCCGGCTCCTGCACAGCTTGTCGCCTGCACCCCGGCAGCCTGTAAACGCTCTATGCCATCTGCAAAATCAGCGACTTCAAGGGCAAGAGCACACGCACCCTCCCCACGCGCCGCCAGACGATCCGCAGCCCATCCTTCCCCCGATGGGGTCACAAGCTCGATCTCTGCGTTCGCCATACGCACACCACGTGCTACAGTGCCCAACTCTGGCACCTCATAAGAAGGACCTACTTCTTCAAGACCAAAAAGATCAGCAAACTGGCCAATCGTCTTTGTGATATCTGTTGTGATCCAGCTGAGATGACGGTAACCAATCACCTGGAGAAAAGGATCTTTTGCCTGAGGATCGGCATAGGGACTCGACGCGACTCCACCGCCTGGAGTCGCCAGTTCCAACAAAGTACCCCCCACCGATTTGGGGTGCACAAAACCAATACTCCCCGCCAGACCAGGACGCGGGACCTTGTCAATGAGACGAACTCCAGCTTCTTGCAAAGCAACCAGTTCAGCCGCCACATCAGAAGACTCGAAACACACATGATGGACACCACCCCGCTTTCCAAAACGGGCAATCGCACCTTCAGCATCTAAAGGTTCAAGCAGTTCGATTTCCCCATCCCCGCAAGGAAGCAAGACTGCACGCACCCCTTGAGAAGGAACAGTTGCTTCCACTCCTACGCGAAGGCCAAACCAGTCACGCCACACCGCGACCCCAGCCTCGATAGTCGAACAAACAGTAGCGACATGATGTAGACGAGAGATCATAAGCCAATCCAGAGAAAACGCGACGGAGAATACGCAACCAACATAGCGACCTTACGCCACTTCAAGCGACCCTCAACGACCTTGCAGTGACCCTATCGCGACCCTGTAACGACCCTAGGGCATCCTCTCCGTTCTCGTGCGCGTTTCCTACTTTTTTCTCCCCAGCAGTGGCGAGAAAAAAGTGAGGAGGAACTCCCGTGAAATACTTGGAAAAGCCACACAGGGGAAATATGGCGACAGGGGGTACACCTTCCCGGAATCAGGCAGGCATGACGACCTGTCACCTCTCTCCCAGACTGACCGCTCGAAGAAATCTCACATACTCCCCAGCTTCATGAGGGCTATCTCATGAAGGCTATTTCATGAGGGCTATCCAATTGCCACACGGGCCTCTGCCCAGGTCTTGCCCATCTCAGCGTCGATGTCTTTCGGAAGCCCCAGGACGCGTTCACCGATGATATTGCGCTGCACTTCGGAGGTTCCGCCCCCAACCGTGAGCGCCGTGGAAAACAAGAAACCATGATGCCAAAAAGTATTGAAGTCATTTTCGTCGGTCAACATACCGGCGCTGCCCGCGAAATATTTCGCCAGGCCCATCACAGCTTTGCCATGCTCGTCCGAAAGAGCCTTGCGAATTGACGCCTCAGGCCCAGGGAGCTTCCCGGCAACAGCCGCAGAAATTGTGCGCAGTCGAATAAGGCGAAGCAGTTCCGACTCAATGTAGAGTCGGACAAGTCTCTGACGTTCCACAGGATCTTGCGTTCCACCGGCCGCAATCACCTGGTTGACAAGATCGCGGGCGGTCGGCCCCATCCCCCACAATGCACCTTCTCGGGAAAGCGAAACACGTTCATTTCCCAAAGTCACTTTCGCAAGGTGCCAACCCTTATTGACTTCTCCTACAACATTCTCCGCAGGAATCCGCACATCATCGAAAAACACCTCATTGAAAAGATGTTGACCTGTCATCTCAATGATGGGACGCACTTCGATGCCAGGTGTGTCCATCGGGCAAATAAAATAGGTAATACCCTCGTGTTTCGGCACATCAGGATTCGTGCGCGCCAACAGAATCCCATACTTGGAGAGATGCCCTCCAGAGGTCCAGATCTTCTGGCCGTTCACAATAAATTCGTCGCCATCGCGTTCTGCCCTGGTACTCAAACCAGCCAGGTCAGATCCCGCTCCCGGCTCACTGAAAAGCTGGCACCAGATCTCTTCAGCGGACAGCAAAGGAAGAAGATAACGGTCCATTTGTGCCTGGTCACCGGCATAAATGATGGTAGGACCAGCCCAGCCAATCGCGATACCGTTCTGGGGACGGTCCACCCGCGCGGCCCGAAATTCCTCGTCAATCACAAGCTGCTCCACAGGGGAAGCATCCAAACCATATGGCCGCGGCCAATGGGGTGCAACATACCCTGCTTCCGCAAGTTCCCGCGCCGACGGCGAGGGATGGTCAGCGAGCCAAGCTCGGACTTTCTCGCGGTACCTCTCAGCTTCCTGTGGGTATTCGAAATCCACAGTGGTCCCCCTCCAGCCAGTCATCGCAGCCGGTAATCTTCTCTTATGCCTGCTTCTAGCGTACTTGATGACTTCTTTCCAGCTCGCACTCGACCTTTCTCCCGGTCTTTTCAGGGGGTTCTCTGAAAGGGTTCTCAGCTGTTTCCTCCCAACGATCCCCGCAAGAGACCTCTTTTCAAAAAACAGGTCTCTGCACGCGTCTCCATACTGATTTTTCTCCGGGGTAGAGCGCGTGAGACCAGAGACATAAAGCCGGCGACAAGATGCACGCCACGCTCTTTCCACACAAGACCGCTGCTCTCAAGGAGATCCGGTTATCGGAGCCACAGACAGATCCGCGCTGCTCTCCATCTGAAGCACAATCTTCCCGAGCACTCGCCCCCTCATCAGATGGGTAAAGGCTTCTCGAGCCTGCTCGAGTGGATAAACTGCCGCAACTCGAGGCCGCATTCGCGTGTCTTCCACAAAAGAAACAAGGTGCTCGAGATCGGAACGGGATCCCAAGGACACACCAATCACGCGTAGTCCCCGCCAAAAAATACGTCGCAGGTCGGCAGGGGGATTGGCGCCGCTTGTCGCTCCACTCACGACAAGCGTCCCACCGGGCCGCAAAGCCCGCAAACTACTCTTCCATGTGGCCTCACCCACATTCTCCAAAACAACGTCTACCGGCCCAACCTGTGATTTCACGTCATCATCGAGCGTCAACACACGATCTGCCCCGAGAGCAAGCAATTCTTTCTCTACCGCAAAATCATCTGCGAGATCGTCCGCAAACCCCTCCGCACCACCAGCTTGACCAGCAGCTTGGATATCGACCGCGCGTGGTTGTGCACGCGTACGAATCTGGGCAATCATGCGCGCACCAAGCGCTGACCCAAGTTGGATGGCAGCCACTCCTATTCCTCCTGTCGCCCCTGTGACGAGAATCGTGTCACCAGCTCCTGTTTGTGCTGCCCGAAAAAGCTGACGGTAAGCCGTGAGATACGCTGAAGGCAGACAAGCCGCTTCAATATCTGACAGATGCCTGGGTGAGGCCACCACATGATCTGCGGGAAGCACGACACTGGGCGCGAGCGTGCCATCACGCGACTCGCCTATCAGAGAAGAGCGCTCGCAGAGGGAGAGGTCATCATGGCTACAGCCATAGCAGCGAGAAGGATCCTGGCATCCCCCGAGGACCGGATAAAAAAGAACCCCGTCGCCTGCCCCGTCGCTCCCCATGACACGAGGATAAGAGAGAGGCACTGCGCTCACACCTCGCAGGGTCCATAGATCGTGATGATTAAGGGCGCCGGCACGAACAACCGCTCTGACTTCTCCAGCACTCAGAGGCGGAGGAATCAGAGGAAGCAGAGCCAGCGCGGCAAGAGGATCTTTCGGCATAGCGCGTGTGGCCATGACTGCCGGCTGAGCAAGCGACATAAAGCCCTCCAAGTCAGAACAAGGACAATACAGAAACTTCCAGTGTAGATCGCCGGCAAACCCCAAAAGGATCATGACAAAAAAACACGCACCCGCTTTTTCTCTTCTCTTCCTCATTTGGCATTACTCGCCCTTCCTCTGCGAGCATGAAAACCTCTCAGTTCACCAAAAACTATTGGAAAAATCATGAAACGTCGCGACCATATCAAACTCACGGATGACGAACGAGACGAATTTTTATCAGGAAATCTAAACTGCACTCTTGCCACAATTGATGCCAATGGATTCCCGCATTTAACAGCAATGTGGTACGCCCTAATCGATGGAAAATTTCACTTTGCTACTTACGCAAAATCCCAAAAAGTTATCAACCTCCAACAAAACCCAAAGTGCTCTGTTCTCGTTGAAGACGGTGACACGTACAGCACCTTGCGCGGCTATACCGTACAGGGCAGAGCAGACATCGTGCAAGATGCCGAACTGGCTGGTGATGTCCTTATAGAGACCTCAAAACGATACGCCGGGCTCGACGTGGGAGCAGCAGGAGAATCAGTGGAAAAGGTGATAAGAGAGCGCGGAGCAAAGCGGAGCGTCATCATTGTTCAACCTGAAAAAGTGATGAGCTGGGACCATCGAAAACTCGGTGGCACCTATTAGATAATTTATATATTAGAGGAGATATTTCAGCGCAAAAAGACATATATCAAAGATAAATATCCCTAGCTCATTCGCCATATTCCCTGAACAATAATAAAGGGAATAGGGGAAAATTCCCGATGCCCAGAACACTAACTATAAATAGAGTATCATTTATAATACAACAAACAACAACCTTCAAAAAACAATAAAAAGCTTATGCAAGAGGACCCCCTCATCGCCTGTAGTGCCTCCGTCCGGCGGGTGAGCAGCTACTAGGTGAACGAGCCGATCGCGAACCTCCACGGCTCTTCCGGGCCGCAGGAAGAAACGCGCAAAGAGATACTGTCGCTGTTACCGGTCCAAAATACGACAGACTCAGTTTCGCCCTGCAAGGCCAGTAGCACGAGGGTCCCAGGAAACCGGGGGAGGAGGTGTCAATGCCTCTTCAGCCTCCTCTCCCGGTTTCTCTCGACTGCCTCTCCTGGAACAGTCTCCTTCCTGCATTTTTCTCCACCCGGTTCCCACCTCCCCTCTCCCCTCATCTCAATGTGAACATCCAGCGAGAAACGTCCGGCAAGAAAAAAGAGTGAGCAGTCGAGTAAAAATGACAACCCGACAACGTGTAATGTGCGCGAATGGCACCTACAACAGAAACAAAGCGCAAAGCCTGGACTCTCGACAGTATTCCCCCGCTCAACGGGAAAACCGTCATCGTCACCGGCGCCAATAGCGGCCTCGGTTTCCACACGGCAAAAACTCTTGCGGCAAAAGGCGCCTGCACTCTTCTCGCCTGTCGCAACCAAAGCAAAGCCGAAAAAGCCAAGGAGAAAATCCAACAAGAACACCCTGAGGCCACACTCGAACTCCTCCCTCTCGATCTCGCTGACCTCGGCTCAGTCCGGGAGTTTGCCGCGGCTTTCACAGAGTCACACGAAAAGCTCGATATCCTCATCAACAATGCGGGGGTCATGGCCATCCCTCGACAAACAACAAAAGATGGCTTTGAAACGCAGTTTGGCGTGAACCATCTCGGGCACTTTGCCCTGACTGGACGCTTGATAGAACCAATCTTGCGATCTGCTCCCTCACGTATTGTCAGCCTCAGCAGTGGGATGCACTACACAGGAAAAATGGACTTCGCTGATCTCCAGAGCGAAAAAAGGTACGGAAAATGGAAAGCCTATGGGCAAAGCAAACTGGCCAACCTGCTTTTCGCCTTGGAACTCCAACGTCGCCTTGAAGAACATCACCCTGACGTGATCAGTCTCTCTTGTCATCCTGGATATGCCGACACCAATCTGCAAAAAGTCGGCCCAGAAATGGCAGGTTCCTCGCTCGCACAACGCTCTTGGGGCTTTGTCAACAAAGTCGTAGCCCAAGACGCCGCCATAGGAGCACACCCAACACTCTACGCTGCCACGGGAAATGTAAAAGGTGGCGAGTACTACGGTCCCGGAGGAATCGGAGGCCAACGCGGAACTCCT
This sequence comes from Acidimicrobiia bacterium UBA2766, assembly GCA_002352645.1. Classification (GTDB taxonomy): domain Bacteria; phylum Actinomycetota; class Acidimicrobiia; order UBA2766; family UBA2766; genus UBA2766. The sequence goes on along the minus strand of DEIU01000102.1, from coordinate 19,183 downwards.
CCGAAAAAGGCGCGACCTTCTGCCCGCGCGCGCAACAAAAAAACCGCCGCCGAACTCTGGGAAGTCTCTTGTGAACTCACAGGAGTCGGGTACGAAGCCCTCTCCCATCCCCTCCCATAAGCTGCGGCAAGCTGGAGGAAAGAAGGACAGGAAGAAAAGGGCAGAAAAACGTGAGAAAAGTTTGGTTGCCGGCATTTTCTTGCCCTTCCTTTCTTGCCTTGTGTGCTGTCTGCAGTTTCTCAGCGCAAAGATCACTTTAAGAGAACACAAAGAGAAAACATCGCAGCAGTCTCTCCCAGACAGCGACAGGACACGGGGCAACACGCGCGCGAGCGCCGCGCCACAAGGCAATTCTCGAAAAAGAGGTCAGAAAAATCTAGAGACAAAGGAGCAGTCGTTCAATATCTTCCTCTTGATTCCACGCATGAGGACTCAGGCGCACGCCACCACCACGCGGGCCGGACACAACCACACCGGCCTCCCGTGCTGCATGCACAATGTCTTGTGGGGAACGAGAAGGGTGCGCGAAGGTGAGGATGCCCGACTTCTGAGCCGCAGAACGATCAGACACGATCCGCATATCCTTTTCAAGAAGACGCGCTGCAGCAAAATCCGTGAGCGACTCCACACGCTGCCAGATCTTCTCTATTCCTACAGCGGTTAAGAGGTCGAGACTCGCACCCAAAGCAGCGATACCTATTGTGTTCTGGCTACCTCCCTCAAAACGCCGCGCGGAGGCGTCTGGTACCCATGCAAGGTTATCCCATTCCGTACGATGAGATACGGAATTCCAGCCAGGTTCAAGTGGGCGCAATCGCGGGATTTGCGAAGAAGCAATGTACATGATCCCGGCTCCCTCAGGACCACATAGCCATTTATGCCCATCTGCCACAGCAAAATCAACAGGAAGAGCCTGCAGGTCCAGTGGAAGCACACCACACCCTTGAATCATGTCCACACAGAGCAGGGTCCCATACTCCCTACACAAACGGCCTAGTTCCTCAAGATCAGTGCGCCAGCCTGTACTGAACTGCACCCAAGAGACAGCGAGCACAACAGCAGGCGGACCATCTGCAAGAGCAGCAGCAAACCGCTCAATAGGCCAGCGAAGATCCTCTGCGGGCACAACATCTACGCGCGTCCCCAAGTCAGCAAGAGTCAGCCAGGGGAAAAAAGAAGAGGGGAATTCATTCCCACTCACAATCACTCTATCGCCTTCTCCCAGACCGAGGCCGTTTGCCACCCAACCGAGCCCCTCAGTCGTGTGACGCACGAAACAAATCTCACCAGCAGTCGCCCCAACAAAAGATGCAGCAAGCGCACGAACCCGTTCAACCTCGGCAGCACCCTCCCCTGAGGCAAGAATGCCCATATGCGCCGTGTTTTCCACAATACGTTGCGTTGCCTTTACTGCTTGCATCGGAAGAAGGGAAACACCTCCGAAATCAAGATACGCCCACTGCTCCAAACCCGGAAAAGAAGCGCGAGCCATGTCGAGCTCACCAGATTCACCAGCAACCTTCACCACAATTTTTCCCCTACACAGAAAGTTCTTCTACAAAGACATAAAAGGAAAAGCCTACACAAAAGAAGCGAAAAAAAATCTAAGAGTTGCGAAGCGCCGCCAAGACTGATTCAATAACGATCACAGTTTGGCAAGAATTCCTCCGCAATCAATGCAGAAAACAGCATCTACCTGATTTTCTCGACCACATTTCAGGCAGACAGGGGAATCCGGCTTGTGAATGGTAGAGACGAAATAGGCATCCGGATTTTCGGGTACAACACTTTCAGAAAGTTCATTCTTTCCTCGGTCTCCAGTAAGACCGCCCTCTCCCTTCCCCTTTTCCCCGTCCAACGCCAGGACAGCGTTGATCGCACTCGCGAGCTCGACAGCACGCGGTCCTCCATCTTCAAACTCAGTGCCCTCGGCAAAATCAGAGGAAATCGGAGCAGTCGACCGTTCCAAAGCCGACGACATGTCGACAAACAGATCCTTCTCTTCCAGAAACTGCGCAGCAGACCCGTCTTGAAAATCTTCGACTTCTTCTCGCCCGTCTTGCACCAGAGACGCAGACAAGCTTGTCCCGCATTCTGCTCCCGCCTGCTCTTCTCGGAAACTCGCAGCAAACTGCGCTGCAGTCTCCGCTTGACCATGAACCACCCGAAAACTCACCGAAACAAGATTGTCCATAGTGACATGCAAAAAAACTTGCGCACCATGGTTGCGGCATACGACAGAGAGCACATTCTCCAAAGGAACGGAGACGTCTATATCCTGTCCGTTCCTCTCGTCACTTCCCTCACGCAACATATCAGCGTCCTGAGAAACACCGAGAAATCTTTTATCGGTTACTGCCAGCACATACAACAATCCGTCATTTTCCGGGGGTGTCGCATCCAGAGGAACAGGTTCCTCCCCACTTTCACGAACCGCAAGAGCGTCATGCACAGACAAGGAACTTGCAGAAAAAGAACAGGAGGCGTCCTCAACCAGTGTCTTCTTGATAAAACGCGCCGCGACCACATGGATCAGAACTTCCCCAGTGTTCAAGTACGCTTTGATCCAGCTTCTCGGTTCTCTTTCAAAGTCGTCCCACATACTTTTCTGTTCGACCGTTGGCAGCCTAGGCTTGATTATCGCCTTGTGGCAGCCTCCGCATACTCACGGCTCAAAATAAACTAAAAATCGGAATAACGGAAACGCTTATGAGGTTAAGAAGGAAAGGATTAAGGAAGGGGCAGCAAGTGATCTCAGTGCCGAAAGCACTGTGCGGAGAAAAACTCCGTACAACTACAACGTCCATTGAGCTTCGACAAGCACGCTTTGAGTGTCATGTGCTTCCCCATGTCGACATCCTTTATCGGGTGGCTCGTTCCATGACGAAAAGCCCTCACGACGCAGAAGATCTCGTCCAAGAGACCATGCTGCGTGCCTATCGGGCCATAGATCGTTTTGACGGACGATTCCCAAAAGCATGGCTTTTAACCATCCTACGGAACGAGGCGGTAAACCGGTCACGGAAACGGACTCCAGGTCTACTCCGCGACCCGGACGCGACATTGGAAACCGTGACGTCCTCTCAAGCACAAGAGGACGCGGCAGAAGACGTGGCACTTGCCGGCTCGTACGACACCAGCATTCTTGACGCCTTCCAAAGTCTGCCGGAGAAATTCCGCACCGTCGCCCACCTCGTGGACGTCCAGGGAATGTCCTATCAAGAAGCCGCAGATGTTCTTGAAGTTCCTGTGGGAACAATCATGAGCAGGCTTCATCGGGCTCGGAACAAACTCCGGAAAAAACTGAGCGCGATGCGACCTCAATACACGGGGTGACAACCATGTTGAAACCTCCATTCCGCTGGCCTCGACGAGTTCACTCTGAAAGATCAGATGAGCTGTCTTGCCGAACAGTAATCCGTCATCTCCAGTCTTATATTGACGGACACCTCGATGAAGAATCCACCGAGGCATGTGCCGAGCATCTCACTTCTTGTCCGTATTGTGCGACAGAAGCAGATCTCTATCGTGGGCTAAAAATGTCTCTCGCACGCCAGTCACCACTAGCCTGCGAGGAGGTCACGACTGTTGGTCGCTTACAAGAATACGGGCAAACCCTGATCTACGATACTGGAGTAATCCGCAGTATTGAATCTTCCCACTGATCAATACTTCATACAAAACGAAATGGTTGTACAGAAAATTCTGCTTTCTGTACAACCATTTCGTTTTGACACAGGTTTTCACGACAGAGTCCTGATAGTCCCCTGCACTCACTCAGTGACCAACTAGAGGGAGCGGTACCTGTTCGTGATGGGGAGACGGCGATCACGGCCAAAAGCCTTCGGTCGAATACGCACACCAGGTGGTGCCTGCCGGCGTTTGTACTCGGTTTTTTCCAGAAGATGACCCACAAGCTCAACGTCTTCACGTGTGCCGATTCCGGCATCAATGATCTCGCTTGCCACCATGTCACGCTCAACAAACGCCTCGATAATGCAATCGAGAACATCGTAAGGCGGCAAAAAATCGGAATCAAGCTGGTCAGGACGGAGTTCAGCAGAAGGTGGCTTCGTCAACACAGAATCCGGGATAAGAGGCTTGCCTGCTTCCTCGTTACGCCACCGGCACAAATCATACACAAGAGTTTTCGGCACATCCTTGATAACGGCATAGCCACCCGCCATATCCCCGTACAAGGTGCAATACCCAGTTGCCAGCTCGCTCTTATTTCCCGTGGTTAAAAGCAGCGCCCCAAATTTATTGGAATAGCCCATCAGGATCATCCCACGAATCCGAGCCTGAATATTCTCTTCTGCCACATTAGCTTCAGTCTCCGCAAAAAGCCCATCCATCGTCTGCAACATAGAGGCGAAGACATCGTCAATCCGCACAGTGTGAAATTCCATGGAAAAATTTTGTGCGAGCAGTTCAGCATCGACAAGGCTGTGATCTGACGAGTAAGGAGACGGCATCCCAATACCAACAACAGATTCGCTTCCGAGCGCGTCCACAGCCACTGCTGCCGTCAAAGACGAGTCAACCCCCCCGGAAAGTCCTATAACCACTTTGGAAAAATCATTTTTCCAAAGGTAATCACGCACCCCAAGAACGAGCGCTTTGTAGACTTCTTCTTCTTCAGAAAGAGAAGGGGCAAGAACCCCAGGCTGAATCTGCAAGGTTTTCTGTTGCGATGTACGAAGATATGGCGAGGAAGTTCGATCTGTACTACCCGCGTCGAGATCCAGAATAGGCAAGCTGATCGGAGCGTGTCCTCGCAAACGGCTCTCGCGTAAACGCTGCCGAAACCCCTCCACACAATTGATGTCCCAGGCAACAAAGCACTCTTCAAAACGAGCAGCCGACGCGCGAAGACGGCCTTCTGCATCAAAGAGTAAAGACCCCCCGTCAAATACCAGTTCATCTTGGCCACCGACCAGGTTCACATATACAAGGGAGGCGGCACAATCATTCGCTCGGGTAGACATTGTTGAGTGACGGGTTGCTTCTTTTCCCATCGCAAAAGGAGAGCCGTTGATGTTGACAATGAGTTGGGCTCCCGCACGCGCTTGATCCAGCAGAGGTCCGCCCGGCACCCATGCGTCTTCACATATCGTCACTCCAACAAGCACATTGTTGAGCTGCAACAAAGGTCCGGCATCAGTCCCGGCCGCAAAATACCGTTTCTCATCAAAAACGCCGTAATTCGGAAGATATCGCTTGTGGTAATACGCGGCGACTTCTCCCCGTACGCAAACTGCCGCCGCGTTAAAAAGATCCACATGATTATGGACTGTTCCCAAAATCATGACGAGGCCAGGACACGCTTTCCCAACATCCTCCGCTAATTCCTCTAAAGTGCATTCCAAGTCATGAATAAACGCAGGCTTTAAAAGCAAGTCCTCCGGAGGATACCCACACAAAACCAACTCTGGAAAACACACCAGATCACAATGTTCGGTTTCAGCTCTGCATGCATACTCAAAGATCTTCTCTTTATTGGCGCGCAAATCTCCGACAGTAGTGTTGACCTGTGCAACACCCACTCGTAAGTGCATCCATCTTCCTCTCTGGCGGCCCCTTCTCCCAACATATTCTCAAGACAGTGACAAAGCTTCTCCAAATAGACACGAAGACACAAATCGCCAGACTGCTTCCCAGGGACATTCCGCCAGGGCACTGGGAAAAACTCGACGATCTCATCCAACGATCGGCCCAACCCGACCTCGTCCTCAATCATCTCACGCGCATGAGCGAGCTCGCACCCGTACCAATGACCGAGGTTCTTTCCACTGACGTAGGAAGAACCTGCCTGACCACCATAGCAGCGGTCTCTCAATCCCTTACGCGCTGGCTGCAAGCACACCCCGACAAGTTACGCGCCCTTGCCGATGACCGTTTCCTCACACCATTACCCAAGATTTCGACACTACGGGCAGAGATAACCGCAGAAATCACCGCAGTCACTCACCCCTCACAGAAACAGGAAAGCGTCGCACGCGCAACCGAAGCCCTGCGCTCCTTCCGCACCATGAAATTCCTGAGGATCGCGCTGCGTGACCTTCTCCATGTGGCAACCCTGCAAGAGACAGGCAGCTGTCTGTCTGATCTCGCGGATGCATCCATCGACAATGCCCTTCGTATTGCCCGTTTGCTTCATCTCGGAACTCCGATTGACACCCCGTTTGGCGCAGAGTGTCCTGGCGTCATCGCGATGGGAAAACTCGGCGGAAGAGAACTCAATTACGCCTCCGATGTTGACATCCTTTTTGTCAGTCCCGATCAGGAAAGCGCGCGAACCCAGCTTCCTCTCACCCGTTCTTTTCTTGAAATCATGTCAGGACCAAACCAAGGAAGCATCATCTGGCGTGTGGACACCAACCTTCGCCCCGAAGGGAGAATTGGCGTACTCATCCGTTCGCTCGACTCCTATCTCAACTACTACACCCACTGGGCCAAGCAATGGGAATTCCAAGCGCTTATCAAACGACGTACCTGCGCGGGAAACATGGAGATTGCCGAGAATTTCGTTACGGACACCACACACTTTGTCTATCCCGAGACACTCGATCCCGACGGTATTGAAGAACTCCGCGCAATGAAAGACCGGGCAGAAAGGCTCGTCCAGCAAAATGGCCTGCACGATCGAGAAGTAAAACTCGGCCCAGGCGGCATCCGTGACATTGAATTTGCCATACAACTTCTTCAGCTTGTACATGGACGCCATGACGTTTCTATCCGCTCTCCGAACACACTTACTGCACTCGAAGAACTCACCAATTCAGGTTACATTCATGAGAATGATCGAGAGATACTCACTAATTCCTATATAAAACTGCGCACGATCGAACACCGCCTCCAGCTGAAATATGAGCAGCAAACACATGTTTTGCCCTCCACAGCAGACGAGACAGAAAACCTCGCCAAAATCCTCGAATATCGGCCTGATTCCGCCACTTCAGCGGCAGAAAAATTCCTCTCCGACTACCGCCAGGCCATCACTATCGTACGAAGTGTGCACATCCGGCTTTTCTACCGTCCGCTCCTCGAAGCATTCACCGGAAAACCACAAATCCTCACAGGAAAAGCCGCCGAAGAACGACTCCGCGCCTTTGGCTTCGGGAATACTGCCGCCACGTACCGCCTGCTCGATTCACTTGTCACCGGCTTTTCTCGCCACAGCAAACTAATGGAAGCAATGCTTCCTCTTCTGCTCGAATGGCTGAGCGCGTCCCCCAACCCCGACATGGGACTGCTCTTTATAGAACGGCTCTCCTCCCGGCCTCACACCCAAAAATTACTCACCAGCCTTTTCCGCGAATCTGCTTCCGCGGCCCAGCGACTCTGCCTCATCTGTGGAAGTAGCCGGCGTATAGGAGCACAATTTTCCCATTACCCTGAGCTCCTTCGAATCCTCGATCAAGACACACAGCTCCAGCTTTCACAAACGCAAGAAGACTTTCTCGCCAAGGCAGCAAAACAACTCTCGTGGCGCAGCAGCCTGCCAGAACAAAGCAAAGGTTTTTGCCGGTTCGTGCAAAGAGAAGAAATGCGCATAGGAATTCGTGACCTTCTCGGTTTTACAGACACGGCAACCGTCTCACACGAGCTCAGCGCGCTCAGCGATGCCTGCCTGCGCACAGCATTCCACACCGCATGGCAGATGCAGATTGCGGAAAATCCCTCTCTTCCACCCATCGCGATTATCGCAATGGGGCGGTTAGGAGGAAAAGAACTCTGCTACAATTCCGATCTCGACATTCTGCTCGTACACGGAGACGACACTGGCAAAACAGCCAGTGAAGCCAATCACTTTGCTCTCCTGTTTGCCCAGCTCATCTCATCCCCAACTGAGCGCGGCACAGCATTTGACCTCGACCTCGGGCTTCGTCCCGAAGGAAAAAATGGCGTTCTCACAAGAAGTGTGCACAGTTATGTACGTTACTGGGAACGCTGGGCCCAAACCTGGGAATTCCAAGCCCTGCTCCGGGCCCGTTTCGTCGCGGGAGACGAAACGTTAGGACAACGCTTTCTCGAGAGCGCGCGCCCTTTCGTCTATACCGATGATCCTTTTGCCTCCGAACGCATCATTGACATCCGAAAGATGAAAGCCCGCATCGAAAAAGAAAGACGCCCACACGAAAGGGACCGGTTTCACATCAAGCTGGGAAAAGGCGGAATGCTCGACATCGAGTTTGCTGTGCAAACACTCCAACTGCAATATGGCAGACGCACACCTTCGATCCGCACCCCATCGACTCTCGCTGCCATCGACCGTCTCTGTGAGGCAGGATATCTCACCCCGACAAACGCCAATCGTCTGCGTGACGCGTACCAGTTTCTCACGAGACTACGAAATGTGCTCTATCTTTATGGGGCAAAGCACACAGAGAATCTATCGCTCGACGCGTTGGAACAAGCCCGGATTGCCCGCATGATGGGTATCGAGCATGAGCCTTCTTCCCAATTGCGAGAGCAGTTCAGCGAACTCACCAGAAAAGCCTATTCTGCCTCCCACGCAGTGTTCTACCCCGATGACATGTAACCCGCATATATCTGGCACAAGCCGCATACCACTAAAAAGTTCGGGAAACCTCACACAGGAGCATGCTCAATCCTTGGGAGAGATGCGCCGATGCCATCAGTATGGCCCGCATTCACGACAGCCGTCCTCGCGTTCTCCTCGCCGTTTCCGACACGGCAGTTGTCTCCCTCTTGCGAGAAACTCTCCAAGTACATGGTGGCTATTTATGCTGCGGCTGGACACACAAACCAGAAAAAATCATCCCAATGTTGAAGGAGGTTCGACCTGATATCATCATCAGCACAGATACCCTTCTTGCCACCAAGTGGTTTTCTCTTTTACTCGACACCCGCCCCCATATTCCTATCGTCGTGTACAGCACCAACACAGAACCAAAAACTGCCCTTCATGCGATCCAGCAAGGGGCAAGTGGTTATCTTGACCAGGCAGATGGGTGCGCACAAATACCTCATGCCCTCAAACAGGTCCTCAAAGGGGAACTCTACTTTTCTGCCACGATTCTCACCCTTCTCGCCAAAGCACTTGGTCGCACACGACCGCCCACCCCAGCAGTCCCGGAAACAACTCGCATTGTTATTGAAAGCGCCGCCGTCCAAGCAACTGCCACACTCACCAGCATTGACACTCCGCTTGATGCCGAAGATGTCTACAACGAACTCACGCCTCGCGAACAACAAGTCATTGGTGAACTCGCCATTGGCCGCACAACAAAACAGATTGGCAATAAACTCGGCATCACTGAGGGCACAGTGAGCACCTACATCAACAGAATCCGTCAGAAACTCGGCATACAGAATAGGGAAGAAGTGCTCGTGATTGCAGAACGCATCATGTCAGCTCAACTCGTACGCACAGGAACACGTGCCAGTTCGGTCTGAGAACAGCAGAAGGACTTCCCACTCAAGAAGCCATCTTCCGTCTAAAAATACCTCTCGTTCAAGTGGCACTCTTCCCCAGGAGAAAATCTGGAGAAGCAGCAACATCACTCGAGCATTTCCCACCATTCAGTCGCGTCGCCTTCAAGCTCGAGCACAGAATTGTCTTCACTCAACCCCAGAGAGAGACTCTCGCCCTCGCCAAAACCAGCATCAAACAAGTCGCCAAGCCGGCTATCCAGACTGACATCGGCGAAATTAAAATCGGTCTGGGTATTCCATCCACCGATCGTCTCTTCCAGATCTCCAGCAAGACTGCCCGTGATTTCATCGAGAGAGGATTCGAAAGACACGTCACCAGACTCGTCTTCGGCTTTTATTCCAGAACCAAAATCGAATATGTCTGAATCATAAAATGGCGCTTCTTCAACCATTTTCCCTCCACCTATCGCCCCTCAAGAGTCGCTGATCCACACAACCAACGCACCGATAACCACCGGTCTTTTCTGTGAGGGCACCTTACTACCCGTAAGAATTCTCGTATGAAACACCCTTCACAGCACACAACCACAATGTCTATGCACTGCTCACAATCAACACACTCCCACAAAGGCTATCAGACTGCGATGTTTGGCTACGAGCATTGCCTCAAATAAGCAGATCATGAGGCAAAAAAATTTTCTGTCTCAAGAATATCAGGCGAAAAGGGGGACAGGAAGGAGGAAGGCTCCTCTCCCCGTCCTCCAAACAACAGAACCTCGACACCCCGGAAACAGCAAAAAACTTTTTGTCCAACCACGGGCACACTCGCCACAACCAGACTCTCGCAAACAAGTGTCCCAGGTTCTCTGCATTATGCCCGAGAAATCACTTCTCAGATGTCATAGTAAAGATGAAATTCCCAGGGATGCGGTCGCAGACTCACAGGAATCACCTCATTGTCCCGTTTATAGGCAATCCACGTGTCCACCACATCTTGTGTGAACACTCCCCCCGTCGTGAGAAAATCATGATCGTTTTCAAGCGCATCCAAAGCAGCCTCCAAAGAAGAAGGAACTTGGGGCACCTGAGACAATTCTTCCGGCGGCAAATCGTACAGGTCTTTGTCCATAGGTTCAGGAGGTTCGATCCTGTTCTGAATACCGTCGATTCCAGCACAGACCATCGCGGCAAAAGCCAGGTAAGGATTCGCTGAAGGATCGGGACAGCGGTACTCGACCCGCTTGGCTTTCGGAGAGTTTGAATAGGTTGGGATACGACAGGCGGCCGAACGGTTCCGCTGGCTGTACACCAAATTCACCGGGGCCTCATAGCCGGGAACAAGGCGCTTGTAGGAGTTCGTCGTAGGAGCGGCAAAAGCCAAAATAGCCGCAGAATGCGAAAGCAATCCACCAATATACCAGCGTGCAAGATCCGAAAGACCCGCATATCCCGCTTCGTCATAGAAAAGGGGCTGATCTCCTCTCCACAATGACTGATGGCAGTGCATCCCCGATCCGTTATCCTCAAAAATGGGCTTTGGCATGAAAGTGACGGTTTTCCCAGCCTGCCACGCCACATTTTTCACAACATACTTATACTTCATCACATTGTCGGCAACATAGAGCAGAGTATCGAACTTCATGTCAATCTCGGCCTGGCCGGCTGTACCCACTTCGTGATGGTGTACTTCGATCTCTATGCCAATTGATTCCATAATACGCACCATCTCAGAACGTAAATCCTGATAATGGTCCATAGGAGAAACAGGAAAATAGCCTTCTTTATAACGCGGCTTGTAACCAAGGTTCGGATTCTGGACAGTGCCAGTGTTCCATGACCCATCTACCGCGTCTACATGATAAAAACCCTCATGCTGGTTCTGACCAAATCGGATATCGTCAAAAATATAAAATTCCGCCTCTGGCCCAAAATACACAGTATCTGCAATACCGGTACTCTTCACGTAATCCTCCGCTTTTTTCGCGATAAAACGCGGATCACGAGTATATGACTCTCCAGTCAATGGGTCCTTGATGAAACAGTTGATCACCAAGGTCTTATGCTGAGAAAAAGGGTCGATAAAAGCAGTTGCAGGATCGGGAAACAACAGCATGTCTGATTCCTGGATCGCCTGAAACCCACGAATCGAACTTCCATCAAAACCGAAGCCCTCCGTAAATGAATCTTCATTCACCGTGTGCGACGGAACAGAAAAATGTTGCATCAACCCTGGCAAGTCACAAAATCGAAGATCAACAACTTCGATTTGTTCCTCTTGCACAAGTGCCAGTACATCCTGAGCAGTTTTCGGCATGGCTTCCTCCTCTAAGACTTTCGAAGTCCATCAGGTTTCTCAACAACACTTCGCGTAGGATTTCGTCCTACAGGCGATGAAACCGAGCAAGCCGTCTCCCGCTGACAACTCCCCTGACGACTCTGGTGTGTCCAAAGCGCAACTGCCTTAAATATCTAGCAAAATATCTCGGCGAGGAAAGGGACACTTCCCGCCCAGCTGCTCTTCTTCCAAGTCTCGGTTATCCCACGGTTCAGCCCAGTTCTTCGAGATGGAAAGTCCTTTTGCATGCCATACTGCACCAAGCGCAAAAAAAGATATGGCACATAAAAAGCATTTTTTCATGGCTCGCCGTATGGTTCGCTACCAAGTAAGTCTGCCACCAAACACATTCTCTTTCATTTCAAGCCAACACGCTATGGTTTTTTGTGGCACTATTGGTTGACACCGCTACGAGTACCACTACAAGAAGTAGGCCACCCCGTTGCAACACGGAGAACAAGCGTGAATCGGCAAGAAGACTACGTTTTGCGTACAGTTGAAGAACGCGGCGTGCGCTTCGTACGTTTGTGGTTCACTGACGTTTTGGGCTTTCTCAAGTCCTTTGCAATTACACCTCAAGAACTCGAAAACGCGTTCTCTGACGGCATGCAGTTCGACGGATCAGCGATAGAGGGCTATGCCCGGCAACAAGAATCCGACATGCTGGCGCATCCCGATGCCCGCACCTTCCAGCTCTTGCCCTGGCGACCAGGAGATGAACCAGTCGCGCGCATGTTCTGCGACATTCTTCTCCCCGATGGCTCTCCATTCGAAGGAGATCCTCGACGCGTGCTAAAACGCGCACTCGACAAGGCAGTCGAAGCCGGATTCAGCTTTTTCGCAGCACCAGAACTCGAATATTTCTATTCCAAGTCCACCACTGAATTCGAGCCTCTTGACACAGGCGGATACTTCGATCTCACTCCGCTCGACGCCGCGTCAGACTTGCGCAGGCAAACAATCTACGCACTCGAAGCGATGGGCATATTGGTGGAATACAGCCACCACGAAGCAGCACCAGGACAGCACGAAATCGATCTTCGTCACGCGGATGCTCTCGCCATTGCCGACAGCATCATGACATTCCGTCTCGCAGTCAAAGAAGTGGCGATGGAGTCCGGCATTCATGCTTCTTTCATGCCGAAGCCTCGAACCGAATATGCCGGTTCAGCAATGCATACCCACGTATCACTCTTTGAGGGAGAACATAACGCCTTTTTTGACGCGAGTGACAATACTGGTCTCAGCAAAATCGGGAAAGGCTATATTGCCGGGTTACTCGCCCATGCTTCAGAAATGTCAGCGGTGACCAACCAATGGGTAAACTCCTATAAGAGATTATCATCTGGTCATGAAGCCCCTGGTTTCGTGTGTTGGGGACGACATAATAAGTCAGCACTCATCCGCGTACCTGCGGTGAAACCCGGAAAAGAACATGCTGCCCGAATCGAGTTCCGGGCACCGGATTCGGCATGTAACCCCTATTTGGTTCTCGCGCTTATTTTGAGCGCAGGTCTACGAGGTATCGAAGGGAACTACGAATTGCCACCTGAAGCGTCCGATAATATTCATGACCTCACGTCTGAAGAACGACGAGCAGTAGGTATCAAGCCCCTCCCGCACTCCCTCCATGACGCCATTAACCTCTTCCAAGAGTCAGAATTCGTCGCGGAAGTACTCGGCAGTCACGTGCACGAATGGTTCCTACGAAACAAGCTCGATGAATGGAACGCCTACCGGAGCTATGTAACAGCGTTTGAAACGAACCGTTACTTCCCGATCCTTTGAGAATCACATATGGATCCTCTTCTCATTTACTCACCCGCGCTTCAACCAGACCTTCTTCCCACAATCCAAGAGCACGGATATGAGTTCACTATTGTGAGTTCTGTGGAAGAAGCTTCAGTAAAACAGCCTCCCGATGGCTGGTCCGGTGCCATCATCTCGACCCTCGACAACAAAGAAACGGCCTACGAGCTCTGCCGGTTTCTCCGAGAAACTACAGTCGAAGCACCAATCCAGCCCCTGCTGATCATTGTCAAGCCAGAAACCATCAAAGAACTCGAAGTGAGAGACAATCTCTTCGACGAATTCCTGGTTGAAAGCCAGATTCGTATCGAACTTGCCGCCCGCCTGCGTCATCGCTTTTGGCACACAGGACGAGGAACACACCCCGACCTCATTGAGTATGGGGACCTCATTCTCAATCTCGAAACCTATCAAGCAAGAATCAGGGACAGGTCACTCGACCTCACCTATATGGAATATGAGCTGTTAAAGTTCTTCTCCACCCGCCCTGGAAAAGTTTTTACGCGAGAAATTCTTCTCTCGCGCGTCTGGGGATACGACTATTACGGTGGAGCACGCACTGTTGACGTACACGTCAGACGCCTTCGCGCGAAACTCGGCGAAGAGTACGCCAGCTATATTACGACAGTGCGTTCAGTAGGGTACCGATTCGGCACTTCCAAGTGGGGAATGTAGCCGCACAAACCACGCATTTCGCTTCAGGCGGTAGCGACCTCTCCCAAAACGCACCCGATTCGCTTTCTCGCTCCGCACAGGATTATTGGCAGAGCCCCGACCGGAATGGAACCCCTGCCGGCAAGACGCCTCACTCACTCAACAGGCGCAATCCCGCCTCCGGCGTCGAATTTGCCTGGGCACGAAAAGCGTCTCTTGGCCTTTCTCGCAGCACACTCAATACTTGACTTGCAACCGCCTGCACCACCATGGGATCCCGCATGATGCTTGCATTCTCGACTTCGTGCCCATGACGGGCACGTGCCGCATCACTCAGAAAAAGTGCTTCTTTCTCTTCCCATTCGTCACCCTCCTCTTTTACCCGGTACCCAGCAGTCTCCCCAGACCGGGAACGAGCATCCGTATCAGGTCGAAAAGTTGTGGGAGGGGAGGGAGAAACAGCATTCTGAGGATCGATCTTCATCTCTTCACTACTCGCTGTTACGACCCGGCTTGGTGTCGCCCTTTTTCTACAACAGACTCACGACGTTGTTCTACCTCTGAAAAATTCATCGAACGCAGAAACGTCACGAATTTCTCCCGCTCATTTTCTATTCCCGCCTGCGGAGAAAGCCGGGAATTTTCTTGGAGGAGAAGAGCATACTGCCGCATGGCCTGTACAGGGTGCGCGCTGACTTCACGGGCCTGCGCCATTGCAACATGCACAAGCTCCTGATGGGGAACAACACTATTGACAAGACCAAAAGCAAGCGCTTCCTCAGCGTCAATGAAACGGCCGGTCAACGACATCTCCCGGGCCTTGCGCACCCCCACTGCCTGCGCAAGCAGCACACTCATACCAGCTCCAGGCAGAAGTCCAACACGCACATGTGTATCAGCAAATTTTGCCTTCTCCGACGCAAGAAGCCAGTCGCATGCAAGCGCAAGCTCCAGTCCTCCTGTCGCAACCGCCCCATTCACTGCGCCAATCACAACCGTGGAACTCTCCCAAAGACGCGTAATGAAATCCAGCCCTGTGGTCATACCGCCACCGCCAACCTCACGCAGGTCAAGCCCCGCGCAAAAAGCCGGATCAGCGCCAGTCAAGACCACGCAGCCAATTTCATCCTTATCGAGCACCTCGTCATAGGCAGCGTTCAGCTCTGTTACAAGCGCTCCCGACAGGGCGTTCCGCTGCTTCGGGCGGTTCAGTGTGATTTTCGCCACACGATGCTCAAGGTCTTTTTCCAGTAGCACAAGCTCAGACACAGCTTCCCCCTCTAAAAAGTCGTATCAAAAAACCGTACGTCCGCTCAAAAGATCAACCACCTTCGCTCTGCTCACCTGCCATGAGCTCCTCGTCGCGATCCCCGGCATTCGACATGAGAGCCCGCAACAACTCAGACGCCCCAAACGCCATCGCATGCGCCAAGAGCGAAGAACCGACAACCAAAAAGCCGACTATCAGCACAATGCCCACGAAATTATCAGTGTTCAACCACTCGATATTCATCGCGTTACGTTAGCCCACCAAAGCAACAGCCTCCATTTCGATAAGAGCGCCTGCAGGCAAAGCACTCACTGCAACCGCTGAACGCGCCGGAGGATCCACTGCAAATACTTCAGCGTAAACCTCGTTGACTGCAAGCCAATCCGTCATGTCCGCCAGAAACACCGTGACTTTTACCACGGCTTCCAGGCTTGTGCCTGCGTCTTCGAGCACCCCCCGCAGGTTTTCCAATGTCTGGCGCGTTTGCGGGCCAATTCCCCCTTCAACAAGGCTGCGTGTGCGGACATCCCAACCAATTTGCCCAGCAGTAAAAACAAACCCCTGCGCCTTCACTCCGACTGAGTAAGGCCCCAAAGGTTCGCGTCCTGCTCCGGGAACCACAATCTCTTTCGCTACCTTCGCGGCCATACTGCCCCTTTTTCCTTCTCTAGCAACACATCTCTCCCGCCAGGATAAAACCACGCGACTCCGCCTTCCCCACTACTGCCTCGCCCGTAACCTCGCGCATGATGGCGGTCTCTTCGCCTGTCATCTACGACGAATTGCCGTAGCGGGAGGGGATCCTCGCATCGGCAAACCAAAACCATCCTCATGATAAAGACGGCGCACAGCATTCGCGAGCGCGGGAGGAACAGCAGCAAGAGCGAACTCATCCAACCGATTTTCCGGCACATTTCCCAGATCTTGCGAGGAAGAAAGATCCACGGGAATCACTTCAAAAAGGGGAGTATGACCAGGGCGCAGCATGCCAAGTGAGCGGATTGTGGCCGGTGACGGTACCCCCGCACGCATCGGCACTTCTTCCGACAGCGCAGTCCCCACTCCCATAAATGCCCCGGAAAGCAGGGCATTCTGCGTTTCTTGCGTGACCGCCCCTCCGGCATACGCCAGTCGCACCAAAACCAGCTCCCCTCGTGCCCCAAGGCGAACTCCTACCGCCACGGCCATCCGTGCGTTTCCTGCAATCGCAATTCCATCACAATCTGTGACTGCTGCAAAACAACGGGCAGGCAAAGGAAATAAGAAGTCCCCCCGGTCCACTCCTGCCCTATCCAACTCTTGTTCCAAGGCAAACGTCCACTGCAAAAGCCCTTCGGCACGTAATGATCCCGCACGCCGCCCCGGCAACGGATCAACCGACACCGCAACAGGCACTCGATAGGGACTTGGCCCGAGATCGGCACTCCCACCTTTCATCCGCATTCTGCCATCAATACGGCGCAGCTTTCGACCCGCCGGACCGGTTCTGCCAGTGCCGTCCAGCTCGCTTCGGTTGCCTCGATCGCCCAGCTCGCCGAGATCGTCGAGATCGCGACCGGTAAGATGGCTGTCCTCAAGATCAAGAGTGATATCAACAGCACAAGGGCGGCGACGGCGGTGCCACAAAATTGCCTCACGTCGACCAAAAACACAGCAAACTGCTGCTCCGTCAAAGGCGAGAGAAGACAGGGCAGCATAGAGGGCAGGGCCACTTCCGGCTTTCCCCCCATACGATCCTCCCCGTGTCTCAATTTCCAGGATGATTTCTCGCTGCGGAAAAACCGTCTCCAATTCCTGCAGGGCAATCTCGGGCGTGTCTGTTTGAGAACGTATATACAGCTTTCCATCTTCGGCTTTTGCCCATGCGGCATCAGGTTCCAAAAAAGCAGGGTCAACCGCTGTCGTGAGCCACTGCATCCCCTCTTCAGCAGCGGGATCACTTCCCAAGGATCCTGTCCCGGAGGCTGGGGCAGAAGGATTGGGCGGATCCTCGATATGGACTCGGGTCTTCTCGACGGCAACACGGGCATCAGAAAGACGAGAAGCAGCCACAAGAGCCAGAACATCGCCGGGGTCGGTGACCGTATCACCAAGATGTCGGAGAGGGAAAACCGGCAAAGGCAGAGAGGAAAGGTCGCCTGCAACAAGCATTTTACAGGCAGATGCAACCTCGGGAGGAAGAGGAGAAAACCCACGGAAGACTCCGCCTGCAACACCGGCAACAACAGGCATCACCCAGTGCGAAACCTGTTCACGCATCGCCCGGTCAATAAGAAAAAAATGCTCGCCCAGCGGAACTGCATGCGCAGAAGAGGCAGAAGAAGACAGCGACTGCCCGTTTTCTCGTTTTTCCTGCATTTTCCGGCTGTCACTTGTGCCATGGCTTTCCGTGCCGGCCTGTTCTACTCCGGACACAGGCAGCATGCAGTCTGTCACAGCAAGAGCCTCGGTTCTGCGGCTCACTGCAAGCACCGCATCGATCACCGGCTGCCATCCTGTGCAGCGGCACAAATGACCAGAAAGGGCACGGACAACGTCCGCTCGCTCGAGCGAGGATGGTTCTGCGCAGCCAGAGAGCAGGGCATGTACCCGCACCAAAATACCTGGCGTGCAGAAACCACACACATAGGCACCAGCCTCCACAAAGGCGGCAGCAAGCCGGGAAGCAAGCGGCTCACGCAATCCAGCGGGAGTACACACAGGCCGACCTGCAACACGAGAGAGACGAGTCACACACGACAGCTTCGGAACCCCATCAACAAGCACACTGCAGGCACCACACTGGCCTTGGGGAGCACAGCCGTCTTTCACACAATATTTCCCCAGGTCTTCACGCAGCGCATCAAGCAAGGTACCTTCTTCTCGCACCTCACACGTCATGCCATCCACTTCGAGCTCCATCAAGCCAGGCCTCTTGTTTTCCCTGGCGGAAGCACCGCCTCCGCACACTACTGCGCACATTATGGTGTCTGTTCCAGGACTCTGCAGTAACCCATACTCGCGTCCTCACACATCGCATCCCGCGCCATCTCCGGCCAGATACGCCAGGTACGAAAGAGAGGGAAGAACAGAGGGAACATTCTACGGGCAGCATGCCACAGAGCCACATACGCAAGGAATACCCTCATCCTGCCTGCCGGACACAGAAATACTTTGCCAGGCACTACAGCCGCACACAACCTCTCGACCCGCAAACGCGTGAGGCG
>DEIU01000102.1:0-318 GCA_002352645.1 Acidimicrobiia bacterium UBA2766 | reverse complement strand
TCCGACTCGCTGCGGGTGATGTCCTTTATGTGGCGAGAGGGGTTTTGCATGTCGCAGAAGCAGAAAACACACCAAGCCGGCATGTATCGTTTGGAATAGGGCGACACACACCTCTTGACTCTCTCACGTTCGTCATCGACCGGTTACGATCCAAGGTGTTTTTTCGTCGGGATATTGAGAGAACAAATCCGAAAAGCGCACATGAGACCGTCACGCGGTTCGCAAGTACAGCGCAAGATCCGGATTTCGAGGATTTCCTGCTTGCCCGCAACGAAAACTCAACAGCTCGAAAATTCGCACAATTTCCCTGGGCAACAG
>DEIU01000020.1:17708-18926 GCA_002352645.1 Acidimicrobiia bacterium UBA2766 | reverse complement strand
AAACTGAAGGAATGCTTGTTTTTTTCTTTCGACATTCTCGGCAAATGTGACACAAGGTATGCTTTGTCTATAATGCCACATATAAGGTAATTCTATTTTCTGTAGGGCAGAAAATGTGGGTTTCTTTAAGGGGACTGGGCGGGAGAAGGGGAGGTGCTATGCAGTCCACTCTGGATAGTGCAGAATCTGGCACTGAAGTTGTGAGAAGAGTGCCGATCGAGAGCGGGAGCCTCACCGGGATTCAGGTAGAGGACTCGGAATCACTCTTCCAGGTATTGGGGCTTGCCGCGTATGACCTGGGGCAAGTGATACGTCATCCTGGCTTTCAGTACTGGCCGCGAGTCATAAAAGACTCTGTGACTTTGCTCAAGTTTACGGCGCCTTTGGCGGGCTTTATGACCTTTTTCTTGGGCGGAGCTATTTCAATCCACGCCATTACGGCTATTCGTGGGTTAGGGACTGCTCGGGAACTGGCCGGGATCATTCTTTCTTCCTTGGCGCTTCGCTCAGTTTCTCTCATCATGATCTTTATGGCACTTGCCGCCTCGGTTGGGACAGGAACAGTCACTGAATTTGGCGCGATGCGAGTGAGCGATGAGATCGACGCGCTTGAGTCAATCTCGATTAACAGCCATTCGTATTTGGTTGGTACCCGTATGCTGACTGTTCTCCTGGTTACTCCCATCCTCACCATTTTTGGGGTTACCACCAGTTTCATTGGCGGTTGGCTGATCGCTCTTCTCTATCCGAATCTCGACGCCGGAGTGTTCGGTGAATTCTTTTGGCGCGGGATTGTTCCTCTCGACTTTGTCTATGTTGTCATCGAAATGGTCGTGATCGCACTCATAATGGTCATTATTTGCGCGAGTCAGGGATATCGTGCAACTGGCGGATCAGTTGGTGTCGGACTTGCCGTGGGCCGGGCTATGGACCTGGTTATTGGCGTGAGTATGATGCTTAACCTGGTGTTTTCCTACTTTTTCTGGGGCACCACCGACACGGTCAAGTTCTAACGAGACGCTCGTATGCTCTGCTGAGGCAATATTTCCTCTTGTGGGAGCGGAAACGGGTGTTCTAGTCTTCTCTTGTCCTGTGTTTTTCACAGGACATTCAGTGAACATCAAGCAGCATTTCAAAGGGGCGGGAGATGGCCCAAAGAACGTCTCCCGTCCCTTCTCTCGTTCCAGCGGCGTTGTGCGAGCTGCAAAGGCATTCCGC
>DEIU01000020.1:11780-17678 GCA_002352645.1 Acidimicrobiia bacterium UBA2766 | reverse complement strand
CCCGAGAAAATGTTTAGACAATCCGGGTTTTGTGTTTTCCCCAATATTTGTCGCGTACCAGACGTTTGTAGAGCTTCCCGGTGGGAAGACGGGGCAGTTCCTCAGCGAAGTCGATCGACCGGGGGCATTTGTAGTGGGCGAGGTGTTCCCGGCAGTACTCCAGTAGTTCTGTGGCAAGCTTTTTGCTGTGCCCCACCCCTTCAATTGTTTCCACCACGGCTTTGACTTCTTCGCCGAAATCTCTATTCGGCACGCCAAAGACGGCCACGTCGGCGACTTTCGGGTGCATCACAAGGATATTTTCTGTTTCTGCCGGGTAGATGTTGACACCGCCTGAGACGATCATGAAGGACTTGCGGTCGGTTAAGTACAAGTAGCCTTCGTTGTCGAGGTAGCCGATGTCCCCAAGTGTGCTCCAGTTTGGGTGCGCGGGGTGCTGCGCGTCTTTGGTTTTCTCTGGGGAGTTGTGATACTCGAAGGGCATCTCGGGGAGTTCAAAGTAGATCGTGCCGATTTCTGTGAGGGGTACTTCTTCGCCCTCTTCATCGCAGATGCGAATGTTTCCCAAGATGGGTTTGCCGACTGTGCCGGGATGTGCGAGCCATTCTTCTGACGTGTTGAATACGAATCCGTTCAGTTCTGTGCCCGCGTAGTATTCGCGTAGGACGGGACCCCACCAATTGATCATCTCTTTCTTCACTTGTACGGGGCATGGCGCGGCCCCATGCACTGCGACTTTGATTGTCGATACGTCGTATTTTTCGCGTGTTTCCGGTGGGAGTTTGAGCATGCGCACGAACATGGTGGGTACCCATAGGCCGTGGTTGCACTGGTAGGTTTCGATGGAACGTAGGGCTGCTTCTGGTTCGAATTTCTGCATGGACACGACTGTGCCACCGACTGCTTGGGCAGAAGTCGAAAAGGCTGTGGGGGCCGAATGGTAAAAAGGTGCGGGTTGCAGTAGTACGGCATCTTCCCCGATGGAAAAGAGTTCAGTCAGCAGTTGGGTGGCGAGGTTGTAGCCGTCGGTAATTTTCTTTTCACCATGGGGGCGTTTTATGCCTTTTGGGCGTCCGGTGGTGCCGGAACTGTACAGCATAGTGTCGCCCAGTATTTCCTCTGCAAGTGGTGCAGCCGAGTACTGGCCTGTGGCTTCTTCGTAGTTTTCGAAGCCCTTGGTGATGCCATCCATCATGAGGAGGACTGTGCAGTTTGGTATGTTGCCGATGAGGCCGGCGGCCTGGTCGCGTAATGCGAATGAGGTCACGAGCGCTTTTGACTCACTGTCATGAATGATGTACGCCGCTTCGTCAGTCGTGAGGTACTTGTTGACGGTCGTGAGGTAAAGTCCCGAACGAATAACCGCCCAATAGACATCCCAGTACCGTAGATGGTTTTCCATGAAGAGCGAAACATGGTCACCCGGTCGAAGGCCCTTGTCCCAGAAGAGCTGTGCCAGCTGGTTGGATCCATCGTTCAGTTCCCGATACGTGATGCTTTCACCTGTTTCTGCAATCAGGTGCGCGATCTTGTCCGGTCTTTCTTTTGCATGCACTCCTGGATACACGATTCCCCCCTTTTTCCACATTACAAGTCGTATTCCATGTGAATACACGTGAAAGCGGAATTCTTTATTTGTCCCGCTTTCTAGGATATCGCAGGTTACTTTTCCTCTCCAGACTGTATTGTCCTGGAAAATACTTGCTCTGCAACGTTGAATGGCGGGCCTGCGGGTGTGCCGGGGGGAGAAGTGAGGCCCGCGTGGTAAAGAGGCTCGGGGCAAAAAATGGGGGAAAACAATAGTATTTTTCACCCCGAACCTTGGACTTTTCGCAGGCTCTTTAGACGATCTTGCTACCTTTTTTACCCCAGTACTCGTCGCGTAGCAGGCGCTTGTAGAGCTTGCCGGTGGGGAGGCGGGGAAGTTGTTCCCGAAAGTCGATTGATCTCGGGCATTTATAGTGAGCGATATGCTCGCGGCAGTACGCAAGGAGTTCTTGTGTCAGCTCTTCGCCGCTTTCGATTCCCTCCGCAGGCTGTACGACAGCCTTTACTTCTTCGCCGAAGTCTTTGTTGGGCACACCAAAGACCGCGACGTCGGCAACTTTCGGGTGCATCACAAGCGCGTTTTCGATTTCTACCGGATAGATGTTGACGCCCCCGGAGATAATCATGAAGGACTTGCGGTCGGTTAAGTACAAGTAGCCTTCCTCGTCGAGGCGACCGACATCGCCAAGTGTGCTCCAATTCGCATGCGCGGGGTGTTGGGCGTCTTTTGTCTTCTCTGGAGAGTTGTGATACTCAAACGGCATGTTGGGCAGCTCAAAATAGATGATGCCCGCTTCGCCCGTGGGGAGTTCGTTGCCGTCATCGTCACAGATATGCAGTTTCCCGAGCACGGGTTTGCCGACTGTGCCAGGGTGCTCAAGCCATTCTGGTGAATGCACGAAGACGAAGCCGTTCAGTTCTGTTCCGGCGTAATATTCTGTGAGGACCGGACCCCACCAGTCGATCATTTCTTGTTTTACCTGTACCGGAATTGGTGCTGCCGCGTGTACCGCTATCTGCAAGCTCGACAGATCGTATTTTCTCTGTATTTCCTTGGGAAGTTTGAGCATGCGGATGAACATTGTGGGCACCCACTGGCTGTGTGTGCACTTATACGTCTCGATACAACGCAATGCCTCTTCTGGGTCGAATTTTTCCATCATGATAAGCGTGCCGCCGAGGGCTTGTGTTCCCATAGAGAAGCCAAGCGGCGCGGAGTGATACATAGGAGCAGGTGAGAGGTAATGAGAATTTTCGTCTATGCCGTAGAGGCCACCGAGAAGGAGGGAGACCATAGCGGGGGCGTCTTTGATCTTTGAGCCGCTCAAGGGCCGTCTGATGCCTTTTGGGCGTCCGGTGGTGCCGGAACTGTAGAGCATCGTGTCCCCGAGCAACTCTTCCTCGAGCGGTTCCGCCGGATAGCGGGCAGTGCATTCCTCGTAGCTTTCAAAGCCGTCGAGGACGCCATCCACCATGAGAAGGGTTTTGCAGTTTGGGATTTCGCCGATCAGCCCTTCTGCCTCTTGACGCATGGCGTAGGAGGTGACGAGAACCTGAGACTCACTGTCGTTCACAATGTAGATGGCTTCTTCGGCAGTGAGATGGCTGTTGACTGTGGTGAAATACAGCCCGGAGCGGATCGCTGCCCAGTAGATCTCGGGATAACGAATATTGTTTTCCATGAAGATCGCGGCGTGGTCACCGGGACGCAGACCCGCGTCCCACATAAGCTGGGCTAGCCTGTTGGACCGGTCGTTCAGCTCTTTATATGTCAGGGTTTCGCCGGTTTTCCCCATGATAAGGGCGGTCTTGTCTGGTGTTGTCGCTGCATGTGCTCCTGGATACACCCTGTTCCCCTCCTGTGTGTTCTTCTTGTCCGCTGCCTGTGTGTGGCAGGCTGCTGCTTTTTTTCACCGTGCGATATGGTGTGCAAGGCTGCCAAAAGGTCGGCCGGTTGGGCTGATTGCCCATCTGCCAATCCGATGGTAAAACCGAGTGCTACAATCGTCGCGGCTTGCACACAGCCTGTGTGCAAGCTGTTTTCATTT
The DNA here is from genome assembly GCA_002352645.1 of Acidimicrobiia bacterium UBA2766. Lineage (GTDB taxonomy): Bacteria > Actinomycetota > Acidimicrobiia > UBA2766 > UBA2766 > UBA2766. The sequence continues at coordinate 14,082 of DEIU01000020.1, read as the reverse complement.
TTCAGGACAGTGCCCGCAAAATTGCGGGCACTGTCCTGAAATTTTTTCCGTCACGTGATCTTCGCAATACGCAGGATATGGTATTTGTCTCGAGCTGTTGAAAAAAACACTGCCTGTGTCTTTTGTGTCTCCTGGTGTTGCTAGAGCCCTGTGATATTGGCGGTTTGTGAGATTTTCTCAGCAGTTAGGAGGTCGTTCCATAGACGAAATCCTATTTTGCAGGGTTTTTCAGGACTTTTACAAAGGGCAAAAAATCTGCGTATGGGCGGAGGCGTCTTAGACGATGCGACTTTTTCGCCCGCCCCAATACTCGTCCCGTAGCAGTCGTTTATAGAGTTTTCCAGTGGGATGGCGAGGGAGCTCGTCGCGAAAGTCCACGCTACGGGGACACTTGTAGTGGGCAAGTCGTTCCCGGCAATAGTCGATGATCTCCTGCGCGCATTCCTCACTTGCCTCTGTGCCGGGATACAGTTGTACCACGGCTTTGACTGACTCCCCCCAGTCTTCATCCGGCACCCCAAAGACTGCCACGTCGGCAATTTTTGGGTGCGTGAGAATTGCGGCTTCCGTTTCTGCCGGATAGATGTTTACTCCACCCGAGATAATCATGTCGGCTTTGCGGTCACACAAGTAGAGCCAGCCGTCCTCGAAATACCCGATGTCGCCCACGGTGAAAAGGCCTGCACGCCGGTTTCCCTCTGTTTTCTCGGGGTCTTTGTAGTAGTTGAACTCGCCGACAAATGACGACATATAGATAGTGCCGGGTTCTTTCTCCGGCAGTTCATTCCCCTCTTCATCCTGAATACTAATGTCCACACCTGGCCAGGGTTTTCCGACTGAACCAGGGTGATCAAGCCAATCTTGTGACTTAATCATGGTGCCCCCGCCTTCAGTCGCCCCGTAATACTCATAGAGGACTGGACCCCACCATTCGATAATTCGCCGTTTTACTTCGACGGGACAAGGTGCCGCGCCATGAATAATGCTCTTCAGCGATGAAACATCGTATTTGGCGCGTGTCTCTTCGGGCAGAGAGAGCATGCGATGGAACATGGTCGGCACCATATGGGCCGTCGTGATTTTCTGGGAATCGATAAGCTGCAAGGTCTGCTTGGCGTCCCATTTGTCCATCATGACAAGGGTTTGGCCAAGGTTGAGGCCACCAATGCCAAACAGGATCGGGGCCGAATGGTAAAGGGGCCCGGTCAATAGGTGCATGCCCCCGCCAATTTCCACGTCGAAAAGCGCTCCAAGCAGGGAAGTGAAAGCCGCAGCTTCGTCAGGAGTGTGGTCGCTCAGCGCACGGTGTACGCCCTTTGGCCGCCCTGTTGTGCCCGACGTGTAAAGCATTGTCTGCCCTGCGCTGCGGTTTTCCGGCAGCTCCGTGGACTGGTTTGCTTTGAGTTCTTCAAAGGGAGAACAGCCTGGAACCGCTCCTCCGACAGAGAACACCGATTCCGGGGGCAATCCGGCGTCTTGCACGGCTTTGGCGCAGGCATCGGCATAGCGCGCATGACAGATAAAGGCCTTCGCCTCACAGTCGCCAATAATGTAGGCAATTTCTGGCCCAGTCAGGTGATAGTTGATCGGTATGCCATACACCCCGATCTGGTTCACTGCCATGAGCATTTCGAGGAATTCAATACAGTTCGGCAGTACCCATGCGACCTTGTCGCCCCGACTGAAGCCCTTTGCGCGGAGCCCCCGTGCCACTTGGTTGCAGGATGCCAACAATTCTCCGGCAGGCACTACATCGCCTTCCGGGCTGATTGCCGCAATCCTCTCGGGATCTTCTTGAGCCAGCGCCCAAAAACCTATCGTTGTCATTGTTCCCCCTCTTTTCTCCCTTTTGGAAGGTTTCCTACCTCTCCCAATCGGGATTTTTCGTCTTCTGGCCGATTATCTGCCCCGATAGACCATGCCTACTGATGGTGCTGACCAGCGCGTGCCGCACAGGTTCTCTACCTGTCGGTTCTGCGCCGGTATTCTCCAGCTTTTTTCTGCCTACGACCCTAGGCCCCTTTTTGCCCAATGCCCGTTTGCCCCCTACCAGACAGTGCTTCAAGCTTCGTACGAAAATAGGAGACCGTCAATCAAAACCAGCGGTTTCTGTCTTTAAGCCTATGGCACCTGTTTGTGGCGCGAGCGCGCTATATGGTGTTGTGCGTCGGTTAGGGGTTTGCGGATGGGTCCCGGTCCGGGAACGCGGTCGGGGTCCTGGGGGGGACGGGTTTGCGGACGGGTCTGGGAGTGGTTTCGACCCGGTCTGGGGACGGTTGGGGACTGGTTTGGGGGGACGGGT
>DEIU01000020.1:5782-11758 GCA_002352645.1 Acidimicrobiia bacterium UBA2766 | reverse complement strand
ACGGGTTTGCGGACGGGTCTGAGGGGACTGGTCTGGGGGATGAGGCCGGCGGCTTAGGGAGCTTGGCAGCGAGTGAGAAAGTCGACGGCGGCAGCGTTGAAGTCCGCGATTTGTTGCAGGTTTACAGGGTGGCCTGCGTCCAGTCCGACAGTTTCGAGACCGGGAATAACCTCTTCGGCATAGACGCGGTCTGCGCGGAAGCCCTCTTCACGTTCCCCCACAACAAGCAGGGTCGGGGCGCTGATCTTTGCGGCACGTTCCCGCACCGAGGAGTCTGGCACTGTGGAGCGCAGGGTGTGGGCAATGCCGCGTGGATTGGCGAGCCGCGCGTCTGCGAGCAGGTCTGTTTTTACCTGGTCGGGAACATGGCGGATCCCTGAGGGAAAGAGCGGGAGGCGTTCGATGACCTCCATGCCCTTTTGTTCGATGATTGCTGCGAGGCCCCCGACTTCTTTTTTGCGGGTGGCTGACCAATCTGCATTGGCAAAGCTGGAATTTGTGTTTGTGATGATCTGGGCGAGTACCCGGTCTGGATGGTTTAGCGCGTACCGTAGCGTGAGCGCTGCCCCAAGTGACTGTCCGATCAAGATGATTTGTTCCGCGCCGAGTTCTGCGCGGATTTCTTGAAAATGCTGCACATAGCTTGTGGGCGTGTAGGCAGTTTCGTTCTCGGGAGAGGGGGATCTCCCATGCCCGAGTAGTTCCACGAGAACTGGCCGGCAACATGTGCCCAAGGCTTCGAGGTTTGGCGTCCACTGTGCTCTTCCCGAGAGCATGCCATGCACGCAGAGGGCGTAGTGCCCTGTCCCCTCCATGACCTCATAGTGCAGCTGTGTCATTGTGGTGTCCTGTCTTTTTGTTGCAAGGAAAGATTGTCACAGGGAGGAGTGCGGGTTTGGTTGTCGTTTTCGTGGCGGTATCTGGGGCGAATCTGTTTGGTGTTGAGGCTAGGCGAGGTTGCACCCTTGCCGCAGCTGGAGTTCCTGCCGCTACAGGGGGATATCCTGCAATATGGTAGATATCTCTGGGATCAGCCTGCTTTTCGTGTCGTGCTTTTTTGCAAGATCCTGCTGAACGCGTTCCCCCTGCACAAGTCTTCGACCCGGTCTGTTCGCCTGCGACGTTTCCCTGTCGGGGAGAGTCACCTTCAATATGACGTTGAGCTTGATCACCCTGTTGATATTTGCGCCGCGTTTGTGTTGTGCTTGCGCCCGCGGCTTTTTTTGTAGTGGGTATGTTCTGCCGGCGCTTGACATGAGCTTGAGGTGCATGACGGCGTACATGACGGCGTGTGTGAGGGCGTGAGTAAGGACGTTGCTGACGAGGTTTTCTTGTGGGGCTTTTTCTCGACGCGTCTTTTTCGCGCGCGATCCACGTTGCAGAGGATGCGAGATGTCGACGACTTGCGTGCACGAATCGGCGTGCAGCGTGAAGAGAAAACCGGGTGAACTCGCTGCTTTTTGCTTCTTGATTTTCTTTTTCTGGAAGTTTTTCTGCCGTGTTATTATAAGGAAATATGGTTTTTTAATATGAAATAGTATGGATTTTTGACTTATCTGAAATATTTTGTATCGTTCTGTTTTTTGTGAGATCGAGTCTTTGACTAGAGGTGCTGTTGTAACGATTTGTCTGGTGTAGTCTTGGAAATCTCGGGTGTGTTGCGGGCCTGATGTATGCAAGGTGACATACGAGTTGGGCTGGGAATATGAGGGTGAGCGAGTAAGAAGAGAAGACAAGCGGAAGAACGTCGATTACGGTTTAAGTGTCCGTGGTATGTGTTTTCTGATTGCGGATCTTTTGTGTGGGCAGTACCGGAGGAGTGGGAGGAAATAGAAATGGGCCAGCGGGGTGTCACTATGTGCACGCGGGTTAGAGTAAATGGCCTGATTTCTGTGGTTGGGGCGCTTGGCGCGACATTGGGGCTTGCCGGGATTTTTGAGGTGAGAACGCCGTTTCCGGATCAGGATTTTCGTGAAGCGCAACGCCAAGAGGACATCAATTCTCAGAACAGGTTTCCGGAAGACTCGAGAATGGAGCGAAGAACCCGGGAGGGAAAACCCAGTTTTGTCGCAGAAGAAGGCGAAAAGAATCTTGCACATGGCAGCATGCTGCAGAGCAGTAATGTGACCGCTGTATTTTGTCTTTCTGAAGTCGGGACAGTGATTGGGACGAATCAGTCGGAAATTCTTCTGGGTACGCCTGGTCCTGATGTCATCATCGGTTTCGCTGGAGACGATGAGATTTATGGTTTAGGTGGGGATGACATTATTTGCGGTGGTGCCGGGAATGATCGTCTTTTGGGTGGTGCCGGGAATGATCGTCTTTTGGGTGGTACCGGAGATGACTTCGTCGATGGGGAAGAAGGCGCCGACGAAATGGCAGGCGGAGACGGACAAGACGTCTTGTATGGCGGCCCTGGGGATGATTTTTCCTTTGGTGGTCGCGGTGATGACTGGCTTTTTGGCGCGTTTGGCAGCGACCTGCTCATGGGCGGCCCTGGTGATGACTGGATCTTTGGTTTTGAGGCCGAATCCTATGATGCTGAGGGGTCTGACCGTCTGATTGGCAATGCCGGAAACGATCATCTTTCCGGGAACGAGGGGAACGACCAGCTTTTGGGCGGAGCAGGAAAAGACGAGTTCTATGGGGGTTCTGGCCGGGATATTTGTGACTGGCAAGACGGCGAGCTCGCGTACGGCTGCGAAGACTCCTTTGTCTCCTGGGATGCACAGATGCCAAGGCTCAATGCAGTGCATTCCCAGCTCAAGTGCGGCGCTCCCACCTGATCCGACCTGATCCGGCCTGGTGTGATCCGGTGTGGTGCGGCCTCGCGCGTGAGGGGGAGCTGTGGGCTGTTAGTGTTTGGGGCAGAGCTTGTGCACAAGTGGGTAGGGATTGACCGCGGCACCTCCCTTGGGATGGTTTTCCCAGTGGACGTGGGGTGGGGTTGTGGCGGCGTTGCCGGTGTGGCCAACGTACGCGATGACCTGGCCTGCTTTCACACGGTCTCCTTTTTTTTTCACGTTTCGAGAATTATGCGCGTAGTAGTAGGTGTTGCCCTTTTTGTCGCGTAGCCAGAGTGTGATGCCGCCCAGGCCTCGATCTGTAGGGCTGTGTTTAAAGATCACGCCGTCTGTGACTGCAAGCAATGGTGTGCCCATTGCGGCAAACATGTCGACTCCTTTGTGTTTGCGCCCGCCGCTGCGGGGGGCATGCCAGGAGTCCACGAACGAGACTTTCCCATCCACCGGGCAGTACATTTTTTGGCCTGGTCTACCGGGTCGTGGGGGAGAGGGTGTCGCGGGGTTTTCCGGTGTGTCGGATGTTTGCCCGGGAGAGATCGGCCAGTAGGCGTATTCTTTTTCGAGTGCCTCGACTTGTTCTGCATAGGCGTCGGCGCCCCCACTGTAGTGCCGCAGCGCTTTGCGAGGATTGTCAGATATCCTGTACCGGCAGAGCAGGATTGCGGCACCAAAAATGTTGTCGATCGGATCATGGATATTGGCGATGGCGTCGTTGTTGCCGTCTGTGCCTGCGCCGAACCAGCCCGAAAGATCGCTCACGACTTTTTTGTCGCCGACTTTCACGGATTTGGCGCCTTTGCTCGGGTCCCATTTCCCATCGTCTTCTTGATGTGCCCAGTTTCGTACTGCTATTTGCATGTTGCCGATATAGGGGTCGTCGTTTTCTTGTCCTGTGCCATGTCGTAGTTCCAGGTAGCCGACTGCTGCGAGCGTGGGCCAGCGGATGCTGCAGCCGGTTTCGTGGTTTCGTGCGAAGATTGCGGCTTCCCGATAGGCAGTGAGGATATGGGGCGGTATTTCGCGGTAGGCCCGTTCGGTTGGGGTGAGTTCCCGCGATGAGGGAAAGGGGATAGACGGCACTGTGCCCGAGGCTGCTGCGTCGGGTGAGACTGTCGCAACGATTGCTGCGAGCAGGATGATGCCGAAAATGCCGAGCAGAGGCATGCCCGCGAGAAGAGTGACGAGCGATACCGCTGTGATCGGGTTTTGCGCGCTGCTTTCATCGTCTGTTTCGGCATCGTTGCCCTCTGTTGCGCCGGTTTCTTGGGGGGAGGTTCCCATGAGTGCCAACGCGAGCAGTAAGAGAAGCACTGCTCCTGCTCCCGCGGGGAGCGCTGCGAGGGTGAGGCCCGTGCCCGAGAGCCCGCTCCCAAAGGCAGCCGGCCTGGCCGGGGTGTCCGGCGACATGCTGCCCAGGGTTTCTGCGGCGTGCCAGACCGTGGAAACCCAGACGGGAAGCCCCGAATACAGAGAAGAAGCCGTGTGAACCAGCATACGGACATCTCTTAGGTCATGCTGCTCACGCGCCAGTCGTCTTGTACCCAACTGACGCGAAGCTGGGATTCCCCTCGCACTGTCTTTTTCCCATTTTTTGGGTCGTGCATGAAGAGCGTCCATGTTGCAACAAGGTCTACTTCTGTGTCGTTGTACACCTCTCCAATGGTGAAATCGTCGACTTGTAAAACATGGGTTTGCTGTTCCACCCCAGGCGGGATTCTACGCAGAAGGAGTTGTTCAAGCAGGCCTGGGGTTGCAAAAGCACGCGCCCTTTCCTGGATAATCTCGGGCGTGTCCCCCGGGAGACGTGTGAGATAGGACTGCAAAAAGAGGGCGGCAATGGCTGTGGTTTGGTCGAAACGCGAGAGCCCCTCTTCTTCACCGGCATTGGCGTCCCCGACGTCGGGCAGCAGGTTTTTTGCTTGTTCTCCGGCGTTTTCGAGAGCTTCCGGCGTGGGAACATCGCCCGGTTTTGTCTTCGAAGAAGGGGCTTGGGGATTTTGTAAGGAGATTTTTTGTGGCTTTTCCAGGAACTGTATGCCCAAAAAACCAGTGAGAAGAAGCGCCGCAACACAGAGAAAGAACATGAGGTGGCGGAACCGGGGGTCTTTGTAGCGCACAGAGAATTTCGGTTTTGCAGTTTTTTCTGATGTTGGAAAGAACGTCTCACACAGGCTTCTTTCTCGGGGTATTTCCTCGCTGTTGTCGTTGTAGGCGTCGTTGTACAGGGTGTTTTCCCACTGGAAAGCTGGTGTGGAGAGGTCTTCCGGGACGTGTTTTTCTCCTGGTGCTGCAGCCGTGTGCACGGTGTCCCGCGCGCTTGGGGTTCTGTGAGAATTTTCGGGTGTTGCCTGGACGTTTTCTGCGTGCTCGACCGGCAGAGTCTCCCGGCCGGTTCTGCTGTCCGGTGTCGTGTCCGGTGTCGCGGGTGCAGGCATGCCGGAGGGGAGGTACCCGAAGTGGTTGTCACCCCATCCGCCGCCCTCTGGTGTGTGCCCACGCGTGTGGTTTTTTCTGAGGTGTGCCGGGTCGGGTCGGGCCGGATCGAGGTGTGTCGGGTCGAGGTGTGCCGGGTCGGGTCGGGCCGGGTCGTCAGGTCGGGTTGTGTCGGGTTGGATCGGGCCATTTCGTGTGGGGGCCGAGGAAAAAGGAAACGGGTCTTCGGGAATAGGGGCGTAAGGCAGGTCTTGCGGGTTTTTTCGGGCAGGCGTGTTGTCTTCGGGCGAGAAGGAAGCGGCTTCTTCCGGCGCAGACTGGAAAGGCAATGACCCGGTCGCGTGGAGGTTTGTGTCGAAGCGCGGGCAGGCCTGGGGGTCTGTGCTGGTGGTGTGGCTGCCGATTTTTTCTTGGGAGTTGTCTGTTCCTGGCAGTGCTGCGCAAAACACCTCATTGTTGGGTCCGGTGCATGTCTCGACTTCTTCGGGAAGAGGGGATGATGACGCGGGGGATGATTTTGATATGTGGCGGGTTTTTTCGGGTGGGCTGTGGCCGGGATGAGGCCGGGAGGGCTTTTCTTGGTTTTTTAAGGGTCTTGGGCCGATTTCTGTGTGGGCAAAGTGGCTGGGATGCAGCGTGGAATCGGTGTCCGTTCCCGGGTGTGTTCCCGGGTTGGTATGTGTGGGGTCGGAGCTCGGTGTGTGCACGGTTTTTTTGGGTCTTGGGCCGATTTCTGTGT
>DEIU01000020.1:0-5735 GCA_002352645.1 Acidimicrobiia bacterium UBA2766 | reverse complement strand
TCTGTGTGGGCGTCTGTGTGGGCAAGGTAGGTGGGATGCAGCGCGGAACGGGCAGGGCTGATTTGTGTTGCCCTGCGTGTGTGGTGCGCTCCGCCGCGCAGCGAATCGTCGGGTTTGTTCGCCCTTTTCCTGGGTGCGAGTTCTCCCGTTTGCTGTGCAGCCGTTGTCGGGGCTGTCATGCTTCCCTCCTGTTGGGAGTGCGGGACTGCAGCGTTTCCTGCCATGTCGGGCAAAGCTTCAGTCTGTTGTTTTTTTTTGGACATTTATGTTGGGGATAGTTTTTTGGGGGTAGTGCACTTGGCCGGCAGGCCTGCAACACAGGGCTGCGCGCTCGGGGCTTGGATCAACCTGCGGGAATTTTTGGGTTTCGTTTCTCCTGGGGTTTTGGGCGGTTTTCCGGGAGGCTGGTGACGCTGCTCCACTTCGGAAGATGGCTGGGGGCAGGCGTCGGTGCCGGGTTTTCCTGCCGTGGCGACAAGATGTTGCGGACTTTGGCACTGTTCCCGGGTGCTTCGCGTGGGCGTCTTGTTGGTTTTGTGTTGGGTTGCAGGGCGTGTGCGACCTTTTGCCGGCCGTTTGCCGGGTTGCTTTGTGGGCCTTTGACGGTGCGCCTGCTGGTGCGGGCGATGGTGTGACCGGCTTTGTGGCCGGTCCATCCGACGACACGTCCGAGGGCGCGGCCTCCTTGTTGGGCAGCGCGGCCTATGCGCTGGTCGGCAATGTTGATTTTGCCGTTGTCGACATTGGTGAATTTGATGGAGGCCAGGTCGAACAGGGGCTCTCGCCACATCCAAAGGGCGGCATAAAAGGCGAGTTGCACGACGAGCAGCCAGCCCAGGTTTGCAACATGGTGTGTGGCCATGGATTGGAAGACGATCACGACGCTGAGAGCGAGCGTGTAGAGAATGCGCTTGATGAAGGCGTTCAAGAGGAAACTTGCCCATTGCAGGGTTTTGTTGCGCCAGGCCGGGTTGATGCCGAGGAGCAGCGGAATCGGGCTGAAGATGACGAGCAGCATAATGGCGCACTGTGCCACTAAGACCAGGCCACTCACGATGAAGATGGAGAGGCTTCCCAGGACGGAGCTGAAGAGTGACCATGCCGATGTGCTGAGCCGGTGCGAGGGGCGATGCCCCTGATAGGTGTCCCAGGCGATGCCTCTGTCATCGTGCACTTTGTCTTGCAGCCCTTCCATGCGCTCTTTATATGAATGCGTATTAATATCTGCAAGGTCGAAGTTGAGATTGGTGACTTTTGTGGCCGACATCGGATCCAGGACTGATTTTTCCGATAAGTGGCGCACTGTTTGCGCCTGCAAGAGTTCTTCCCCGTATTTTTTCCCTGCCTGATAGCTGCCAAAGACGGCATGCAGCCAAGGTTCGTAAACATATACATACCACCACCTTTCGGCAGCAAGACGCAGCTCTTGTTCGGCTTGTGCGCCCTCGAAAGTGGGCGCGGCAGTTGTGTGGTAGCGGATCGGCGGATCAGAGTTCCGTGCCACGTCAATGTGTGACAAAGTCGTAAGCGTGCTGCCCGCAACCTCGGTGGTCAGCGTGTTTGCGGCATGGATGATGCGATAGGGCGCCGCGAGCCAGAGCGACGCGACCGAGAGGGCAATGACTGTCCAGACCGCCCCTTGGGCCGCGTTGACTGCCCGGCGTTGCCAAAGTCCATGCCAGGCGACCCATACGCCTGCAAGCAGGACCGCCGACATGACCCAGGTGTCAAACAACGCGACGCGTAGGGAATTCAAGGCATACGCCCATATAGCCCCAAATGTGTCCCAAAGGTCAGTGGTGAAGGCAAACGTCATGACCCGCAATGCCATCGCGTTCAACCAGACCGAGAGCTGAAATATCATCTCCGCCACATTGTTGAGCGGGCGTCCCGTGAGGTCTTCCGGTTTCCAAGTCCCGAGTGTGTTCGGAATCTCATAACTGCTCGTCGGGTACATCTCATAGAAGGTCGGAGAGTTGTGTCCTTGCAGATGGATCTCGGGAAAATAGGCGTCAATCCCCTCGTCCCCCACCAAGACCCGCTCATTTGGATACCGGCTATCTGAGGCAGACGTCGGGGGCGAGGTCTGCGATGGTGTTTGGGACGGGGGCTCGGGCGTCGCCTGGGCGCCGGCCGCCTGCGGGAATCCCCAGGCCAACCAAAAGCAAAGCAGCGTGAGAAGCAGCTGGTTCCGCCCCGAATGCAGCTGAAAGCGGCAAGCGGTCACCCCACAAAAATGCCGGAGATGCCTTCTCCTGGGCCGTAGCGTCTTCGGGGGCAGTGTGTCGGGTGGCAATGTCTGTGATCTGCAAGCTTTCCGGGCAGCTCGGCCTGTGTGATCTGTGCCCTGTGTGCGAGCAACGCGGCTCTTCGCGCGAGTTTTCCCGCGGGCCGCGCTGGGAGTTCGGAAGCGTTGCCGCAGACGTTTCATGCGCCACGCGCCATTCCGGTTTTGTCGAGTGGGTCTGCGCTGCGATGCGGGTTGGTATCGAACGCGTGGCGCCAGTCTTCAATCATGAGATCGACCTGCATGGTGCTGACACGTCCTTTGAGGTCACGGTAGATACATTCCCCGTTGCGTAAACTGCAGAGTTCCTGAATGTTTGCCGGGGTCGGTTCTATGCCGAGCAGGGTAAGGGCGTCACGCGCGGCTTCAGGGTTTTCGTGGCGAAAAGCAAGCACTTGGGTGATGGACTGGGTGACGGTCTGGTCGAGTAAATCGGTGGCATTTTGTGAGATGAGCGCGACCGAGGTGCCGAAACTGCGTCCGGTGCGGCAGAGCCGCGGGATCATGGAGCGTCCTGGTCCCGGTTGGGATGTGATGATGTGACACTCGTCGATTGCCACCAATGTCTCTTGCCAGCGTGGACTTTGTGTCACGATCCGGTTGCACAGGGTCACCACTTGATGGAGCAATGTCGAGGAAAGCCGCTGGGATTGCGTCATTTCGCTGCGTTGCGTGGTGGCCGGAATGTCGAGCCCGCGGATCTGAATCACGGTCAGGCCTGCTGGATCCAACCGGCTTGTTTCGGGCCGGCCGAAGAGCAGTTCCGATAAGGGAAGATCTTGGTAATCACCGAGGAGATGCCCAAGCTGACGCCCGATTTTGTCGCCGGTGTGCAAGACTTCGACGACTTTGGTGAGGCTTGGCGTGGGGAGTTCTGCCGTGCGTTTGCAGGCCTGACTGAGCGCTGATTCCTGTTCGGTCGTGAGCCGGCCTGGTAACAAAAGGCGAGTAATGTCGACAGCGTTCAGGCGCCCTTCTTTGCTGCTCTCGCTCACTGCCCAGGGGTCGAGCACCCCGGACGAATAGTCGACGAGGTCGATGATTTTTACGGGAATCAGGTTCGAGAAGCGCGCGAGACCACTCGAATCGGACTTGGGGTCGATATAGAGCGTCCACCCACCCCTTAAACAGGTTTGTACCGCCAACAGGAAGGCGGCGTTTGATTTCCCCCCGCCCGGGCTGCCGATCACGGCAATCCCCCCACTTTTTTGCTGTCGCGGCGCGTTGTGCGGGTCGAGATGCACCGGAGTGACGGCAGTCGAGGTTGTCTGGCCAATATAAGGGCCGATGCCGTCGCCAAGCTCAGTTGTGGCGGTAAACAAAGATCCGCCAAGCACCGAAAGGCTTTGGCGCTGCGCGTAACGGTCCGTGCGCACCCGATCCCCGGGAAACGATTCGAGAAAGAGTTTGAGCTGCAGGCCGGACGGTGCCACCAGATCAATACGGTCGTTGCGGAAGTACTCGATAGTCCGTCCGGCCCGATCCTCTACTTCTTCGAGGCTGGACCCGTAGACACAAAGGCGAGGATGGCCATACACTACCGGGTGCGGATTTCGTTCGAGCTCGGCACCGAGTTCGCGCACATCTTGGCGGGACTGTGCCAGCGCGAGCGGTACTTCTGCATTGCTCTGGAGAATGTGCTCTGTTTGGGCAGTGATCTCCTTCAGTTTTTTTTCGGCATCATTGCGGGCTTCGCGCGGGTGCACAAGACGGAAACGCCAGGATGCCTCAATCGGCCATTCCTGACTCTCGATCCGGCTGAGCCAGTCGCCACCCGTGTTGACCTGCATAATGTCGGGAAACCGTGCCGCCGCAAGCATCGTCACAAAACTGCTGCCTTGGGATTGCGCAATTTCCACGCTGCGTTTTGCGGGAGCAGCATTGCGCACTCGCCCTTCGAGCAGTAGCGGGAGTGCTTCGCTTTCGGCTTGCTCCCAGTCGAGTTGTGGAGGAGAGGGCAGGCCACGCCAGAGGTTGCGCTGAATCAAATGCCGAATTTCCGGGGCACTTGCGCGCGCGGCCGGTAGTCGTCCCATGTGCAGTTTGCGGTCCAGCTCCATCAGCCGTTTGCGCCATTTTTCGATTTGTCGTAGCGGCGGAGGCCCAGGAGTAATACCGGCTGCTGCTTCAGTTCGGCGCAACAAGGCAGGCAAGACACTTTTGTGTTCGGTATCAAGACGCACGCCAAGATGCACATGCTTGTGAAAGAACCCGAGAGACGAGAGATAACGCGACTGCTGGTTCAAATAGGAAGGCCAGACTTTTGTTCCACGTGGCGCCGTGTCGCAGGCACGCTGTCGCCAGGCCTGCACATCGTAGGCTTCCGCACTGAGCAGCAGATGGCACTCATGCCCCACCAGCCCCGCCAGTGTGCTGTTCATCCCCGCGGCCTCTTGCTCACGCTGCTCGTCCGAGAAGAAGTCATAGGTGCTTGTCTCGATTGTGTACCAGCCCCACGCGCTCGTTGTCGTGAGCAAAAGCCCCTCCTCAATATAGGAAAGGCCCAGGTCATACCGGCTTGGAAGCTGCAACCCGATCATTTCTCTGCCCTGTCGTGCGGCAGGACTTGCTCGGTGCAGCTTGCCCTGCTTTCTCCAGAGGGGCCCTGCGCACCAGAAGTCTGAGGATGGGGCCTGGAGCCCTGGGGAGAGTTGTGGTGTGTTTGGTTGGGACGGTGCGCCGGGAAGAACCGGGACGCTTGGCCAAGTGGCTCGGCTTTCTCCTCAAGCCTGGTGAGAGAACTCCAGCGTGGTGAGGGTGGTGAGGGTGGTGTTGACCTTGCGACCTGTTCCTCTTGCCCAGTCGCTCTGTGTGGGGACCGTGAGAGGGACTGTGTTTTCCGGGGACGTGTGGGAGCGGGGAGGTCGGTGCGACGTGACGGGGCAGTGTTGCGTTTTTTACGAGGACGCGGCTCAGGAGAACTATCTGGCGTTGTGGGCCGTACCGGGAGTGGACGCATGCGGCCTTTTCTGTCTTGACCGCGGCGGCTGATCGTATCCCTTGGTGTGTGCAGAGAAGAATGCGGGTTCGCGTGTTCCTCTGGTGCACCGTAGGGAAGATTTTTTGCGGGCTGCTCTGCCGGTTTTTTTGGCCCCCATGTGGATGGGGTCTGCTCAGGCCGGGGAAACTCCGGTGATGTTTTGCCTGGGGCGCGCGCTGGAAGTCGCTTGGTCGGGAGTAGCGGCTCTCTCAAGGGAAAATGCCCGGATTTTGCCGTGTGTGTTGGAGAAAACTCTTGCGGCTCTGCCGTCTCTTGCGGGAGGGGCCCCCCAGGCTGCTGCGTGAAGTTTTTTTCTGCATCAGGTTCCAGGGGAGAGGGCGGGGTTTCATGTGTTTTGTTGCCGTTATGACCCTGCAGAGGTCGGAGACCGGCATCGCCCGGTGTGCGCCGTGGCCGGCGTTGGGGTTGGTGCCGGGCCTGGCCTTGGGCCTGATCTTGGGTGTGGTG
>DEIU01000059.1:29781-37962 GCA_002352645.1 Acidimicrobiia bacterium UBA2766 | reverse complement strand
GAAACATACTCGGCCTGATCTTTGCAATCACTCTCGCTGGATGTAACAGCGGAGCAGATCACAGAAAGTTCGACACGTATAACTTCAGTACAAAATCTTTTGATTATGACTTTGTGCAGGATTTAACTGGAGAGATGACCTATGACTTGGCCAACATTCCGGAAGAGCTAAGCAGTTTATTCCCCACCTATTACCCTTTTGATACCACGCCACGCGGGATTGTCACGTTGACATTCGCGGGAGAAGGCCCAAATATCCGCGAAACAGGAAAAATCCAAGAAGTCAAGGTCGAAACCAACGCAGGTACCAGGCTCACCCTGCAACAACTTTCTCCAGAAAGCAGCAAGGTCGTCACCGTCTTTACCCCAAAAGGCGATATTCTCACCGTCAATAACGCCCATCCCAGCACACCCAACACTGCCGGCCCCATTGGCCCGGGATTCTTCTGCCCAAAGCTCCCGCAAAAACCCCTCCATTCTGGAGATACCTGGGAAGAAGAATCAACAATATCCCTGGGATACGGAACCCTCCCTCTCTTGATGTCGAACTCATTCGACATCATTCAACAAGAAAACAACAAAGAGACCGGTCTCCTCACAAGTCTTCACAATGGATCAATTACATATTTAATTGATATGGAGAAACTACTCGCGGGAAAAAGTCGCATCCCAGAGGAAGAAAAGACCTTCTCTGACGTAAAAATCACTGCCACTGGATCCATCAATATCCAGCGCACCTGCGAAATTGACCTCAAAAAAGGCATTCTCCTGAACATGTCCACTACTTTTATCAGCGTGCAAGATTGGACAACCGACACTTCGAACCTTTCCAATCCGATCGGACTCCTCTACGACAATGTCCACGCCGAAATAAGCGAAAGCATCACCCTGCAAATCCGCTAGTACAGACCCCCCTGATCCTCTCTCCCCCCTCCTCCTCCAAAGCAGTACGATTTTCTCTCGGACAAGAGGAAAAGCAAGGGAGCACCCTGCCCAGCCGCCCATACATCTTGCAAAGCTGCAGACGCCACATCTCCCAGCAGTACAGACGCCGCTACACTTTTCAACATGAACAGGCCATGCAAATCCCACCACACACCGTCAAACCGCAGCAAACTAGAGATTCCTCGCGTTTTCCGCGGCCCAAATGACTCTGCCAATGGCGGCTACACAGCTGGACTGCTCACGGCTTCCCTCCAAGGCCCTGCCGAAGTCACTCTTCGGCGACCTCCTCCCCTTGCCCAACCCTTATGGATGACCACCACCGCGGACAAAGTCGAACTGCACCATGAAAAAGATCTGATTGCCGAGGCTGTCCCGACACAAGTCGCCATCGACACACCTCCCCCGCCCTCTCTCGCGCAAGCAGAAGCCGCCGCCGCACCGTTGACCGCCAACCATCCTTTTCCTGAGTGTTATGTATGCGGACCTGCCCGCGCTGCAGGAGACGGCCTGCATATTTTCCCGGGACACCTCCCAAAACACACAAAAGCACACGAAAATACCGGAACACGCTTTCTCCAAAGTTCCCGTGTAGCAACAAGCTGGACTCCCGACCCTGCTCTCGCCAATGCGCAAGGAGAGGTCGCCACCCCTTTTCTCTGGGCCGCGCTCGACTGCCCCGGGGGCTTGGCGTTTCCCTGGGAAACTGACGGTGCTGCTGTCCTCGGACGGCTTGCAGTCCGCCAGGAACGTCCCGTGATTCCGTCTCGCCCTCATATAGTGCTCGGCTGGACACAAGGCAGAGATGGCCGCAAACGCTACGCGGGGACTGCCCTCTTCACTGCAGACGGCGAACTATGCGCTGTCGGACGGGCAACCTGGATCGAACTGCGCCCAGCTCCTTCTTCGCCCTGAGTCCTTCCCTCTCAACGTGCCCCTGGACCCTTCCCCTCTCCTCTCTTTCCTGCACTTTTTTCGCCATTACAATCGCCTCTACAGTCATGAACCGCGACAAAACGCCCCATCAACCAGACTCAGGACATAATCCTGTCAACTGAGGCGCTCATCCTACCGATAGTCTGAAAACGGCGAACGAGCCTTGCACAGCGTTTCCATCCGCTGTCTTCGCGGCAAGGAGCAGGTCATAGGGCCCGGCGGGCCATCAGGGGAACACGCGACGCCCTGGCCGGACATCACCTCGGGAGAGCCATGACAGTCCAGACCAATCCGAATACCCGGACCTCCGGCATCCGTAGTCTGCGCGGCAAGCTTCTCAGCACTCTCTTGGGTATGTGTGTGTTGCTCGTTCTGCTCTCTGTGAACAGTCTGCAGTCACAAAGCCGCATTCAAGGCAATGTGGAAGACGCCAGCTTGCGAGACTTCAAGCCCATGGTCGAGTTCTCCATCGTCGTACAAAACTTTATGCAACTTCCGGGAATGCTCTCTCAACACATCCTGACCGACGACACAAACATCAAAGCCCAACTCGAGGGAAACATCAATGACATGCTCGGTTCAGGCCAGAACTCGATCGAGACCATGCTCGCCGCGCCCCTCTCTCCGAAAACCCGCTCAACCACAGAACAACTAATCGAAGCCGTTCCTCCTCTTACTGCCGCCGCCGGAGAAGTCCTCAGCCTCAGCAAGGTAGGAGACCAGCAAGGGGCTTTCGCAAAAATTCAAGAGATTCAAGGGCTCTTTATCATCGCAAATGAAGGGCTCGTCGTCCTACGCGAAGAGTTCATCAAGCAAAACCAGGCCAGCTTCGAAGAGGCCAAAAACACCTACAGTTCCTCCCGCACAGCCTCTATTGCCATCCTGGGAGTCGCGCTTGTTGCCGCCATCGTCCTTGGGACCTCCATCTCGCAGTCCATGGTCAACAGAATCAACAATGTAGGAACAGTCTTGAATGCCGTCGCCGAGGGAGACCTCTCTCTTCGCGCCACGCCAAAAGGCAAAGACGAAATCACCGAGATGGCACACAACGTCAATATCACACTCGAGAGCCTCAAACAATCGGTTGCCGTGATCGCAGGAAAGACCCTGCAACTCTCCCAGGCTGCCGAAAGCCTCTCCGAACAAAGCCAAACTGTTTCCTCGAACGCAGAAATCTCCGCACTCCAGGCCATCCTCGTGGCCGACGCGTCGGACCAGGCAAACACCAGCATCAACAACGCAGCCAAGAGCACTCGTAGCATGGCCTCGTCAATGGAAGAAATCGTCACCACAGCGCGCGGCACAGGAACGGTCGCAGAAACAGCAGTCACCCTGGCTCGTACGACAAACGAGAAAATCATGCTTTTGGAATCGACCACCCAAGAGATGACAAGCATCCTGGCAACGACTGCCCAACTTGCGGGTTCCTCCCTCGGGGAGAAGGGCAGCGGAACCCCTGAAATTGACAATTTCCTGGCAGAAGCCCAAAAAGTGGCGAGCCAGATGGGACAATCGATTGCTTCTATTCAGGGGCGGGTAAAAGCCACCGCTGATTCGATCAGCCAGATTTCCACAATTGTAAATCGTATCAACACCTCTCAGGCCACCATTATTCGGGCAGTCGAGCGTCAGGCAGATCTCCGTATCGCAATGGATCAAGATCTCTTCGCGGCTGCAGAAAACAGTCGAGAGATCTCCAAAAGCATCTCGATGGTGGCAGAAGCCTCAAACAAGACCACATTTACGGCAGAAGAATCCCTCTCTTCGACTGAAAACCTGAACCAAATGGCCAATGCCATTCAGCTCTCCATCAGCCAGTTCCACTACTGAACCCGCCTCCAACGACAAGCACACCGGCCCCCAAGACATCTGTCCTGAGCAGGTCTCCTGCCGGATTTCTGCCAGATCTCACGAGGTCACAAAATCAGCTCGATCAGCGCAGGCCCAGGCTCCGACAAGGCCCGTTTTAGCTCCACTACAAGCTCATCAGAAGTCGTGACAGACACGCCAGGAACACCCATACCCTCGGCAATCTGTGGCCAGGAAAGATCGGGATTCGACAAATCCACAAGCGAAGCCGCAAGAGGACCTGGCTCCATCACACCAGCACGCGCCATTTCCATCTGCAAGATACGGTAACTCCGGTTCGAACAAACCAGTGTCGTGATATTTAGTTCCTCACGCGCGTGCGTCCAGAGGGACTGCACGGTATACATTCCGCTACCGTCCGCCTGAAAGGCAATCACGCGACGGTCAGGACACGCGACTGCAGCACCCGTCGCCAGGGGAAGACCGTGGCCAATCGCGCCACCCTGCAACGCTCCCAAATAGGTATGAGGCAAGGCCGCACCAGCAACAGGGTAATAACCCATACCGCTTGTAGCGGCTTCATCAACCACAATCGCGCCTTCAGGCTGAAGCGCCGCAATCGCAGCACCCGCAGTAAAAGGCGTAAGCGGGCCGGTCGGCGCGTCCGGCACGGGAAGAGCCTCTGCCGCACCCAGGGCAGGAGCATTGCAGAGATCAATCAAGCGTTCCAGCGCGTCAAGCACGTCTCCTTCCGGACCAACCAGTTGGTAGACAGGAAGATCCGGCGGCGCCATGCGGCTCGGCTCCCCTGGGTATCCAAAAAAGGACACAGGGTCAACCGTACCGGCGAGAATAAGGGCAGAGGCATTCGCAAACTGCCCACGAGCAAGCTGCGAAAAATACCCAATACGCTCAAAACTCGGCAACCCGCCGCCCCGCTCCATGCGAGAGGGAAAACCTTCCGCGATCACACGGCAACCGGTTGCCGCAGAAAGACGTGCCGCAGCACGCGCGCCGGCTTCCTCCAACCCCGCTCCTCCCAAAAAGAGCACAGGAGGAGTCTCAGCCCGCAAAGCCTTTGCTACTGCCACAACCGCCTCTTCTGCGGCAACCGGACGCGGTGCAACTGCACGCACCGGCACCTCTCCCTCCACAGGCGACCACTGACAATCCGAAGGCACGACCAACGTCGCAACCTGCCCCTTCTGTGCGGCCAGAAAGGCATCCAGCATGCTCCCCGCCATCTCCTCTGGCGAAGCGACAGCCCGCGTCCAACCCGAAACCGGAGAAGCCAGCGACATGATGTCCGACGTCAACGGAGCATCGTACGCAACATGCCATGTGGCATGGTCACCAATAATGTTGACAATCGGCGTTCTCGCCCGTCGCGCATTGTGCAGGTTCGCAATACCATTCGCGAAGCCAGGGCCGAGATGCAAAAGGGTGAGAGCGGGCTTCCCGGCCATTCTGCCGTAGCCATCCGCTGCTCCCGTGCACACTCCCTCAAAAAGACCAAGCACAGGGCGAATTCCTGCCACTGCATCGAATTCCGTCACAAAAGTCATCTCTGTCGTTCCGGGATTCGTAAAACAGACTTCAACCCCGTTCGCCATTGCAGTCCGAAGCAGTATCTCTGCCCCTGTCATTTGCGTTTCCGCCCCCATTTTTCTCTCCCCCTCACAAGAAAAGCCCTACCGAACCCCACAGGAGCCCTCAAGCGTTCTCGTCCCCGATTCTTCTTTGCTGCAAACTCAGATTTTGCGTACCACCAGCATGCCCATCGAGCAGTCGCACATCCTGTGCCGCCTCCTCCAGGAAGACCTCACGCTCGAGCATCCCGTCTTTTCCTACCGTTTCCTCCGCGTCGACATCAGCGTCTGTACCAGCGTCTGTACCAGCGTCGACACTCGGGTTTTCCTCAAGGCGATCCCCACACACAAGTGCACGCACCTCGTCTCCGGTCAGGGTTTCTCGGGCAAGTAAAGTATCCGCAAGCAGGTCCAGTTCCCTGCGATGGGAACACAAAATCGCACTCGCCTCCTCGTGTGCATGACGCACAAGTCGCAATACTTCGTCATCAATACGGCGCGCAGTAGCCTCAGAATATTCTTGCGAACGCGCCAGGTCTTCTCCGAGAAAAACCGTGCTACTGTCACCAGCATACGACACTGGACCAATAAGATCAGACATACCCCACTGTCGGACCATTTTTCGCGCGAGCTGCGTGGCCTCACGTAAATCATTTTGGGCACCCGCCGAACGCTTCCCGGATACTGTCTCTTCAGCAGCACGCCCACCCAAGGCAACAATAAGACGCGCGAGAAAACGCTGTTCAGACTCGATCCATCGTTCTTCAGGCAAAAATTGCGTGACACCCAAGGCCGCGCCTATCGGCAGAATCGTCACCTTATGTATATCGTCTGCCTCCTCCACAAGAATTCCACACACTGCATGTCCCGCTTCATGGCAAGCAGTAATACGGCGTTCTTCCTCTGACATGACAAGCGAATGCCGTTCAATTCCCATAAGAACTCGGTCACGCGCCTGATCAAAGTCTTCGACACTGATCTCCCCACGGTGCGCACGTACGGCCCGCAACGCTGCTTCATTTGCCAAATTCGCCAGGTCAGCACCACTAAAACCAGGCGTCCCACGGGCAATAACCTCGAAATCCACGTCAGGCGCGACCTTCTTCTTTCGCACGTGCACCCGCAGAATCTCGATACGTTCCGCACACATTGGCAAAGGCACAACAATCTGCCGGTCGAAACGTCCAGAACGCAGCAAGGCAGGATCCAACACATCAGGTCGGTTTGTCGCCGACAGCATCACAACCCCCTCGTTCCCCTCAAAACCATCCATTTCTGCCAGCAGTTGGTTCAAGGTCTGCTCACGCTCGTCATGCCCTCCCCCAAGACCAGCCCCACGTTTGCGACCAATAGAATCTAATTCGTCAATAAAAACAAGCGAGGGCGCCTGTTTTTTGGCATTCTCGAAAAGGTCTCGCACCCGAGCGGCACCCACACCAACAAACATCTCAACAAAATCCGAGCCTGTCACTGCAAAAAAAGGAACATCTGCTTCCCCTGCTACCGCACGAGCCAAAAGCGTCTTCCCGGTTCCTGGCGGGCCCACAAGAAGCAGTCCTTTTGGCATCGAAGCACCGACAGCACGAAACCGGTCAGGGTCTTTCAGAAACTCCACAACCTCAGCAATTTCTGCCTTTGGCCCTTCGTGTCCCGCTACATCGGAAAAAGTCACGGTGGGTTGCTCAGACTTCGTCACAAGCTTTGCATGACTCTGGGTAAACTGCGCCATTGCCCCAGTTTGCTTGCCTGTCCGCCGTCCCATCCACACCATTACCCCAACAATCAACACAATAGGGATAATCAAAAAAAAGAGACTCGGAAAAGAAGTATCGGACGGAGCGTCATAGTCGAAATCAACGTTTCCTTTTTCCAGACGCTCCATAAGCTCGTCTGTAATCGCCCCCACATTCGCAGTGAATTCCTTGCCGTCTGCAAGTTCGCCCTCACCCTCGAAAGTAGACGTGTTGATGGTGATCTCAGCCACGCTTCCCTCATCAACTCGCGCAAAAAACTCCGAACTCGAAAGAGAAACCGGGGAAGCAACATCGCCGAAAGATCTATAGGCAAGAAAAAAAGCGATGCCAATCAAGAGAGACCAGCCCACCCAGACTGCCCAGCGAACGGGAGGGGAAAGATTCGGGGATTGGCTTTCATCCGGAAACGGCGAATTACCACCAGGCAACTTGAGATTTTTGCCTGGCTCTCGGTCTTTTTCTGGATTTTGCCGCGAATCGAATCCCAGACCTGCTCCCATGAATGTGTCATTCCTTTGATGAGCATCCCGAACAGCCACTCCACATAGTGCCACTATTTTACGAAGAGAGCAGTATTCCTCTTTAGATTCTCAGACCTCCCCCCTTCCCCTACTTTTCCCTCTTCTGTGCACTCTGCGTTTCACCACCCAACCCCCAGCGCCCTCGATCCGCGCCCGATCCGCGCTGACTGCCAACTCCAACAGGTGCTCGCGAGAGGTTCCCATAAATGTGCGCGAGTCGACGCAGGATGTGCGAAAGATCCTCTGTCTACACGCTTCTCTCAAAGCACAACGCGCGCACGCTGCCCTCACAATGACCATATCGGACACAAAAGCAAAAGACATGGCGGAAACCGAGATTTCGCCTGAGGGCTGCGTCAATAGTCAATGATTTTCTGCGAGTACGGGTCTGACAGATACAACGCCGGCTTTGGTGACACTCCTTGGAGGGAAGCAAGCGTCCTCTTCGGTAGAAGTTGTGCATACCGGGAGCATGCAATCCCACTATTCCAGGAGAATAAAATGGAAATCCCATCTGACAAATGGTCTACTTGGCTGCTCGAACGCCGCAACGGGAACAATCCCGAAGAACACCAGCGGTCCCTTTCCCATCTCACACCGATCCGGGATCAGGTGCTTACTGGCGCGGAAA
>DEIU01000059.1:29275-29614 GCA_002352645.1 Acidimicrobiia bacterium UBA2766 | reverse complement strand
TACCAATATCCCTAACGCATCCAATGGCAGAATTTCACCTGAAGAGGAAGATCTTGCCGAGTAACGTATGGCGAATCGCATGCAACCTTCCCGCCCCATTTCCCGCGTTTCCCGCTGGGTCACCGCCATCCTCCTTACAACCGCCACCATCATCGTCATTATCGTCATTCATACCCTTCCCGCCACCGCAGCCACACCCACTGCGGCGAGATACAGGCCACGATCATCGGCACAAACGGCGATGATCATCTCAAGGGCACACCCGGCAAAGACATCATCGTGGGTCTCGGCGGAAACGACAAGATCTGGGGCGGAAACGGTCACGACTGGCTCCACGGC
>DEIU01000059.1:14251-29229 GCA_002352645.1 Acidimicrobiia bacterium UBA2766 | reverse complement strand
GACAAGCTCCACGGCGGGAACGGTGACAACTATCTTGATGGTGGGCCCAGTTTTGATGTGTGTTCGGCACTGCTTCCTCACACCGTGGACTGTGAGGAGGTTATTGGGCGAGACGATTTTGATTTGAGAGGGCAGGGAATGGTGTGACACGGGAGGCCCTGCGGCCTTCTGCCCTACGCTGCCGCTAGTTCTGGAGGGAAACTATTCCAGAACTTGCCTGGCAAATCTTTACCCTAAACCCGAGCAAACCCTCTCCACAAAGACAACACACGACCCTCGCGCATTCCCGGATCCCAACCTGCAGTAAGACAGAAGCATTGGCAATGCGACCTTGGGATTATGCACATACAGTAGATCGAGGCCTCATCCGAAGTCTTTTCATACTTGGTCAGCGTTACGGGCAAGGGCATCTTTGCCGAGAGAGTATTCGCCGTTTTTTGGGGCGAAACCAATCTTCGATGTGATTTCCAGTACACCAAAATCAATACCCCAGCGCATGACAGCTTCTCGCAAACGTAAACGCGCTCCGCCTACACCATAATTTAAGACAGCATCAAACCTGGCGATTCCACAGCAAAGCACACCATCAACCACATCGAGACTCAACTTCCGGCACAAACCCACGACAAGTGTCACACTCACGCACAGATTCCCTACACCACAAGAGCAATAAGAGTAAAAATCACCAGGGAAGAAATAGCCTTCCCGCCCCGTAGGCATTGTCTGGGCCGGGAAGGCCAAGGTCCAGTGCCCAGGAGAGAAGTTGTTGTTCCACGTCTTCTGGGGATTTTTCAGGGAAACGTTCCAGGAGGAGGGCAGCGGCACCAGCCACATGGGGGGTAGAGGCAGAAGTTCCAGAAAAATAGTTATAGGAGAGGCTTGCCACGCGGGCAGGGGCCACAATATCTGGTTTGCGACGACCGTCGAGGGTTGGGCCACGCGAACTATAAAACTCAAGCGTATCATTTCCCCAATAGATCGCGCCTACTGCCATCACATGAGGAGAAGCTGCAGGGGACACAATGCTGCTGCTCCGCGTCTGGTACAACAAAATGGCGCTCCTCACATACAAATCAATGTGGGGGGCAGTCTTCCCTGTTTTTTCTTTTTCGCCCGCGACTGCTTGTTTGCCGCCATGATCCTCGATCACAATCCAATAGTGACCGGCACGCGCTGAAGTGTTTTTATACTCCAGGATTTCCAGCGGGGGCTGGCTGCCTGTTTGATAGTTCGTACTTGATGCCACCAGCTTCGCGTTCTCGTCGTAAAGAAACAGGTCGTAGTCCACAGCTGAAATTGGCCAGTCATGCCATTTCAAGACGATTTCTCGCGACTCGTTCGCGGGGATGACAAACCCGTTTGCCTCTGCTCCTGGCACAAAGTCATGTCGGCCATTGCCATCGTTGTCCTGGAAGGTCCCGCCCCAATGGCGCATGGCATGATTTCCGGCAGAAGTCGTCCAGAAAATGCCATCTTGACGAGCAGTACTCACCACCGATTCGGGAGATCCTGGCCCTCCGTGCCCGTCAGCCGGCCACTCGTCCCAACTAATAGAGGTCGAAATAACGCGGACCCCCTGCTGTCGTAGCCACAAGTACGCGGAGGCGAACTCCAAGTCTGTATCAATGCAGGCCAAATACAATTCGGCGGCAGGTGCTGTCTCGTGCAAAATTTCTGCCACGGCTGTGCCATGTTTCGAGGCCAAAGAAAAGCCTGCGTCGCAATGATTCAGAGTGGCAGCCGGTTCTGGCACATCCCCGTTTTTTTCTGCCGTACTCCACGCAGAAAAACCCACATCAATAATCCCTACAGACACGCCTTCCCCTGTGATGCCACCGTTGTGCCAAGCCACCGCATTGGTATAGGGAACTCCTTCCCCGCTGATGGCGTCCTCTCTTGCCAAGGTCGGAAATGATATGTACCGAACACTGGAGAAATGAGCAAGACGCTCCACACGATCAGCGGGAATCAACGCTTGCAGCACTCCATCATACTCGATTTCGATTTCTCCGCCCACCTCTTCGACAGCATGGCGAACTGCAGCTGTCTCTCCCATCTGCGCGTCAAGTCGCAAGACCAACATGCGAGAAGGAGCAGTTTCCAAGGCCTCTGGCTTTTTTGAAGAAGAAGAAGAGTCCGCACGAAGAGCAGGTGCAGAGGGCAGGGCATCAGAGGCAAGAGAGGACATCACGCGAGAATCTATTTTTGGGTGCATTCCCTGTTTTGTCTCCAGTATCCCCGTCGGAGGTTCCAGTACCGGCGGCAATGGAGAAAGAGCACCTTCAGCTTTTTGTACCGCGGTAAATACCCAAGATAAAACAAAAAGAAGAACACAAACAAAGCTCGCATTTCGCCATTTCCCCCCCAACAACTTCATTGCACACCTCCAGTATTTCGCACAGCCCACAACTCTTTCATGAATCATCCGAAAAATATAAGAGAAAATCAAGCCGACAATAGTCCTCTTCCACATTACACATACTCTTTCATACCACAACTTTTCCTCTTTCAATAAGCGCCCATCTTTCCCGCAATTCCCCCTGATTTTTCGTCTTTCCGACTTTTCTTACAGAGTTCCCGATTCCCACCTCAACCTGCCACACAAGGAGAAAAAGTAAAAAAACACAGTATTCACCAGGGATCACGCTTCAAAAGAAAAAAGAGCAAGAAGCCCCTGGAAAAACAAGAGAGATCCTGGCACGATGGAAAAAACTTCATATGAAAAAAGTCATCCCATCACAAACAGCAGAGAAAACAGTACACCACAGGTGAACACAAGGCAGCACCAAGCGTATTTTGCCTCACAAACACCTCACAGAGGAAGTGCTACACGTATCAGACAATTCCAACAAGAGCCAATAAGAAAAAAGGGGTGTCTGCACAGAACACAATATCGAAAATTGGGAAATCTCACTAAAACAAATTATCTGCCCAAAAGGAGTGGCAAATGAACGATCGATCGACTGCTTCCTGGTCTGACGAAGCCCAATCAGACCACGACTATGAAGAAACGCTTGCGTTCCAAGGCCCCTGTTCCGATACTCTTCTCATCGAATCCATCGCCGGAAACGACCTCGACGATTCAAGTGTGGCAATTGTTCTCTCTCGCGGACAGAAAACTGGGGGAATCACCCACGGCGAAGTCGACGGTACCGATACAGAAGCGATCTTCGAAGATGAAGACCGAATGGTCTCTTCCATTGAAAACGCTTTTACCGAACGCCAGGGGCACATTCCTGACCTCGTCGAGTTGGAGACAGAAATTCACGGCGAACCAATCCGCTAACCATCGTAGCCATGCACGCCCTGTAGCTACGCCAAGAACAACAGGCATGTCCCGTTTGCGGCATCAAATGCCTGCTTCTCTACCCATCGCACCTGCACAGGTCTTGCCCTAGCCATCCCACTGCAATACCCGGTCTCCCTCCACTCCACCACACAAAACACTCACTCTTCCTTCCCGGATTTCTCCGCACAGCACATTCCCAACGTCTCAGTCTCTCCCACAAAAACCAGGAATCATCTTCCTTCCAGCGCGCAGCATCCCATTGTTTCCGCGCCCCAATGGGGACACAAGCAGGATGAACAGGCGTTCAAGCCTGAGAAAGAACACTCTTCCCGGAAAAACAGCATGCACCACATTGTCCACAAAAGAAGCGAATCCTCGCTTTTTTTGTGGACTCGTCCATCAACGCTTGTCGTACGACAGCTCCTTGCCTCCAGCGGAAGCGAACACGCGCGCAAACGCGACACGCGCTCAATTGAGAGGAACAGTGGCCTTTTTTGTTGCCTTTGCCGTGGCGACTGTGGCTTCTGCCACGACCTTGCCTCTATACATGTTCATCTGGCAAGAAAAGGGATAAACGCCTGGTTTGTCTGCAACAAACTCCACAATAACATCCTGGTTTTCCGGAAGTTCTCGATGAATCCCAAGACTCGGAAAAACAACTCGCTCCGAGCAAACCGCAGACTCTTTTCGCGTAAAGATCAGACGAACAGGCCGACCCGGCTCCACCAGCATTGTATCTGGCGTATAGCCGTCTTTCACCAGCACACGGACTTCTTGAATACCCGAGGCAGCAGGCACAGCGCGCGCTCCTTTGCTGCCGGAAAGCCAGAACCACCACACAACAAAGCCTGCGAGGCCGAGCCCGATCATGTTCACGACAAGGTCTGTCACTGCACCTCCTCCCCAATCTCTACCTGCTCAGATGCCTCGCTTGGCTGCCAGCGGCGCAAACGGTTCGCATTCGTGACAACGGTCAGTGAAGAAAAAGCCATAGCTGCACCCGCGAACATGGGAGGCAAGAGGACTTCAAAGAAAGGGTAAAGAATTCCCGCAGCGAGGGGCACTCCAAGGGTGTTGTACATAAAAGCCCCCACAAGATTCTGACGGATATTGCGCATGGTGCTGCGTGACAATTCGACCGCGGCGGCCACGCTGGAAAGGTGACCCTGGATAAGCGTGATGTCGGCGGACTCAATCGCCACATCTGTCCCAGTACCAATGGCCATGCCAACGTCGGCTTGTGCAAGTGCGGGGGCATCATTTATCCCATCACCCACCATGCCGACGACTTTTCCCTGCGTCTGCAAAGCGGCCACCTCCCGCGCCTTCTCCGCAGGAAGAACCTCGGCAATCACATGGTCAATACCAACTTGGGCGGCGATTGCCTGCGCGGTGCGCCAGTTGTCTCCAGTCAGCATCACGACCTCAATACCCAAGTCGTGCAGACGTTGCACTGCACGGGCAGAATCAAGTTTCACGGTATCTGCCACTGCCACTACTCCAACGAGACGGTCGTCTACCGCCACAACCATTGGAGTTTTCCCTTCTTCCGCAAGGGCTTGCACGACTGCCGCAGGCATCACGACCTCAATACCCAAGTCGTGCAGACGTTGCACTGCACTGGCAGAATCAAGTTTCACGGTATCTGCCACTGCCACTACTCCACCGAGACGGTCGTCTACCGCCACAACCATTGGAGTTTTCCCTTCTTCCGCAAGGGCTTGCACGACTGCCGCAGGCGCCATATGGCCATTTTTTACGCGAGCGTGCATGTCGATACGCCGCTCCCGCATCAAAGCCAGGTTACCGAGCAGAATTTTTCGCTCGATCCCGTCACGGGACACCACAGCTTCAATCCCACGACCAGGCAAGGCAGAAAAATCTGCTGTCTCCTCAAAGGAGAGGGCGCGATCGCGAGCCCCCGCCACAATGGCTTCCCCCAAGGGGTGTTCTGATCCACGTTCCGCAGAAGCTGCCAAAGCAAGTACTTCATCAGCGGTGATGCCCCATTCGGCGATGACATCGGTCAGCACAGGGGCACCATGCGTGACCGTACCGGTTTTGTCCAGCACCACTACATCAAGACGCTGGGCAGCCTCGAGCGCGTCGCCGCTCTTTACAAGGATGCCGTGCTGCGCGCCCTTTCCCACCGCAACCATAAGAGAGGTAGGAGTGGCAAGTCCCAGTGCACAAGGACAAGCAATCACAAGAACAGTCACCCCGACAATGAGCGCATAACGCGCGCTCGGGTCCGGTCCAATATTGAACCAGAGGAGAGAGGCAAAAATCGCAATCAAAAGAACAGCCGGCACAAAATACCCGGCAACCGTATCGACAAGACGTTGAATCGGAGCCTTTGACCCCTGAGCCTCACGCACCATACGTACGATCTGTGACATCATGGTGTCTGCGCCGACTTTGGTAGCCCGAAAATGAAAACTTCCCGTTTTATTCAGGGTGGCGCCGATCACTTCGTCACCAACACTCTTCAGGACAGGAATCGGTTCCCCAGTCACCATCGCCTCGTCAACAGATGAAGCCCCCTGCACAACCTCCCCGTCCACGGGAATTTTCTCCCCGGGACGCACAAGCACAAGATCGCCGACCACAACTTCTTCAACAGAGATGTCGACCTCTGCGCCGTCTCGTAGCACTCTGGCTGTTTTGGCCTGCAGGCCAATCAGGCTTTTCAGGGCTTCAGTGGTTCGAGCACGAGCTCGTACTTCCAAAGCAGAGCCAAGCAAAACAAGGGTCGTGACCACTGCAGCAGCGTCATAAAAGACCTCAGCGAAACCCTCAGGAAAAACATTGGGGACAAGCGTCGCCACAACAGAGTAGACCCACGCTGCAGAAACACCAGTCGCTACCAGCGTATTCATGTCGGCAGTATGGTGACGAAAAGCCGCCCATGCGCCCCGGTAAAACGATGCTCCCGGCCAGGCGAGCACTGCGAGAACTGCAATTCCCATGAGCACGCGTGCCACACGTTCGCCATCGCTTCCCTCTGCGGGAACCCCTGGCAAAGGCAAAGAAAAATACAAGACGGGAAGCGCAACCATCGCTGCAAAAGAAAACTTGCGAAAAAGCGAACGGTACTCACGTTCCGCGGAAGTTGACGCTTCGTTCTCGTTTCTTTCTTCGTCGACAGCCTGGGTTTTAAAGCCCAGGCTCGAAACAATCTCACAGATCTCCGCGGTCGAAACTGTCCCAGAATTATGGCGTACGAATGCTTCCCGTGTGGCAAAGTTCACATCAACCGCATGTACTCCAGGTGTCTGAGCAACAGTCTCCTCCACACGACGTACACAAGAAGCACACGTCATGCCTTCAATTGCAAGATGAGTTGCAATATCAGCTGCCCCGTTCTCGCCGTTCACCGCTCCGTCATCCCCGACAAAGCCGGCCTGGCGGAAATCATCTCGGGAGTGCCCGATACGTGTTTCCTTTGCAGAAACCATTTTTTGAGAGACAACCTCGTCAGTCATCTCAGCACCGTCCTTTGCCGTCTTCAGGAGTTCCATTCAGGCGGGTAACCAGTCTCGATAAGCACTTTGTATACCTTTTCTTGAGAAACGCTGCCCACAACCCGCACGTCTTTCCGTTTCACGTCAACATTCACTTTGTCGACTCCTTCGATTTCCGAAAGGGCTTCCTCAATCGCGTGTTTACAGTGATCACAACTCACCCCCTCGACGTGAAAAACACGCGCATTTCTCAAAGATCTCTTGTGAAACATGACCCAGAACGCCTTTTCTTCTTGCGTAATGCTGTTACTTGGCCTTTTTACGAATTTCGAGCGACCTGTCTTCCCACAGGCCGCAACAAAAGAGGCCGAGAAAAAGGTGCCACTTCCCATCCCCTTACTCACGAACCCCCTACGTACGAAGAAGGCGTTCTACTGCCTTCAGAGCCTCATCGATTTTCTCGTCCCCCTCCACGCCATCATCTGCGATGGCTGCACGCACACAATGGCGCAAGTGCTCGTCAAGAAGCCCCATCCCCACTCCTTGGAGGGACTTCGTGACCGCTGCCACCTGCGTCAGCACATCAATGCAGTACACGTCCTCTTCAATCATGCGCTGCAATCCCCTGACCTGCCCTTCAATACGACGCAAACGCCGAAGGTAGTCAGCGGACTTCATTGTGTAACCGCGCACTCTCTCCCCTTTTTTCTAGGTATCTCATCAAATATTACTATTTTCACTATTATACCCTACCCCCCTATCGCATATCGCAAAAAACTGAAGATGGGCATGTTTTTACCCTAAAAACTAAGAAAAATTGGAAAAAAGCAACATACTGCCACGAAACAACGGAGGCCTTTCTATCCCACCTCCGTCAACAATCACAGAAAAAGAGGATATCCCCGGTCATCCGTCTTCGGGTTTCCCGCTTCCTCATGCCAAGTCCCGGATGCCAAGTCCCAGAAAAGAAGACTCTCCTGATTCCCCGCGAGTTCTTCCCTGAAAAATTTTTCACAGAACAAGCAAAATATTCTGCAAAAACCTCTTCTCATTACATCTGAAAGCCATTCGGATCCCCAAAAATCCTGACAAAACATATAAAATTACTAATTCTTAAGAATCTAGAAAAACCTGCATCATTCAACTTTTTCAATGTGGCCACAAAAAACCTCACCAGAATCCATCAACAACCCTTCCACTCCCAAACCGAAAGCGCACTCTTTTCCCCTCAAGCCGCAGATTCCAACATCCGAGGTATCCGAAAACACTCCAGATTCTCTACGAAAACCCGATTCTTCTCAAACCCTTCCATCCCCCCCTTTTGCCATCCCCCAACACAACACACAAAGAGCCCTACCCTTGGCTGAGACCACTTCATCACTTTCTTACAATTCGCGTCACACCTACCAATCACAAAAAACTCTCAACGTATTTCAATTTTTTCTCCGGGTCACCGGCTTTGCGTACTTTGCAAAGAAATTCGCTTTCTTTCGCAAAAAAAGCCATTTCTCTCGCCGGCTGCATGCGCACTATTCCACACGAGCGCTCGTCTTTTCTCTCGCTCTTTGTATGGCAAGCTCTTTTTTTTTCGTCGCCTGCACGTCGGACACCGATAAAACCGGCCAAAAAACATTCCTTTTTGGAGCCCCACAAGACTGCGCGATCGACCCTTATTGCCTGCCCGGCCTCGCGCTCACATATAACGTTATACCGGAAAAACAATTCGTAGGATTTCTCTCACAAGAAGAGATCGCGCAAGCCCTCAAGCAAGAAACCATCCAGGTTGCCCGACTCACAAACGCAGACAGCCTCATCGATCGAGAACAATGGGTAGTGCTGACAGACGACAGTCATATGGTGACACCCGACAATGTCGTCCCTCTACTCGACACAAGAATCGCAGCTCTCTACGGCAGCCACCTGCTCTCTCTTTTGAACCACACAAGCCAAACTCTCGACACCAATGCCTTGAACGAGATGGTCGACCGCGTCAGCTTTGGCGAGGAAGCAGCCGAAACTGTCGCAGCAGCCTGGGTAAAAAACCATAGACCGACAGGGGAACAGGGAAAAAAATCGGCAGAAAATACAAAGATCCTGATTGGAGCCAGTCATCGCGACGAAAACCGTATTCTCGCCCATCTCTATGCTTTCATGCTTGCTGACGCAGGCTATAGCGTATCTGTGATCAAGATCCCAGGTTCTCGCGCAGACACCCTCGACGCTCTTATCTTTGGAGATGTCCATCTCGTGCCGGAATTCGCGTCTTCCTTTTTGCAATTCGCGCAAGGTTTTCCGGAAACAAGCGACAGCCAAGATCAGACAAAAAACATCTCCACCAAAATCGACAACCATCTACGCACAAGACTTCTGCTGCCCCATCTGCAAGCGCTTTCTCCGGCCGAGGCAACAACAACCCCCCAGTTCATTGTGACAAAGGAAACAGCCGAAGCCTACGACCTCCACGCCCTAAGTGACCTGCAGCGGGTCTTCCCAACCACGGAAGAGAAGCCAGACACCGGCCCCGAACAGGCTCCCATAGAACACGTCTCTCTCGCGACAAGCACGGCAACAACCGCAGCGCCCGGCATCGTAAAAATTCAACTTCGCCTTATTGCCGCCGGCCTTGACCCCGGACCTCCCAATGGCATCTTCGGCATGCGGACCCGACGCGCCCTGATTGCCTTTCAAAAACGGAATGGCATTCCTGGAAACGGAACAATCGACGACCCAACACAGGAAGCCCTGGCAACACTCCCCACTCCCCCTATCACAAACACACAAGGGTCTGATCCTGCGTTTCCTACTCACACCGCGACAGGAAACCCCATTGTCTACCTCACCTTGGATGACGGCCCACACCTCCAGTTCACACCACAAATACTCGACATTCTCCAACAACATGGGGCAATAACCACCTTCTTTGTTATTGGACAGAATGTCGAAGCCTATCCCGACATCGTAAAGAGAGCCTACGACGAAGGCCACTCCATACAGAACCACACCCAACACCATCGGAATTTACGTAATACCAGCCCAGAGGCCTTTTCCAACGAGGTCTTACAAGCGAGCAACGCCATCACAGAAGTCACAGGCGTCAAACCTATATGTCTCCGTCCCCCAGAAGGGGCAGTCGACAAGAACACAGAAAAACGGGCCAATGCGCTTGGACTCTCCCTCGTGATGTGGGATATCGATCCAACCGACTGGAAACGACCTTCCGCGCAAAACATCCTCACACACATCATCAGCAGGATCCAACCAGGGAGTATTGTCCTACTTCATGATGGAGGGGGAAAAGACCGCCACCAAACAGTCCATGCCATCAAGCAGCTCATTCCCGCCCTCCAGGCACAAGGCTATGTTTTCCGCCCGCTGTGTGTCTCTCATCGGGCCCCGCACTCAGAAATATGAACACACAAGAATTTTGACTCTACCGCCCGCCTTTCTCGTGCCATTCCCAGCAAGCATCCAAAATATGCAAGGCACACAGCATGCGGTCTTCTGCAATGCCGGCCTCCCCTCACACCAGCACAAACAGGCGCGCCAAAACCGGGTCCACACCACAACGTGACTCTTACTTCACTCGCGCCAATCGGTATGCCGGTTGGCGCATCAGGCCTGACAAACGACTTAGATATAGCCACCCGTACCAGTCTGCAAGGACTGTCGTTTATGTGCGCGTTCTAGTTCAGTCGCCAGCTGCTGGTTCACTGTGCTTGCCTGGATACCGCGAAAAAGACCTTCAAGCCAACCTGCGAGACGCGCCTGCGCGACACGCAACTCGGCCTGGTCCATCTCCGTGCCCACGGGAAAAGCCACATCCTTCTCGAGCTCTGTCTGCAACTCTTGAGAGACCACCGACTTCAGTTCTTCCAAAGTCCGGCCATACAGCTTTTTCAGGTGGTCGAGACCAAACTCGTTCACATCCACTTTTCGCACTTCGTCGAGTGTGGCCTGCAACATAAAGGCAACACGTAACAGCTTTGCCGGCTCATGAACATCTGGTTCCTCAGGACTACGCGGATCAATCAGCTGACCATGATCTTCAAGATCTCCCGCCATCTCATTTCTCCCTTCTTTCGAGAAACATACCGGCTCCTTCTCCCTAGATGAGAAAATTCTGGAAAAAACACCCCCGGAAAACCCTCCTGCCATGTGCTCAAAATCTCCGGCAAAGACATCACACATTTCCCGACACAGATTGTTCACCGTCCATAAAATAACGCCAAATCATCCAGGTCAAGAGACCCAAAAAAATAGGAAGAACATAGGTAACTGCTCTGAACAACAGCACACCCGCCGCAATCTGTTGACGTGTCAGCTCCGTCTCCCCCACAGAAAGAATCGCAACATATCCCAGTTCCACTACCCCGATCCCCCCCGGGGTCAGAGGGATTGCCGACACAAGACGAATAACGGCAAATACCAGCAACACACGATGCCAGGAAAGATTGCCGGCAGAAAGGCCAACCAAACGCAACGTCACAAGCAAAACCAGGAACAGGGAAAAGTGACTCACAAGTGATGTCACAGTCAGACGAAGCCAACGCTCCCGCAAAAAGTCCACCGTGTCATCCCGAAAATCACAGACTGCCCGTCCCCAATCGACAACCGGTTGCATCCCGATCTTCGTCCGTATCCAAGACATGATTTTTCCCAGGCGATCTCCAATGCGGTGCGCCGTTTCTTCAGAACGAAGAAACAAGAAAAAAAGCACGACAGTCGAGCAGAGAAGACCCAGGCTCACAAGCGCAACCAGGAACAGCACAAACCTAATATCACCCGACAAAGCACTCGCTACGACTGCAATCACAGGGATCGCAAATTTCGCAAAATTATTCCAAATCCCCGAAACCAACACCCCCCGTGTAATAGTCGACAGAGAAAGCCCCCAGGATCGACACATCGCATAGGTCACTCCGACAGCAAATGCGCCACCACCGGGCACTGTATTCGCGACTGCAGTCGAAGACTGAGTAGAAAGAGCCGCTTGACGGAAATTCAGGCCAGAAAAAGCCGCCATATTCACGAACCAATAGGTCGCAATATTCCAGACGCCAAGGATGCCGAATACCGTCAGCTCAGCCGTGTCAAGGTCCGAAATAACCGCCCAAACCTCTTCATAGTCAGCAAGGTGCGGAAAAAGCTCAAAAAACACTAGCGCCACAACAGCCAGCGACACTCCGATGTCGAATGCCTGGCGAGATGCAGAGCGCGGTTTGCGAACAACCGAGCTTTCGCGAGCCTGTCCACTGCCACGCTCGTTCTCATCAGCGAGAACTGGCGTGACCGGCGGCAATTCCCCTTCGTCTCGCGCGTGCATTTCAACCACGATCGCTACCGTCCGGTTCAGAGGCCGGTGCAGGGGCCGGTTCAGGGTCAAGACGAACCGTGTCCCCATAACGTTGCCTCAATTCACGCGCAACCTCTGATCGTTTTTGCACGTCAATCATGCGCCCTGCCTCGAGAGCGAGCCTCTCTCCCACCCCTTCCCCAAAAAAACGCATGGCAAGTTCCACACAACCTCCGCGAAACACGTAAAAATCCGAAGACTCATACAAGTCAGAACGTGTTTTTTGCGGTCGCACGACAACTCCCAGAGGCTCCTGTTCCTTTTCCTCAGGCACACCCCTAGGAAATACAGCCCCCTCTCGGCCCCCTTGCCCCAAGCTGCCTGCTTCACTCACTGCAACACCAACACCGGCTTCGGGGCAAGAGTCCGAAAAATTCACGATAAGTGCGTCATCACCTCCGAGATCCGAGGAGAAACGCAAGCGTGCACCTCGGTCGCTGTAATACACGCTCTCAAACTCCCATCCAGCAAAAACCTGCCGAACACATGGCACGAAAGAAGCCGACGGCACAGACTGCGCCATCAGTTCCATTGCCGCATCGGTCTCACAATAAGGGAACATTTTGTCGTTCCACATCAATACGGAACAGGCCCCGAACAATGTGATTCCCAACAAACCCAGAGCGAGAAAAACAAGTTCGCTCAAGCGTTGCTGCACACTCCTGAGAAAACCTAGCTTCAATTTCCCAAGACGAATACCACGGACCCTTGCGCTCAGCTTGCAACTCACTCTGGGACCGGTCTCCCTTGCTTCTCCACCACAAGCATTGCGCGCGTGAAGCATTCTGTTCTCTGTCCGACATCGCGGCGAATCTCGGGAATCTCCCGCCTCAAGATTTGCCACAACCCTGCTCCGCCATGTTGCCGAGGCCCCCCTCGATTCTCACTATGTCACCTTTCGCGCCCCTCTGACACAACACATAGCCGTTATGGCAACAAATCAGCCACTCTGAAATAACCGATAATAAGAGAAGTCGAAAGAATTGCTGCACTCACTACAACCACGATCAGAGCCAAACGCCGCCACGTCCAACGCTGGATACGGATACGGGCACGCGGTGGAGCCAGCCCTCGAAACTCTGCGACAAGATCCCGACCGTCAAGACGCAATTTTTCCCGCAAACGGCGAGGAATCGTGAGTCCTCGCATGGCAGCAAAGGCTTCTGCAATATCTTCCGGAGCAAAATACTTCAGCGCGTGTTCGTACACTGTGGGAGCATCCCTGCGCAAAGCAAGAATCAGCATCATATTTCCTAAATCTACCGCTTGACGCCATGCCGAGGGTCGCATCTCCGCAAAACTCATATCGATAAGGAAAACTTCTCCCTTTCGCACCATGACATTTCCCATATGAAAGTCGCGGTGCGCCACTCCAGAATCCCACATCTTGCGCACAAGCTGCAACGCATGGTCGAGCACCTCACCCGTGACTTCTGCCTCGGTTATTACCGAGGCACCCCATAAAAACTCCGTCACCATCAGATATTCCCGCGCCGGAGTAATCTGCACGACTCCATACGACCGAGGCACAGGAACACCTATCCCGGACATGACACGCGACATATAGTCCTCATGTTCCACAAGACGACGCACTGAGGCAAACCCCCGCTCGTCCTCAAAACGCCCATGCAACAGTGTACGTACCAATTTGTAGGATCGATCTGATTGGAGGTGCGAAGTCGAGAGTAATTTTGCAAAAACTCGGGTTTTCTCTCCCTCCTGATCGAGAATCGTGATTTTTAGAGGAGTCGACCCTGCAGACTGCTCCAGTATTGGAACAAAATCAAGGACAGTAAAACCCAACTGTTCAGCCACAGCCTGTCGTATTGCTTCACCCCGAGCTCCCCCCACATCAAGATGAGCGGTCTCCCCCCTGTGCCAAGTCACAGGAAATGCCTCGCGCGGCACAAGCCAGGCACAGACAAAATTGGGAAGCGCCACCCCCAGAATCGCACCTGCCAATACATCGAGAGGGTACGCTGTTCCGAGATACACCGTAGACACAGCAAGCACTGCAACAAGGACACCTGCCGCAATCCGCCCTCTTTCCAAGGTCTTCCCGGTCGGAAGCAGCAGCAGCACCCCGCCAAAAAGGGCACCGGCGACAAGGGCAACCGCACGAGAAGGGTGAGAAAAGTCTTCCCAACGTCCCAGGTTTTCTACCCCATAGGGACGAGGGCGCACCATCGCGTCTTGCACAAACACAACAATCGCGACCAGAGAAGCCAACACACCAACATACACAAGAATCTGCCGGAACCGTTTGAAAAACAGCAAGGTAAGCACGACTGGCCAGCCAATAAGAGGAGGACCATACCCAGCAAAAAACTTCTGCAAAGGCTGCAAAAAAGAAGTGCAACGGGCTGTCCGGTGCTCAGCAATCCACTCCACTGCTGCAGTTTCGCCCCGCACGAGCCAAGAAGGCATGCCACCAGTTGACAATGCCAAACCCCACAAAAGCACCAAAATAGTGCTCACGAAAACCCAAACACGCGTTCTCATGTCAATCGAACGCGGCAAAGGGGGCGGTTCCCCTGTTGGACGGCGCCGCATCTGCGCCTGAGAAACAGATTGGGGGGTATTCACACAGTGCCTCTACGGATCTCATTGCCGGCTCCACCCTCAGGATCCCGCCGCCCGAAACGCGCCGGCCAAAAAACACTTGCCCTGAACACACGCTTTTGGCAGATATGTCGCCCGTTCATTCCCGCCCCTCTCCTCGCCCAGACACAACAGCAGCACAAGCTCTGGATATTGCAGAAATCACAGCACAAAGAACACGGATTGCAGAAACATCAACGAACAACCCCCTTACGACAGCTACGACAATCTTTCCTCAACTTTCCGCCACATCCCCCTACCCACAGACGGC
>DEIU01000059.1:10551-14155 GCA_002352645.1 Acidimicrobiia bacterium UBA2766 | reverse complement strand
CACAGACGGCACCACACATCCCCCAGAAAACGAAAAACCGCACACCTATTCTCTGTCAAAAGAACCAGAGAATACTCTCACCATCACCCCATTGCGCCACAATAAGAAAAAGAAATCTCGTTTACTGGTGTCAGTCTGACCTCGGGACTGTTCCGTAGGCCACAACAAACACGAAAATGGCTAGAAAAGTCAAGGAATCTCAGCAAAATGCATACACCATTCGTCCGTCGAATCCGCGATGCAGGCACTATTGGCCTGGGAACAGGAACTCTTCTCCTCTGCATGTGGCATGTGGATAAAACCGGGAGGTCTCTAGAACGGAATTGAAGAACGCCTCTTCTTTGCGATAAACGGACTACCCGACTTTTTGCACTGGCCGATGTGGTCCTTTCAGCTCATGGGATTGCTCGGCACTGTTCCTGTTGTAGGCGCTGTCGCTTTTCTGTGCAAAAAACGACGGCTTGCAGTCGCGCTTTTTTTGTCTGTGCCCGCAAAACTCATCCTCGAAAGACGCGTGATAAAAAAACTTGTAGAGCGCGAGCGTCCCGGTGCCTTTCTTCCAGATGCAATCCTGCGAGATGCCTCTCGCACGGGACTCGCTTTTCCTTCGGGCCACGCCATTTTGGCCTTCGCGCTCGCCGGCCTGTTGAGTCCCTATCTCTCAGACAAACAGCGCAAAGTTCTCTGGGCTCTCGCGCTCTTTAATGGCATAGGACGCATTTATCTGGGAGCGCATCTTCCTCTCGACATTGTGGCTGGAGCAGGAGCAGGCATTGGGATCGGAGGGGCATTGAAGTTGCTCTTGGGAGTTCCTGCCTCTGCCAAAAAAGAGGGACAAGGCGAGTCCCAGAACGATCCCCACACAATCAATACCTTTGATCCCAGTCTCAAAACCAAGCCCTCCCACGTTGGTAGGTGAGTTGGTAAAAGCAGTGGGGTCTTCGACGTCATGCCGAAGACCCCACCAGGAAATTTCGTGGAAAAGAAAATCCTCACGCCAACTTAGGCTGGAGAAAGAACGAGAGCTTCTGAGTCTGAGCGCGGGGCAAACAAAAGGCGGGCGCACATTCCGAGAATAACGCCAAGTGCCGCCCCGCCAATCACGTCGAGCGGCAAGTGCGCCCCAAAATAGACACGGGAAAAACACACACTCGCCCCAAGAGCCCAGAGCAGCATACGCCGCCACCCTGTGACATAGCAGGAAGCAGCAACCGCAAGAGCCACTGCCACTGAAGCGTGCCCAGAAACAAAACCCAAACCGTTTGCGCCACCATCCCGCAGGATCACATCCTCAAAAAAGGCAACCGGCCTGCGCCTTTCCACAAGGTCTTTCACAATCCTGGCAAGGATCCACGCGGCTCCTCCTGCCAAAACCACAGAAAGCCCAGGCAACCAGCCGTGCCGGCGTCGCCACGCTATCACCGCGACGAGGCCAGTGGTGGGCACCGCAAAAAAACTACCGAATTGCATAAGAGGCCATAAAGGCCCTTCAAACCAAGCGGGAAGATGATGCACCGCATCAAAAACACGTTCTTCCGCGAGGTCCACTTCACGGTCTGCAGCGAGCATGGTTGTCACGCCGAGCACAAGGGCAGCCACGAGAATTGCCCCAAGCCAGCGGCCTCGTTCTGAGAAATCGCTACGAAAACGGCCACGAAGCAGCCGCGCCAAGGACCTCTGGTCTTTTTCTTCAGGCGAACTTCCCGGAAACACAAGGGGTAACAACCGGGGTCTTCCTACGTTCAGTCTCACAATGCTCCCTTTGGGTCTCTCAGATCGGCAAGCAAACAGGGGGCACCTTCTCCCCCAAGAGTTTCTTCCAGCAGGAACATTCCCCGTCAGCAACGGAGAAACCACCCGAAAATCCTTTTCCAGAACCCTCTGCGGCATCCCACACGTCGAACTCCACGCTCGGTCGGCACACGAGAGTCTCAAAACGAGCAGCAGGGCATTTCAGGCTTTTGACAGCCTGAAATGCAGGCCCTTTTCTCGTGCCGTTTTGCATCTCTTTTTATGCGCGTTCCGTGTTCCAATTTCCAACGACACAAAGGCTCTCGATATTCCGCACTGGAAGAGAAAAATAAGGGACAAAGACTCCGAAAAAACAGGCAAACAGCTAGGAAAACACACACCACAAAGGATACCGCAACCAAACACACGCATACGTTACAGGTGTGTCAGTTCCATTCTTACGAAGCGCGCGATTGTCACAAAAAGGCATCAGGAGGAAAGACATCTCGCGCATACGCCCTTCAATTCAATCTGGTGAGAGCGCACAACGAAACCATAATCCTGGAGTACACGATCGGCAATAACAACAACAGCAGTTTCCACTTCAGTAAGCGTGTTTTCAGCAAGATCCACAACAACCTGGCACTGCTCGCATATGAGATGGTGATGATGCCCAATGAAGTCATTTGCCAATTCATAGCGCACATACCCCTCGTCAAAGTTCAACCGCACCAAAACCCCGACATCATGCAGAGAAGCAAGATTCCGGTACACGCTTGACAAAGGAAGACGGCGCGGAGCCAAGCTCACGACTTCCTGCACCGTCAGTGGACGCCGCGCTTTCATAAACACTTTTATCAGGTCAGCACGCAAAGAAGTCAGACGCTGCCCGTGCGCACAAAGGGACTGCTTGACTTCAGCAAGTACATCTTCTCCTGTCATGCAGTCTCCATAACCTCTCTCACTTGTTTCCCTTCCTGTTTGATGCACACGTTCTCAACACAACAGACCCCATCAACTCAACAAGTTGTGTCTTGCACTCGCTTCCGCTGAAGGATACCGGGACACGATTGCTTACAGCATCTTGACCAGCATGCACAACACAGAAACCCGCCCAACTTCTCTCCGGCAGGATCGACCGGGAAGCATACGGCACAACCGCGAGGTACTGTCAGGTTCCTCCATCCTTCCCGTCTTTTCTTGGGAAAGGCCGCTTTTCCAATGGGTTTTCTTGCCCGATAGAAAACCGGTATTCCTTGACCGAGGCAGTGGCGTAGACAATCTCTCCCCAATTCTCTTCCAGAAAAGCACATATTTTCGAGAAAGCATTTTCCCAAAAAAAGAACAATGAGACTCATTCTCAAAAATTTTGTTAGACTGAGGACTGAGAAAAATTCTCCAGACAACAGAATTTCCAACATACACGGAGAAATTTGAATGCGTATACGAATTCGCTGGGGTGGGATCCGCGTTCTTCTCATCTTCATTCTCGCGACACTCATGTTCGCGGCTTGCAACGACAGTTCCGATGACAAAGCCGGCGGCAACAGCACCACATCAGAGACTTTCAAAATCTCTGTCACCACACCAATACTCGGCAGTCTCACACGAGAACTCGTACAAGAGACAGCCGAGGTCACAGTCATCATGCCCAATGGCACTGACCCTCATAGTTTTTCTGCTTCCGCCAAACAAGTCGCCCAAATGACTGAAGCAAATCTTCTCATCATCAATGGCCGAAACCTCGAAGAAGGACTCGCAGGCGCCATAAAACAAGCAGAACGAGCCGGCGTCCCAGTTTTCACTGCGACTGATCATGCCCCAATCCGCCAGAACACTGATACTTCTAATAACAGTGCGCAAGACCCCCATA
>DEIU01000059.1:4595-10522 GCA_002352645.1 Acidimicrobiia bacterium UBA2766 | reverse complement strand
CGTGATCAGCGCGCTCGCAGAGGAACTTCCAGCACTAGGACTTCACCTGTCGAACCACACAGACTCTCTTCTCTCGGCACTTGACAAGATCGACGCGGAAATACGCAGCCTTTTTGCAAACATTCCCCCAAAGAACCGTGTCATAGTCACCGACCATAGTTCCTTTGGTTATTTCGCGGACCGCTACGGATTCACAATAAGCGGTGTCCTCGTCGACAGCTTGTCCAGCCAGGCCGAAACCTCCGCCGCCCACCTGGCAGAACTCATCGAAAAAATCGAAGAATTCTCCGTCCCCGCTATCTTTATTGGGGAAACAACCTCACCTGCTCTTGCCAAACAAGTCGAAAAAGAGACAGGAGTCCATGTCGTGAGCGTCCCCGTCACAGCCCTTCCAGAAGACCGTTCCTATTTCTCCTATATTCGGGAAATCGCTCTGCGTTTCAGCGAAAATCTGAGCGCTTAAGCTGAGCTTTTGCCCATACAACACTGGAATATCACATGAACTGGGTAACTGACCCATTCAGCTCTGCTTTCATGCAACGTGCTTTGGCAGGAGGCATCCTCGTCAGCGTGATATGCAGCATCGTCGGCACTTTTGTCGTGCTACGCGGATTGGCGTTCATGGGCGACGCCCTCGCACACGGGGTTATCCCAGGCATTGCCTGGGCGACTCTGATCGACGCCCCAGGAATTCTGGGTGCCGGCATCGCAGCAGGCGTCACCATCTTCGGCGTCAACATCGTCACGCGCAATTCGCGCCTCTCCAGCGATACCGCAATTGGCCTACTTTTTGTGGGGATGCTCGCTCTCGGTGTGGTTGTGGTATCGGCATCCGACAATTTCCGCGGTGATATTGTGAATATTCTCTTCGGAGACATCCTGGGTCTGGGGAATAGCGAAATCTGGACACTCGCGATCACTGCCCTCGTGGTCGCCGGAGTTGTCTTCCTTTTTCACCGACCACTGCTCCTCCTCAGTTTCGACCCCGAGCAAGCCCGCACAGCAGGATACTCCGACAAGGTCTACAGCACCTTTTTGCTGTTCCTCGTGGCCGGCGCCATCATCGTGTCCTTTCAAACAGTAGGCACTCTGCTCGTCTTCGCCATGCTGCTCGCACCCGCCAGCACAGGAACCCTGATCGGACGAAGGATATCCACCATAATGGCCACAGCAATTGTGGCAGGAATATTCTCCGCCTTCGCGGGCCTCCTCCTCAGTTTTCACTACGACCTCGCGACAAGCGCCTCCATTGCCCTCACCGCTGTCAGCCTCTTTTTCATCACTCTTGCTGCCTCGAGCCTGCGCCTTACCCCAAAACATGCATACGACCCAAGGCAGGGTTCCGCACGAAAAAGCAACTATGTCTGAGTCTGAGAGACTTCCTCACCCGGTCGTGCGTGCGGAAAACCTCACCATCGGCTACAAAAACACTTCAGTCATCTCAAATCTCAGCTTCGAGCTGCCATTCGGTTCTTCTCTTGCCCTCTGCGGCGGCAACGGTTCCGGGAAAAGCACTTTGCTGAAAACAATGGCAGGGCTGCTTCCCCCCATCAGTGGAACAATCGAAGTGCTGAACGCTCCACCAGGCAAACAGCCTCGACGTGTCGCTTATGTGGGCCAGTTTCACAACGAAAACCAAGCATTCCCGCTGCGCGTGAAAGACCTCGTCCTCATGGGACGTTATCCGCACCGCGGCTTGCTCCGCCGGTTCAAAAAAGTCGACAAACAACTTTCCATGCAGGCACTCGAACAGCTCGAAGCGACACACCTCGCCAACCGTCCAGTACGGGATCTCTCCGGCGGACAACGCCAGCGCGTGTATCTTGCCCAGGCGCTCACCCGCCAAGCCGACCTCCTTTTATTCGACGAGCCGGCAACAGGTCTCGATCCGGTAAGCATGGGCCTCTATCGCAAAGCAATCGCCCAGACCCGGGCAAAAGGAACATCTATCGTGATCGCCACACACGACTTCAAAGAAGCGCGCAGTATGGACGTAGCGATGCTTCTCTCTCGTGTTCTCATAGGAATCGGCCCCCCCGCCACAGTCTTCACAAAAGACAATTTGACCCGCACCTTTGGAGTAAGCATTACTGAAACCGCGGGAGACACCTCTCCAAACACGTTCGCTGTGGAAACCCACCACCATCATCAGCACCACGATGACGAAGAGATCACGCGTCCTTCCCCCTTTTTGACTCCTCCTTTTTCCTAAGCTGTATCCCGACTATCACGGCAAAAAAGATACGGCAATCCCTCTGCCAAAAAGTTCTCGATCATACAAGTACGGAAAATGCGATGATGCAACCAGGACCCAGCATCATCGCATTTTCCGTACCACTTGAAACTCTCCGACCTTACGCTTCGTCTTACGAGTCGAAGAGGCCTTCTTTCGCAGTCTCCGCAAAAGACGCGAGCTGACCACGAGACATGCGGATTTCCGCGCCAAAATCGTCCCGGATCACCACCGCGCGATCTTCTGAGGCCGAATTATCCAATCCCAGGACCGGACAACAGTCGTCCGTGTGACAAAACACACTGACCAGTTCGATACCATCTTGCGCGAAACCGTGATCTTTCACATCTCCCCCTTATGCCGAACAAGACATATACCCCATAACATGGATTATGTCGATTTCTATTATTTAATCATACCCGCAAGATCAACACATAGTTATCTCAGAAACAGTGCTTATTTTTTGAGATTTCCCTTTGCAGCCCTTCTACCGAAGCCCCCTTTCTCAGCCCGCCTTCACCGCGAAACCTCCACACACCAAGTTAAAAGTCCTAGGCTGAATAGACTCTTGCCCACTCACACAGCCTTCGCATACGGCAGCAGCCCAACACAAACAAAAAAACGGAGAGTAGATGAACACCGGGGAACTAACCCGAGAACAAATTGACAGCGTATTCTACCGCCAAACGGTGGGACGCATTGGCTGCCATGCCGCAGGGCGTACCTATATCGTTCCTATCACTTATGCCTATGATGGAGAGTTCATCTACTGCCACTCGCTGCCCGGTATGAAAATCAGCATGATGCGAGAAAACCCCAACATCTGCTTCGAAGTTGAAGAAGTCGACAAGCGAGACTGGCGCACAGTGATTGCCTGGGGGACATATCACGAACTCGAAGGCGAAGCCGCGGCAAAAGCCATCCGCCTCCTCATCAAACAAAATATTCCCTACCTCACCAACCAAATTGTCACCCCAACGGGGAAACACCGCACTCATCAGCCAA
The DNA here is from genome assembly GCA_002352645.1 of Acidimicrobiia bacterium UBA2766. Lineage (GTDB taxonomy): Bacteria > Actinomycetota > Acidimicrobiia > UBA2766 > UBA2766 > UBA2766. The sequence goes on along the minus strand of DEIU01000059.1, from coordinate 7,284 downwards.
AAGAAAGCCCCGTATTTTTTCGCATCCGTGTGATCGATTGCACAGGCCGATTCGAACGCTATTGAAGTGCTGTCTCCCACTCTATTTCCCTTACGTTTTGCACAAACAGAGATCGAAACTGGCAACACGATTCTCGCCTTTGTGGTAGCAGCCGGCCTCGGTGCCATCATCGGTCTCGAACGCCAGGCTCAAGAAGACAGCACCGAAGACCCATATGCCGGCGTGCGGACTTTTGCCCTCTACAGCATTTGGGGAGCAGGAGCAGGTTTTCTTGGCGATCGTTTCGGTGAAACCGCCTTCATCAGCAGCACAATCGGCTTTTTTGCCCTGCTCGTGACCGCGTACGCCATCTCTTCACGTACCACAGGAGACTGGGGAACCACAACAGACGCTGCAAGCGCCACTGCTTTTCTTATCGGCACCCTTGTCTGGAGCGAAGCCCACATTCCCGCCCTCGCATTAGCCATCGGCACAGCAGCTCTTCTCCGAGCGAAAAAACCACTGCACATCCTCTCCCAACACTTTACGACAGAGGACATACAAGCTGTCCTACAGTTCGGCGTGATTACCGCGATTGCTCTCCCACTTGCCCCCGACGAAAACATCGGCCCTTTAGAGGCCATCAACTTGCACGAAATCTGGCTCATGGTCGTGCTCGTCTCCGGCATCGGCCTCGCCGGTTACCTCGCTCTTCGCCTTCTCGGCCCACAAGGCCTCATCCCCACCGGACTTTTCGGCGGCTTGGTCTCTTCTACTGCGGTTACTCTGTCTTTTAGCCGCCTCTCAAAAACAGCAGCACAACACCTGCACTACGATCTCGCTGCCGGCATCATCGCAGCCTCGGGACTCATGTATGCACGCGTCATCGTAGAAGCCGCTTTGGTCGCCCCAAAAATGGCAGAACATCTTCTTCCCATTTTGCTCCCACTCTTCTTTTTCGTCGAAGGCGCTGCCGTTTTCGCGTGGCGTAAAAAGCAAAACTCTGCAACAACTCCCTCCAACACTGACACAAATCTCCCGCTAACGAATCCTCTGACGCTGACCACAGCTTTAGGCTTCGCTTTGTTCTATGGCGTCATTATCTTTATCTCCGAAGGGCTACTCGACAACCTCTCCGACTCTTCCCTCAGTATTTTGGGCGCAGTAAGCGGCCTCAACGATGTCGACGCAATCACCCTCTCCTCCGCCAACCTCGTCGACAAAGGACTCGCCCCCAGTGCCGGAGCACGCGCCGCCCTCGCCGCGGTCATCACGAACTCCCTCACAAAAGCCGGAATCACCTTTGCGCTTGGAGAACGAAAGCTTGCCAGGCTGGTCATGCGTCCTCTCCTTGCCGCCGCAGCAGTAGGAACAGTCACCTGGTTCTTCATATAGGGGCAAAAAACTGCAAGAAAGCGCACCGCTTCATCCTGCTTCCCTCTGTTGGCAGAGGGAAGCAGGATGATACCCCGTGTTTACCGCGACGTCTTCACTTCGACAAGATTCTCCAAGGAAAGCTGCCCGTATTACCGTAGAATGCAAGAGAAAGTTCGCCAAGAAAATACGGACGTTCTTAACATATCTACAAAATCGAGAGAAAACGGCAACTTCACTAAGAATATCTGCCTGTCACGGCAAAAAAGGAAAGACCATATGGCCTGCGACAACCCTAACTGCACCTGTGACCCCTGCACCTGTGACCCCTGCAAATGTGTGAAATAATTTTCACGATTCCCATCTCTTGATATCTTCTCTTCCGTTTCCCGCTGTGTTTCCCGCAGGAAACACAGCGCCCATTCCCCGAAAACATCTATGTATAGAGAGAGTTCTGGCGAAAACGCCCAGGAAAGACAGCTATGTCACAGTGGCATGACCCTGGCATGACCAGAGCAACCGGCAGACGCGATTCTGAAAAAACCGGTAGAGACCCAACAGCCGAAAGAACCCCCTTCATCAGCGCAGAGCACGCTAGTTCTCGCCATCCTCGGCATCACGCGACTGTACCGACTCTTTCGCCAAAGCCCGCACCAAGTCTCCACGCGTCACAATGCCCACGACGCGCTCATTTTCCACTACCGCCAATCGGTACATTCGTTCGTCAACCATAAGGGTCGCGACATCTTCAAGCGTGTTCTCCGGAGACAGAACACGAACTCCAGTTTTCATCGCGTCTTCTACGGTCACCGCGCCAATTTTGCGCAGTTCACGTTCAAGACGTGCTCCAGTTCCCGGCACCCGCACAATTGCCAAAAGCATGTCAATATAGACAGGCTCATGTACCCGGGCTTCTTCAATGATGATGTCATCGTCTTCGATCATTCCAGCAAAGGTGCCATCGGCATTCACAACTGCCAAAGCCCCAATTCTCTTCTCTGCCATGATCTCAATCGCCGACAAGATGTCGCTGTCTGGGGTCACTGTAATGACATCGGATGTCATTACATCAGCCACTTTCATTTCCCGCGACACAACTCCTCCAAAAACTCGACACACAACTTTTTACGAGAGACTCGTCAAAAGCCTGAAAAATCCGCTCTTACCGAAAGGGTTTTTCCGCTCCGACAACAAGAAAAACAAGCCTCTTCTTCCCACCAGACACTTTCCCGACAGTGCGCAAAAGCATGCTCTTCCAGAAAACTCAAGAAAAGACACACCGCGCTTCTTCTCTCCTGCCAGGCATCCCACACACACTATGAGAAAACTCACAACC
>DEIU01000059.1:0-4497 GCA_002352645.1 Acidimicrobiia bacterium UBA2766 | reverse complement strand
ACTGAGGTGTTACCACACTATGAGGAAACAACAACTATAAAATAATAACCCCAAAACCATTATCGGAATAGACCCGAGAAGCAGCAGAAAACTCTCTGTCTCGACTGCGCAAGCTGCCTCACTGCCCAACGACAAATCCTTCACAGGCCCCGCTCAGAAAAATCTGCTTCAAAAACCTCAATCTAAAATCCCGAAAACCTGAAAACAGCGTTTTCTCCACACAGAGAGAGTGGCCGCAAGAGAGACCCAAGTAGTCACGGATTTCGGACACGTAACACATAGTCGTCGAGATCTGGACTCCAGTCCAATTCCAGGATCTCCCTCGCCCGAGCAGCCTTGCAAAACTGCAAAAAACTCCCATAGCCAAACTCCGACTCCGCGAAACCAGGCTGATGTTTCCGCAGGTTGTTCTTCAGACCCGACAAAAGAGCCGGGTTTCCGCTCTCCTCCTGTTCAGTCACAACTCTGCGGAGCAAAGCAAAAGCGTCTTTCTCTCCGGTCTCCGCCAATCGCACTGCAGGATCTCCTGCCGCAATTCCTGCAGACAGCACAATAGCGCCCTCATTTTCGAGATAACGCAGCATCTCTCCCATGGAACGGAAACCGTAATCGCTCTCTGTAAAAGCCGAGTCTTTCCGTAAAATGGTCTGCTTCAGGTTCGATGCCAGAACCATCTCACCCCCTGTCCCCTGCATGCCCACCAGCGTGCGCGTCACAAGACGCTTCAAACTATCGAGACTTTTTGCTTCTTCAGCTATCGTCTCGCTGCCTGTCGTCACTTCCGGCAACACGGCAGCGCTACGAGAATCTCCGGTACGACCCTCTCGCGCAGAAGAAGCAGCAGTTCCAGAAGAGGAGGAAAAGCCTCTGCGTCGTCGGTCCTTCTGTCGCCGGGGGAGAGCTTCAACTCCCTCAAGATTCTCATAAAAAAGAAATTCATCGCAGGCAGGGGGCAATAGATGCGAGGTAGACAGCTTCACGCCCACACCGAGGACACGCCGGTTCAGCTCCCGGATCTTGTGCACCAAAGGCGTAAAATCACTATCTCCCGTACCAATCACGAAGGTCGTCAGATAGTCACGCTCCAGCGCAAGTTCCATGGCATCAACAGCCAGTTTAATGTCTGCGGCGTTCTTCCGGCTCCCCATGCGTTGCGGGATCTCGATCAGCTCCACATGGTGGCGTGTCAAGACACGGCGATCTTCCTCAAAATAGGACCAGTCAGCATATGCTCTGCGCACCACAACACGCCCGCGATCTGCCAAAGCATCCGCAATAGGCGCGAAATCAAAAGGAGAAATCCCGAGCATATCTCGCGCCCCAATCGCGAGGTTTTCATAGTCAAGCAACAGAGCGATACGTTCCTCGTCTTGTCTCATAGGCTGAGCCTACTCTGCCAAAAAGAAACCAACCTGTGCGACAGGAAAACACTCCTCCGACCATTCCTACGAACAGGTCGGCCCGCACACGAAACCCCCCAACAAATCCTGCGTATTACAATGAAGATGCCGCGAAAGACGCTCCATCAAGCGACATCCCTGCTTTCTCGCTTTGCCTCATTTCCCGATCGTGTTCTCTGGCAAATCCGAAATGGCAAGAGAAAGCCATAGGGGAAGCTTTTCTCGGCTTTCTTCTCCTCGCCTTCTCATCGATAAGCTTTTCCACAAGAGAGTTCTCATTTCGACAAGCTTTTCCGCCAGAAGTTCCTCCACGGGAGGAGTTGCACAAACTCTCAAGAAGAAAAGGCGAAGAAAAAGAGACCAGCAGCTAGGGTGTGCCCGTGCGTATTGCCACATGGAATGTCAACTCTCTTCGGGCCAGAATGCCCCGCGTGCTCGCGTGGCTGCAGCAGAAACGTCCAGAGGTCTGTTGTCTACAAGAAACAAAATGCTCTCCTGCACAGTTCGCCGCAGAAGAGTTCACAAAAGCCGGGTATGAAGCCGCTCATCATGGCAACAACCACTGGAATGGCGTGGCAATCCTGAGCCGCGCAGGATTACATTCCGTACAGCGGAGTTTTGGAAATGAGGTCCTCGATCGGGAACCGCGTATCATTGCAGCCACATGCGCAAACACCCGGATATACAGCATATACGCGCCAAACGGACGTGCCCTTGACGACCCACACTATCAGTACAAACTCCAATGGTTTACTGCGCTGAGAGACCACCTTTCAGAAGTGCTTGACGACCCCAATCTCCCTTCCGGAGGGCTCCTCCTTACCGGGGACTTCAATGTGGCACCTGCCGATTTTGATGTATACGATCCAGTACGCTGGCAAGGGCGCACGCATGTGAGCCCACCTGAACGAGATGCCCTGGCAAAATTGACCGGGCTTGGTCTGCAGGATCTCGCACGCTCACACCACCCGCACACTCCCCTTTACACCTGGTGGAGTTATCGGCGCGACATGGCCGCCACAGACCGAGGACTGCGCATCGACCTCCTCCTCGGTTGCGCTCGCGTCGCAACCCGGACACAAGAGGTCTGGGTAGACCGAGAAGAACGGATCACAAAAGGCGCATCAGACCACGCCCCCCTCGGAGCAGACTTCGCCGACTCGCCCTCTCCCCAGACCCCTTGATTACAAAAACAGCCCTTCGATAAAAACTCCTTCCTTCCCCAGGAGTCATCAAGGGTCACACGACGGTCACAACAACCCGTGCTGGAAGTGCCTTGGAACGAGGCCCTACCCGGTTCGGACCTTTGCCATACTTTTCAGCGGTCTCCCCCAAAGAGAAGGAGAAAGAAAGACGCCCTTGCACGCTCGCCACGATCTCTGACTCGAGTGCCCCGGACAAGGCGTACGTGCGACCCGGCGTAAACAAGGGCGGAGTCACGACAGAGAGCATGCCATCCCCGGTCGCAGATATCGAGAAAAGGGAAAGATCAGTGAAGTCAAAATCGGGGAAACGGATATTCACATCCGTAAAGGCAAGATCTTCCCGGTCAAGTGCAAAAGACCAACCCCACGCGGAAAATTCGCTCTCTGCACTCCGATAAGAAAAAGAGTCCGGCTGCTGCTGCGGTTGCGCAAACAGATCCATGAGAGCAGGCATCCAAGTAGCCATGTCCGCATTCCAAAAATCTCCCGTGTGGAGACCATACTCGTTATAACGAACAGTCACAGGCAGCTCGAAGACTTCTGCTCGCTGCAAAAACGCCTTGGTCATCAGGCCAACGACTTGCTCAAGCCCCATGACCTTGACAAGCCCACTGACCGTCATGTCGTCGCTCTTCTGCGCGCCTGGAGCTGGATGACCGCTCCCGTACGACACAAAAAGGGGCGTATGGCGAAGGTTCGGTGCAAGATCCATCGGGCTGTGTCCACGCCAGCGCTCCTCATCGTACAAAGGTTTTCCCCACACATCAAGAGGATCCAAATCCTGCGGGAGCTGCATACGAGTCACGATAAAAGGACTAAAAGGATCATATATGCCTGGATGCAAAGCACCACTGAGCGACACCGCAAAAGAGAACTTCTCAGGATGCCGCGCAGCATACGAAAAAGCACCAAAACCCCCCATTGACGTACCAGCAATACCCCAACGCCCATTGCCCCGGTAGCGCTCCTCGATCAAAGGCGGCAGTTCCTCCATGTGGAAAGTCTCATAAGCAGGAGGACCTCCCTCTCCCTCGTTGTACCAGTCACTGTAAAAACCACTCTTCCCACCATCGGGCATCACAACAAGCACATCATAAGGAGCAGTGACCTCCGCAATATTATCCTTGGTTGTCGTGACCCCCTTTTTGGTTGTCCATGCTTCATAACTCGAGTTGTAACCATGCAACATCATGAGGGCAGGCCACTCCTGCGTCGCGCGATCCTCAAAATGAGCAGGCAAAAGAACACGGACCTTTGTCATACCTCCCATGGCCGGAGAGTCAATCTCGAGTTCCCGCATGCGAGGAGAAAGCACAGTTTCCGCACGAATCACCGGCTTTGGCTTTACAGGGTGGTCCAACTCCAACGGCGCAAAAGAACCGGACGCAACAGACGAGCCCATCGCAAAAGAAGCAGGCATCAAAACCAAAGAACCCAAGGCAACCACAAAAGCAGCCACCCAAGAGACAACAGAACGAACGTATCTCATCTTACCCCCACATGAGCGTGCACTGCAGAAACTCCCCCTGCAACAAAAACCCGCACACTCACCAAGAAACCAATCCGAATGAACAGTGTAAGGAAGCTACCAACCTCTCTCCGGTACGGACAACTCCGTTCTCACCCTCAAAACGGACAAATAGTAGAACAAGAAAATACCTTTTGCCCTATTTCCCCCCAGAAAAAGAGTAAGAGACAGAAGGAAAGACAGCAACAAGCCCAAAGAAAAGCCACGGGACCCATGCAGTCATGCCACCATGCGAACCTCGGACCACCGGAACGCTACCGGCAGGCGACAACCTCTGCCTGCACGCGGGTTTGACCGGGCAACCAGACAGGGCTCAAGCCGCGAGGGCTTTGCGATTGTCGAGCAGTTGTCGCCAGCGGCGCAT
>DEIU01000030.1:14402-14678 GCA_002352645.1 Acidimicrobiia bacterium UBA2766 | reverse complement strand
CAGCCCCGAGGACACGATGCGCCGCTGGCGAGGACTGCTCGACAACCGCAAAACCCTCGCCAGTTAAAACCCTCACCGGTCAATACTCCCGGCAGCGACTTCGAAACCACCAAAAAATGGTACCGCGAAGGAAACATCCCCAAACCCGCCTGGAACGACCACCTCACCTGGCAAAACAACACCACCAAACTCCCCATCCGGCACGGCACCGAAATCAAACCCTGGATCGACAACGTCACTGCCCTCACCAACAAAATCCTGCAAAACCTCCCCAAC
>DEIU01000030.1:0-14364 GCA_002352645.1 Acidimicrobiia bacterium UBA2766 | reverse complement strand
CAGACCCGACACCAGCAGACGCGATACCACCAGACCCAACAGGAGCATCTTCCAAGACCGGCTACCGGACAACACGACCCAAGATGACCTGCCACCAAACACGATCGATCTCACCCTGGCTTGCAAAGCACAACCAGCACAACAAAAACACTGTACGTCCAGTCAAAAACCGGCCACACAGCAAGAATCACGACAGGACCGCACACCAGGGAAACCTGCCCCAGGTCACAACCAAACGGCAACAAGTCATATGAGAATCACACGAGGCGAGGCCCTGCGAAGCCAGGACAGGTGGCCCCATCCCGCAGAGAAACCCGGAGAAAGCGAGACAGGACCGAAACTGGTCCTGTCTGCTCGGCTCCTTCGGGGCTTATACGTCCGCGGCTTCTTGCATGCGGGCTTTGATGCGCTCTGCCATGAGAATGGAGATGTCGGCAACACGGTGCGAGTCTTCGTGGCCAATTTCTTTCACACCATCGTCGAGCATGACGTAGCAGAAGGGACAGGCGGTGGCAATGGTGTCTGCACCGGTTTCAACGGCTTCTTCGGTGCGTTCAATTTGAATCTTCTTGCCGGTGCGTTCTTCCATGAACATCCGACCGCCACCTGCACCACAGCAGAAGGAGCCGGTGCCATTGCGGGGCATTTCCACAACCTCGATGCCACCGAGTTTGCCGAGGACACGCCGGGGCGCCGAGAAGATGTCGTTATGGCGACCGAGGTAGCAGGAGTCGTGGTAGGTCACGCGGGCATCGATCTCGCCTTGTAGAGAGAGCCTGCCCGATTCGAGAAGTTCAGCGAGCAGTTCGCTGTGGTGGATGACCTCATAATTCCCGCCGAGCTGGGGGTATTCATTTGTGAGGATGTTGAAGCAGTGTGGGCACTGTGTGATGATCTTCTTTATGCCGTATTCGTCGAGGGTCTCGATGTTTTGCAGGGCAAGCATCTGATAGACGTATTCGTTTCCGGTACGGCGTGCCGGGTCGCCAGTGCACATTTCGTTCGGGCCCAAAATGGCATAGTCGATTTCGGCTTCGCGTAGAAGTTTGGCGATCGACCGGGTGACGTGCACGTTACGGTCGTCGAAGCTGCCGGCACAGCCAACCCACCACAAGTATTCGTGTTCGGCATCGGTGTTTTCTCCGATGATGGGAACCTCGAAGTCGAGTTTTTTCGCCCAGTCTGCCCGTTCGTGCTGGCCCATGCCCCAGGGGTTTCCGGCGTTTTCCATGCCACGGTAGGCGTTGCCAAGCTCGGTCGGGAAGTCGGATTCCATGAGGGAGAGATAGCGCCGCATGTCGAGGATTTTGTCAACGATCTCGATGCCAACAGGACAGGCTTCGTCGCAGGCACGGCAGGTGACGCAGGACCAGATCTCTTCAGAGGTGATCCGCTCGAACACAGAGTCGCTTGACACGGTGATCGTGGGGTGTATCGAGACAGGGGGGGTCATGGCAGGGCCGACGCGTTCGCCTTCTTCGTTCAGGCCTGCGCTGAGCGACATGGTCTCGCCCAGTTTGAGAACAATTTCGCGGGGGTCGAGTGGTTTTCCGGTGTTGTGCGCGGGACATACCGCAGTACAGCGTCCACACATGGTGCAGGCGTCAGTGTCGAAAAGCTGCTTCCAGGTGAATTCGGGCACGATGGAAGCACCGATGCTTTCAACCTCGACTTCCATAAGGTTTGGCATGGGGCGCATCGCGCCTTTGGGCCGGTCACGCTCCGACAGGTAAAGGTTCATGGGAGAAGTCACAATATGGCGAAGTTTTGTGGTGGGGAGGGCGATCAAAAAGACGACAAAAGTCAGGAAGTGAGTCACCCAGAGAATCTGGTGGGCATTGTTGGCCCATGCGACGGTCTCTCCGGCACTTGGGAAGCCGGTGAGGAGCTTCCCGAGGTTGTAGCCGATAAAGCTCCATTTTTCATAGGTCGGGAAGCCGTGTTCGGCAATACGGAAGGATTCCACGAAAAAGCCGGTGATGCCAATTGCGCCGATCACGCCTAGCTGCATCCAGTCATCGGATTTTGTTTTGATACGGGTGCGGTAAACTTTTTGGATGAAACGACGGTAGAAAGCGAAGGCCAGACCGGCCAGCATCACGACTCCGGCAATTTCCAGGGTAAAAGAGTAGGCCTGATACACATTGCCGTGAAGGAATTTCAGGTTGTACGTATCACCAAAAAGTTTGAGGTCTCGTGGCATGTGGTCGTCGATTTCAAGGGTGACTGTGCCAATAAAGAGCACAATGAAACCGAGATAGATCATGCTGTGCATCACACCAGCAAGGGGGTCGCGCAACAGGGTGCGCATGCGAAGGCCTTCGGAAAGGGTCTCTGCGCGTGCTTTGAATTTGCCGGTGCGGCGTTCGGGGGCTCCACGCATCCAGTTTTTTGTGCGGATGCTAAAGAGCCATCCTGTGCAGATCACAGTGGCTGCGAAGGTGCAGTAGAAAATGGCCTTCAGCCATTTTGGCACATTGCCAAAGGTCTCTCGATGGGCTTCGCCCTCTGCCACTTCCGGAAGGAAGATGTCGAATGCTTCCATGGACGCCCAGCTTCCCAGGGCCCCAACCGCAGTGAAGATAGCGAAAATCCAGGGGATCCAGTGCGGCTGAAACTTCCGCTCGCTCGACGTGTCGCTCTGCTCACTTTGCATAAACCGTGCCTCCAAGGCGGCAAACTGTGCCTCCCACGCGGAAGAGGGAAGTGAGACCGGTTCTGGTCTGTCCTCGTCCGGTCGCCGCGAAAAATGCCGCGCCTTGCCTTTCGCAGCGCTAACCGCCCGCGCGGCCACGCAAAATCTACCAACGAGTCCTCTCTGCAGACGATCTGAGCGGCACGTTCAGAAGAAGGACCGTCACTCTCCATGGCGCGAAAGGCCAGCGCTTCCTCCTGTTAGGGCATTTTTCCTCTGGAGCGAAGCGCGCCATCGTGTAAGAAAAAACTTACGGGTTTCTTCCACAACAAACACGGACGACGAGATGGCAAAACAGATCACCCACTGCGACAGCGTGAGTCCGGTTGTGTCGAAAAGGTCGTGCAGCATATTAACTTCAACGACCATTACCTGTAGGGCGAACACTATACCGAGCGCAACCCAAAGCTTCCCGTTCGCAAATAAATGTTTTGTGAACACGCTTCCGTCTTCCGCGCGGGCATTCAAGACGTTCCACAGTTGAAAACACACAAAAGTCGTAAAGGCCATGGTGAGGGCTGTTGCACGATTGTTGGACGTGTCCGAGAGCAGCTTATCCCCAACACGAAACACGATGAGGGTACCGGCCGCCATGACTGACGCGGCAAACAGAAGAAGACGCAGACGGCGTACAGTGAGAATGGGTGAGCCCAGGCCACGCGGAGGCCGCTGCATCACGTCTGCTCGCGGGGGGTCGAGACCAAGCAGCATGGCAGGGGGCCCGTCGGCGACAAGGTTCACGAACAAAATCTGCAAAGGGGTGAACGGGGCCGGGAAGCCAATAATACGCGCCACAATAATCGTGAGAATCGCAGCGAGATTTGTCGAAAGCTGAAAGCGCACAAAAGTAATAATATTCTCATAAATTGAGCGGCCCCGCTCCACAGCAGTCACGATCGTGGCAAAGTTATCGTCGGTGAGGACCATGTCGCCGGCCTCTTTTGTGACCTCGGTGCCAGTGATCCCCATAGCCACACCAATGTCAGCCCGGCGCAAGGCAGCCGCGTCGTTTACACCGTCTCCAGTCATGGCCACGACTTCGCCACAGGCTTGCAGAGCCTGCACAATTCGCACCTTGTGTTCCGGGGAAACCCGGGCGCACACGCCAATATCGGGCACTCTTTTTTCTAAACTGGCGTCGTCCAGGGTATTGAGCTCGGCACCGGTGACTACTTCTCCTTGTATACCGAGACTTTCCGCGACGGCGCGCGCGGTCGCAGCATGATCACCGGTGATCATTTTCACCTTGACACCAGCTTGCCGGCACAGGGCCACGGCTTTTCGGGCTTCCGCACGGGGCGGGTCCATAATGCCGACAAGGGCTTCGAGCGTAAGATCTTCCAAGCCGATACCGTTCCCCGCGTCCATCTCCCTCTTTATACGTTCTGGTCCCGTATCTCCATCAGCATCAACAAGACGCCGGCTCGCGATCGCAAGCACGCGTAGTCCTTCTCCCGCGAAATCAGCGAGAGCTTCTTCCACCTTTTTCGACTCGGCTTCATCGAACGGTATTTTGTGGACTTCGTCGAACAGGGTTTTGCCCCCAATATCTCTGCCGGAGCTTTCATCCTCAGCTGGGCAGGCTACATACGCACAGGACTTCACCAGGACATCAGGGGCACCTTTCACCACGAGTAAGAGCTTGTCCTTGTCTTCATTTTCGTGCAGGGTCGCCATCATCTTGACGGTCGAATCGAAGGGGAGCTCCTTCTCCCGAGGTATCTCTTCCCGGAATTTTTCGACAGGGACACCTGCCTTTAGTCCGAGTGTGAGCAGGGCACCTTCGGTGGGGTCACCCACGAGCTCGCCTTCCAGGAGGACCGCGTCATTGCAAAGAACGCCAAGGGAGAGCGCGTCCCGCAAACCCGGAGAGACAGCTCCGGTTTTGCATTGGACAGAGCCTGCCTGCGGGTCGTATCCCAGGCCGGTCACCTCATACCGTCTACCACTGTAAAAGACCCGGACTGCGGTCATCTCGTTCAGGGTGAGTGTTCCTGTTTTGTCGGAACAGATCACCGTCGTCGCGCCCAAGGTCTCTACTGAATTCAAACGTTTCACGATGGCGTTTTGTCCGGCCATTTGGCGGACACTGACCGCCAAGGTCACGGTCACCACGGCAGGCAGCCCTTCGGGAATGGCGGCCACTGCAAGTGCCACAGAGCCAAGCAGGGCGTCAGCAAAAGAATCCCCACGCAGCAAGGAAAGTGTGAGCACAACTGACACAGCAGCCAGGGCGACGAACGCGAGGCGAATGCCCACTCGTTCAAGCTGCTGTTCGAGCGGGGTTGTTTGCTCTTGGTCGACCGCGAGCATTCCGGCAATCTGCCCTACTTCGGTGGTCATCCCTGTGTTTGTCACAAGCATTTCTGCTCGTCCGCGCACAAGAGTCGTGTTCATGAAGAGTTCGTTCGCCCGATCTCCGAGCGCAAGGTCGCCACCAATGGCCTCCGCGGTCTTCTCTACAGATGTCGACTCTCCGGTGAGGGACGATTCGTCCACAGCAAGCGCTGCCGCGATAAAAACACGTCCATCTGCGGGGACTCGGTCACCTGGTTGCAAAATCACAATATCCCCAGGAACAAGCTCCTCAGCAGGGATGATCTTCGTGTACCCATCACGCCGCACACGGACCTGCAAGCGCAACATTTCTCGCAAAGACAACAGTGCTTGTTCAGCGCGTCCCTCTTGCGCAAAACCGAGAATTCCGTTGAGGACGAGCACGACACTAATGACAAATGTGTCTTTCAGGTCGCCGACAAGACCCGCCAAAACGGCAGCGCCAAAGAGCACAACGATCAGAGGATTGCGAAACTGATCGACAAAGCGACGCCAGGCCTTGCGGCGAGGAGGATCAGCAAGCCGGTTCCAGCCTCTGGTTTGAAGGCGAACCTCAGCGTCTGCTGTGTGAAGCCCTGTATCCGGTGTTACTTCCAACCGTTTCGCAACCACGGATGGGGCCAGGCGATGCCAGGAGATCTTTGAGGAGTCAGAAGCAACGCTTATGGTCTCAGCGCGCATAGTGTGACTATCTCCATACCAACAGAGGGAAACATGATCATGATTCGCAACCTCTTCTCTGCCTTCCAGATTCCATACCACTGAGGCGCAACCAAAGCGAGAGGAATATTGCAGACTATGTGACATGGGAACCGAGTCAGACCCTAGAGCCAAACGTCCTGACCAACGGTCTTATGGCAAGACAGATACCAGAAGAGTTACTCACTTCACGCCGCTACGGATATGCCACAAGATGAACAGACCAAACACAACGCTTTGCCTTGTATCAAGACTGATTCTCATTTCGAGTGACGAGATTCTTCCGCCCCGTCTGCTCCTTGGACACCAACTTACATAACCTATTCTGCCCCATCTATAAAAATAGACACTCTTATCAGGAAAGAAGCTTCTTCATGCCTTTTCGCCCGACATTGTTTTGGAATCTCTTTGGGTATCGCAAGAAAGAGGCAGGCTAGCGCCACTCGATCACAAGGCCGGCAGCAAACTCCATAGGAACAAGAGGAGAAGGAAGCAGAAAAAGCTCCGGCCCATAGGGTAGCTACCCTATTTCACATAAATATACAAAGACAATGGAAGAGAGCGCGAAACTGCCACGACACCAGTGTGATTTGTCGTGGCAGTAGCACTCGATAATCCTGTTCAAAGTTTCGCAGGTATTCCCTGGAGAAAACAGGTTGTATTGGGGGAGGAACAGGGCAAAATACCGTGCCTCTGACCGTGCTCTATGCCGGTCTCAACTGAGACGCAAAACGGAACCCTGCTAATGCAACAAACATCAGCTCATCTCGCGAGAAGCGTGCCTCGCCCCACAGTCACCCCTACCAAAGGCAGGGAAAGCTGGGGAAAATCACCAACGGCGCTGGCTGCGACCACCGCCGCCGCCGCCGCCGCCGCCGCCACCGCTGCGGCCACCGCCGCCGCCGCCGCCGCCACGGCCACCGCCGCCGCCGCCACCGCCACTACGGCGGTCTTGTCGCTCATTCGCTGTGTCAACACGGATTTCTCGACCGTCAACACGCGCACCGTTGAGGGAATTAATCGCCTCAGCTGCTTCGGCATCAGAACCGAGGGTCACAAACCCAAAGCCTCTTGAGCGACCGGTATCACGGTCAGTCACAACTTTGGCGTCTGCCACCTCGAAGCCCGCAGCCTCAAATGCACTGCGCAGCGACATGTCGGTAGTACTGAAACTCAGACTGCCGACAAATAGCTTGGAACTCATCGTATCGTTGCTGCTTTCTCGCTCTGGAACATCTAGATCAGCAATGGCCTCGTGTGCTCTGACTCATGCAACAGCCCAAAGAACGAAGAAGCATTCTCATACGCGCAGCAAGGCGGTTCAACCTTAAGCTATTACGGCGAAGAACGCTAGCAGATAGAAAAAACCTCCGACTACCAGCACAGAAGGGAGAAGAAGAGCCATCCAAAGGGAAACAGGAGAAACACAACGCCGTCGTGAAAGGCAAAAAAAACGAGAAAACGCCCCTCTCACCCCGCGTGAAACCCGACTCATTCAACACGCAAACAGTAACAAATACTGCAAAAACCCTATTTTCCCCAACCTTTTGCGCTGCACGTCAGGTGCTCGCCTCTGCCCCACCTCGGCCTCCCACAAAGAAAAAACCAAAAAAATTTCTTTCCTCCAGCTGCCTCCCGCAAAAACAAGATTTCTTTCACAAGGAGAACCGGAGTGAAGCAGAGTCTCTCTGGACCGGGATGAGATGACAGGACGCCGCCACGGCGTATCCTGGTGCGCTCTGCGACAGCACCAGGACGACCCGCATGACAACAAACACGACGCAAGCACGACACAAGGCATGACGGCGCCCTGATTGCAAAAAGTTATGCAGTTACTACGCAATAGCTACAGGGTTAGCCAATGCGGGCGCTTTGACCGCCATCAACGGGAAGCGCCACACCGGTAATAAATTTTGCTTCTTCAGAGTTGAGAAAGAGCGCTGCATAGGCGACATCCCAACCGGTGCCCATTTTCCCTCGGAGAGGCACTTGGGCATCACGCCGGCGAATCAGGTCTTCTTTCGACACATCGAGAGCTTGCGTGATGCCCTCTATCGCCATTGGCGTATTCATAAGACCCGGCATAATCACATTGGCCCGGACACCGTACTTGGCATTTCCAACGGCCACAGACTGGGTATACGCGTTGATTCCGGCCTTGGATACTTTGTAGGCGACAATACCCACAGAACACACAGCGGCAATCGAAGAAACGTTCGTGATGGAACCACTGCCCTGAGAGCGCATCACCGGCAGCACATGCTTGCAAGTCAGCATGACGCTCTTCAGATTCACGGAGAGAATGCGATCCCAGGCTTCTTCGCCAATGTGCGCGGGGCCCGCGTCGCTCCCTCCAATCCCCACATTGTTATGCAAAATGTTGATCTGGCCAGAGCGTTCCAGGGTTTCGCCCACCAGACGTTCGCAATCCGGCTCGCTTGCAACGTCGCCGGCAAGCGCCCAGGCGTTCCCGCCTTCTGCTTCGATCATGGCGACCGTGCCACGTGCCGACTCAATACGGCGGTCGACGACAACGACTTCAGCGCCTTCGCGTGCCAGGAGAATCGCGGTGGCGCGTCCGTTTCCGATCGTGTCTCCCGGAGTCTGGCCGCCGCCGGCAACAACCGCGACCTTCCCCGCGACTCGTCCCTCAACTCGTCCGCTTTGTTGCTTGTCCCCCTCGTTTTTCTTCACGTCTCGGGAAACCCGGTAAGTCCCTCGTCGAGTTGCACCCCGAGCGAGTTCAAAACACCCGATACAAGCTGGTATTGCCCGATTGTGAAGAGAATATCGAGCAGTTGTTCGGTGTCATAATGTGCGGAGAGCGCCTGCCATGTGGCATCAGACACAAAAGCATCGCCATGCAAATCGTCCGTGGCACGCAGCAAGGCTTGGTCGCGCTCGTCCCATCCCGTCGCGTCAGGACCCTGCGTAATACGGACAATCTCTTCTGCGGTAAGACCAGCCCCACGGCCAATCAGCGCGTGTTGCGCCCACTCGTACTCGGCCTGACAAAGCCAACCAATACGCAAGATAACAAGCTCCCGCTCTCGCGCCGCAAGAGTCGACTTCATCAGCACATGGTTCGCAAAAATCGTCCACCGTTTCAGCAATTTAGGATGGTGTGCCAGCGTACGAAAAATGTTGGCGACCTCACCCTCCCCATATTTTTCCCGCACCTCTGCACTAAGCTGATCGCCAGGCACTGGATCGACACGCGGCTTGTCAAGTCTCATCACAATCCCTCTCATGGTTCTCCCCTGTCGATCGTACACACACTCCCAACACAGATCCGAACGGGCAGGGGATCCGCACAGACCTGGCCACAGTCTCACACCAAAGCAAAAACCCCACCACAGTATTCCCAAAAAAACATCTCGGAAAAACTTCGCAGCATCGATCATCGCTTCAGACGCGACGCCTTGCCAATCGGACGGCGCCGCAAAGGCATCGCAAGAACAAGTCCGCATTGTCGACCATAAAGTCGACCGGAAAGCGGACAACCCCCATCACGGAAACAGCGAAACCGCAGTTTCCCACACCTCAAATCTCAATCGAACGCCCAGTTGACACAGACATCCGGACAGTCACCTCCCCGCAAACAACAGCCGAAAAAAAATTTACGATCACCCGGAATACGATCACCCGGAAAGAGCAGGACCGAAAAACAAGGGCCTCACAGTATTATCTGAAAATCTGTTCAGATAATCTGTTTCGGTTTCGCGCGCAGACGAGGTGTGCCGTTGGCACTTACAACAGTGAACATCCCAGTTCAAGCACATGACAAAGAAAACTGCACTGCCTGTACTGACAGATTCCAAGCCCAACTCCGGACGCACCCCGGCATTGTGAAAGTGACAGACAGCGACACACAGTTCCGTGTCACCTACGATTCCAAACTCTGCGCACAGCCCTGCCTCGACCAGGCCATACACGAAATCAGAAGAGATCTCACGCAACGATTTCAGCACGAGGTGCTGTCCATCTCGGGCATGGATTGTCCGGACTGTGCCCAAACAATCGAACGGGCCGTCAGGCGCATCAATGGGGTCGCGCACTGTAGCGTCATCTTTACGGGAGCAAAGATGCGGGTGGAGGTGGAAGGCAGCCCTACAACAGTCGCGCAAGTCAGACCGCAGGTCCGTCGATGTGTGCGCAACCTCGGATACCGTGTCCGCACCGCCCCTTCCGAACGTACCGACAAGGACACAACAGACGAGGACCCCCTCGCATCGTCCTGGTATGACCGCTTGCCAGAAATTCTGGTCACCATCATGTCAGGTGTTGGGGTCCTCACTGCGACACTGCTGTCTCTCACGACAGACAGTAGTCTTCTCCCCGAATTTTTGTATTCGCTCGCCATCCTGTTGGGCGGGTATTCGATCGCCCGATCCGGATGGAGCGCACTCTGGGCAACACGGCGCCCAGATATCAACTTGTTAATGTCCATCGCAGTCGTGGGAGCAGTCGGAATCGGCGCCTGGCAAGAAGCTGCTCTTGTCGTCCTGCTCTTTCGCATTGGGGAAAACCTCGAAAGCCAAGCGGCAGCACGCACGCGCCGTTCACTCGAAACTCTCGTCACACTTGCGCCTGCGACAGCCCAGATACAGATCCCTGCAACAGACACGCCTCATCGCGAATTCGTCGAAAAACAAGTCCCTGTACACACGCTCGTCGTGGGCGACAAGGTTGTGGTACGACCAGGAGAACCGATCCCTGTCGACGGCATTGTCCTCGACGGCGCAAGCGCCGTCGACCAATCACCCATCACAGGTGAAGCCATGCCGGTCGACAAAACAGCCGGGGACACGGTATTTGCCGGTACACACAACTCTGAAGGTCGACTTCTCATACGCGTCAGCACAGCCCCAGGAGATACAACACTGGACCGGATCACCGCAGCAGTACAGGAGGCACAAGCCCAACAGGCGCCAACCCAACGCTGGGTAAACCGCTTCGCAGAGGTCTACACACCTCTCGTGATCTTCGTAGCAGTACTCACCATAAGCCTGCCTCCCCTCGCAGGCTGGGGTGCATTCTCCGCCTGGCTCTACCGGGGTCTGGCCTTTTTGATCCTGGCTTGCCCCTGCGCGCTCGTGATCGCCACACCAGTCGCAATCGTGTCAGCGCTGGGACGGGCCTGCACAGCAGGAGTCCTGGTAAAAGGGGGTGCCCACCTTGAAAATGCGGCAAGATTACGCGTCATGGCCTTCGATAAAACGGGCACCCTCACACAGGGACAGCCCAGAGTCGTGGAAGTAATTCCCCTTGCGGCACCCGACGCGCGCACGCTGCTCTCGCTTGCAGCAGCTCTTGAAGAAGGCTCGGAACATCCTCTTGCCCACGCCGTGCGCGACGCAGCCCGCGCGCAAGAGGTCCCCCACCTTGCCGTGCATGATTTTCAGGCCGAGCGGGGATTTGGCGTACGCGGCACAATCGCAGGCCGGATGCTACGCGCAGCTGCTCCACGTCTCTTCGCGACACACCCTGGTTTCAACACTCCCCCCAATAACGTTCCCGACAGTACCAACAATACGGTCAGAGCCGGCAAAGGCGCCGTCATCGACCCTGTCATTGACTCCATTATCGACCCCGTTATCGGCAATGGTGCAATCGCGAAGAAACACACAGCGCCCCCACAACCCGCGCAAGACCCAACAACACCCAGAAAAACAGGAGCAACACCCCAACAAATTGTCGAACGCCTCAAAGCCCAAGGGCACACAATCATCGTGATAGGCGACGACACCACGATCGACGGCGTGCTTGCCCTCGCGGATACACCCCGTCCTCATGCTCGGCCACAAATAGCGGCATTGCGCGCTGTGGGCATCAGCCACATCACCCTGCTCACCGGAGATCATGCGGCAGCAGCACAAGCCACTGCCGCCCAGCTTGGCATTCGCGACGTGCGCAGCGACCTGCTCCCTGATGACAAGGTCAGCGCGATCCAGGAATTGCAAGCAGAATTTGGCCCTACCGGCATGGTGGGAGACGGCGTAAACGACGCCCCGGCTCTTGCGGTGGCCACGGTTGGCCTGGCAATGGGATCAGCAGGGTCACCTGCTGCAATCGAAACCGCCGATATCGCTTTAATGGGCGATGACCCTGGCAAAGTAGCGGGGTTCCTCGGCCTGGCCCGCTGGACAAACACCATTGTTCGC
This sequence comes from Acidimicrobiia bacterium UBA2766, assembly GCA_002352645.1. Taxonomy (GTDB): domain Bacteria; phylum Actinomycetota; class Acidimicrobiia; order UBA2766; family UBA2766; genus UBA2766. The sequence goes on along the minus strand of DEIU01000030.1, from coordinate 2,469 downwards.
CAAAACATCATTTTTGCCCTTACCGTAAAAATAATTGCGGCACTACTCAATCTCTTTGGGTTGCTCCCGCTCTGGGCGGCGGTCCTGACCGATGTCGGCACAACCTTGATCGTGGTGGCAAACGGACTACGTCTCCTGCGTGGTCGTCCTGTGGGCAAGCGCCGCCACACACCTTTGCTTGAAGCAGGGTCCCCTGTCCCCCTGTCCTAGCCCAGTGCCCGCTACAAGCCAGAAAGTTCCTGGACACAGCGCGTCACAACAGGATTCTCGGCAACACAAAGGGCGATTTCTCTCCGGAAAGTCCTCCCCAACATGCCTCTTGCGGTAATCCTCAACCCAGACAGCCCAGACAGCCCAGACAGGTCACACGCACCCAAGGCAAACAGGGCTGTCGTCTTCCTGTTTTTTCTTCACAACCTGCAAGAACTTCAAAACCCGAAAAATCGCCTGTAAAAGCAGCAAAAACACAGGGGGCATTCCTCTCATAAGCCCAAAGACATCTACCCTTTTCTCTGGACAACAGCCCATCACAGACAGATTCTGCGTTCGGTCTTTCGTGCCAAACTTCTCGACACGCACCACAAAAAATCGGAAGAAGCATCCATGACAGCGAAAGAAGCAGAAGGACTCTCCGAAGGAACGCCGGAAAAGCCATTTTTCGGGACACCAGAGAAAATGCCAGGGAAACGTTCCCCGGCAGAGCAACAGGTCTACGACCGGCGCTGGTTCATCCTTGGAGTGCTCTGCTTCAGTCTCGTTCTCGTTGTGCTGGCAAACTCGGTTTTAAACGTGGCCATCCCCAGCCTGGCAGAAGAACTGCGTCCCTCCGATTCGCAGATCCTTTGGATCATCGATTCCTACGCGCTTGTCTTCGGTGGGCTCCTCCTCACTTTGGGGGCGCTTGGCGACCGCTACGGTCGCAAAGGCGCACTGCAATGGGGGTTGTTCATCTTTGGGGCGTCGTCCGGGGCAGCAATGCTCTCCGAGAACACAACCCTCTTGATCGTGATGCGCGGGGTAATGGGCCTCGGAGCTGCGCTGGTAATGCCCGCCACCTTGTCGATCCTCACCAACGTCTTCCCGGTCGAAGAACGCGGCAAAGCAATTGGCATTTGGGCGGCTTTCGCCGGGATCGGCGGAGCACTCGGACCGATCTTGGGGGGCTTTCTCCTGGACCGCTTTTGGTGGGGATCAATTTTCGCGCTCAACATTCCGGTAGTGGCCGTGGCAATCATCGCGGGAATGTGGATTCTGCCGAAATCACGAGACCCATTCCAGACAAAACTCGACCCTGTCGGAGCAGTTTTGTCGACAATCACACTGGCATCTCTACTCTTTGGGATTATCGAAGGGCCCGAAAAAGGCTGGGGCGACGCGGTCACCTTGTTGGCGTTCGCAACGGCAGTGTGCACGGGTATGATTTTTGCACGTTGGGAACTCACCTGTGCCCACCCCATGCTCGACATCCGATTCTTCCGCTTCCGCAGCTTCACAGTCGGCACGATATCAATCTCTTTCATGTTTTTCGGCATGCTCGGCATGTTCTTTTTGCTCGTGCAATACCTGCAGTTTGTCCTGGGATACAGCGCCTTTGAGACCGGGGTGCGCATGATTCCCTTCTCTGTGGGGATGATTATTTTTGCCCCGACCAGCGACTCGCTTGCGGCCCGTTTTGGTGCGAACCGCGTCGTGGCCACCGGCCTTCTTGTCGCGGCCGGCAGCTTCCTTTGGCTTGCCGCCTTTGACACGGACACTTCGTATCTCTCGATCGCCACTATGGCAGTCATATTGGGATCAGGCATGGGCCTTTGCATGGCACCTGCAACTGCTGCAGTCATGGCCGACATCCCACCCGAAAAAGCCGGCGTCGGATCGGCAGTAAACGACACCACACGCGAAGTGGGTGGCGCGATTGGCGTGGCAGTACTCGGCAGTATTTTACGCTCAGGCTACAAACCGGCCATGAGCGAAAAACTTGCAGACCAGATACCCCCAGGCTTGACCGAACAAATCGGTGAGGACTTCACTGCCCTGCAAAATGCACTCACCGAGTCCATCAGCGTCGCCTTTGTCATCACCGAATCCGAGGAGTTCGCAGCAAACATCCCTCCCGCCTTGCTTGATACCGTGCGAGAAGGCATCCAAACCGCGGCAAGCTCCTCTTTCGTTGAAGGAATGACCGCAAGCTTCCTCACTGCCGCTGCCATCACCACCTTTGCCGCTGCCATCGCCGCCAAGTTCATGCCCCGCACCATCCAGGCACGATACGATGTCATCCACGAAGAAGAGATCGGGGAACAGGCGGACGAGCCGGTCACCAACCCGCCCACTGCAAAAACCCCTACCTTCTCCCAGGAAAGCAGCACCTGAAACCCGCGCCAAAAGCCGAAAACAAGGGCCCCCTGCATCGGCTGCAGCAGGCACGCGGACACCCATCCCCGCAAAACCCTGACAGGACACCCCGGCAAG
>DEIU01000083.1 GCA_002352645.1 Acidimicrobiia bacterium UBA2766 | reverse complement strand
TGCGGTGGTGCGGAGGTGCCGGGGGTGCGGGGTTAGGCGCTGGTGTTGAGGACTGGTTGTGTTTGTTGTTCGCTTGTGAGGACGACGAGCAGGTTGGCGACGAGGGCTGCTTTTTGTTCTTCGTTCAGGTTGACGACATTTCTGGTGTTGAGCATTGTGAGGGCTTCTTCGACCATGCCGACTGCGCCTTCGACGATGGCGCGTCGGGCGGCGATGATGGCAGATGCCTGTTGCCGGCGGAGCATTGCTTCGGCGATTTCTGTGGCGTATGCCAGGTGGGTGAGGCGGGTTTCGACGACTTTCACGCCGGCTTCGGTGAGGCGGTTTTGTAATTCGGTGTGGAGGGATGTTGCGATTTCGTCGGGGTTGGCGCGCAGGGAGACGGCTGTTCCGGTGTGGTCTTCGTAGGGGTATTGGGTGCCCAGGTGGCGGATGGCTGTTTCGCTTTGGATTCGCACGAAGTCGTGGTAGTCCTCGACTTCAAAGACCGCGCGGGCGGTGTCCTCGACATGCCAGACGATGACTGCGGCGATTTCTATGGGATTGCCGTCCGCGTCGTTCACTTTTGAGATTTCCGTTGTAAAGTTTTGTATGCGTAGGGATACTTTTTGTCGTTCGGTGGAGGTGAAGGGATTTGCCCAGTGCCAGCCGGGCTCTTTCACGGTTCCCACATACTTTCCAAAGAGAATCAGGACTTTTGTTTGATTGGGTTGTACGAGGAAGAAGCCTGGCATGGCGATGCCCGCCAGTGTGAGGAGGAGAATCCCTGAGATGATGTTTCCTCCCGCGACGTTACCGGCTTCGTTTTCTGCGGTGATGAAGGCGGCGAGGGAGAGGATGAGGAGCAGGACGAGACCGGCAAAGGCGAGCAAGCCAGGAATAGTGGTACCGGGCTTTTCGAGGACGGAACTGTTTTGTGCTACCGGCATGGGAGTGTCTCCTTGGAGTGTGGCTGGATCATTGGGGTCGGTGTGCCGGTTTTTCGCGTAGGCCCTGTGGGGAGGCCCTGTGCGAGATCTGCGTTTTTGTATGGTCCGGACGTGTGTTTTTGGTGCTGTGAAGCGGGTGCTTGCTGGGGTGGCTGTGTGGGAATGTTCGCCCACGTGTACACAGTAGCGCAGAAAGACCGAGAGTAGAACGGCAGGATTGTTTCTTTTATTTCTTCTTTCTGGCTTTTTGAAGCACGACATCGTTTTTTTGTCATATCGTCTGGGGCAAAGTCCTCTTGACGGTTTCGGGTCATGATTTTTCTCACGATTTTTGTTGGGCGGATCCGTCGATCAGGGGGCAGGACGAGAGGGCATGCAATGCTTGAGGCTGCAGGAGAGGGAACTTTTCGGAAAGACGCGGGAAGAGCCGGTGCTGCGGCTGCCGGTGCGTCCCGTGCGCAGGCCGAAGGAATGCCGGGTGCGCCGCAACCACAGGCAGAACCTGCGGGGGAATCTGCAGACGGGGACTTGAGCGCGACGGCACTATTGGCGCAACGTGGGCACGCGATCTTGCCTGGGAGCCTGCCCGAGGAGATCGCAGAGGTGGCGCGCCATTGTCTGCTCGACTGGTTGGGTGTGACGTTGGCGGGAGTGGAGGAGCCGCTTTCGGGCATTCTGGCGCGTGAGGTTGTGGCCCGTGATCAGGCGACAGAGGCCCATATTCTCGGGACGCCCCATACTGCGACTGCCCTCACGGCAGCCTTGGTAAACGGTGCAACTTCGCACGCGCTTGATTTTGACGACACCAATGTGGCGATGAGTGGGCATCCCTCTGTGCCAGTTCTGCCGGCAGTGCTTGCGCTTGCGGAGCGTGAAGATGCTTCGGGGGCGGATTTTCTTGCTGCTTTTGTCGCGGGCGTTGAGACGGAATGTCTTGTGGGGGTGCTGGTAAACCCCGGACACTATTTTGCGGGATGGCATGCGACAGGCACCCTGGGCACTTTTGGGGCTGCTGCCGCGTGTGCTTCCCTGCTTGGTCTCAGTGTGGAGCAATGGCGCCATGCTCTTGGTTTGGCTGGTGTGCAAGCTGGGGGTTTGAAATCGGCTTTTGGCACAATGACAAAACCTTTTCATGCGGGCAAGGCCGCGATGAATGGGCTTTTGTCTGCGACGCTTGCGGCCGGTGGTTTTACAAGCGATCCATGTATTGTGGAGTCCCATCAAGGATTTGCTGCCACGCATGCCGGTGGTTCTGTTGATGCCGTGCGTCTTGCCTCTCTCGACGGGCAATACCTCATACGCAATACCCTGTTTAAATACCATGCAGCCTGTCATCTCACACATGGCGCAATTGAGGGAGCCTTGGTAGTGCGTTCCTTGCTTTTGCAGGAGTTTGGGGGGGACCAAACCGCAGGGATGCCCAAGGAAATTCGAGAAGCAATAGACGAGATCGACGTGATCGTGCACTCCAGTGCGCTTGACGTGTGCAATATTGAGCGTCCTGTGACTGGTCTTGAAGGAAAATTCAGCCTGCGTGCCACAGTGGCGATGGCCCTCTTGGGTGACGATACCGGCGATCGCAGGGTTTTCACTGACGCGCGTATGGCCGACCCTGAACTGTGCTCTTTGCGGGATCGAGTGCGCGTGATTACTGACACAAGGACATCCCCTGTGGGTACTCCAGTTCTCGCGCGTTTGCGCGATGGCTGAAAAATCGCAGGGTCCGGGGCAATGGGCCTTCCGGCAGAGCATCTCGATCTG
>DEIU01000096.1:35875-36368 GCA_002352645.1 Acidimicrobiia bacterium UBA2766 | reverse complement strand
AAATCGCGGGCATTGATCTTCAGGACGCGGGGGATGTCTGGAAAGATGCGGTGGGTGATGCTGTAAAGGCATCTTTTGCTACTGCAGATGTGCGGGATGAAGCCCAGGTTGTGGCGGCTATTTCTGCGGCCCAGCAGACTCATGGTCGGATTGACATTCTGGTGAACGCGGCAGGTGTGGCAGGCATGGGGCCGGTGCATCTGCTTGCGGAAGAAGAGTGGGATCGTGTGCTCGACATCAATTTGAAAGGCACGTATCTTGTATCGAAGGCTGTGCTTGCGGGGATGATGGAACAGGGGTCGGGCAGCATTATTCATTTGGCGAGTGTGGAAGCCTATGAAGGGCTTGAGATGTCGGCTGCGTACAATGCCTCAAAAGGCGGGGTGCGTATTCTCACGAAGAATATGGCGCTCGACTATGGGCCAAAGGGTATCCGGGTAAATTGTTTGTGTCCCGGTTTTATTGATACTCCCATGACGGCCATGTTGCAGTC
>DEIU01000096.1:11231-35750 GCA_002352645.1 Acidimicrobiia bacterium UBA2766 | reverse complement strand
TGCGATCCGCAGGATTTTCTTTTGAGCAGGCTGCAGGGGGTGTGGCGCTGTTTTTTTGGTTTTTCGGTGTGTTGTGTTTTTTGTGATGTGCGCTTTTTTCGTGGTTTATGTGGAAAGCTTGGTACCACGGAAGAAAGTTTTTGATACCATAGTGCAATAATTATCTTCCGTATTCTCGGTGGAGATGCGGCTGCGGGCAGTTGAACGAGTGGATGCCTGCTGAGCTCACGCAAACGTATGGGGAGAGCAGAGCAAAGGCGGTTGGTGGGGTGGAACAGAACCGGATTTTGCCGATGAAATCTGGGACGCTTGCCTTGCAGGAAAAGCACGCGCGGGTCCTCTCGGCCCAGGATGGTCAGGGTACCCAGGATGGCTGATCAGGATGCTCGGGGTGACCGGAATATTCAGGATCTTCAGGGTGCCGAGGCGTCCTGAAAAGTGTGCGGCTTAGTAGGAGCGGGGCAGGCCGAGAGAGTGCCGGCTCACATAGTTCATGATCATCTCCTGGGAGATGGGAGCGATGCGCATGAGGCGAGCTTCTCTCCAGTAGCGCTCGACATTGTATTCGGTGGCATAACCGAAACCGCCCAGGGTTTGCACGGCCTGATCTGCGGCGGTGTAGGCGGCGTCGGCGGCCAGCCATTTCGCGATATTGGCCTCTTCGCCACAGGACATGCCCTTGTCGTAGCGCCAGGATGCCTGTCGTATGGCGAGCTCGGCGGCTTGGAGACGCGCGTACGCGGCAGCAAGGGGGAATGCAATGCCCTGGTTTTTGCCAATGGGACGGCCAAATACGACCCGCTCTTTTGCGTAGGCGACGGCTTTTTCGAGGGAGACGCGTCCGAGGCCGAGTGCTTCTGAGGCGACAAGAATGCGCTCTGGGTTGAGGCCGTCGAGCAGATAGTGGAAGCCCTTGCCTTCTTCGCCCACACGATCACTGACGGCGACGGGGAGGTCGTCATACACAACCTCGCAAGAGACAACAGCGTTGCGTCCGACTTTGGGGATGGGGGTGATCTCGACTTCGGGACGTTGCAGGTCGGCCAGGAGCAGCGTCATGCCGTGCGTGCGTCGTTCGCATTCTTCGAGCGGGGTGGTCCGTACGAGAAGTAGAACTTTCTGACAGTAGGGGGCTTTTGTCGTCCAGACTTTTCGGCCCCGCACAATGTATTGGTCCCCGTCGCGTACGGCCCTTGTCGTGATACTTGTTGTGTCGGTGCCCGCGTCCGGTTCGGTGACGCCAAAGGCGACATGCAGGCTGCCGTCGGCGACTTTGGGCAAGTACTTCTTTTGCATCTCGGGTGTGCCGTGTTTGACGACAGGGTTCATGCCAAAAATTGAAAGGTGCAAAGAGCTGGCACCGTTCATGCCCGCGCCAGAGGCGGCGACTTCTTCGAGCAGAACCGAAGCCGCGGTAATGCCTTGCCCGCCTCCTCCATATGTCTCTGGGATTGCGATGCCTACCCAGCCCCCTGCCGCCATGGCATTGTAAAACTCCCAGGGGAACTCGTGCTGGGCGTCATGTTCTTGCCAGTAGGTGTCGTCGAAATCCTGGCAGACCCGGCGCACTCCCTCGCGAATTGCCTCATGGTCTTCGTTTGGGGAGAAGTCCATCTCATTCCTCCATCCGGTCCCTCCATCCCGGGCAGCTGCTTGCGGTGTGGTCTGCCTGGTTGGATTTGGGACTTGCGCTCTTGCCTCGCCCTGTTGTGTGCTCTTTGCGCAGACTAAAGCGTGCCATGCTGCCTGTTCAACATGGGCCTGGTTTCTGCTTTGCTGCAAGAGCGGCCAAAGAGCGGCCAAGGGGGCTGTAAGGGTTGCGGTTTTTTCTGACAGCTGGGGTAGTTCTGGCGTTTTTCGGGTTGGGCTGGTGTCCGGGGGGCTTCGCAAAAGCAGCACGCCGGATTTTCCGGCGCGGTTCTCATGGGGAGAGGCAGAGAGAACGCGGGCACCAGGATGTTGCCAGGAGAATGGCCTGTCCTGGGCGGACAGAACGGACCATTCTCCTCTGTGGTAGGACGGGTGGAGTTATTCTGACCAGATTCCTATGGTTTTCTGGCCGCTCCTGTTTGTGTCGTAGTACGCGACGGCGCGACCGTTCCCGGAAATGCCGGCTCTTTCCTCATTGCGTGGCGCGGGACGGGAAGTGCTTGGGGGGGAGACACGCACGATTTCTCCGCTGCTGCGTTCCCACAAAAAGATATCCCAGCGCAGGTCATTGTCGCCCGTAACGAGATCTGGTGATTCGGAGTGGAAGGCGATCCTCTGTCCGTCTTGGGAGATGACGGGGAGGATGCTGTTGCCGCGCGAAGGAGTGCTGGTGATGCTCTTACTTATGAGGGTAGAGCGGGCTGTGCTTCGTTCCCAGAGGAAGACATCAAATTTTCCGGCTCGTCCGCCCGCGATGTTTGAGGAGTTTGAATAAAAGGCCACAAACTGTCCGTTGGCGGAGATCGATGGGACGCCGCTGTCTCCGTTTCCGGAGCCACCACCGGACGCGGCACTGACGCGCCGTGTCGCGCCTGTTGTCGTGTTGACCAGGAACACGTCCCATTTGCGATTCTCGTCTCCTGGGACGAGGTTTGATGCCAGGGATTCGTATGCGATATATTGCCCGTTCCCGGAAATTGATGGTGCCCAGCTGTGCGCGTTCGCCTGTGTGCCGCCGCGTCCGAGGTTGATGCGACGGAGATTGCCTGTTCGACTGTCCCACAAGAAAATGTCGTAGGCGTTATTCGTGTCAGATGGCACGAGGTTTGAAGCAAACGACATAAAAGTGACGTATCTGCCGTTTGAGGAGATTTCCGGCCACCAGCTTTCTCGTGTGCCGGGCGTGTCGTGCATGCCTTTGGAGACGAGCGTGGTTTGTCCTGTGGCGCGTTCCCACATAAAGATGTCTTGACGCGGCGTATCGCCAGGAACGAGATTGTAGGCAGTGGAGGTAAAAACAATGCGATTTCCGTTGGCGGAAATCGCAGGGTCTTCGCTGTCGCCGTTTGCCGGGCTGCCGTCGGCCCCTTTGGAAATGAGGGTGATTGCCCCAGAGCGGCGATCCTGCAAGAAGATGTCCCAGGAGTTGTTGGTGTCACCTGGCACAAGGTTTGAAGCAGCGGAAGTGAAAACAACATAGCGTGCGTTTGCCGAGAAAGACGCCATGTTGACGGGCCCATTTGCATGGGGGACAAGCGGGGAAGTGTTTCCTGTTGGTGCCGCGGAGGCGGGAGCCTGTGCCCCGAATGCGAGGATACTTCCTGTGATTATTGCGAATGCGAGGATACTTCCTGCAATTTTTTTGCTCGATTGTTTTTTCGGAAGATACACGCATAATGATGAGGCCAAATGGGCATCTTGGGAGGTTTGCCCGGCGTGCGGATAGAAGGGCTGACGCTGCGTGCTTCTCGCCGGCGCGTCTCCTTTTTTGTTCATTCCCACCCTCTTTCGTTATGACATGGTGCTTGTTTGTGTGCGAGTGCCGCACGGAATTTCCACAAGTCTCGTCATAAGACCTTCCGTAAGACTCGCGTTCGCTAGATTAGCTGTTTTTTACGCTTTTAGTGCGCTCTCGATGTTTTTTCTTCTATGTCGCGCAGGCGAGTTTCGAGTTCAGCTATGCGATCAAGTAAGTCGATCACAATGGCGACTGCGGTGTAGCTCAGCGCCAAATCTTTATGGAGACGTTCAACGCGTGTGATTTTCTCGAGAGAACCGGGTGGGAATTTTCTAGGAGATTCTCGGGCATTGACCGGTTCGAGGATGCCGATTGAGACGAGCCGGGAGACATGGTCGGGATGAAGACCACACATGTCGGCAAGTTCTTCCGCAGTGCAGAAGTCTCCGGTAGTTGGCTGGTCTTTCACGACTCTCCTCTTGGAGTGAAACGAGAAGCCGACGCAAGCTGTTCAAACAAAGTACGTTCTTCGTCATTCAGTTGTTGCGGAACCACAATACGGATTTCTGCCATCAGGTCTCCGGCAGAGCCGGAAGGGTTCGGAATGCCTTGGCCCGCAATGCGGAGCTTTCGTCCGCTTGATGAGCCGGCAGGAATCTTGATTTTTGTGCTGCCGTTTGGCGTGGGAATGGACACGGCGCTGCCGAGCGCTGCTTCCCACGGGGCCACGTCTATCTTTGCCAGGATGTTCCGGCCCTGCACAGTGAAGCGTGGGTCTGGCAGGATGTGCATGATGAGATAGAGATCTCCGGCAGGGGCCCCTCTTGGTCCGGGGCTGCCTTTGCCGGAGAGACGAATTTTCTGGCCGTCTGTGACCCCGGCAGGAATTTTTGCGGTAAAGCTCTGTCCTGTGCCGGGACCGTTGAGTGAGATGCGGCGGGAGGTGCCTGAATATGCCTCTGCCAGGCTGATCTCAACTTGTGTTTGCTGGTCTGTTCCCTGCTTCGACCCGCGCTGCTGGCGTCCGCCGAAGATGCCGCCAAACAGGTCACCGAGAGGAAAGTCAGTGTCCCCAAATGGTACACCGTCTTCCCATGTGGTCCACTGGGCCCCTTCTCCGCTACTCCAAGGACGGGCTCGGGGGTCGAAATCATCGGGGGCTTTGTCCCAGTCATCACCGATATGGGGGGAGAGCCTGTCGTATTTTGCGCGACTTTTCGGGTCGGACAGGACGTCGTACGCCTCGCTGATCTGCTTGAAGCGATCTTCTGCTCCAGGGTCTTTACTCAAGTCCGGGTGATGCTTGCGGGCGAGCTTACGGTAAGCGCTCTGGATTTCTTTTGCATCGGCGGTTTTCGAGATGCCGAGCACTTGATAAAAGTCTTTCCCCTTGGCCATTAGTGGGGCTCCTCAGAAATGACGACGCTCGCTGGGCGGAGTAGGCGATCGGGAGCGCCATATCCAGCGCGTAGGACTTCCAGCACTGTTCCCGCTGGGACAGAGCTTTCAGGGATCACGCTTATGACTTCATGCAAATTCGGATCAAATAGGATACCCGTCTCTTCTTTACGAGGAAACCCCAACTGTTCCAATGCTTGGACACCTTGTGCATGGGCGGCTTTTATGCCTTCAAGGAAGGAGTCGACATTGGTATGTGTTTGGGCTAATGCCAATTCCAGGCTATCGAGAATGGGTAACCATGCTCCAGCCATGCGTCTGCGTTCTGCCACAAGTTCTTGCTGTAGTCCACGTCGGTATCGTTTTCGCAAATTGTCGAGGTCGGCCAAAGCGAGCAGGTAGCGGTCTTCCATTTCGCTCAGACGCGTGCGCAACTCCTCTGAGCTGTCAGGTTGGAGTTTGTTTTCCTGTTGTGCGCTCTCTGTCACTTGTCTTGACGCCGCCTGTGGCCGGGCTTGTTCGTCCAACTGTTGCCTCCTGGCGGAGAATGGGCCGTGTCCTTGCCGGATCTGGTCATGGCGCGCTGCGGAAGAACCGCAGCGATTCTTTTTGCTTGCCAGAACTGACGAGATCAGCGGAGAGGATGCCGTCTTCGTCGATCTCGAACACAATATCTCGCTTCGTGGAGCTGTTCTTTTCCAGTAGGGTCTGCGGTTTTTTAGGGATTTCTCCCTCCGGGACTGATCGCCGGTAGTGTCCGATGAGTCGAGGCAGAGATACCAGATTGTCTGATGTTGTGTCCGGCTTGTGGGTCCACGTGAGGATGTCAACACCCCAAGTGTTGTTTTTTTCTTTTATGGCGTGCAAACGTGTGTGTTGACGTGCCGGCATTGGAACGCCATGTGGAAAAATCTCTTTTATTTCTTCTGTTCCGGTCATGCGTGCCCCTATGGGAAAAGCAGAAGTCCTGAAAAAAGTCATAGGCCGTAGAATGCCATGACGCGTGGCCGCGTAGAGTGCAGCACCTTTTGCGATAACGGTGGTTGTTCCTTCTCGCACAGTAGGTAAGTCACTACCGAAAAATCTGTGGAGACGGGTCTTTATGGCAGGAGAATGAATACCGCCTCCAAGGAGAAGGAGACCATCGATCTCTTCAAGCCAGCGTCCGGACGCATGGAGCACGGCGGCTGTGAGAGAAAGGGAACGGTCAAATAAATCACCTGCCAGTGTCTCCAAGTCTTCTCGTGTGAGTACTGTGCGAAATCTGCCCCACTCGTTTTTCCCTTTTTTCATCGGAAGCTCAACGCGGGTGCGCGTCACAGAAGAGAGGTCGATTTTTGCCTGCTCTGCAAGACGCAGCAGACCATAGCGGGATGCTGTTGCTTGTTGCAGATCGATACCCTGTTCTTGCCTGCAAAGTTCCGCGAAATGGCCGGCAATCCTCTGATCGATTTGTGCGCTCCCCAACCCTGGGTCTGCCGCGCTTGCGCAGACTTCAATGGTGTTATCTGCGATCTCGACCACACTTGCCTCAAGTCTGCTTGCTCCTAGATCAAGGATGAGAAGGGTCTCATTCTGGGAAGCGTGCGTTTTTCTTTCGACGATGTAGGCGAGACTTGCCGCCACCGCGCCCTCAATTAAATGCGCCTGAATGCCCGCGTGTTGTGCGGCTTGTAACACAATGCTGCGCTGTTTTGTGTCAAATGAACAGGGCACAACAACAGTGGCTTCAGTGATTGGATTTTGGGATGCGGAGCCGGCATCGTGCGCGAGCTTACGGAACAGAGCGGCTGTTGCCTGCTCGAGATTAGGCATGTTTTCGGATGAGAGAGGAAAAAAATCAGAGGGTGGGGGTGCTGCTGCGAGTAGCTGGGCGGGCATCAAGACGCGCTCCGGTGCGAGACCGGCAGTTCTCCTGGCTTTGCTCCCTATGACAGGCTTTCCTGTTTCTGGAAAAAATACGACTGAGGGTGTGGACGTCGCGCCTTCCTCGTTCGCTATGGCGACAATCCGGTTCTGCGCGAACACGGCGATCGACGACTGGTAGGCCCCAAAATCGATTCCTATGGATTGAGACATGGTAAAAGCCCCCGTTGTGTGCGTCTTTCGTCTCGCCTCACAGCCCTTCGCCGGCGAAACGTTGGTTTTTCCTATCTGTTGTCTTTGCCTGTTCCCCTCAAAGGCAGTCTCTTGGCATCTTTTCTCTCTTGGAAACTCCCCCGGTAAAAACAGGGAAAGACCCTTGTTCCAGGGAGTTCATACGGGTTGTCTGTCATAGGGATGTCTGCCGGCATCTTCTTGCCCGTGTATTGCCTGCGTGTTACCTGAGGAGCAGGTAACACGCAGGCAAGCGGGATTGTCAACAGCTTGCGGCTCTTTATGGTCTTTGTTCACTTTAGGAGTTCTGGGAGCGGTGCCACGCAATCAGTTTTTTCTGCACCTCTTTTTTTTCAAGCTGCTGCAGCTCTGCATCGTGCGCGAGCAGGAAGCGCATGGCTTCTCCCACAAGAGGTCCTGGCCCAAGCTGGAGACACTGCATAACCTCATGACCATTGAGAACGGGACGATGCGGTGTGGTGTGGGGCGAGGCACCAAGCCGTGTTTCGAGCTGGTCCATACGTGTGGCGATCGAGCGAGCGAGACCTGGGTCCCGTGCTGTCGTGTCTGCTCGGGCCAAGAGGAGCAGGTCTGCCAACGTGTGGCCTGCATCTTTTGCGAGACGTCGGACTGCTGCATCTCTCCATTGGGAACTGTAGGAGTTTGCTCGTGTGTGCATTGCAACAAGACGTGTCACGTCCTCTGTAAGCGTCTGCGGAAAACCTAGTTCTTGCAGTCTGTGGCGCGTAAGGTCAGCTCCGACGGTCTCATGCAGGTGAAAAAGAACACCTTTTTCACTGTAGGTTCGTGTTGCCGGCTTGCCGGTATCGTGAAAAAGTGCGGCGAGTCGAAGCCGTAATCGGGGGGGCGTTTTCCTGGTGACTTCGATGCTGTGAAGAAGATGATCCTTATGGGGGAAGCACGGGTGCTGTGCTTGGGCAAGCGCGCAGAGCTCGGGCGCATAGTAGGCGCATTCTTGCGAACGGATGAGACAAAGAAGTGCCGCTGCAGGTTTGCGCAGCAGTAATGTGTGACACAGTTTTGCGCGAAACCTGTCTCGCTCAAAAGAAAATCGGTCTTCGTCTGACCCCGCGCGCTTTTTTTTATTGGAAGTTTCGGTGTGCGTGTTCGTTGTGCGCCCCCTAGCCCCCAGAACCGCCAATGTCAACATGGTAGGCCTCATACGTGAAGTCTGACCCGTGCTGTCTGTGGCGGGAGATCTGAGAGAGTAGGGAAGTTACGGACTCGCGGATTTCTTTTGCTGTGATTTCAGTTGGTGTGTTTTCTCGCTTTTTGAGGAGAAAAGAGCAAAAGGAAATGCTTTCCAGGATCTTTTGATGTTCCTGGCGTAGGGTGTGTATGGAGTGTTCAAGTCGTGGTGCGTGTGCCCGCACTTCAGCGAAAAGTCCGTCTTCTCCCTCTGTCAGGTTTATATGCGCTTCAAACGCATATTGCAGACTTTGGAGAGTGGTACTGAGAGCCTTATTCCAAGAAGGTGCGCTTGAGGGGGTTGCGGTGGCCTCTTCAACGAGGGCTGCTGTGTCCTGAAGTTTGAGACGCCCGTGTTTTGCTGCTTCGAGAGCGGGAGGGAAAACCATAGATTCCTCCTTTACGGCATGCCGTGTTCTTTTTCGACGAAAGCCGCCTGTCACCAGCCATGTTTTTCTTGCCGGCTTGCAACGTACCTTTGCATTCAGGTGGCCTTCCATTGAACTCTTTTCTCTACTTTAGGTTTTCTGCAGGTCTGAGGATAGGGTCACAAGACCTGTCTCCTGAAGTGGCCCGTCGCTTTGGTATTCCGGTTTGCCCGCAGCGCTTTGGGGGCTTGCCTACAAACGGGATTTACAGGGGATGCTGGGCGCGGGCGGCGGCGACTGCTGCCTGTCCCAGTGAAATCCCGCCATCATTGGCCGGCACTGTGGCATGGGTGAAGACCGCGAATTCCTGCTGATGCAGCTCTTGTTCGACCTTTTCGCTGAACCGGCGATTTTGAAAAACGCCACCGCTGAGGACGATTTTTTGCACACCTTCCCGGCGGGCGAGTGATGCCGCGAAATGAGCAGTTGCGATGGCAAAATTGTCGTGGAAGCTCGCTGCCACGCGGGACGGAAAAACTCCTTTTTCCGTGGCAGCTCGTGCGTTGCGTACGAGGGGTGCCGGGTCGAGGATGGCGCATCCGTCTGTTTCGTATGTGTGCTTGTCTTGCCCGCTGTTTCGTGTATCAGCTGCGATATTGTTATCCGTCCTGTTGAGGGAAAGACGCGGTGACCAGAGACTTCCCTCTTCATCTGCTGTGTGCGACGCAAGCGCTTCAAGCTCGATTGCGGCTTGTCCCTCATAAGTGGCGCCATGCGTGCCGGCGTACGTAGTCTTTTTGTTCTGAAGAGTTCTGTGTGTTGCGACAATAGCGGCGATGGCATCGAAGAGCCGCCCTGCGCTGCTTGTAAGCGAGATCCCGCGTTGCGTGAAAGATCGACTGAGCGACAAGACGCCTTCTGCTGTGTTCTCGTTGCCGCCTTCCCAAAAAGGTGTGGGAGACAAAGCCTGGCGCTTCGCATGATACGCGGCCCACGCGCTCGCTTTTTCCTCTCCTTCAGCAGCTTGCACCCAGCTCAACGCCATACGCCAGGGCTCTCGTGCCGCGCGGTCACCGCCCGTCAGGGGAACGCGGCGCAAATGTCCAACGCGGCGAGAGGTCCGTAGGTCTACCAGAAGGAACTCCCCGCCCCAGTTGCCTGCGTCAAGACCATAACCATGACCGTCGAATGCGATGCCGAGGACGGGCCCGGTCAAGCCATGTTCCACAAGACAGGACGCAATGTGTGCGTGGTGGTGTTGGACGCCGGTAGCGGGAAGATCGAGCCCTGTCGCGAAAACTGTCGAGGGGTAGTCCGGATGCAGATCGTGTGCCACCGTTGCGGGTATCGCTTCGCAGACCATAAGAAGGTGTTCAATTCCTTCGAAGAAGGCTTCGCTCCAGCCTGGTCCCGTGAGATCGCCGATATGATGGCTGAGCGTGACCCATTCCCCTTGTGCGATGGCCACCGTGTTTTTTCCCATTCCCCCCATGGCGAGAATCGGCTTCTCTGCCCGTATGCCGTGAGGGAGACGAAAAGGGAGAGGAACAAGACCGCGGGATCTGCGTAGAACTTGTACCCGTTGTGTCATAGACCGCACAACAGAATCATCGCAGCGTGTTGCAATGGTACGGTCGTGTGTGAGCATTCCCTCTGACAAGGGGCCGAGTACTGCATGTGCCTCCTCTGTATCGCGCACAATTGGGGCACCGCTCACGTTTGCGCTCGTCATCACGAGCGGTCGTCCGAAGCGGCGTATGAGCAGGTGGTGTAAGGAGGTATAGGGCAGAAAAAGGCCGAGCTCGACAAGACCCGGTGCGACCTCTGCTGCGATCTCCCAAGCTGTGATTGCAGTACTTCCCTGTATGTTTTTGCTGTTCTCCACGGGGTCTGTTCCGGGGTCTGTTGGAGCGAGGCTGTTCGGGTTGTTTGCCTTTGGGCTTTTGCCCGTGACCTTGCTGGTGTTGCTCCCAGTGTTGCTTGTGGCGTGCTTTGCGGTTGTGGCCTCTTTTGTGCGGGGCAGACGTCGTGGGGCGAGGACCACAGGCGCTGCTGCAGCACAGAGGGCTGTTGTGGCGGGGGTATTGAGGAGACAGAGCTGCTGCGCCGTGGAAAGATCAGGGACCATCACTGCAAAGGGTTTGTGGGGACGTTTTTTGCGATGGCGTAATTTCGCGACGGCCACGGGATTTCCCGCGTCGACTGCGAGGTGATAGCCACCAATCCCTTTGATGGCGAGTATTCCTCCTGCGCTCAGACACTGGACGGCAGCTTTGAGCGCTTCTTTACCGCCTGCGAGCAGTGTGGCGTCTTTTTTATGGAAGGTGAGATGTGGTCCACAGTCGAGGCAGGCAATGGGCTGGGCATGAAAGCGTCGGTCACCGGGGTTTTCATACTCTTTCTTGCAGGCCCTACAGAGCGCAAAGTTCGCCATTGTCGTGTTGTTGCGGTCATAGGGGAGTGCTTTTGTCATGGTGTAGCGAGGGCCGCATGCTGTGCAGGAAGCAAAAGCGTGGTCATGGCGCCGGTCGTGCGGATTTTCCATTTCTGCCGTGCAATCAGCACAAAGAGCGAGGTCTGGGCTGAGAGGCGCAATCCCGCTTCCCGCCGGGTTTTCCTCTTTGCTCTGTCGGATCTGAAAGGGGTCAAAATCGCCGCTACATTGGCATTTTGTCACAGTGAGACTTTCGAGACGCGCTGCCGGAGGCGGGCAGTCTCGTACAAGACGCAAAAGCTCCTCCACATCGGCAGCGCGTCCTTCGGCTTCAAAGAGAAGACTTTCTCCAGTGTTGTGCACGAAGCCGGCGAGGCCCAACCTGCCGGCGTGTCGATAGACGAAAGGACGGAACCCGACTCCCTGCACTGTTCCCGTGATAGTGACACGCTGTCGTATTAGGTTGGACGGAACAGCTGGAACATGGCTTTCCGAAGGTGTGTGTGCCACAGGCTGTGCACCCATTTCTTTTTTCTCCTTCCTGTTTGTGGGTTGTTGGGTTTGGGAACCCTCTTCCTGGAACTGCTTTATTGCCCTGTAAGCAGAGGGGAGGTCAACAAATACGAGGAAGCGGGTTTCCCACTGGTATGTCGAGCAGACGTGTGCCCCCGAAAGGTGTTTCGAGGAGAACGATGGGCTCGAGATGCGGGCTGATCTCTCCGATCAGCACTGCGTCTTTGCCGAGTGGGGAGGAACGGAGGGCGGCGAGTGCATCCTCGGTTTCTGCGGGGGGCACGACAGCCAGGAGTTTTCCCTCATTGGCGACGTGCAGAGGGTCGATTCCGAGCAGTTCGCAGGCTGCACGCACCGCAGGCCGGACGGGTAGTTGCTGTTCTCTCAGCAAGACGCTGTGTTCTGCCGCGGCGGCAAGCTCATGGCACAACATGGCGACGCCTCCCCGCGTTGGGTCGCGCATCCATCGTGTGTTGGGCGCGGCAGTGAGAAGACCTGCCGCGAGCTTGCCAAGAGGAGCACAATCCGAGCGAATGTCCGCGTTGATCGCGAGGTCTCCCCGGGCCAGCATGACGGCCATGCCGTGGTCACCCATTGACCCTGAGAGCAGTAGCTTGTCACCGGGCTGTATGCGTTCAGCGCCAAGTTCTCGCCCGGCAGGGCAAATACCAACTCCGGCAGTTGTGAGCAGCACACCGTCCGCTGCCCCGCGTTCTACGACTTTTGTATCGCCGGTGACAATTTCTATGTCGGCTTCTGTGGCTGCTGTGGCGATGTCGTGTGCCACAGTGCGCAAGGTTTGTATCGGAGTACCTTCTTCGATCACCCAGGAGATGGCGAGCCAGGAGGGAATGGCCCCTGCCATGGCGAGGTCGTTGACCGTTCCGCACACCGCGAGGCGTCCGAGAGAGCCGCCAGGGAAGCAGGGGGGCGTCACCACAAAAGAGTCACAGCTGAATGCCAGGTGGGATGCCCCAAGGGAGGAATCGAGCGAAGAAGAGCGGCCGAGGGGGAGGATGGCGGCGTCTTCGAGACGGTTCAGGTGCCTTCCTCCGTAGGCGTCGAGGAACACCTCTTTTACCAGAGCCGCAGTTGCCCGTCCTCCGGCGCCGTGTGCCATCGTGACATGGGTCGCGCGAAAGCGAGATGAGGCGCGGGGCTGATTCGGCTTCTCTGAGCGCTGTTGTTTTTGCTGTAATGCTGCCACGCGTGGAAAATCCGGTTTTTTGGGGTTTTCTATGTGTCCAGAAGGATCTTTTGGGTGATGCAGGCTCTCGTCCGTCATCATCCTGTCGCCTTCTCCCAGGAGACTTGTCTTCGGTGTTCATACGCATAAGAAGCCGCGCATGCTCCTTCACTCGATACCATGCAGGCTCCGAGCGGATTTTCGGGTGTGCACCTTGTGGCAAAGGCCCCGCATTCCCAGGGCTTTTTTGCCCCTACGAGCACTTCTCCGCAGCGGCAGGCTTTTGGGTCCGGAACGCTTTTCCCGGGAAGGGAAAAGCGTTCCTCGGCGTCGAAAGCGGCAAACTCATCGCGTAGTCGGAGCCCTCCTCCGGGAACTGGGCCGAGGCCGCGCCATGCAAAGTGGGGGCGTGCTCTAAAAACCTGCGAGATGATGGCTTTGGCCGTGGGGTTGCCGTGGGGTTGCACTGCCCGCTGATACTGGTTTTCGACTTCACACCGACCTTGGGTGAGCTGATCGAGCAGCATGAGAAGGGCTTGCAACAGATCGAGAGGTTCAAAGCCGCTGATAACGATGGGAAGGCCGTGTTCTTCCGGGATGAAACGGTAAGGCTCACTGCCAATCGTGCAACTTACATGGCCAGGCCCGATGAACCCTTCGAGCTTGCTGCCCGGACGTGCCAGAATGGCTTTGAGCCCAGGGACGACCAAGACATGGTTCGAGAGAACCGAGAAGTTCGGGATGCCTTGCCGGCGGGCGCGCACTATTGTGGCGGCGACGGCGGGCGCTGTGGTCTCGAACCCGACAGCGAAGAAGACCACTTCTCGATCCGGATGGGTTTCTGCCAGGGCGAGCGCGTCGAGTGGAGAGTACACAACGCGCACGTCAGCTCCTGTTGCTTTGGCGTCGAGCAGAGATCCTTTACTGCCCGGTGCCCGTGCGGCGTCCCCGAAGGTGCACAGTATGCTTTTTTCCTCAGAGGCCAGAACGACAGCGTCGTCGATGCGTCCTGTTGGTGTGACACAGACGGGGCATCCGGGACCATGCACAAGCTCGAGTGAATCGGGGAGGAGACTCGGCAGGCCCGCCCGGTGGATGGCATGAGTATGACCGCCGCACACTTCCATAAGCTTGAGAGGATTGTCTGGCGGACGATCCGGCATCCGGGCATGAATGTCAGCCAATAAGGAAGCGGCCAGTTTCGGGTCGCGGAATTCGTCGATATATTTCACAGCTTTTTTCCCGGGGCTTGTGATCGGGCGCGGCCTTCTGCGAGGAGGGCGAGGGTCTCACGTGCTGCGTCCTCGTGCAGACGGCAAAGCGCGAAGCCCACATGCACAATCACCCAATCGCCGGGAGTGCTGTCTGTGTCGAGCAGCATGGTGCAGATCTCACGTTGTACTCCCTCGATCTCGACGAGGGCAGCAGATCGTTCTGGGTCGGTGGCCACAATCTGGACGGGGAGAGCGAGGCACACTATTGCCCTCCTTTCCTGTTTTTTTCCTTGTGGGCGCTGTATTGTGTGGTTTTGTTTAGGTGGGTTCGACTGGTCTCTTCTGTGCTTTTTTGCTGTGGAGCGGGAGATTGCACATGCAGCGGGGAGGTGTTGTGTGGGCTCTGTGAGAAGGGTGGGCCAGGAACGGTCCGTTCCGGCTGTGCTCCATGTTCCGGCTGTGTGGGCAGTGCTGTGGTGAACTTCATGGGAGGCTGTCGGGGTTCCTGCCGGCAGCAGCACAGGGCAAATACGATCGTGCGGGCGAAGGACGCAAGAGCCGCTGCGACTGGCGGGGAAAGCCTGCTTTCCAGGGCAAAGGAGCTGCCGCCGAGGCCAACAAAAAAACCTTGTGAGGTGGTGCCGCGCAGGGCTTCTGCGAGGGCAAGGGTTTCCGGTAGTGCAAGAGCATGGGTCGAAGTACGGGTGGCAGGGCAGCGGGGTACATATGACTGAGGATGAGGGGTTTCCGGTACTGCAGGAGGGTGGGGCGAAGTCCGGGGCAAAAGGGGTGCTGCAACCGGCGGGATGTCTTCGTGGCGGGAGAGGGAACGTGCAGAAGCAGCGAGGTCTGCCAAAGAAAAAGTAGAGACCTCACCGGCTGGAATGCCTTGTATTGCGTCGGCAATGACGCACCATTCGTTTGCGGCCATATTACACAGATCGAGTGGATCGATGCCCGCTACAAGGTGCAGATCGGTTGTGGCCCAAACCATTTGTGGGAGAAGCGTGAGTACAGCTCGTGCAGCACCGTCATCCCCGCGATCGGGATTCCCGCATAAGAACAGATGGACTTGGGATGTTGAGGGTTCCGGCCTGTCCTGGTTTGTTGTTGGATTGCCGGTGCGCTGCGTCTTGCGGGATGGGGAGGTTGTGGCGGCAGGTGGTGTGTGCACGAAAACTTTCCCCTCTTTCACTGCTCTTGTGCGGGTGCTGTGTTTTTTGCGCTTGGTGTGTCCTCGACAGTCACTGCAAGGAAGTGTGTAGCACAGGAGATGCATGGGTCATAGCTTCGTACGAGTCGTTCGAGTTCTGCGGTGAGTTTTTCGTCGGAGAGGTGGAGCAGACCAGAGGCCGACTCGACGAGGTCGTGTTCGATTGCCCCTTGGTTCTGGCTGGTAGGCGGAATGATCGTCGCGTGGCGAGGCTTCCCTTCCTCGTCCAGCAGATAGCGGTGGTACAAGGTGCCTCGGGGAGCTTCCGTGGTCCAGGCAGCGATCCCCGCGCGCGGTGTCCACGGCACAGCCTTTTCCGCGGGTGGCCTGTAGGACTCCGCGATATCGCGGGCTTCGCAGAGAGCATGCAGGATCTCGGCGGCCCGAGCCGCGATGCCCCAGTGCGGGTTGCGTGCGATCTCTTCGCGTAGGCCAGTCTCGGATAGTCCCGCGTGTGCCTCCGGATGCAGTTGGTCCCCGCAAAGTGCGATCCGGGCGGGAGGGCCAACGGCATAGGTTTCTCCGCTCATGGTGCGGGCATGCAGGGCATTTGTTCCTTCCAGCTGGATCTCGTGAAAGGCGTCAGCCCACGCCCCGGGAGCGAGGTCGATTGTGTGGCTGCCACTGCCGGACGACACAATGCGGCCTTCGTTCATTGGGTACTCGTGTGGGTGGAAGAGAGACACGAAAAGTGTTTCGCGTGTGAAAGGCGGCGCGGTGAGGTTTCCTGTCCAGCGTAGGGTGTCTGTGGCGAGTGGGATGACAGCGTCGAGCTCCCGGCGTAGGGCGTCGAGTTCTTTTCGGGAGGGCAGGTGTGTAAATCCTCCGACACAAAGGGAGACTGGGTGGATTGCCCGGCCCCCAATACATTCGATGATGGTGTTTCCCATTTTTTTCACGCGGAGACCATTCGCAACGAGGTCTCGGTGGTCTTGTGCCATCGCGACGGCGGAGGGATACCCGAGAAAGTCCGGGGTCTGCAACATATAAAGATGCAGGGCATGACTTTCGATCCATTCACCGCAATACATGAGCCGCCGCAGGGCACGTGTTTCAGGAGCGACCTCTATACCGAAACAGTCCTCAAAAGCCTGGACAGCTGTCATCTGGTAGGCCACAGGGCAGATGCCACAGATACGTGCCACGATGTCGATCACTTCTTGTGGGGTTCGCCCTTCTACCAATTTCTCGAAATAGCGAGGCGCTTCAAAGATGGAAAGACGCGCCTCTGCCACTTTTCCCTCTTGTACGAGAAGATGCAGGGATCCTTCTCCTTCAACGCGGGTGATGAGGCTGACGTCGAGAGAGCGTTCTGCCCCGTTTGTTTTATGCATTTGCGTCTCCCGTTTTTTCGTTTCCGTTTTTTGGTTTTTTTTTGTTGTGGTGTTTCCCATGTGCTTGGGGTTGCTTGCTTGTGTGGAGGGTCACATGGAGGGTGGCGGGCGGGGTTTTTTGCCGGTGTGGCCGCCTGGGAACTACACCTGGGACGGGCTGTTTGGGTTGGGGCTGTCCGGGGGAATGGGGGTTGTTGGGAGGTTCGAGTTTGGTGACGTGACACGCACAGAGACGGGACGTCCGTTCTGTACGGAGAGCATGTCGCGGAAAGGGGTTGCACAGGCAGTGAAGGCCGGAAAGAGCTGGGCGATGGCTGCTTCGCCTTGCGTCTCTCTCAGGTAGGTGAAGAAGCCATCGATATTGGCGTTTTCTTTTGGGCCGAAACAGCCGTAGCAGCCTCTCTCGTAGGACGGGCAGATTGCATGGCAGCCTGCGCGCGTGACGGGACCGAGGCAGGGAATGCCCTGTGCGACGATGACGCAGACAGTGCCTCGCCTTTTGCACTCGGCACACACTGCTTCGTCGGTGAATTGGGGTCGGCGACCAGCCCGGAAGGCGCTGAGAAGTTCCAGGAGCTGGTCGGGGTGGATCGGGCAGCCTGGCAGTGCGAAGTCCACTGTGACATGGTCTTCGATTGCTGTGCTGGTCGCGAGGTCTGAGATGAATTCCGGATGCGGATAGATGCTTGCGCGGAACTCGTCATGATTTGCCCAGTTGCGTAGGGCTTGTACGCCTCCTGTGGTCGCGCAAGCTCCGATGGTGACGAGTATTTTTGCTTTTTTTCGTAACTCCTGAATGAGCTCTGTTTGTTCCGGTGTGCTAATCGACCCTTCTATGAGAAGAATGTCATACGGGCCGGCGTGGCGGAGCGAGGAGGCTTCGGGAAATTCCACAATGCCGAAGCGACGCGTGAGATCGAGAAAATGGTCTTCGAGGTTAAGAAGGGAGAGCTGGCAGCCATCGCAGGAAGTGAATTTTGCGACGGCAAGACTCGGACCTGTGTTTTTTTCACCGAGGTTGTGTGCGGAGCTTTCTGCCAGGTTTTCTGTGGGGGAAAGGTCTGGCTGAGCGGGCTTTGGCAGACTGTTTGTCTCGGCTGCAGCGGGCAAATCTGTCATATTCCTTCCTCTCCCAATACGCCTTGCATCTGGGCAGCCGAGAAGACAGGACCGTCGGTGCAGGCAAGATAGGGGCCGAGCTGGCAGTGACCGCAGAGCCCGACACCGCATTCCATATGCCGTTCAATCGAGACATACATTTTGTCGAGAGAAACGCCGCGGCTTGCCAAAGTCTGCACGCCGGCGGTCATCATGGCTTCCGGGCCGCACACGAAGACCAGTGTACGGTTGCTGTCGAGCGGTACTTCTTCGAGAAGTTGCGTGACCCGTCCAACGGGTCCTTCCCATCCGGGTGCAGTTTCGTCCACTGTTCGAGAAATAGTGATGTCCGGTCGGGTCTTGTGAAGTTCTGCGAGCTCTGTGGTGAAGAGCATGTTTTCCGGGGAACGTGCCCCGTCGAGTAGCCAAAAGTTTTCGCACATGTGGGGTTCTGCTCGCACCAGGTCAAGGACCGGTCGGAGCGGCGCGAGACCGAGGCCGCCTGAAAGAAGGAGGAGGTCGTGTCCGGCTGCTTTTTCCACAGGCCAGCTTTTGCCGTAAGGGCCTTGCAGACCAACTTGGTGTCCTGGAGAGAGGGCACAGAAGGCTTCGGTGGCTTTTCCTGCAGAACGTACTGTTAGTTCTATGCGTGGCTCTTCTGCAGATGTCTTGTCGAAACGGGAGATGGAAAAAGGTGGAGCACCAAGCCCAGGCAGGGTCACCATGACGAACTGCCCAGGGTGTGCCTGCGCCATGTCAGGGCTGCACGCAAGCGTGAGCGTAACGGTATCGGCAGTTTCACGGAGAGATTTGGTGATTGTCGCAGGGAGCGGAACGGCGTAGTCTGCGCCGATCCCGCGGGGATAGGGGGCTTGGCGCTCTGTGAGCACGGCGAGAACCTCTGTGCGGGGCATGTCCAAAATGCCTCTGGGGGGTAGGTGTGGAGAAAGCATTTCGGCAGGTGAGGATCGCGAAAGGGCAGCAGTCGTGGGCATTGCAGCAGAGGGACTGCTGGTGTGGGTGTCTGGAATACGACCAGATAGGGGAGTGGAAGCGACTTGTTCCGTGTGCTCTTGTGTGCTGTTTTTCTCGGTGTGACGAGTGGGGCCGACCTGTACGGACACTGGTTTTTTTCCGGTATGTGGCGTAGTTTCCGTTTCGATGCCTGGTGATCCGCCAATCGCTGCGACTTCTTCTCGCACGTCGATGCCGACAGGGCACCAGGTAATGCAACGACCGCACCCCACACAACCGGTCACTCCGAACTGCGTATGCCAGGTGGAAAACTTGTGGGTGAGCCATTGTCGATAGCGGTCTTGCACACGGGGACGAAAGTTGTGGCCTGCGACCTGAGCGAATGCAAGCGTGAAACAGGAGTCCCAGACTCGTTCGGTTTCCGCTGGGGCGTGCGAGAGATCAGACACTTGTGTGTTGCGATGGCAGAAGCAGGTCGGACAGACCATCGTGCAATTTGTGCAAGAAAGGCAACGGTCTGCGGTGGCAGCCCATCTCGGATGATGAGGATGGGAGATGAGCGTGCTCCCTGCCGCTGCAAAGTCGAGAGGTCCGCCTGTTTTTTCGGCAATAGACGTTTCGATTGTGCTTCTCGCCATGGCGAGCGCCTCGTGTGCTCTTTGTTTTTGTGCCGCTGTGGCTTCTTGCAAGTTGAGCGTTGCGCAGAGTGCGCGCCCTTGCTCGTTTCCCGCTTTTGCGATGAAGCCTTCGTCGAGCTCGGTGAGCGCAAGGTCATAGCCGGCCTGAACTTCCGGGCCTGTTCCCATGGCCGTACAGAAACACGTGCTCGCAGGATGGGTGCAGTTTACTGCGATCACGAGCGCGCTGTCCCGGTTTTTCTCGTAATCGTCTGCGACAGCGCACCCTCCGAGAAATACCCGATCGAGGGTATTTGCCGCGGCAAGGTCACAGCCTCGTGCCCCAAGAATGGCGAGTGGTGCAGTTTCTTCTTCGAGCCGTGTGAATTCCAGGCCTTCTGGGCCGGTGGTTGCTTTCTCCCGCCGTGCACTGGGCGGGAAGAAAAGTTTTTTTACGGAGTCGGGGCCCGTGGCATAGGCGAAAAAACGATCGTCTCCGCTCTGCTCGATACGGTAATATCCGGCTCGCTGCTCCTCTTTGCAGCCTATGGGAAGATCATCGGGGCTGTGTACCGGCCCGTAGACAATGGTTTCTCCTGCAGTGTCGAGCACAGGCCCAATGACTTCACAGCCTGCTGTTTGTAGCAAAGCGAGAAACTCTGCAAAACGTTGTCGCGGGAGGAACACCAAGGCGTCTTTTTCCGTTCTGGGGCTGCTGTGAGTGCTGGAGTCGTGTCGGGTATGGCCGTGTCGGGTGGAGTCGTGCGCGAAGTGGGCAGTGCCTGTTGCTTGGGCAGGGCGGGTTTTTTCTGCTTTTTGCGGGAGGGGCTTGTCGTTGCGTTCTGGCCTCATGGCATGTTCGAGCTTTGTGCCGGGGCAGTGTTGCCATGAGAAGGTGTACGGGGCATTGGCTTCTCCGTTTTTGAAGTCTGTTTTTTGGGGCTGAAAGGGTCGAGAGGGTGAGGCTGTTGTGTGTGGCATATGGGAGTGATGGCATTTTGGTGACTTCTTGTCGCCGGGATGGTTTTCAGTGTGCTCTCTTGTGTGTACGAAAGAAAGGGTTTTTTTCTGTCTTTTGCCTTCGGTTCCGAGTCCGGTTTTCCGGCGGGTCACGTTCCATTCTGTTGTCGCGGCTGTTGTCGCGGCAAGCATGTCTTGCATCTGTTTGGGATCGTCTGAGAAGTACAATGCTTGTGTGCTTGAGAGTTGTGCCTGAAAGTTTTGGGTC
The DNA here is from genome assembly GCA_002352645.1 of Acidimicrobiia bacterium UBA2766. GTDB lineage: Bacteria > Actinomycetota > Acidimicrobiia > UBA2766 > UBA2766 > UBA2766. The sequence continues at coordinate 15,478 of DEIU01000096.1, read as the reverse complement.
GGAGGCATTTTTTCGAGTGCTATAGGCGCGGGCAAGGCAGAGGAAAGGCGTTTTCTTCTGGGGTGCTCAGGGGTGGATGCCCTTGTTTTGCCTGCGATTTTTTTTCTCGATGCGTCTCTTTTTCTGCCTCGCTCCTATTTTTTTCTAAGCTCTTTCCGCTTCTTGATCGTGCCGGCTTCTTTGCTGTTGCTGGTTTACAGTGAGGTTTTTTCATGGAACGAGCTCCCTTGTGGTTCCAAGCGGCTGTTGCCACTCCTTTCGAGGAATGTCAAGTGGAGGTCGAGGGGTGTGCGATCAACTATCTGCGTTGGGGAGACCGAGACAAGCCGGGTCTGGTGTTGGTGCATGGAGGCGCGGCGCACGCGCACTGGTGGAGCTATCTCGCGCCGCAGCTTATGTCGGATTACCATATTGCTGCGCTGGATTTGAGTGGTCACGGAGACAGCGGCCATCGTGATATGTACGGGTGTAGTATATGGTCTGATGAGGTGATGGCCGTCGCATCCGATGCCGGAATGATCTCTCCTATCATTGTGGGCCACAGTATGGGGGGCATTGTGGCGATTGTCGCGGCGAGCCTGTATGGTGCGGACCTTGCCGGCACGATTATTGTGGATTCTCCTGTGCGCCGCCCTGATCCGGAATCGGAAGAAGGAGCCCAAGGCAACGTTTTTCGTAACGCGAAAACGTATCCGCGTATTGCCTCAGCTCTTGAGCGATTCCGTCTTTTTCCGCCGCAACCGTGCGAGAATGGTTATATCATTGACCATATTGCGCGGCATTCCTTAAAAGAAGTCGAGAACGGGTGGACGTGGAAGTTTCACAATGGCGTTTTTCAACGTCCGTTTGAAGCGATTCACGAGCATCTGGCGGATGTCGGCTGTCGTATTGCCCTTTTCCGGGCAGAATACAGCATGATTGTGACGCCGGATGTGAACGACTACATGTCGGAGCTCCTCCACCATAATGCTCCTGTTGTCGAGATTCCCGATTGCCATCATCACCTCACTGTGGACCAGCCGCTCGCCTTTCTCGCTGCACTGCGGGCAATTCTGGCTGACTGGGAATATACCGTACCTCGTTTGTCCGCTGGTGCGGATTGCTCCTGACGAGAGATGCCTTGCGCGCGTGAACCATGTTCCCCTTTCTCCCGCTCTATAGGCTGGATAGAATGACTTTTATGCGAGAATGCTAGGTAGTGCGTATTTTCTGTCGATGTCGGGACTGCTTGCGATCGGGAGAACTTCTTCGGGCATTCTTGTGTGATTGGGGAATGCAAGGGGGAGTCTATGGGGGTACAGGGGCGGCTTGCCTATGTGTCGCGCTGGGCGCATAGGAGGTACCGAGTACTGGCCATTCTGTCTCTTGCCGCACTTGTTGGATGCGGCAACAGCGCCTCTTCTGCGAACTTTTGCCAGTTGTTCGCGAAGTTTGAGAAGGATAACAATGAGTTCTATTTATTTGATGAGGATGTTTCTGCCACGAAAATTCGGCATGCTCTTGACGAGATCGTAAACACAGCTGCGGACTTGGCAGAAGAGGCGCCCGAAGAAACCCGAGAAGATTGGGTGCTCTACTGGCGTTTCGCAGATGCTGTACGAAAAGTCTGGAAAGATTTTTCCTACGATTACGCCGATATGCACTCTGTTGGAGCTGCCACTGTTGCCCTTGGAGAGATTTCCGCAGATATTGGAATGACAGATCCGCCGGCTTTTTTTGCGCGTGTAGAGCGTGAGGCCGCTGCTTCTTGTGCGACAGAATCATCATAAATCCTCTGCAGTATGGCGCGTGTGTTCTTTGCGGGCATACTGTTTTGGCAGCTCCGGGTAGTGCCGCGGGTCGCGAGCCAGTATGTACAGCCAGTAGATGCAGAGAGAAGACGGCCAATGTTCCACTTTTCTTCTTTGGCAGAACGCGTGCAAAACGCGCGCTTTGCAAGTGGAAAAGGATGGACCGTGGTCTTTTTCTTGTCTACAGAGGGGTGCGTGCCTCGCGCACGTAGGGAGACCTTAGAGGGACGTCGAGAAAGGACAGTTTGCATGGAAAGGTCGTCTAGAGCAGAGGATTTCTCTCTTTTGCCGCCTGAAAGGAAGGACGTTTGGGGAAATCTTTGGACGTCGACATCGCCGGAGATCCAGAGCTTTGCTTCCCTTGTGGGGCTTGAAATTGAAGAGCTCCGTCTCGACTATGCGCGTATGCGTATGCCCCATAAGCCCAGTCTTGATCAGGGACCTGGGGGAGTTGTGCATGGTGGTGCAATTGCCAGTCTCGCGGATACGGTTGTGGTCCCAGCTATCGGCACGTATTACGACGAGCCGCAGATGTTCTCGACGATTGAACTGCATGTTCGCTATTTGGCCCCTATTTTCGGCGAGGACGCGATTGCCGAGGGATGGGTAGTGAAACGTGGGCGCTCCATTGTGTTTTGTGAGGCGGAGATTTGTAGCGATTCCGGAACAGTGGCGGCCCGGGCTTCTCTTACCTATAAGATCTCTCGTTTTCGTTCTCCCGGAGATGGGCTTGCAAAAAACAGTTCGTTTGTCGAAGCGAGCGGAAGTGGCACAAACGGAAGTGACAGCTGAGGGCGCAGTGCACGTCCGACCGAGGTCTTGCGTTCTCGAGTGGCGCGAAGACCTGTGACAAGGGTCGGCCACAAAGTCTGTGAGAAGGGGAATGCTCTTTTGCGGGGGAGCTTTTCCTATGAAAGCGGCGTCAAAATGAGAGGAACTTTTCCCGAGACCGATCCCATGGGGCGGAACACATATTTCGCGTTGTAGTCCTTGGCGAGTCTCCACCGGCAGTTCAGGAGAAAGGGGTGGATGAAGGACTTGATCTCCATATTCGCGAATACTTGTCCGATGCAGACGTGTGCTCCTCCGCCGAACGGCGCGTAGAGATACGGATGACTTTTGTCTTCGGCTCGATCGGGAGAAAATCGTTCTGGGTCGAAGCTGTCGGGATTTGACCAGTAGCGCTTGTCTCGATGGTTGTATGCGGTTGCGACTGAGAGTAGAGAATTGGCGGGGATTCTGTGGCCTTGGAAGGACCATTCTCTTAAGGTGCGGCGCAGCAGTGTGAGCGAAGGAGAATAGAGGCGCATTGTTTCTTTGATGACTTTTTCTGTTTCCGGCATGTACTCGAGGTCATCAAAGTTCACTTCTGGTTTGCCAAGAGAGAGCGCTTCTTCCCGGAGCCGTTCTTGCCATTCCGGATGTTTGGCGAGAAGGTAGACCATGCTGGTTAAGGCCGATGTTGTGGTGTCGAAAGAGGCGATCATGAGCACAATGAACTGATGGATGAGTTCATTGTCAGTGAAGACACCATCTTCTGCAGGTGGAGTGTTGCAAAGCCTGCTGAAGAGGTCCGGTTTGTCGGTGCCGCGTCGTTGCGGGATGAGGGCGGTGAACTCTTTTTCGAGTTGCTCACGTGCTTTTATTGCGCGGGCAAACGGACTGCCGGGAAAAGTCGTTTTTATAGGGATGGCTGCCGTGGCCCAGATGGTTTTCACGGCTTTTTTCACTCGGCGAAGTTGCGCCTTTTCTTCGATCCCCATGAAAACCTTGACTGATGTGTCCGCCATCACATTCCGTATTTTTGCTTTGGCGTTGACCGCTTTGCAAAAGGGCCATTCACCAATGGAGTCTCTGATCAGAGGATTGAGCAGATCGCTGTAGCCTCTCATTTCTTTGTTTTGAAAGGCGCCGGCCATGACGCGGCGGGCGACACGGTGGGATTCAAAGTCGCGCAGAGGCAGCCCGTCGAGGAGGATGCCTTCGACGCCGGCGAGCCAGCCAAGAGGTGCGGAAAAGGTTTGGTCTTTGTTGGTGCAGATAGCTTGGGTTGCGTCGGGCCCGATGAGCTGCACCGCGTGAATACCTGCCAGGCTGATGCGGTGTACGTCTCCATGTTTGGCGAGATAAGATCTGGCCCGTTCGACATCATTCAGGAGCCAGATGGTGCTTTTCATGTCTTGCAGTAGCGAAGTGCTCCCAGGGAGGTGGCCAAGGTCTTTGCACTCGGGGATGTTCCGTGTGGGTCGTTCAAAAGAACCTCCGACGAGAGCTGGGTCAAGTTCTGTAGGCGTGTTGGCGCGCACCGGACTCCTCCTCAAACGCAGGAAATTTCCGTTCCCTCATTTCTGATATTAATAGGTATATATACCGAAAAATGGGAGATATGCGGGTTTTTCTGATTTATGACAGAATGGCGTATGTGGTAGGAAAGTGTGGGAAACGGCGTGAGCGTGA
>DEIU01000096.1:928-11152 GCA_002352645.1 Acidimicrobiia bacterium UBA2766 | reverse complement strand
GTGAGGGCGGTGTGGGAAACGGCGCGTGTGGCAGAACGTAGGTGACAAAGTAAGTGGCGACAGGGCGGGGGAGTCAAGGGGGGAAGGAACTTTCCTTCCCCCCTTGCTATATCAGAGGGCTTTTTCGACGGCTTGCGCAGTTTTCTCGGCTTGGTCCCATTCCACGAGATGGCCTGCCTCGGAGATGTGCACGGTCTTTTTTACGCGTCCAGAGAGGGCCTTGTCGTAGAGAGCAGCGTAGCTCGCGGGGACCAGCTGGTCACTGTCACCCCATACGATGGTGACCGGACAGGACACGCGGTGGATACGGTCTTCGAGGCCTTTGGCAGGGAAAGGCCACACGATCGAAGCAGCAGCACGACTCGTGAGATAACGATCGACTCCGGCTTGGAACTGTTCATCTTTTGAGAGGGCGGGGTCGGTCTCGAAATAGGCTGCTCCTTTTGCTGGGTCCTGCAAGAGAATCTCTGCTTGTTTCGTGGTACGTGTGGCGTAAAGATCGGCCAGGGGAGCGTCGTTGTCCCACAAACCGAGTGGAGAAAGCAGCACAAGCTCAGAAAACGCTTCAGGTCGTATCGCTGCGAGCTCGAGGGCGAGCATGGCATTGAGCGAGGACGCCACGACAGGTTTTCCTGTCAGGCCCACGAGGTCGATGACCTCGCTCAGGAGAAAAACCCAATCTTGGAGGTCTCTCAACGATGGGTCTGTGGTGGAGCCGCTGAAGCCAGGCAGACAAGGTGCCACGACTTCATGTTTTTTCGCGAGTTCCTCCAGGAAGGCATGCTCGCTCGGGTTTCCAATGGTGCCGTGGAGATATCCCAGCACAGGACCTTTGCCTGCACGGATCACCCGTATGTCACCATTGCGGAAGGAGATGGTTTGCACCGTCATGCTTGTTTTCCTCACTTCCCTGCGGCGGGCATGCCGACGCGTTGTTCTGTAGAGAGGGGAGAGGGCGACCAGCGATCTTCCCACTTGTCAGCAAAGATCCCGGTAAGTTCCGGATAGACCTTCTCGGCGAAGAGCTTGGTGTTGTATTTGGTGAGCTCAGGTGACATGTTGCCGAACTGAAGCAGCAACATGAGCTGACCAATGTTCAAAGTAGTGGCCACATGGTTGAGTTTTTCAGCCACGGTGGTGGGTGAGCCCACGATCACGTAGCCCATTTCGACCATCTGCTCGAAAGACGGCATGAGGGATCGCATGGAGACGCCGGCTTTTTCGGCAAGTTCAGCGCCTTGAGCTGCCGCTTCAACCTGGCTAAGCACACCCGACCTGACCGTGTTTTCTGTTTTGTAGCCTGGCGGGTCGGAGAAGCCAGAGTAAACGTGCAAACAGCGGTTGTAGAAGTAATTTGCGGGTTCGGCGTAGATGTCCATGGCCTCTTCGTCAGTGTCTGCGACACCCACGAACTGCAGAAAGCCACACTGGAAGGGGTTGGGCTCCTTGCCGAGGCTCTTCATCTTTTCCCAGAAGCCGCGGATAGTGGCCTCGCCAAATTTGTAGCCGAAGTAGGAGAGGTACGCGTAGACATAGTCCATTTCCGCGCACCAGGCCCAGGTGTCGACCGAGCCACCGCCAGGAATCCAAATGGGCGGATGGGGCTTTTGTACTGGGCGGGGCCAGGGGTTGGCATAGCGGATCTTGGTGAATTTGCCGTTGAAAATGAAGGGACCTTCGCTTGCCCATGCTTGCATGATCAAGTCGTGCGCTTCGTGATAGCGTTCCCGCAGACTTCCTGGGTTCATGCCGTAGGCATAGACAGTGTCCATCGGAGTGCCGACAGGGAAGCCTGCAACCAGCCGTCCGCCTGAGAGGACGTCGAGCATGGCAAACTCTTCGGCAACACGGACCGGAGGGTTGTAGAGAGCGAGAGAGTTCCCCATGACCACGATAGAAGTGTCGAGGTCGCGTGTGTTCCGGGCGAGAGTGGATGCCATGATATTGGGACTTGGCATCATCCCATAGGCATTGGAATGGTGTTCGTTGACACAAATCCCATCGAATCCCGCGTGTGCTGCGAATTCGAGTTCATCCAAGAACTCATGGTACATCCGGTGGCCTTTGGCCGGATTGTAGAGACTGGGATCAATATCAACCCAGACCGACCGGTGATCATCCTGAAAAGTCTCCGGTAGATCAGTGTACGGCATGAGATGGAACCAGAGCAGCTTCATATTTTCCCCCCTTGTGAGACGCCTTCTGATCGAAGCTTGACCTTGCCATGCGAGGTGCCATGNNGCCATCAAGCATGATCAGCGTGCCACGACCGCATCTACTTGTGCATTGCCATGTGGGAAGCACCTGGTGCGGTCGTCTTTCAATATAGGCTGCTTTATGGAGTGCTTTCATAAACCGCAGGGGAATTGTGTAGGAAGAGGGAGCTTGCCATAGGGCGAGAGATTCAGGACTTTTCCCATTTTTTGCGGGGACTGCGCTCTGGTAACGGAATCCTGTTGTGCATCACCTGTCGTGGAAAAGAGGGCGCAGGGAGAAGAGTGACACGCAACAGAGAGCACGGAGGGAGCAGCAAGAGGGTGGCAAGGCCGTGATGCTGTGCATATCAGGGAGGGGGCTCTCCTCTGGGGGAGTTGGTCTTGGAATCTTTTGTGTGGGCAGGGAGTGTGGCTGGTGTGGTTATTTCCAGTGGAAGTGCAGCGCGTGTTTCCCGGGACACCAATGCCTGTTCGAGCTCATCTCTTGAGTAGGGCTTTGCCAGATACCCATTCATTCCGATCTCGTGACACCGCTCGATGTCTTCCGTGAAGATCTGGGCGGTGAGTGCGATGATATGAGTTGGAGGAAGTTCTTGCTCGTGCTCTTTCCGACGGATTTCTCGGGTTGCTCCCCAGCCATCAAGAATCGGCATGTGACAGTCCATAAGAATGGCGTGCAGAGGTTTTTCCCTTTTGTCGATGAGGTATAGGGCTTCTAAGCCATTTGTGGCTTGTATGGGGTTGTATCCAAGATGCTGGAGGTGTTTACAGGCGATTTGGCGATTGACGGGGTTGTCGTCGACGACGAGGATCTCTTTGGTGTCGACAGGGGCGATAGGGGGCTGTGCGTTTTTCTCTGGCAAAGCAGTGCTTGGTTTGTGGTCTTTTGTGGTTTGTGGATGTTCGTCGTGCAGCACTTTGTGGATAAGGGTGTGCAGCTGTGCTTTCCGTACGGGCTTGCGTACGATGCCTTGCACCATTGCGTGTTCTCGCGGAGCGAGGTCAGCCGCCATATTGGTGAGGAGCAGGACCCGTAAAGGGGCAGGCCCGAACGTGTCAAGACGGGTCGCGAAGTTTTCGGCAGCGGTCTCATGCGACACGGTGGCTGAGGCGTTTGTGTGGGGGGTCTCATAGTTCAAGAAAAGAAAAGGGCATGCTGATGTGTTTTGGCGGGCTTTTGTGAGGGCGTTCTCGGCATCTTGTGCGGTGGCTGTGTATGCGGAGATGCCCTGTTCTGCCAAATATTCTGTGAGAAGTCCTTGCACAATGGGCGAATCGTTGATGATGACTGCGGTTTGGGGTTCAAGGCCTTTTTCATTTGTGAGGGGAGCGAGGGGGGGCAGATGTGGGGAATCCCCGGACCGGCCTGCTGTCTGCAGGGAGAAGGGTATCTCAAAAGAAAAAGTGCTTCCTTTGCCCTTGGTGCTCTCTACCTCAATTATTCCACCCATAAGAGTGACAAGTTGTTTGCAAATAGTGAGACCGAGACCGGTTCCGCCGAATTCACGGGTTGTGGACGTGTGAGCTTGCTCGAACGCCTGAAAGAGACGTTTCCGGGATTCGTGCGCGATGCCTATGCCAGTATCTGTCACACTGAACCGGAGGCAGATCTGCTCGTGTGTCTGCTGAGTGGTACCGGCCTCAAGAGAAGTGTCTGCAGGAGGAGGCGCAGGGGGGCTGGGGTGTTGAGGGGTGGGAGGTGAGAGAGCAGGCAAGAGGCGTACTCTCTCTGTTTTTACCGGTTGGACATGGACCGTGACTTCTCCTTCGCTGGTGAATTTCACCGCGTTGTTGAGGAGATTCGTGAGGATTTGACGGAGTCGTGTGGGGTCTCCTATCACAAAAGCGGGAGTGCCTGTGTGTATCCAACAGGCGATCTCGAGATTTTTTTTCTGGGCTTTTTCCGCGAAGAGGAGGACAGTGTCCTCTGTGACGCGAGAAATGTCTACTTCGATGTGTTCTAAGTGGAACTTGCCTGATTCGATTTTCGACATGTCGAGAATGTCGTTCACAAGAGTGAGGAGGGATTCTCCGGAAGAACGCACTATTCCCACGAAATCTCGCTGTTCAGGAGTGAGATCGGAATGGAGGAGGAGTTCCGTCATTCCGAGCACTCCATTCATGGGTGTACGTATCTCGTGGCTCATGTTGGCCAGGAATTCGCTTTTCATTTTTGCCAGGTTGATCGCCTGGTCTCTTGCTTCTTGCAGGAGGAAAGCCTGGTCGTCGGCGAACTTTCGGGCTGACACCCCGATGCCAAGAGAGAGGCCCACCCCTGCCAGGTTGTACACAAAAATCCGATGCCATGTGGGAAATTTTTCTGGGGAAATGGGACTGGCCATCGTCTGCGTGATGCTCAAGAGCAGCGCGATGGTCGCGCCTGCTGCCCATGTGTACCCCGACCGTACGCCTATAAAGGTTGCCCCCGCGAGAGGAAAAAGCGCGAAGAGGGTGAGACGCATGAAGAGGTGTTCGGGACCTTCTTTCAGGATGACCAAGGTGACCACACCGAGCGTTGCAAGCAGTGAGAGGTGCATGCTGACGAGGAGTCGTTTTTTCCCGCCATTGGCTGTCCAATGGTAAAGCACTGCGATGAGGATGTACAGGAGAACGTGCAGGAGGGCGCGGTTTATTTCTTTGTACAGGATGGCTGTGGTGATTGAAATCGGCAGGAACGCGAGGATGACAAAGACGAAGGCATTGAAGTAGCGCGCGATAACTGCTGTGGCAGGATCGGTATTTTCTGTTCCCCGGTCCACATAAGCGCGGACGAACACAAGGACGCGGCGCAGAAACCCTTTTTTTCTGTTGGCAGTGTGCATTTGTCGCTTTGTGATGTTGTTGGGATTCTCAGAGGGAGAACCTGGGAAGGTCTCTGTTCGAGAGAGGCGCAAACAGAAAGAAGACCCGCACAAAAGATTGAGAGATTTTTCTCTTCAGCGTGCCGTGTTTTCTTTCAGTTTTCCGCCTTGGGAAAGGGTGTTTTCCTGTGCTATCGACTAGTTATGCTTATCGGATGAGTTTTCTCGGTTGCATATGGGGTAGCTCAGAATTCGGGATTTACAGTTCCGAGTTTTTCTCTCCAGAAGTGTGTGGCAGGATTACGCAGAGGTGGGACAGTTCGCGATGCGTGTTTCCAGAGAGTGCGATAATGTGCTTTGAGAAGGTTTTGTCTGGTTGTGGGCAGGTGGCGGTATTTCCTGGCCATGTTGTGGCATGAATCGCGGGAAGAGCTTGCGAGACGCGTCTTCTGAGAGGGAAAGCTGCAGAAGACGGTAAAACAAGGGGAGAAACGAAATGGCGAAGAAGAACGAGGCACGGGCACTTGTCCTCGACGGGGTGAAAAACCTGCAACAGCAGGTGTTTTCTCTTCCTGAAATTAAGGATGAGGACGCTCTCCTGCGTGTGGAGGCCTGCGGCCTGTGTGGGACTGACCATGAGCAGTACACAGGGCATCTCCCGACGCGCTTTGCTTTTATCCCGGGTCACGAGGCCGTGGGTGTGATCGAAGAGATCGGCTCGGCTGCCGCGGAACGCTGGGGGGTACAAGTAGGGGACCGTGTCGCGATCGAAGTTTTCCAGTCGTGCCGTACGTGCGATTTTTGCCGTCGTGGCGAGTACAATCGTTGCGAATCCCACGGTATCCAAGATATGTACGGCGGGGTTGCTATTTCTCAGGCTCCGAGTCTCTGGGGAGGGTATGCCGAGTACCAGTACCTTGCTCCTGACACCATGCTGCACAAGGTGCCAGAAAATCTGGATCCTGTGCTGGCAACCATTTTCAACCCTCTTGGTGCAGGGGTACGTTGGGGAGCAACGGTGCCGGGCACAAAAGAGGGGGATGTGGTTGCAGTTCTCGGACCTGGCATCCGCGGTATTTCTGCCCTCGTTGCGGCAAAAGAAGCCGGCGCTGCTTTTGTGATGGTGACTGGCTATGGCCCAAATGATGCGCCTCGTTTGGAGACGGCAAAAAACTTTGGGGCCGACCTTGTGGTGGACGTGGCGGTGGACAATCCCGGAGTCGCGCTGAACGGGGCCACAGGTGTGCTTGCTGACGTTGTGGTCGATGTGACAGCAAAAGCCCCTGCAGCTTTGGGGCAGGCGATTGGGATAGCCCGCCCAGGGGGTGTGATCGTGATGGCTGGGACGCGTGGTTCCGGCGAAACGCCCGGGTTTTGGCCTGACATGATCGTCTACAAGGAGCTTCACATTGTGGGTGCGCTCGGGGTAGACGCTCCGGCCTACAAGAAGGCTCTTGAGATTCTTTCTTCTGGTGCCTACCCCTTTGCCGATTTGCGCCGGGAAGTGGCCGACCTCGACACGACAAGCATCCTTCTTGGCAAGATGGCTGGAGAAGGTAGCGAGGCACCTCCTATCCACGGAGTCCTGACCCCCTAACCGGATATCTCTCTTTCTCCCTTTTTTCCGCTTTCTCTATGGCTTTTCTGCAAGCGGGAGAAAGCGCTAGGGAGAAAAGGGAGGGGAAGCGTTCTTGTGGCGTGCCTGTCAGCTTGGTGGCGGGGCGCTATCCGCACTCTTTCGCGATTTCGGCAAAAAGCGCAAGTGTCTCTGGAGGAATTGCTGCAGGGTCGGTGTAACTCGCGATGTTCTCCACGCCGAATGCCTGCAGAAGCGCGTCGGCGCGGCATTCCGCATGGAGAGGGTCTGCCCCGGCTTGTTGCATTCCCTCGATGATCTTTTCGCGCCAGGCGGCTTCGGTGCTGGTGTGGGTGTCTGGGATATCTGCTTCGGTGCTTGGGGGAAGGGAGTCTTCTCCAACAGAAGTGGCCTGCAGGTCCTGTTCGGAAAAAGTATCAGAACAGCGCATGAGGAGATCGACCTCCTCTTGGATGAGAGTGGTGTCTTGCGCGATTTCTGCAGCGCGCTCGGGGCCACGTTCTTGTTCGATGGTTTTTGCCACGCAGCTCGCGCGTGCAGGGCTGATTCCCACTGCGATCAGAGAATTGTTGAGGTCTGTTGCGGAAGAGGTCGGGTTTTGCTCGTTGCTTCCGCATGCGGCGAGGCTACTGAGCGCGATGACTGCGCACAGACTCACAAGACTTCTCCTCATCTGCTCGATCCTTTTCTTCGGGTAGGAGAGCGGCGATCATCGCAGAAATGTCTTGTCGGGCAAAACTCGCGCACAATGTTGCCTCTGCACTGGGCTTGTGCTGATTGGCGTGCGCGAAAAGACAGGACTTCTTGTCTCTGGTCCGGGATTGTGGGTGGAACGCTTTGGCTCCATTTTTGGTGCAGTATTGTATTGTTGTTTCTGTCCAATGACCTTTGTGCTCGTCTTTCCCGTCTGTGGGGTACTCGTGGTTTTGCGTCTCTTGTGGACAGCTGGGCGATTCCTCCAAGTAGGCTGGGGCTTGGTGCGGGCAACTTCTGTGGCTGATCGGCGCGTTTTGTCAGAGGCGGTCTTGCTCCGTGCTGCTTTGTGCTGGCGGAAGGGGGACATTGTGGCAGATCCATCGGGAATCACGGATGCGGATAAGGCATTTATGATGGCCTATGCCGAGAAAATGCAGTCCGGGAAGCCAAGTGTGTTGGGCATGCATGAGCGTGTGCACACGGATTCTCTTTGTACGCTCGAAATTTTTACGACTGCCGGCATGATCTTGGCGCAGGCGCATGGTCCTTTGGACGCACCTGGAACGATGATCATGGCGTGTGGGGCGATTGGCGGTTTTAGCGGTCCGGCAATGGGTTTATATTATGACTGGGGAGAAGATCTCGCCACCTTGGGCCATTCTGCTTTGCAAATTCACTACCGTGTGCCAAATGACCTGGTGCAGTGTGTGGGGGATGTGATGTTTGTTGCGCGTGCCTTGAGGGAGCGCGGCGCGCGGCGTTTTGCTTTTTGTGGGCATTCTTTTGGTGGAGCAGTTGCGTTGCAGGCGGCTGCTTCTTTGCCTGCGTCTTTTGTAGCGGGAACAGTATGTCTGGCAACCCAGACCGCGGGAGCAATGCAAGCGGCGCCTCTTCTTGCCAAAACCGAGATTCCCGTGCTTTTGGTGCACGGAGAGGGAGATGGTGTGTTGCCACCGACTTGTTCCCGGCAAGTGGCCAAGGTGTTGGGGAAAAACGCAGAATTGCAGCTTCTCCCCGGTGTGGGGCACTTGATGATCGAGAAGCGGGAGGAAATTCGTTCTCTTGTGGCAGGACGAGTTTCTGCTTGGCTCGCGGAATGAGGTGAAACCCGAGGGAAAACGGTTCCTGCCATCGCCGGTGACGGTAGAAACCGTTTTCCCTATTGGGTGTGGGGTGAGAAACCCACTTTTTTACTCGGTGCAGGGGGGGACGATCCCCGTGGAAAAGTATAGAACTATGTATAGAAAGTATACATAGTGAAGACGAGAGTACGAAAACTTTCCTCCACAAATGCCGGTAGAACGACGAGAAATATCCCTGTTTTTTCGGTCCGACACGGATCTTTCCCGAGAAGGTGCGAGGGGATCAGGAGAAAGCGTCCGGCAAGGCGCCTGCGCGCTGCAAACTGACGCGTCGCAGCGCCGCGAAGACACGACAATTGTGGAAAACGACTTCCTTGTTTGTCGTTCGATGCGTTCCCCGCTGTTTATTTTTCTCTGTCGAGTGCGGTTTCTTTTGCCCAGGGATAGTCGGCTTTGCCATTGGGAGCGCGGTGCACATGGTCCACGATATGGATGTTTTTTGGATGCTTGAAGCGGGCGAGTGCGCCATCGAGTACCGAACGGATGTCATCAGAGACTGTCGTGGCCCCATCTTCAAGGGAGGCGAGGGCGGTGACGCGGTTGCCGAATTTTTCGTCGGGCAGGCCGACAACGAGGCAGTCGCGTACGCTAGGGTGGCGTTTGATGGCTTCTTCGACTTCTTCGGGGTAGACTTTTTCGCCGCCGGTGTTGATGCACTGTGAGCCGCGTCCGAGCAGCACAAGTGTGCCGTTGGCTTCAACTTTTGCCCAATCTCCCGGGAAAGAATAGCGTTTTCCGTCGATGACTTTGAAGGTGGCTGCCGATTTTTTCGGGTCTTTGTAATAGCCAATGGGAACGTTTCCCCCTGCTGCCACAAGGCCAATCTCGCCGGAGCCGGGGACAACCTCGCGGCCATCTTCTGTAAAAACCTTGGTGTTGGGCAGTCGGCGAAATTTTGCAGTTTTTGCGCGGTCATTGACATTGCTGCGTTTTGTGACTTGAAGGCCGACTCCCCCCTCGCTTGCGCCCATTGAGTCGTTCAAAACGAAGTCATCCCATTCGAGCAGTTGCCGCTTCACTTCTTCTGTCCACATCACCCCAGACGACTGGATCGCAATCACCGAAGAAGTGTCATAGGGATTCCCCTGTGCTTTTGCTGTTTCGAGGGCGCGTATCATGGGTTTCGCGAAAGCATCGCCCACAATGACGAGAAAAGTGGCTTTTTCTCGTTGCACGGTTTGCCAGAGCTCATCGGCATCGAAAGACCGGCTTGGCAGCGTGACAACTGTGGCACCAAGCCCGTGTGCCATCATGACCCCGAGCCACATGCCGGTCCCGTGCATAAGAGGGCAAGCCGGGATGCTCACCATAGGTTTTCCCCGCTCATGCATGGTGCGCGCTGCCGTGACGATGTTCTCTGGCCCGCCTGCTTCGACCTTGTACGCTGGATAAAGGGCAGTCGACTGATACCCACAAAAGGCCCCGATATTGTACATCACGCCTTTTGGCATGCCGGTGGTGCCACCGGTGTAGAGCATGTACACATCGTCTTCGGAGCGAGTGATGCGGGGTGCGGGGTTATGATTCGCGAGGAGGTCAGCGTAGGGGATGGCTTGGGGCAGCGGGTTTTCTAGGGGTGCTCCGGGCGTGTCGGGTACTTGGACGAGCAGTTTGAGGGGAGTGGGATTATGCTCGAGTAGGCGGGCCACGCGGTCGGCGAGGGCATCATGGAAGAAGAGAGCTTCGGCATCGGCGTTGTCGAGAATGTAGTGCAGTTCGTCGTCGAGGTAGCGATAATTCACATTGATGGGGACGCCGCGTGTTTTAAAACT
>DEIU01000096.1:0-772 GCA_002352645.1 Acidimicrobiia bacterium UBA2766 | reverse complement strand
GCAAAGTGCATTTCCATGAAGCTGTATCCCCCTAAATGTATCCCCTCGCCAAAATTATGCGCGTTTCCTGGCCCTGTCTGCGAGTTATCTCCGACAAAGCGCCGATTTGCGAGGTTTGTGGAGGATATCCGGGAACGACAATCATCGCGGTACGTGTGTGTCGAGCGATTGATCAGTCGATCACCCAGCGGAAAAACCCACCCGTGACCATGACCACGCAGCCATGGTCGGTACGCAGATAGGTGCCATCGTCCACCGAGACCCTGTCCAACCCCGGACCGACCGAATGCGAGGCCCCTGTCGTGGTTGGTATCTCGATGACCGTGGAATTCTTGTCTCCTGGTCTTTTTCTCGTTTCCGTGAAGAAATGGTGCAACTCGATTTTTACCACTGTCAATTTGTTTTTTTAGAGTGTTCTTTTTTCTTCTTGTTCGGGTTTCAGCGAGGATGAAATTTCATTGGGAAAAGCTTTGCGGCAGGAAGTCTTATCGCAGGAAGGTCTGGGAAAAGGGGTCTGGGAAAAGCAGATAAGGGGATGTGGGGGTTTCTCTCAAGGCAACCCCGGTATTTCTCTTTTGGCATATTGCCGGATCGTGGGCGTGGGCGTGGGTGCGTAGTGTCGGATGGTGGCATGTTGGTGGCCTCGTGTCTTGACGGAGTGGCGTGTGTGCGCGGATTTTCTGTCTCGCTTCACCACGAGAGAGAAAAGATCAGGCCGCAAGAACCTCGCCGGCAAAGTTGATAACTTTCAAACATGTACACAAGATTCGCG
>DEIU01000073.1:2229-29631 GCA_002352645.1 Acidimicrobiia bacterium UBA2766 | reverse complement strand
CCCCCCGGTATGATTTTTTCTCGGATTCTTCTCAGATTTTTTCGGCCTTGACCGCTTTTTCGACGGAGGTTCCCTTGAAGAAATCTGGGTTTTGGCCTGCCCAGAAGTTCACAGGGTTCCGGAATACAAAGTCACGAAATTGCCTCTCGTCGATGAGGCCTTTTTCGACAAGTTCGTAGGCTTCTTCTGTGACTTCCCTCATGTCGGGAACGTCCCAGTGGCCAATATCGGAACTGAACAGAACGTTTAGTTCCGAGTCGTAAGGGTTGATTTTCTTGTTGAAAGCCCAGGCGTTCACCGGGTCGTCTGCTTCACAGCCAAAGTAAAAGTTGTGTGTGAAGATGTCCCGGATCTCTTCCGGACTTTCAAGACCCGATGCGGCAAACTCGTCGAGCATGTCCTCTGGTTCGGGCGTTGCTCCGAGGAAGCCCTCGTCAATGAGAGGCAGCCTGTCGCCATATTTTTCTTCACCGTATTTGGCGAAGAGATTTTTCCAAAGCTCTCGGTCGAGGTTGGCCGGGTTGTAGTTCTGCAGATGATCCCGGTTGCGTTTCTTCCAATGGCTGATGGAATCGGAGTAGAGGGTGCAGCCCCAGCCGACTCCTCCTTCGAGGAAAGCAAACTTGAGATTTGGGAAGCGTTTCGGCACGCCTCCGAGCAGGAGAGAGCGGCAGATCGCTTCTCCTGCTGCTGCAAAGTTTCCGATATGGTTGAAAACATAGCTGGAGGGAGACATCCGACTTCCCCAACCCATGCCGCCCGAATGAAAGGTGGGCGCGACTTTGAGTTCCTCGCATTTCGCCCAAACAGGGTCGTAATCATACGGGCTGTCTATGGTGAAAGTATCGAGCCACACCGCGAGACTTTGCGCTGCCGGTGCTTTTTCTTTGATGATGGGAATAGTGCGTCGCACGTATCCGGCAAGCATGACTCCCTTCATGCCGAGTTCGCCGATCGCATAATCGAGTTCTGCGACGGCTTCCTCTGGTGTGTGCATCGGGATGATTGCGACTGGGGTCATGCGGTCGGCATAGGGCGCCAAAAGTTCTGCATGGAATTTGTTAAAGGCCCGACAGACTACTTGGCGAAGTTCTGTATCGTCGATAACGAGCGGAAATAGCCCTACAGTTGGGTACAGTACAGTGAAGTCGACGCCGAATTCTTCGAGCCGTTCGTGCAGGAGTTTCGGCAGCGTCCCTGTGGCACGATCCAAGGTATTACGGGTGGGAAACGGCCACCATGGGGGTCGTATCATACGAATTTTGTCACGGAGTTCGGGGGTGAGGTGGTACCAAGGAAACAGTCCTCCTCCCAGGCCGCTGTTGACAAAACGGTCTCGGAGTTCTTTTCCGCCTAGCTCTTCGACATAATCATGTACCGCAGGACCGAACTCGATCATATGGCCATCAGAATCGATAACCGGATGTCCGATTTGCCGGCGTATTTCGGCCGATCTCGTTTGCGGGGAACTTGTCATGCATTTCTCCCTAACAACGCTGGCCAATCTCAGGAATATTGGCCAGTTGTGCCCTAAATCTTCTTATGAAGACGCCCCTCCCGGTACTTCCACGCTGGTGGTGTCGCGTCCGGCTCGGAGCACAGTTCCCGGGCGAGCATCTGTTAATGTACCTGAACGAACAACGTCGGTGCCTTCTACAAGCACGTGTTCGATGCCTTGCCCTTGCGCGTAGAGCCGGCAGGCCCCACCCGGAAGGTCTTCCTTGTAGACCACAGGGCCTGGGTCAATACGTTCGGGGTCGAACACCACAAGATCCGCGTGAAAACCCTTTGCGATACGTCCGCGATCTTTGATTCCGTAGAGGCTGGCAGGCACGTCCGTGAGCTGTCGCACTGCTTCTTCGAGTGAGATAAGCTTTCTTTCGCGTACGCCTGGTCCGAGAAGAGAGGTTGTTGCGGTGAAAGTGTCGAGCATGTCGAGGTGCGCGCCTGAGTCCGAAGCGCCCACGACCGTGCGTTCGTCCTGCCAGACTTCTCCCCGCATTTTCCAGGTTTCCTCGTCGTCCCCACGTGTGGGTTGCAGGAACGACGTGCGCAGGCCATCCGTGAGAGAGATGTCGATCATGGTGTCGAGTGGGTCTTTGCCCTGCGCTTCTGCGATTTCCCCGATGGTTTTGCCACAGAAATCTTTGTTTTCCGGGGCATAGGTATTGTCGACAATAAAATTGTGCCATTCGGCCATGCGACGGAACATGCCGCCTGCTTCACCGCCGCTGAGCTCTTCTCGCGTGGCGGGGTCGGCAAATGCAACAAGCCGTTCTGCCAAGGGAAGGTTCAGTATTTTTTTCCATCCGGGCACAAGTTCGAGGCCGAAACCGCTCGCGAAGTTGATCCTGATGCGGAGCGGCTGGGCTGGTGTCAAAGCGACGACGCGCGCCCCTTTTTCTGCTGCTTCGTCTGACACTGTGAGCTGGGCCTGATGTATGTCCGGCTGTTTGCCATTTACGAAGAGTACGTTCCAGTTCAATGGCCGGTTTGCCGCGAGCGACATCCCTGCCATCAGGTCCCTTATCTCGGGAGGGAAGACGCCGAGTCCGGGAATGAATTCCAGGGAAGTGCCGGGAACGTGGCGCAATTCTCTCGCCAGGGTGAGGAGTTCCTCGTGCGAGGCGGAACGGGAAGGGACAGGATTGCCTGCTCCGTCATTGTGAGTGAATGCCAGCGAAGACGAAAAACCAAGCGCGCCTTGCTCAAGAGATTCCCGGAGCCGGCGGGCCATATCTTGGATTTCTGCTGGACTTGCTGACCCGCCGACAGCGGCTTCTCCCATTGTGTTACGGCGGATCGCGGAGTGGCCGACAAGGAAGCCGGCATTAATCGCGAGTTTTCCTTCCATGAGGTCGAGGTACTCACCAAAGCTATTCCAAGCCCAGTCGACGCCCATTTCCAGGGTTTCGAGAGGAATACCCTCGACTTTTGCGAGCATGCGGCGTAAATAATCAGCGGATTCTGCAATGAGAGGGGCTACGCTAAAACCGCAATTGCCCCCGACCACGCTTGTGACGCCATGCAAGGGAGATGGGGTGAGTGCTCCGTCCCAAAAGACCTGCGCGTCATAATGTGTGTGAATATCGATGAATCCAGGGGCAATGACAAGTCCTGTAGCATCGATCGTGCGTACTGCCGGCTCGCTCGCTTTTCCAATAAAGACGATACGTCCGTTTCGAATACCAACATCAGCTTTGTGACGTGAGCCACCGGTGCCGTCGATAACGGTACCGTTTTTTAGAAGACAGTCCAGCATCTTTCCCCCTTTTTCCTTGGATTCCACCATAGTTCGGGATGTGCGCGGCCTCACCTCTTCTCTTCGTCTTCCCCACGGAGTTATCTGGGGTATGTAAAGTGGGAAAAGGGAGAATTATTGAGGAAAGGGGCAAGTCTTTAGCTGGGGAAAGAGCGTGTTGTTCCGGGTGTGCCTGGGATGAATGTGCAGGTGTCGGGTCTGGGAGACTCGATTGTCAGAAGCTGGGCGATGAAAGCCAGAGAGAAGAAACGACAAAGCCGCCGGGTAAGGCATCTTGTTGAAAGTTTTTGAAAAAGACTGCTTAAGACAGCAAAAACGTGCGGACCTGTGTGGCGAGGGCGGGTCCAGATAAATGCCGACCAATAAGAAGAATGCGCCCTGTATTCTCTTCTTCCCCGGATTGCCGCATGTCTTCTGTGACGAAATAACTACCGATCCCTTGTACGACACGGTGGAAGGAGGGCGTGCCTTGCAGGGGGAAGCTCCCTTCAACACGCAGCAGGTTCGTTCTGTGGAAACGGTGCAGATTCTCCAACCATGTTTGCAGCTTTTCTGGTTGTACGGGCCCGGGTATATCCAGAATGATGGTGCCAGGAGTGTTCCTTGTGGTGGAACTGCACGGTGTCAGGCTTTTCAGTCGAGTGAGAACGTTCACAGATAAGAACTGGCACGCGTCAAGTACCGCTGTGACGTGCGTGTGAGGACGTCCCCAGTGGAGGCGGGCACGATTTGTCAGCAAACGAGTGTTCCATTCGAGCATGGAGATCGCACTTTCGGTGAGCTTGTCAGTGCCCTCGAAAAGGATATGGTCCGAGACCGCTATGGTTTCTGTATCGAGGTGAGTCGGGCAGAGAGAACGGTGTGTTGCGAGGCGTACTGCGGCGCGGGAGGCGTCAATCACGGTCATGATGCCGTGCAGTGGGCTGAGTGGGCTGATCGGCGTGGAAGTGCGAGATTGTGGTTTCGCCCTGATGAAGCGCAGGGCCGTGGGAAGTGGGGCATCGGTTTCTGTCACGATGCAGGGAACACCGAAAAAACGGCGAATTTGAGATTTTTCTTTTCGCGCGACGTCGTTGTAGCTCTGCATTTGTTTTGCGAAGACAGATCGGGTGTCTTTATCCCAACCTGCAACAATGATGAGGGGAATGAGCAGTGATTTCGAGACTTTCCTTCGAGAGCAGCAGAAGTAGGGGTAGGGAGAAAGGAATGGAGTGGCTGCCCGTATAGCCTGATATGGTGCGATTCTCCCGGCAAGCACCTCTGTACAAGATGTCGTACATATAGGCTACACCGGAGCTGGGGCAGTATTCCCGATCATTGACAGCATGAGGGGAAGCTGGCGGAGCATATCCTCGCTCACGAGGTCATTGAGCAGGTAGCGAATCAGGTCCTGGCGTTCCAGAATGTTGAGATCGGGAGCGATTTCTTTCGCGTAACGCTCGAAATAAATGGCCTGTTTCGCGAGCAAAATCAGTTCTTGTGGGAGAATAAGTTTGTGGGTGCTGGCGATGTGAATAATCTCGGTGATGACGTCACCATAGGAGATTTCCGCGATGGGGCGTCCCAGATGAATGGTGACCATCTGCCGGATTTCCGTGGCCATTGCTTCGTTGTCGATTGTTTCAGAAGACGTGGCCCCAAGCTCTCGTACGATCTCTTCCACCATGGCGTAGTCGTTTTGCAAAAGGATTTTCGGCAGGGCTGAGGGGAGCATTTCGCTCAGCACGTCTCGTGTCTGTGTCGGAAGCCGGCCCATGATGCCAAAGTCCAGGAAGGCGACCTTGTTGTCTGGGGTGATAAAAAGGTTCCCGGCGTGCACGTCCCCGTGAAAGAGCTGGTGGCGCAAGACGCCTTCGAGCCATGCCCGCACTGCTTGCATTCCGAGATCGAGTAGTTCCTCGTCCCCGTGACGTTTTTCTGCCACATAGTCGATCGGGGTGCCCTCTACATAGGTCATGACGATGAGGCGTGCGCTTTGCATTCCCGGTATGGGTATGGGCATCGTGACGTGATCATTTGTGCCGTAGGACCGCAGGTTTTGATGGAATTCCTTCATGAAGGCGGTTTCGTTGCGAAAGTCGAGTTCGGTCTGCAAGGTCATGGCAAAGTCATCCACGATTGCAACCGGGTTTGCCATTTCGCCGAGACTGCCGGTTCGTTCAAATACGCGGGCAGCGAAACGCAGTAAACGCAGGTCACGCTCGACTTTCGCGCGCAGTCCGGGACGACGCACTTTCACCGCAACACGTGTCCCATCAGGGAGCCGGGCCTCGTGTACCTGGGCAACTGAAGCAGCGGCAATTGCCTTGGGGTTAAAAGAGGAAAAAAGTTCTTCTATTGGTGACCCCAGGTCTTTTTTGATGACTGTTTTCACACGAAAAGTCGGTTCGGGAGGAAGCGCATCGAGTAATTTGCGGAATTCTTCGGTAAACGCGCGAGGGAAGAGACCCGGACTTGAGGCGATGATTTGTCCGAGTTTCACAAAGGTTGGACCAAGCCGGACAAAGGATCGGCGGACTGCTATTGCGAGCACCTCGGGGGAGGTCTTGCGGGGGCGGAGCACAAGACGAGGTGTTTTTCGTACTATTTCAATAGCTCCGTAGCGTGCCAGGACAGTCGCGATTTGTATGAATCGTAGCAGGTCAAGTGGTCGGAGAGCACGTAGGTCGAAAGATATTTCCCTGTTTTTGTTATCGTCGAGAGTTTTTTTATCTTTTTTTTCTGTCATGGCGCGTGTGCCTTTTGTGTACGACCGCTCGTTGATCTTGCAAGTGTAGAAGAAGATTTGCAAAAGTGAAATAGAGAGAGGAAAATCTTGCGTATGTGGACGGAAGTGCCAGGCATGTTTCTTCCCTGCGTTTTTTTGAGTGATATTTCTGCGACGATGCGTACAGGACGATGCGTACAAGTAGACAGGTGCTTGTCTCGGGCGAAGTGCGCACAAATGAAGGCGGCCTCGCTCAAGTCGCCACTTCAGAAGGGGTAGGGGAGCGCGCTGCCTGCATGAGGTGCGGTTTCAGGAAAAGCCGCAAAAATCATGGAAGGATCGAGAGATGGCGCATCAGTTTTTGTCGAATGGTTGGCTTGACGAAGTGAAAAAGATGAGCGAGCCGCTCGATACTCTTTCTGCTCTCGTGCTGAACCTCAAAGTTATTGACGGTCCTGAGGGGGACGTCGAGCTCCACCTTGCTGACCTGAACTTTGACACGGGATTTGTGGATGAAGCAGAGACCACCATTGTGCTTACCTATGACACGGCGAAGCGTCTCATGACCGAAGAAGAAGGAGATATGCAACAGATGCTCATGCAGTCGGTGATGTCTGGCGACGTTGAAGTGCAAGGGGATTTGGCGTCGCTGCTGAACATGGCCGGTCCATTGGGTGATTCCGGGATATCGACAGAAGATCAACAACAGCTTTTGGGGATTATGCGCAAGCGCATGAGTGCTTTTACTCTGTGAGATTTCTTTTTCTTCTGATTTTCGGGAAGAAAGCTTGGTTTCTTCCCTGTTTCCTGGAAAAGCTGGAGAAGGCACAAATGTCAGACGTTTGCCCTATTCTCCGTTCTGGCATAAGAACGTGTAGGGCTCTGAGTTTGGGTGTACTGGGCAGAGAACAATTTCCAGCATCCTGGGGTTCTCTACTCTGGTAACCCGCGGAAGAGCAGAGGAGGCGCACATGACGGTGTTCGATGAGCTTATGGAAATGAACAATGCCTATGTGGAAGAATTCGCTTCGCAAGGTTTGTCGCACTTGCCTGCTCGAGCCCTGTCGGTTCTTACCTGTATGGATGCTCGTCTTCATCCCGAAGCTGCGCTTGGCATCCGGCTCGGAGACGCTCATGTGATACGGAACGCGGGCGGTCGTGCTTCTGATGACGCGATCCGTTCGCTTGTTGTCTCCCAGCGTATGTTGGGGACGCGAGAGATCCTGCTTCTTCACCATACCGATTGTGGTATGTCTTCTTTTACGAATGTGGAACTCGCCGCGAAAATCGAGACCGATCTCGGCGTGGACGTGGGAGAATACGACTTTTTGCCTTTTACAGATCCTGCGGAAGGGCTGCGACAAGATGTGGAGACATTGGTGTTTTCTCCACTTGTTGCCGGGGGCACTCTGATTATTGGTGCAATGTACGATGTGACTACAGGAACAGTGAGCGAAGTGCTACGCCGTACGGCCTGAAGATCGCCTTTTTGATGAGCGCAACCGCGGCAGGAACAAATCTTGTTGGTGTCGCGGTTTTTGCGGTGTTTCTCGCCCTGTGACTTTTCTGGCTTTGTGGTCTTTGCGGTGAATTCTCCGCTGACTTTTTCGATGTGTGCGAGCAGCCATTGCAGGTAGGGCCTCTTCTTGTCAGGGAGAATAGCGGAGAAAACACGAAGAAACCGGGTCGATGACTAGCTTAAACGAATGGGAGTATTTAACGATACGTACACGCGCAGCATTGACGATCCAACAGGTTTTTGGGGGGATGCTGCGACAGCGATCCATTGGGAGAAAGCGCCCAGTCAGGTGCTCGACGATACGTCGCCGCCTTTTTATCGGTGGTTTCCTGATGGGCGTTTGAACACCTGTTTCAATGCACTTGACCGTTGGGTTGACGGCGGCGATGGAGCTGACGAGACACGGGGAGAACAACTCGCCCTGGTGTACGACAGCCCTGTCACAGACACAGTGTGCCGGTACACCTATCGCGAACTACGTGATGAGGTCGCAGTTTTTGCCGGGGCACTCGTGCGTTTGGGAGTGGCAAAAGGGGACCGGGTAGTGGCGTACATGCCCATGGTTCCCGAAGCTGTAATCACGATGCTGGCATGTGCCCGCATCGGTGCCGTGCACTCTGTTGTTTTCGGTGGGTTTGCTCCAGCTGAACTCGCACTGCGCATTGATGACGCCACACCAAAAGTCATAGTGTCAGCTTCGTGTGGGATTGAGGGGACGCGTGTTCTCGAGTACAAGCCCTTGCTGGACGAAGCACTCCAGATTGCCACACACAAACCCGACGCGTGCGTGATCTTGCAACGGCCCATGGTTGCTGCGACATTACACGCGGAACGTGACCTGGATTGGGCGACAGCAATCAAGGACGCTCACCCGGCTCCCTGCGTGGAGGTGGGATCCTCCGACCCTCTCTATATCTTGTACACATCAGGAACAACAGGAAAACCAAAGGGGGTAGTGCGAGACAACGGTGGTCACGCTGTCGCTTTGCGATGGAGCATGGAGAATGTGTACGGAGTCTCCCCAGGCGATGTGTATTGGGCGGCGTCTGATGTAGGCTGGGTCGTTGGTCACTCTTATATCGTGTACGGGCCACTTCTGGCTGGCTGTACCAGTATTTTGTACGAGGGAAAGCCTGTGGGTACTCCCGACGCCGGGGCCTTTTGGCGAGTAATCGCCGACCATGCTGTGGAAGTACTCTTTACTGCTCCGACGGCGTTGCGAGCCGTAAAAAAAGAAGATGCCGCAGGAGTTTTGTGCCAGCAGTATGATCTGTCATCGCTACGAGCCTTGTTCCTCGCCGGAGAGCGCACCGACCCTGACACGTACCACTGGGCATGTGAACTCTTGGCAGTGCCCGTCATTGACCATTGGTGGCAAACCGAGACCGGATGGGCCATAGCCGGAAACTGTCTGGGAATAGAGAAGCTCCCCATTAAACCAGGGTCATCTGCGCATGCAGTTCCCGGTTATCAATTGGGAATACTCGACGAAGCTGGGCAAGAAGTACCAGGCGGAGAGGACGGTGCCGTTGTGGTGCGTTTGCCCCTGCCGCCGGGCGCGTTTCTCACGATCTGGCAAGATGATGAACGTTTCGTGCAATCATATTTTTCACGGTACCCAGGCTGGTATCTCACAGGAGATGGCGGTCGTGTGGACGAGGACAACTATCTGTCTGTCATGGGCCGTATCGACGATGTGATCAATGTTGCGGGGCACCGGCTTTCGACTGGCGCGATGGAAGAAGTCCTGGCTGCACACCCTGGAGTTGCCGAATGCGCAGTGATCGGCATTGCCGATGCGCTCAGGGGACAAGTCCCATTGGGTCTTGTCGTCTTGAAAATGGGCGTTGTGGAAAGTCCCGCGTCGATCGAAGCAGAGCTTATACAGCTGATGCGAGACAAAATTGGTCCTGTCGCCTCTTTCAAACGGGCAATTGTCGTGCAGCGTCTGCCAAAAACGCGTTCCGGCAAGATCCTGCGCGCAACAATGCGAGCCATCGCCGACGGGCATGCCTACCAACCTCCCTCCACCATTGATGACCCTGCAATCCTGGACGAGATTTCTGCCGCTTTGCAGACCTGAATTTGCAGGAAAGAGACTGTCGAAAAGGCGTGCCCTCAGCTTGAGAGAGCAAGAAGAAGCGCAAAAACAGGCGATGCAGGCGTGTTTCTTGTTGACTATTTTCACCGCGCGCGATTCAGCGCGCGTCCTTATCCTCTGGCTCACGAAACATGATGCCCGCAACAAAACCACTCGCCCACAAGACAAACAGCAGATGGATCTCCAGAGGCCACAGGGAGAATGGGAAGTATGTGGGGGTGGGGTAGCAGTATTTTCTTCGTTTTTTGGGGTGCGGTTTTTTGGGGTGCGAAAAAAGCCTTTTTTTACCTGTGAAGGACAATTATTTTATGAAAAGTTTCTTCTTTTCCTGGTAAGTGTCGGAGTTTTCTTGGTTATTGGAGTGTTTGCTGATGCTCCTGAGGAAAAGGAAAGACAAAGGAAGAGGGAGAAAGCAACAGGGAAATGTTCTCATCTGTTCGGTACAAGGTTGTTGTGGGCAATGAGTGAGAAAAGCGGAAAGGAAGCAGGAAATGTGAGGCTATTTTGTCTGGGAAACATAAGAAAAAGTACTTTTTTGGAAGCAGCCCGTGAATATCGGTGATATATTCACGTTTTATATTGTTTACTTTTGTTTTTTTGTGTTTGTTCTTATTTTTTCTGGGGTTTGTTCTTCTCGTCGGCTTTCCGTTCTATTATTACTCTGAGGATACTGGTTCTTCCTTGTGACTTTCTTTCTTCAGTAGGGAAAGGAGCAGGTCGGACCAGTCTGGTTTGCTGTCGATTGACAGCAAAAGCCCAGTCATAAGGTCACGGATGGAAATGATGCCGTAAAGGCCGTTCTCGTCGAGGACGGGAAGGTGGCGGATCCATTTTTCTGCCATAAGCTCTGCTGCGTTTACAACAGACGTTGCGGGAGTGACGGAAAAGGGATCAAGGACAATAAGGTCTTGTAGGGTTTCTGTGGATTCTTCGCCTTCGGCAATTTTTGCGATGATGTCTCGTTCAGTGACGATGCCAATCAGTGTATTTGCCTTTGTGACGAGGAGTGCGCCAACGGTTTCTTCGATAAGGAGCTGGGCGGCTTCTTGGAGAGTGGCAGTTTCTGACACAGTGATAGGGGAACGATGGATGAGTTCTTTGACTTCCATTTTCTCGCTTTCTCCAGATTTTGGCGACATTTTCGTAGAAAATATCGCAGGCTTTTTTGAAATGCTTCTGCTGGCATTCCCTCTCGTATTTTCAGCATTTCCTGTTTTTTGCTGGATTGCCAGGGGTAGAAGGCAGGAATATCAGAGGAAATTTGGGAACCTTGTTGCCGTGTTTCCTGTGTATGGTCTTTAGAGTTGCCTTATCGTGATAAACAACATCAGAAGCACAACAACAAAGTAGCGTTCTTCTTCTTGGAAGGAGAACAATACGGCAAAAAATCTGGTCCTGTAGAGGAGAGCACAGGTCCCAAATTTGGTGGGAGAGTGTCGTGGTCTGGATTCTCCAGTTTTTTACGTATCGCAGGAGTGGTCGACAATTGTCTTTTCGTGCCTTGGGTCTTTCCTGGTTTGAGAAGCGGGCTTCTCTGCCGGCAGACTCATTCTCTCCTTGTCTGACGTGTGGGGGGGCTGAGGGGTTTTTACCCGTCACATGCCCTTATCCTCTGCGCTTTTTTTGTCGGAGTTTCTCAAAAGTTCCTTTCGGTTTTGCAATGGTTTTTTCAGGTCTTTCAAAGTTGGGAAAAGTTCCTTATGCGACTTTTTTCCTTGCCTCGCCGCCTTTCGCGTGGTCAGGGGGCTTCATCAAACGTGGATTATCGGCCTTTTGCCTGTTCTTGCTGGTAGGCAATCTTTTGATCTTTTTTGCTTCTTCTTTTCTCGGAGGCTTACGGTCGAACGGGTCACTCGAAGGGCTGCAAAATGTGGGAAATTTCCGCGTGGTCGATGATCGTCTGTGGCGTGGGAGTGCTCCTTCTTCGGAGGATTACCAGGTCTTGGCAGATGCGGGTGTGACGACCATCGTTGATCTCAGAGCAGAGCGAAACCTGAGAGTGGATGAGGAGAGACTGGAACAGCTCGGACTCGTGCGACACCATGTTCCGATTCGGGATGGTCAGACTCCGACAAACCATCAAATTATACAAGTGATGAATATCCTACGTGACAGCTCAGGAATCACTTTTTTGCATTGTGGTGCCGGAGTGGGGCGCACCGGAACTATGACTGCAGCTTATCTGGTCGCCATGGGCACGACGGACGCTCCGAGCGCCTTGCGATCAAATCTCGAAGTCGGGCCGCCCTCGCTTGAGCAGATCATTTGGGCCGCAGGGCTTCGTCCTGATCGTGTGCGCAAGCCGCCTCTTTTTCTCGTGGCAGTGAGTCGGGTGCTCGATGCGCCCCGCCGCATGTACTCGTACATTAAATGAGGAAAAAACGAGTGCGCTGCGAAAAATAGGGGAAGAATATCTTGCCCGTGTCTTTTTGACGGCTATCTCGGAACTCTGTCTCGCGTTGATTTCGTGTCGATCTCGCGTCTGCTTTGTTCCCTACGTGCGCAGTATCTCACGTTAAGAGTGTTTGATGAGTTCGACTTTTGCTTGCGCGTGGTCGAGAATGACGTCTTCGAGACAACCTGTGAGTTTGCGCTGTCCATAACGCCCGAGAGCTGGGCGGACCAGCACTTGATAGTGATCTTTATCTGCGGTTGGAGCGAGAGGAGCCGCCACTTTGTAGGGGGGGATGATGATGCCAAAACAAGTGAGCCACAGGCTTTCTGCGACTATCGCATGGGGGGTGAAGCGGTGGTGAGTCTTGACGGAGAACTCGATCAGGGTCTCGGTGTTTGCGTCAAGCTCGTCTCTTCGTGTCTGCGTGGCGTCGGCTAAGAAGAAAACGAGAAAGAAGAGAGCGAGGCCGCCTAGAAATAGCGCAACAATGTTTCTCATGGGGTTTGTTTCATGATGACAGGAGTGAGCAGGATGTCTGTTGAGGGATTGGGGTCGAGAAAGCCGTCTTCGGGGAGGGAAAGCCGGGAAAGACGCGCTGCCAGGCCTTTTTCCAAGGTGGGGTTTGCGGTCATACGTGCGATCTTTTCAATGATCCAAGCCACAGTCGAGAAGACGAGTCCTGCGCCAATGAGAACCGGAATAAATACCCCGGTTCTATTGTCATCCGTGGTTTTTTGTACCTGGTTTAGCCAGGCAAAATGAGCGCGCTGTGCAGGGGAAGATACCTCTTGAATGACCTGGAGAAGACGGGCTTGTTCGCTTCCGTATCCGGGCATTCTGTTTCCTGCGCCGGCGCTGTGTGCGAAAGAAGTTGCCTGTGCGTTTTCGAGGCGTTGCAGGCGCCCGAGTATGAGAATCGTAGTGAGACCACCTTCGGCAGTGAGAAAGAGGACGCCCGCAATAAGTGCCCGGTTCCATTCCCACCTGTACAGATAAACGAAGACGTATATTCCAGTAGCGATCATCGAGAGAAGAGCGATGATTATCGCGAGGCGTTTCATCATCGGGCGGTCTCTTTCTCGCCGGTGGTGTCACTGTTCAGGACGCTACTGTCCGGCGTCTTTGCCTGATTCCCGCTTCGGATGCCGGCGGAGTCCGGCGCAGCGTCAAGAATGTTTGCTTCGCCTGTTGTCCCATTCACCAAGACTGTTGTGCCTGGTGGGTATTGTGCGCGGGCGTTGGGAATTCCGACAATCGTCGGTATTTTGAGTTCTCGTGCCAAGATGGCGAGGTGGGAGAGGACACTGCCAGTCTCGGAGATGAGTCCGCCAAGGTGTGGCAGAAGAGACGCAAGCTCAGGATCGAGGGTTTGCACAACAAGCACAATATGGTTTTCTCTCTCCTGCCCGGCCATTTTCTCCATGGTTTTGGGCGGAATATCGGCAGGAGAGTGCACCACAATTCCTGTTGCAATGCCGCCTCCAGCGCCGCGCGATTGGCGGGATTGCAAGTCCATTTCGGGAATGGGCGTGCCATCTTCTGCCAATCGGAAAGCCGTGGGAAGCGGGGAAGACGAGAGCGTCTCAACTCGTTCTGCGAGCAGAGGGTGAGGGGTTTTCCCGTGCACTGTATCGTCGAGCTCTGCAAGGCGAAGTAAAAGGACGTCTGTTTGTTTCTCAATGCCGCCTGTGGCGACTGCGCGGGCGCCGAGTTCCCAGGCAGCGCGGGCGCCGAGCTCTTGTGTCCATCGGACGCGTACGCGCAGTGCTTCTCGGAAGAGGAAGAGGGAATCGGTGTCTGTTTCTAGAGCTTTGGGCTTGACAGAAAAGTCGAGGTCGGCACTGGGCGTTGCTGTCTCCGACACCGGAGAAAAAAACACTGGGATATTCTGGCTGATCTCGTTTTCTCTCTTTTGCTTCTCTGCGGTATGTGCCTGACTGCCGTTGTTTCTGTTGCTCGTATGGGCATGCGAGGTATTCATCCGGACTCGTTGTCCCGGAGTGTGCGGAAGAGAAGACGGACGGATTCCTGGGGGGATCAAGATCAGGACCCCTGGTTTCTGCGCGATAATCGCCGCGTCATCAAGGCCCGCTGCGCTCTGTTGTGTGAGGGTTGCGAGCGCAGTGCCGGCAGCAGAAGGTCCGGTCGCGTCGGGACCGAGCAGCATTCCCGCGAGGATCTCATGTCCGTGCAGGGCTACCAGGGCTGTTTGGGTGCGTTGCAGGAGAGAGAGCAAGGTTTTTTCTGACAGGTCAGTGAGGTTGGGAACATCGGCCAAATCGGTATCGATCCGTGTAATGAGGTCTTTTGCCAGTGTGGGCAAGGCGACACGGAGTTTTCCCACTCTCCAGCTCACGGCGATTTTGCGGATTCCTGTGACTGGGTTGAGTCTTTCTTGCCATTTCGGTCGAGAAGCGGCAATTCCAATGATGTCGAGATCAACTGCAACGCGTCCTCCAAGAGTGAGGACAAGAGGAGAAGCTGCGAGTTTTTTGGCAGAAGAGGTGCCGAGGATGCCAAGGGATTCTCGCATGGCAGTACGCAGGGGCGGAATCCACAGGTCATTTTCGAGAGGAAAGAGCGGCGCGCTGAAGGTTTCGGCGACAGGGCCCGGACCGAAGAGGGGGCTTTTTGCTTGTAGGTTGTGCTGTGCTGTCGTGATAGGGCGACTTTGCAGCAGCCAGAGGGTGCCTTTTGCGTCGAATGCCCACTCGATATCTTGTGGGCAGCCATAGAGTTGTTCTGCTTGTCCTGCTAAACGTGCGAGTTGGCGGCGTTGCCGCCTGCGTAAGGTCACGGTTTCTGTGTGCGGACTTCGTGCCTTGTTGGTCTGTTGCAGGACATTTCCCTTTGGTGTCAGATGTATTTCGTTGCCGTTTGCCTTCCCGCCGACGAGGTCATCCGGGATGCCTCTTCCCGCGACAATAACGATACGATCATTTCTTCCTGTGACGGGATCGGCGCTGAACATGATCCCGCCGATGTCTGCATGCAGCTGGCGTTGCACGAGAACGGCCATGTGGCCTGTGGTTGATGCGATGTCCGGCGCGAGAAAGTTTTCTGAGGGAACAGAGGCGAGTACGGTGTTGACCGCGCTGAGAAAGGCGTGCCAAGACCGTACGTTCAGTACAGACTTGAAAACCCCTGCATAGGACGAGGCCGCGGTGTCCTCAATAGTGGAGGAAGAGCGCACAACAAGAGAAAGTTGCCCCTGGTCAGACAGATCTGCCCATGCCTTCTTCAGGTTATGGTGGAAGTCGCGATCTTCTAATAGTGGTTCGACATGGGGGAGGTTGTACTTTTTGTTGGTCTCGAGAGTGTTGCCTGTCGCGTGATTCTCGGTGGTAAGGACAAAGCCGGGAGAGACCTTCAGGCCGATACGTGCGGCATACGCAATGTTTGCTGCCTTTGCTCCCGTAAGAGAGGAATCGGTGGCCCACTTGTCATTGAGGCGTAGGAGCCGTGCCATGGGGTGCGTTTGTGCGAGGGTTTGCTCTGCCATGCCTCTCCTATGTCTCGTGTAGAGGTCGCTGCGTGTTCGAGACACGAACGAAATCCTCTTGGGTGGAAACTGTGCGTGGTGAAAGTGACAAGAGAGAATCAGTTCATTGAGTGTAGGGCTTATTTTGTCTAGAGGAATAGTATCTGGACTAGTAACTGTTCCCCTAGATTATGTGCTGGTACCAGAGATTTTTAGGCTAGGTTCGAGGGCCTGAGAAATCTCCAACGGTGTTACTCAAGAGAGAAACCCTTGTTGCCCGTTTTGTCTTTCAGTGAATAATCGATACGTTTGCGAATCGATTTGATTGGTTGTTCCTGTCTTGGAACTGTGGAACGCGGGGATTGAGCTTTCTGGATTTGAAGTATTGCGAGTTTTTCTTTTTCTCGAGTAAAAATTCTGACTGGTTATTTTTCTTCCACATTTTGGTTTCTGTAAAGCTTTTCTTGGTTTAAAAGGGAAAAAATTGTATTGTGCTGTATGTTGGTAGAACCAAAGAGAATGTGTGGCAAGGGGAGTTCTTGTGGTCGGGTTCCCAAATCGTGGAGTAGTGAGGGCACCGAGGGTACCCGGGGCAGTAACCCGTCGTGAAATACTGGGAAAAAGCGCGGGAATTTTTCTTATGGGAAAAGCCGTTTCGGCGGGTTTCCCTGGGATATTGCGTATTCCACGACAGGCTTTCTCCTATAACGATCCGATAGCTTTCGAAAATGTTTTGCCAGGTTCGTCTGACTGGGAATATTCGAAGCGTGTGACCTCGGAATATGAAGTTTCCGGGTATGTTTTTCCCCCGAGTGTGCAGGCAGGTGAAGAGGTCGTTTTGCGGTTTAATGTCCGGGGTCCCAATGTGGGGCGGGATGTTGCCGTGGATGTCTTTCGGCTTGGCTGGTACGATGGTGTTGGAGCTCGGAGAATTGCCCCGCGTTTTCTCGTGCAAGCAGGGTCCCCGAGAGAGGTGCCACCGGCCCGGGAAAATGGCCTTATCGAGTGTGCAGACTGGCCGGTTGCGATCAGGATTCCCACGGAGGACAATGGTGCCTCCTGGCCTTCAGGCATCTATTTGTTCCGTCTTATGGGTTCTGATGGGCGTGCTTCATACGCTCCTTTCGTTGTGAGAGATCAACGTTCTAGTGCACCTTATCTTTTACTTCTGGGACAGGACACCTGGCATGGATACAACGAATTTGGTGGGAACAGTCTTTATTCCTTTGGTTCTCGGTATTCGAATCTTGCTTCTTTTCGGGTTGGCCCAAAAGTTTTTTGGTCTTACTACGACAATATTTTGAAGCGTTCTGTCACAAGTCCGGTACACCCTGGGGCATCTTCTTCTGTTTCTCTCGCGCGTCCTTTCTCTTTTTTTGCGTGGGGAGCCCCTGGGGCAGGAGAACTATTTCGGTTTGAATATCGTCTTGTTCGGTTTTTAGAGCGACGTGGTTTCCCATTGAATTACGCGTCTTCTTTTGATATGGGGTCCCCGCGATGGGATAGCGGTCGGGCGATATCCCATCCTGTCCGTCCGGAAGTGCGGACAATTATTTTGTCGGGGCATACAGAGTACTGGAGCGCAAAAATGAGGGACGCGCTCGCGAAGGCCCAAACGGAGGGGGTGGGTATTGTGAACTTTGGCGCAAATAATGTGTACTGGAATGGCCGTCTAGAGGCCGGAGATGGCGGGAAGATCCCCTCTTCTGTCTATACCTGCTGGAAAGGAACGGAGCGAGACGGTACGCATGCAAAAGACCCGCTGCGAGAAGACCCCACTCGCGCGTCGGCACTCTTTCGCAGTCCGCATATGGGGCAGCCGGAGCAGCTTCTTTTGGGAGCAATGTTCGATGGCTGGCTGGATCGCCTCTGGGGACGTCCTGCCGTGGGAAAAGAGGCGTTTGGTCATCAGCCTTTACGCTTCGTTGACACTTTGCATCCGGTTTTTGCCGGTACTGGATTAGAGAACGGGGATGAGATCCCTGTGCTTTGCGGAGGGGAATTCGACCGAGTATTTGATTCCGTGCCGCGTATGGCAGGGACGCAGATTGTTGCCGAGACAGAGGTTCCTCGCTCCCGAAGTGGAAGGGGAGATGTAACAGTACAGCAATCTGTTTTGGTCGAAGGGCCAGTACATGATGGAAAGAATGTTCGTGTCTTCAATGCAGGGACATTCAATTGGAATTGGGGTCTCGACAATTTCTCTTTTGATCGGGACGCGCACGGAGTGAGCCGTTATATCTCGACTATGTCGAATCCGTATGGGGTGGAAAAGCAGTTTCCTCGTGCTGGTATCGCTGATTCTCGCATACAACGACTTACGGAAAACATTTTGCGTTGGGCTGCGCGGGAGGAATGAGCAGCCTGTAGCGGACCTGCTCAATTTCTGACATTTGTTGGACTGTGGGGGAGCAGCGAGCGGTTTAACTCTTGACGCTGTCGAACACAAGCGGAAGGGCGCGTGGCCCGCGGACTTGGCCTGAGGACCAGGTGACCGCTGCTGGGTCTGCAAGGTGGAAAGCTGGAATGCGTCGAATGAACTCTTCGAGGGCAACGCTCAATTCCAGACGTGCCAGGTTTGATCCGAGGCAACGGTGGATGCCTGCTCCGAAGGCATGATGGCGGTTGACTGCCCTATCGATAAGCACCTTATCGGCGTCTGGGAAGGCTGCTGGGTCCCGGTTGCCGGCGGGGAAGGGCAGGAGCAGTTTGTCTCCTGGGCAGAGTGTTTCTCCCCCGAGTTGGGTTTCTTTTACAACTTCTCTTGCCATTGTGACAGGAGCGTAGGCGCGGAGGAATTCCTCTACTGCGGTGTCCATGAGTTTGGGGTCGTCTACCAAACGGGCGAGGTCATCCGGGTGATGGGACAAGTGCCAGAGGCCGGCCCCGATCGAACTCCATGTCGTGTCAATTCCCGCCAGCATGAGGAGGATGACTGTGCCGAGAATCCGCATGTCGGAGAGTTTTTCTCCTTCGATTTCGGCCTCAAGCAGTGTGGAGATGAGATCGTCTTGTGGAGATGCTCTGCGTTCTGCGATTTTCGCGCTCAAATAGGAGATCATGCTGCCGAGACCTTCTGTCGCGGCCTCGGGATCAGTCGGACTGACTTCGAGTAGCTGGTGTACCCATTCTGTGAAGAGATCGCCGTCTTCTGGGGGTACTCCTACCATGAGAGCGATCACGGTGACGGGGATCTGCTTGGCATACTCGGCAGCGGCGTCGCATTTTCCCTTCTCGATGAAAGTATCAATACGACTGTTCGCGAGCGCGCGTATGCGCGGTTCCCATTCGGCGATGAGTTTCGGGCCGAAGGCGGGAAGCAGGATGCGTCGGAAGTCGGTGTGGAAAGGTGGGTCGGATGTGATGGGAGGGGCTTCGAGGCCCTCGTCGCCTACGGGAAGAAGCCCCGTGATAACCACTGTTTTTGAGGAGAAGGACTCTGGGTTGTACGCGACTTTGTGAATGTCTTCTTGTCGCGTCGGAACCCACACTCTTCCGTATCTGTCGCTGTGGGCAACAGGGCACTGTGCACGGAGATTTTCCCAGATGGGGAAAGGATCAGCGGTGTAGGTTGCATCACAATGGTCGAAATCGTTTTCCCAGTCGGTGACAGGCGGTTTGTTTGCCGGCATTTGCTTCTTCCCCTTGCCTGGCGAGTTCTAAAGACACTTTATGTATCCTGTGTCTTTTGTCTCCAGATTTTTTGGTCTATTGCAGTAGATCGGATGATTCGTGTGTTTTATCTGTTTTCAGCGGGGATCGGGGGAGAGTCGCAACTTTTTTTCACAGGGTTCCCTTGAAATGTCTGTAAGGAACCCCTAAAATCATATGTGCACAGCTCTTGTAGATGTCCGGAGGACCCCTGTAGACACTCTTGGGAATCCCCTCCGGAGCGGGTCTGCAAAGACTTCATGTCGGGCATGTGTGTCTGGCAGCGATACTTCGCTTTTTTTGAGATTTCTTGGGATCTGCTGTTTTTCTGCAGCCAAATTTGGCTGCAGAAAAATCTTTGTTTTTCTGCAGGGGAAAAAGATGTCTTTGTATTCTTCTTTTTTGCCGACCGTCTTGGTAGCCGGTCTCTTTGTTTTAGTTGTCTTCGATAATGGTGATAGCGCTTTCTGGGCAGTTCGCAGCGGCAAGCCGTGCTTTTTCTTCAAGTTCGGGAGGTACGACTCCGCCCTCCATCTCGTGGGCATAGCCGTAGTCGTCCGTGTCGAACAGCTCAGGAGCGATGACCACACACCGGTTGTGCCCTTGACATTCTTCTTGGTCGACGACGATTTTCATGGCAATTTCCTCGTGACAGACAGATGGTTGGCACGCGTGCGCCTTGGGTCAATAAAGAACCCATGAACATTGCAGTTTGTGTTCATGGTTCGGCGAAATTGTACTTGGGACAGAGAGGTCTATAGGAAATATCGTGTTGGTACTTTCTCCTTCCAAACTGGGAGAAAACTTTTTTTGGCAGGTTTTTGCGGGCCTGGGTTTTTTGTGGGGGAGGCCTTCTTCGCTTGATATGGGACCTTTGTGAATTTTGTGTGGAATGCCTTGTTTATGGGGTCTTCCTGGGCTTTCTCTTCTCGGTCTATGTGTTTCTTACGGGTGTGCGTGTCCTGAGGACGTCTGTTCTGTGTGCGATTCCGGGGGGAGCCTGAGAGAAGAGCGCAGCGGAGGGAATGCGAGAGAAAGAGAGGCGGAGTTCGGGTTGGAAGAAAGGGCCTTCGTATGCTCGGAGCGGTATTTTCGGTCCGATGCCCGAGTCCGATGTCTGATCAGGGAAGGGGCTCTTTATGGATTTTGCTTTGCCTCCTGAGCTCGAAGAGCTACGCAGTGTGGCGACAGAGGTTGCAGCTCGTGCCACGGTGGGACGCGAAATCCTGGAAGAGAGCTGGATTCACGGATACAGTCGTGAGTTTGCTCTCGAACTAGGAGAACGCGGATGGCTTGGCATGACCTGGCCAGAAAAGTGGGGTGGTCATGGTCGTACTCCTTTGGAGCGTTTTCTCGTTTTTGAGACGCTTATCGGGCACGGGGCTCCAGTGGCAGCGAGCTGGGTATGTGATCGTCAGATGGGTCCGTCAATTTTGCTCTTTGGTACCGACGAACAGAGACGCCGTTTTCTTCCCGACATGATCGCAGGGAAGGCCGCGTGGTGTATCGGGATGAGCGAACCTGACGCGGGATCCGATCTCGCTTCTTTACGCACGAGCGCAGTGCGCGACGGCCATGCATTTGTGGTGAACGGGGCGAAAGTGTGGACGTCCTTTGCCCATCAAGCTGACTGGTGTTATCTCATTTGCCGCACCGATCCCGCAGCAAAAGCACACCGGGGACTCTCTGAGTTTCTTGTTGATATGTCGAGTCCGGGAGTGACCGTGCGCCCTCTCGTCGATATGACGGGTGAGACTGATTTCTGCGAAGTGATCTTTGAGAATGTGCGTGTTCCTGCGGAGAATCTGGTGGGGGAACTGAACGGGAGCTGGCAACAGACCATGCGTCAGCTTGAGCACGAGCGGGGTGGGATCGACCGTCTGGTAAGCAATTGGGCGTTGTATCGCGACAGTCTGGCGAGAGCCGATATGACGGATCCTTTGATCCGCCAGGAAGTTGCCGCGATTGAGAGCGGTTACCGGGTTGGGCGCCTTCTCGTGTTGCGCGAAGTGCTCCGTCAGGCCCCGCAGAGCTTTTCGGCTGCGACGAAAATTTTCTGCACCAGACTCGAGCAGAGAGTCGCGTCTTTTTGCATGAAAGTTTTGGGAGCTGACGCGATGCTGTGGGATCGAGTGTCACGAGCGGTTTGCTACGCGCCGGCTTACACCATACAAGGTGGTACAAATGCGATTCTCGCCAATGTCGTGGGAGATCGCGTGCTTGGCCTGCCCCGGTAAGCCGGTCCCCGTGTGTGGGTCTCGGCGCGTCAAACGCGGGAAAACTTTCCTTTGTCGGAGTGCGTTTCATTATTTGCACGTGGCGTTGTGCAGACGTNNGTGCAGACGTTGTGCAGACTTTTTTGTTGCGAGCGACTGTCAACTTTTGTTGGGGCAAAGTCGGGAAGAACCTTTCCAGACTCTTTGAAGAATATGATGAGAGCAAAGGGGGACTTCCAAAGGGGAATACTGTGGATACGTTATGTGACACTGTGGCTATCGTGACAGGGGCGAGCCGGGGAATTGGGAATGCCATTGCCCGTCGTTTTGCTGCAGAAGGTGCCTC
Organism: Acidimicrobiia bacterium UBA2766; assembly: GCA_002352645.1. Lineage (GTDB taxonomy): Bacteria > Actinomycetota > Acidimicrobiia > UBA2766 > UBA2766 > UBA2766. Next base: position 7,953 of record DEIU01000073.1, on the reverse strand, counting down.
GGTAGTGGTCACTGCTCGTACCATGCGGGCGGGAGAGAGCAAGTTTACCGGCTCTCTTGAGGAGACTGTTGCCCAGATTGAGGCGGTCGGGGGGACGACTGCCCCAATCGTTGCCGACCTCTCGGTGGAAGAAGATCGAGAACGACTTGTTGCAGAAGCAGAGCGCCTGTATGGGCAAGTCGACATTCTGGTGAATAATGCGGCGGTGACTTTTTTTCGTCCCGTGGCGGATTTTTCGATGAACCGTTTCCATCTCATGATGGAGGTGCAGGTCGCGTCAGCGTTTGATCTTTCCCAACGGGTGTTGCCCGGCATGCTTGCACGAGAGCGAGGTTGGATACTTCAGGTTTCGTCTTTGGCGGCTCGTCATCCCCAGGGACCGCCCTATCTGTTTCAGATTGGCGGCGGCGGTACGGTCTACGGGATGTGCAAGGCAGCGCTTGAGCGTTTTACCACGGGGTTGGCGTCTGAGGTATACGACAAGGGTATTGCGGTGAATTGTCTTTCTCCGTCGGGGGTTGTTGCCACTCCCGGTGTGATGCACCACAAACTGATCCCTGCCGGGATGGAGGAGCATGCCGAGCCGGTTGAGGCGATGGCTGATGCGGCTCTTTCCCTGTGTAGTGGTGACCCGAAAAAGATGACAGGAAAAGTGGTTTATAGTCTTTCGCATTTAGCCGAGATGGGTATTGAACCACAGCCCCTCTGAAAGAACGCTCGTTTGGTTTTTTCGCTCCGTGTGCTTTTGCGTTGTGCGCAAGGCTTGGGATGTGAGGTTTAGTGCGTGAGGTCTTGCGTGCTTTTTTACTTGATCCGGGCCGTGAGGGGTTTGCGAGGGTTTGTCCTGGTGCTGTGGAGTGAGTGGACCGAATATGGGTTTTCCGGCCGGGCATACTCTGTGGCCTTTTTGTTCGCGCATGTCATGTTTTGTCCGATAGTCTCCAGGAGGCGTGAAAAGCGTTGTGCATAGAGGGGGATCATGGCTGAGACGGTGCAAGAAACCGGTACTGAAGAGAAGGTGCGCCGTGAAGCAGCTGTCTGCGGCATGATGATCGCGTATTGGGCAGAGCGGTTTCCCACTTCGCTTGCGCTGCGTTCTCCTGTTGCCGACCTCACCTTTGGCGAACTGAACGCGCGGGCAAACCAGTTTGTGCGGGCGTTGCGCAGCCAGGGTGTGGGCGCGGGTGACAGCGTTGCGCTTATGTGCTCGAATCGTTTGGAGTTCCCTGAAGTCGTGGTAGGTGCCCAGCGCATGGGGGTGCGTCTTACTGCAGTGAACTGGCATCTCACGGGGGAAGAAGCCGGCTACATCGTTGACGATTGCGAGGCAAAAGCTTTTATTGCCGATGCGCGTTTTGCCGGCGCTGCGGTTGGTGCTGCCAAAGTGGCAGCAGCTGCGACTGTGCGCCTTGCCATTGGGGGGAGTATCGCGGGGTTTGTTGCCTATGACGAGGCGTGTGATGCCGAGTCTGCGCATAATATTGAGGACCCTTCGCTCGGGACAAGCATGTTGTACACGTCAGGTACAACGGGTCGACCGAAAGGTGTGTTTCGTCCGCCTAGCCCGGTAGAAACTTCTTCCTCTCTTTTTGCTTCGGCAGCGTACGAGCCAGGGGAATCTTTTCACCTTTGTACTGGCCCTCTCTACCATGCCGCTCCTCTTGGGATCTCGCTGCGGGGTCCGTTGGCTGCTGGGGTGGGAGTCACCTTGATGGATGGCTGGGACGCTGAGGAGACCTTGCGTCTTGTGGAAGCACACCGGATTACCCATTCGCATATGGTGCCGACCATGTTCCACCGCTTGATTTCTCTACCAGAAGAAGTGCGGCGTTCCTATGACGTGTCTTCTTTGCGCTTTGTGATGCATGGTGCGGCACCTTGCCCAGTCGCCGTGAAGCAGGCGATCCTGGACTGGTGGGGCCCGATTGTGCATGAGTACTACGCGGCAACCGAGGGGTCGGGAACTGTTGTAGGGCCCGAGGACTGGCTGCAGCGGCCTGGCACAGTCGGAAAACCGCCTTCTCCTGATCATATCCGGATCGTTTCTTCTGATGGGATGCCCGAAGGGGAAAACCCGCTCTTGGGAAGTCGCGAAGTCGGCACTATCTATATAAAAGCCCCAAATTCTGGCCGTTTTGTTTATTTTAAGAATGAAGAGAAAACGGCAAACACGTACGATGGTGATTATTTTACTCTAGGTGATATGGGGTATCTCGATGAAGATGGTTACCTGTTTCTTACCGACCGCAGTGCCCATCTGATTATTTCGGGCGGGGTCAACATTTATCCGGCTGAAGTAGAAGAAGTCCTCCTTGCGCATCCTGCTGTCGGCGACGCAGGCGTGATTGGCGTGCCAAACGAAGAATGGGGCGAAGAGGTGCGTGCTGTGGTGGAGCTGCAACCTGGTGTGGTGCAGACCGACGCGCTCGCCGCTGAACTTATGAGCTTTTGTCGGGAACATCTTGCTCGCTACAAATGTCCGCGACAAGTGGACTTTGTCAAGGAATTGCCGCGACATGACAATGGAAAGCTCTACAAGACGGCGTTGCGTGCCCAATATCGTGTCGCGTATGAGGAAGCAAAAAAGACAAGAGAGTAGGGTAAAAGCCAGGTAAACGAGCCATTAACGCGAGCATGCTTCTGATTATTGGTAATTGTCGGAAATCGGCAGGGAAAACTGAGATGCTCTCTCCAGGAGTGAAGAGGAAATGTGTTCTTGGGATGCGTCAATATGTTGCTGGGAAAGCGCTTTGCCAAAAGTTGTCAGCCTGGCGAACCGTCACGATCTTCTCTTTTTTAGCATGATGGAGTGTTCTGTCTGAATGAGTGTGTGACAGAATGAAATCTGCATGAAATTGGTGTTCGTTTTTTGCGGTTTTTGTTGGATTACTGTAGGGCGAGCTGCGTAGAAAAAATTGGGCACCGTCAGGCCATGGGGGTACTAAATGACTAGCACACAACTTCCTTCCCTCGCTCAGCGGGTTCGGGAATCAGAATGGGGGGGAGGCTCGCAAGCACTCGCCGCCGCTGCTGTCCACTGGGAAGACACGTTGTTCGCGTCCCGTTCCACAATGGATGAACACGCGCGCCGTCTTGCAACCCCCGGTCTTATGCCACCAGCGCGCATGCTGCGCCAAGGACTGGCAATGGGCTTGTCCCAAATACGCTATGCCTTACGACACTTGCCAGGTGACTTCCGTAACGATCTGCGTCCTGTGAATGAGACCGAAGAATGGGCCAAAGGAATGATCGCCCGTACGACACGGGACCAATGCGAATTTCTCGGCCCCTCGGGAGCGGAGATTGCCCGTATTCTCGATGCCAGCGAAGGCCTTGCACCCGGCATCATGGTCGAAGAAATTCGCCGTCGACCTGTGAAGTGCCGGCCGGTGCCCGCCGCCGCCGTCAACTATGTGCTGCGGAAAGTTTTCGACGGTGCGATTGGTCCTGTCGAGCCTGACCCTGTCGCGTACACGCCAGTGTCACAAATGCACCGAGCCACACTTGACGACGGTCGCAATGTTCTGGTGCGTGTCCAGCGGCCTGGCATCGTTAGCCAGTTGCGTGGTGACGCCCGCGTGACCGCCACACTTATCGGCCCGCTCGAGTCACAGTTTTCGACGGTGCAAGAACAGCGCCCCGGTGCTTTTGTAGAGCTTGCGACCCGCCAGATCATTGAAGAAACCGACTTGCGGAACGAAGCGCTCAACGCTGTGCTTCTCGCCTTGGCAGTCGAAGAAATCGGCGTAGAGGGCGTCGTGATTCCCCGCCCAGTGCCTGGCTTTGTGGATTCGCGTGCTGTTGTCTTTGACGACATTGGTGGTCGGCCTTTTGCGCCCGCCGCACACACCCTGGCAGTCGATAAAGTCGTGAACAGCCTTGTCGGAATCTCGGCCGAGACCGGCCTGGTGAAAGGCATTTTCCACGCAGACCTGCGTCCCGAAAACCTGCTCGTTCTGGAAGACGGATCGATTGGCATTGCCGGCATCGGCACGCTGGGCTGCTTCGACGACAATACCCGACAAGCTGCCTTCAAATATCTCACGACCGTTTTCTCCGGGGACTTCCGGGGCCAGGTCGACGCCATGGAACTCGCCGGCGCAGTCACACCCGAAACCGATAAAGAAGCCCTGGTCGAGGCCCTGGCGAACACTGAATCCCTGCAGCCCGCGGGAATGTTCGGTTCTGGTGGAGAAGGCGTGATGAACGCCCTCGGACAAGCCGTGGGTGTGCTGCTCGAACACAATATTGAGCCGAACCTCGCCACGATCATGTTTGTGCGTGATGTTTTCCAGCTTCGCTACTTGATCGGGCAGATTGACGAAAATGCCTCGGTTGTGGCCTCGCTCTTGCCGCTGATGCAGCGTCTCCCACTTCTTTTGCAAGAGCAAGAACAATGAGTTTACTTGACCAGTTCGACAGGATTTTAGGGCGTGCGCTCGGTGTCAAAATGAGCGTGCGCGTCTCTTTGTCTCCTGGTATCTTACTGGGGCGTGTTTCAAATTTGAGCGTACAGCTTCGCGAGCTCTCGGTGGCGGGGCTGCTGATCGAGAGTGTGGACGTGCGACTGGGAGAAACACGCGTGCTCTTGCGCCTGCCACCCACAGTCCGAATCACTGATATTTCGGCCGGTGTCACGGTGACGCAAGACGCCTTTGACCGCTGGACACGCATCGCAGCTCTGCCCGTGCGTCTCCGCTTTCGTCCTGACCGTGTGGTCGCTCGCACAGGTCTTGCCGGTCTGCGTCTCGGAGAAGCAGCAGTCGGCCTCACGGTGGAGAACAACCTGTTGCGCCTGGCTCCTCTCTCGGTGAATGTGCTGGGCTTTGGCCTTGGTAGCCCAAGTGAGATTTTTGCCGTCGCCCTTCCCCTGCCGCCCCTGCCTCATGGGGCCCGTGTGATCGACCTCACCTCCTATGATCGTCGTGTAGAAGTCACCTTGGGAGTGCCGGAGTTCGAGACATCGATCGGGTGGGAGGATCTACGACAGCTCCGCTCTCAATCAGGTAACCTGGGACGTTTCTCCCGGAGAGGCCAGTACGAGACAGAACGTGTTGCCGAGCAGCAGCGTGTGCGAGAAGAGCGAAATGCGCGTCGCCGTGAAACGCGTGTCGCGCGGGTCGAACGCGCAGCGCGGCGCAGGGCAGCGCGCAGCATGGAGAGACGAGAAGAGAGACGAGAGCTACCCAGACGGAGTTCCTCTTCACCATCGTCTTCACCATCGTCTTTGCCGCCACCTTCTGATAGGTCTGTTGGACGCCGTCGCCTTTCGTCTGCGAGACCGGAGAAGCCGGATCCCTCGACTCAGTCGGGTGTGGGCGAACAAGATGCACCGGAAACACCTGAGAATGGGAACGGAGATATCTTTTCTGGGAAGAGCAGGTCTCGACAGGAAAAACCTGGTCAGGGAAAGTCTCGGCAGAGAAGACGGGCTCCGCAAAGTTCCGAAGGAGATCTTGAAATCGGTCCTGAAAATACTCCGGAGGACACTCCCGAAAGTGAAACCTCACAGCAGCAGGACAGTGGATCTTCGCCGTCTTCTCCTGTCCCATCGGAAAAGGCATTTCGCGAGGTGTCGGACACAGAATTCCTCCCGGATATGGCGCCTGGTTCTTTTCGGGGCAATGGAGTTTCCCACCCATTGAAACCGCGTCCTCTCAATACCACGCCGGATGAAACCTTGCCCGGTGAGACTGTGCCGGATGAGACCCTGCCCGGTGAGAC
>DEIU01000073.1:0-2098 GCA_002352645.1 Acidimicrobiia bacterium UBA2766 | reverse complement strand
GCTTTTTGCAGGCCCCTCTGCGTGGCAGGGCACCGCTGCGCGCGGCGGCGAGTCTTTGTATTTGTCATGAAGAGGGCAGCGCACGGAGAAACAGCGTGCGCTGGTGGGAGTCCGCGCGGTTGGCGTGTCTTTTTTGTGAAGCGAAAAGCGCACCGTATCCGCTCTTCGGGAGAGTCGTTCTCCCGAAGAGCGAACACGAAAGGGCAGGTGGCACGGGGCAGTCGAAGGGCTACTTACTCTTTTTTGCCCCAGAGAGAGACGCCGGCGGGAATGTCTTTGAAGGGGAGTTCTTTGTCAGGACGGGGTTCGGATGGCAGGCCGAGGACCCGTTCCCCAATAATATTGCGCTGTATCTGATCAGTTCCGCCCCCGATCGGGAAAAGCGGACTCGAGAGGACCATGTTTTCTATGCGCCCACCGAGTTCTCCGTCTTTGCCGGCGAGCACACCGGCAGGGCCGAGAATCCGCAAAACAGACTCGCGTAGTTCCCGAATCATGGCATTCGCCGCGAGCTTTCCAGTGGAAACCTCTGGGCCTGGACGTCCACTGCGAGACTGCGAAGCCTTGGAGCGAAGCACCGTGTAGCGCCCGATTTCCAGGAGGGTATACACCCGTGCAATGTCTTGTCTGGTAAGCGGATCGTCAATCTTGTCATATTTTCGGGCCAGATCTACCAGCATCTCGCCGTTCGGGCCGCCAAATTTACTGTCGGTGCGGGAGCTTCCTTCCATGTGCGGCACAAGGTCGCCCACTATGGCATTCAGGTCGTTTTCGCCAATGGAAAGGCCGACCATGCCGCCGCCTCCCATCGAGCCGGCACCTAGCATGGTGCGCTCATGCGCCAGTGTGGTGAGGGTCACTCCCCACCCGCCGTTTTGTTCTCCCAGCAGGTTGGCGTGGGGCACACGGGCGTCAGTAAAAAACACCTCGTTGAAAATAGCCCGACCGGTCATCTCGGTGATGGGCCGGATCTCAATGCCCGGCTGGTCAATTTCGATCACAAAATAGCTCAGGCCACGGTGCTTGCGCACTTCGGAGTTGGTGCGCGCAATGAGAATGCCGTACTTGGCAAATTGTGCACCAGAAGTCCAGATCTTCTGGCCGTTCACGATCCAGTCGTCGCCGTCGCGCACGGCGCTCGAGCGCAGGCCCGCGAGATCGGAACCCGCCGAGGGCTCGCTGAAGAGCTGGCACCAGATTTCTTTCCCTGTCACAATGTTGGGAAGAAAGCGCTTTTTCTGTTCTTCGGTGCCGTGTGTCCAAATGGTTGGCCCGGCAAGGTTTTGCGCAATTCCCGCCGGAGGCCCGAGCGCCCCAACCGATCGTCGCACGTCTGCCACAATCCGCATCGCCTCAGGTGGCAACCCTCGCCCATGGGACTCTGCCGGCCAGGTTGGGAATCCCCAACCTGAAGCGGCGAGTCGCTCCCACCATGCTCCCAAACTCAGTTTTGGATCCCAGTTCTGCTCAAACCAGTTCCGTGCTTCTTTTTCGATCGCAGTATTGCTCATCGTCTGTGCCGGCACAGCGATCCCCCTCTCCCTTATCGAAGACCCCCTATAGCGTATCCCCCTCACCCCCTCAAACAAGCCCCCGCCCCTAGTCTTTTTTTCCTTTTCCAACCCAAAGGCAGAACAAGCTCATTTTTCCATCCCCTCCCAAGAGAGACGGCTTTTCGGGCAAGCCTTTGCTGGACAGATCACGAATACATATCAAATTCGCCGCTCATCGCCTCCAGACTCTCATACCACGCTTCGTTCAGGAGCTCGTCGTGGAGGAAAGGCNNCTTCGAGTTCTTGGAGGAAATGGTCTTCGAGGTTGGCGTCTTGGAGATCAATACCTTTGAGCTTGGACGTTTTCGAGGTAAGCGTTTTGGATGTTGGTCCAGGTGAGGTTGGCGTTTTCGAGATCGGCGCCGCTGAGATCGGTGTTGGTGAAGTCAATTTCTTGAAGGTCTGCGTTACGGAGGCATGCTCCGGCAAGGTGAGGGAGGAGAGGTCTGCGTGAGGAAGGCCCACATGGGAGAAGAGGTCATGAAATGCGCGAAGGAGCGGGGGTATGAGAAGTTTTCTGTAAACCAGTAGGGAACGTTTTTTTC
>DEIU01000010.1:109984-220172 GCA_002352645.1 Acidimicrobiia bacterium UBA2766 | reverse complement strand
GCGAGGAAGGGGCAAGGGAATGCGAGAGCGCACAGGAGCGCGAGAACAGGTGCTGTTCTCGATATGCTCTGGGCGTTTCCCGGAATCACGGGGCCGCTGCTGTCGTATGCCGTGAAGTGCTACGGTGGCAGCGGCAGTGTCGAGACTCTTCGGAATTATGCCGATGAGGCGAGGAGAAGTGAGGTAGCACAAGAAAAGTCCCAGGTCACGTAGGTGTCTGGGAAATTTCTGTTCGGAGCGCCTCGTTCGTCTTGTATCCTATGAAGCCCAATCCGGGGTGGTGTAATAGGCAGCACACATGGTTTTGGTCCATGCAGTCAGGGTTCGACTCCTTGTCCCGGAGCAATAATGCAGTTTGACACGCGATTCCTGTGATCCCTGCTCTTTCGGAGGCTTACAGTGTCCACGTCCCTGGTTGCAGTTGTCCTTGGTGCGGGTCAAGGTACGCGTATGAAATCGCGTGTCCCAAAGGTTCTACACCGAGTGTGTGACCGCCCCATGCTGGCATGGGTGGTGTCTGCTGTGACCGGCTTGCATCGAGAAACGCCAGTTGCAGAAATCGTGGTGGTGGTGGGGCATCATGCCGATGAAGTCACTGCTTGTGTCAAGAGTATGGACTCACCTGTGCCGTTACGCGTTGTTTTGCAACCAGAACAGCTGGGCACAGGTGATGCGGTGCGGTGCGCCCTTGGTAAAGTGGCGTCCACCTCGTCGGCCGTTCTGGTTTTGCCTGGTGACATGCCGTTAATCCAGGTAGAAACCTTGCGTCGTATGGCCGAGGCACATGAACGCGAACACGCGCAAAGCACCCTTTTGACTGCGCGCTTTGCGGATCCGGCGGGCTATGGGCGTGTCGTGCGCGACGCTCAAGGCGCGGTGTTGCGCATTGTGGAACATGCCGATGCTTCTCCGGTGGAACGCAAGCTGAACGAGGTCGTGGTGAGCGCCTATATGTTCGATCAGAAATGTTTGCGTTCCGAAATAGCTGACCTGGCGTCCGATAATGCCCAAGGCGAGTTGTATTTGCCGGATGTGATCGAGCAAATGGCCTCGCGGCTCGCCTGTGTGGAAACTGGCGAGGAGGAGGTGCAAGGGGTCAATGACCGTGTGCACCTCGCGACAGTGGAACATGCGATGCGTCGCCGTCTGAATGAGTATTGGATGCGACAGGGAGTGACCATGCGTGACCCTGCTGCTACTTATGTGGGTGGTGCGGTAGAGCTGTCGGCAGATGTGGAACTTCTCCCCGGATGCCATCTCGAAGGCACGACGCGGATAGGGGAGGGCAGTCTGCTCGGTCCTGACACGCGGGTGATTGACAGTGTGATTGGGCCTGACTGTTCCTTGAGCTATTGTGTGGTGCGCGAGGCAGAACTCGCTGCAGGAGTGCAGGTAGGGCCGTATGCCAGTTTGCGGGGTGGCAGCACGCTTGCCTCTGATACGCATATTGGGTCTTTTGTGGAGACAAAATGTGCCCGTGTGGGTGCCGGATCGAAGATCCCTCATTTGTCGTATGTGGGTGACGCCGTTATTGGAGAAGACGTCAACCTCGGAGCCAACACCATTACGTGTAATTGGGATGGCATTGCGAAACATGAGACCGTGGTGGAAGACGGCGCGCGAACGGGAACAGGAACGCGCATGGTCGCGCCTGTCACCATTGGCCGGCATGCTTACACTGGGGCTGGGGCAATTGTCACGCGGGACGTTCCGCCGGGATCTTTGGCCAAGGGCATGCCTGCGCGCCATGAAGAAGGTTGGGTAGAGCGTAACCGACCGGGAGTTCTGCAAGGCAGCCTGTCGAAGAACCTTGTCGAGGATCTTGTCGAGGATCTTGCTGACCAGTGATGTTCCTCACTGGTCAGTGGGTCAGCATACGGTAATTGACTTGCGAATATGCCCGGTGAGGGAAGTCCCGAGTATCTTTAGGGCCGCGAGGGGCGTGGCTTCGAGTAGGGAAAGCGGTCGAGTGCATGCACCGAAGGCGTGCTGGAGAAGACGGGTGTGAAGGCAGTTTTCTTTGCCGGCTTTTGCCTGTCCGGTCGAGTGTGTGCCGGTGTCTCAAAGCAGGACTGAACGAGTGCATGTTTTGAGGAAACTCGAGTGCTGAGGACTTGTGCGGCCTTTCGTGGATTTGCGTGACCCTGACGTGCAACGTGAAGAGCTGTCTTGGGCAGTGCTTATGCTGTTTTCCGGGTATCTTTACTGTAGGACATTCTGTGTGATGGATCCGTCAGGCGTAGATGGAGGAGACGGTGGAAATCGCCATTAAACGGACTCTGCAAATTTATTCAGGACGGTCAAATCCTGCTTTGGCTGCCGAAATTGCCCGACAACTGAAGCAACCTTTGGGTGATGTTGACCTTGCCCAGTTTGCGAACGGTGAGATTTATTGCAGATTTCAAGACAGTGTTCGGGGCGCTGATGTCTTCGTCGTGCAGACGCATTCACACCCAATCAATGAGATGATCATGGAACAGCTCATCATGATCGACGCGTTGAAACGGGCGTCTGCCAAGAGGATTGTTGCGGTATGCCCTTACTATGGGTATTCACGGCAAGACAAGAAAGCATTAGGGCGCGAACCAATCACGGCACGAATGGTTGCCGATCTCTTTCAGGCAACCGGAGTCGATCGAGTAATCTCGGTGGATCTGCACACAGGGCAGATCCAAGGGTTTTTTAATCGTCCTTTTGACCACCTTACTGCGCTGCCCTTGCTCGCGGAATGGGTGCGCCAGGAGATTCAGGAAGACGTCATTGTGGTCTCTCCTGATGCCGGACGTGTGAAGATGGTCGAGAAATTTGCGTCAGAGATCGAATCTGATGTTGCCATTCTCTATAAGCGGCGCAGCGCCAAACTGCATAATGTGTCAGAAGCACTTGCGGTCGTTGGCAATGTGTCGGGAAAAACATGTCTTCTGATTGATGACATGATTGACACTGCCGGGACCATATGCGGGGCAGCCCGTCTTTTGAAGGAGCATGGAGCAGGAGATGTGTATGCGCTTGCGACGCATGGCATTTTTTCTGGCCCGGCAATTGATCGTTTGAAAAACGCTCCCATAGAGACAGTGGTTGTGACCGACACCATTCCTGTCGCTCCCGACAGTATGTTTGACAAGCTACGTATCCTGTCGGCTGCGCCCATCATTGCTTCGGCGATCCGGGCTGTGTTCGAGGATGCATCTGTGTCAGAAATTTTTCGAGGATACAACCAGGTGTGACACGCGCGTCACACGTCGACAACCGGCGTGGACGCCATGCTGTTTTCGCCCAAATGACATATTGTTCTGGGCGTGACGCACAGGTTTTTTCGTGAGGGAGGCGCAGGTTTGCGATGTCTCCTGGGTTCTCTCGGATACGCTTATCCGCCTTTTTCCTTGCTTTTTTGAGGGACAATGCTGGTTTTTTGGCAATGCTGTTGCCTATTCCTTTTCGCTTCCTCCTTGGGAGCAGCTAACCTCAAAGGGCTGCCCTGTCGCTGTTTTTTCCTCGCGGCTTCTCGCGGCGTGACTCCATAAGTTTTGATGTCTTTTACGACTCGAGGTGCCTATGGCTGCCGAAGTCATTCTCAATGTACGTTCTCGCTCTAAAGAAGAACTAGGTTCTGCTGCTTCGCGTCGCTTGCGCCGGGCAGGGGAAGTTCCTGCCACGATTTACGGGCAGGGAGAGGCGTCTCGCAGCGCCGTGGTCAACGCGCGAGAACTGCGTCAGGCTTTGACGACAGATGCCGGAGCAAACGTTCTTATTACGCTGTCTTTTGATGATGACAGCACCGACTTGGCAATGGCCCGGGACCTGGTGCGTCACCCCGTGCAAGATATTTACACACATCTGGATTTCTTGCGGGTATCGCGTACCGAGAAAGTGACCGCTGAGGTGATGGTGCACATTGAGGGCGAGCCTATTGGGGTGAAAGAAGAGGGCGGTATCATCGAGCAGCAGATCCATGCTGTGCAGGTGTTGGCTCTGCCTGGCGATGTGCCGGAATCCCTCAAGCTCGACATTGCCGATTTGCATGTTGGCGATCAGGCCATAGTTTCAGATATTTGTGTACCAGACAGTGTGGAAATTCTGAACGACCCTGGGACAGTGATTGTGAGTTTGGTCACGACCCGTGCCGTGGTTGCAGCACTCGAAGAAGAAGGTGGCGAGCAAGCCGGCGAGGATGGAGATGGCGAGGCCGCTGCCGAGAAAGACTGAGTCCGAGGCTTTCCTGTGCGCTTTCGGGGACTGACGTGTGATAGCGTGGGCTGTCCGCTTTTTGCGGCCGGTTCTGCGCTTTCTCGCGGTCTCTCCCGGCAGGATCTTCAAGATCAAAAGTGGCCTGTCATCCTGGTTCCCCTGCATTCTGAGCAGTTGGGTCTGCTATGGGGTTAGGTCGGAAAATCCATCGTTCCGAACGCCGCGATCCTCCTCCTGACGCGTTGATCGTTGGATTGGGGAATCCCGGAAAAGAATACGTAGGGACACGCCACAATGTGGGCTTTGCTGTACTCGACATTCTTGCGGCACGGTATGGTGCCTCCTGGCGTACAGGGAAACAACGTGCGCTCGTGACAAAGTTTTCCTACGCGGGGAAGACGCTGTTTTTCGCGAAGCCGCAAACCTATATGAATGTTTCGGGAGAAAGCGTGAAGGCGCTGCTCCGTTTTCATGAGACGGACTTGCAGGATTTGCTCGTTGTGTACGACGAACTCGACCTTCCCCTTGGTACCGTGCGTTTGAAGCAGGGTGGGGGGACTGCCGGGCATAAAGGCGTGGGGTCTGTGCTCGCGCTTTGTGGTGGGCCAGATTTTGCGCGAGTGCGTGTGGGAATCGGCAAGCCTTCAGGGCAGAAGGCAGGGATGGCCTATGTGCTCAAAGGCTTTTCCCCACGCGAACGAGAAGAGGCGGATCTCGCCTTGGAAAAGGCTGCTGACATAGTCCTCCATTGGGCTGAACATGGGATGGCAGAGACCCAGCAGGCCTTTCACTGAGGTTTTTCAGGTGGATGAGGTTTGTCAGAGTACTTGTTCCTGAGGTGGCTTGTTTGCGCTTTTTCTTGTGGGTTTTTTCGACGCTGTGATGGTCTGGTTTTGTCGGAAAAAGACGGCGAAAATCCGCAAGCAGTTTTTTTTTCTTTGGAAGCAGGAAATATGCTTGATTTGGTAAATGTCTGTTTTTTCAGAAAATGCTCGGCAAAAAGCGGTATTTGAAAAAACTGCTGCATCATTGTGTTCGGGGGGACCGTGTGAACGCTATCGTTCTTATTCTTCTGCTCGTTCTGCTTGCCGCGTGTGTTGCGGGGGTTTTCTTACGCTTTCGTGGGCGTCATGGAACGATGCACACCGGTCGCTTCGGTCGCTCGATCAAAGTCTTTTCCATGTCCTGCAAAAGTGGATGGACGCACTCCCTCGCCTTTTTCAAGGGGGTTTTTCGCTCGAAAGAGCATCGTGAAAGATTGCGAGAAGAAGCGCACGCAAAATCGTCGGCGGAGATCGTGCAGACGCTGGGCAACATGAAAGGGGTAATGATGAAGTTTGCCCAGATTATGTCGTTTGCTGTGGACGGTCTTCCCGAAGAGTTGCAAAAACAGCTGCAGACATTGCAAAGCCAAGCTCCTCCTATGAGTTATGCCATGGTGGAACAAGTCATCTTTGAAGAGCTGGGAGCTTCTCCGGACAAGGTTTTTGCGAAGTTTGACAAAATACCTGCTGCTGCCGCTTCGATCGGGCAGGTGCACCGGGCTGTCCTGCCTGATGGTACAGAAGTCGCGGTGAAGGTGCAATATCCTGGGGTTGACAAAGCCATACAGGCAGACCTTGACAACGCGGGCATGATGAACTCGTTGGGCAAGCTCCTGTTTCCGGGACGAGACACAGAGCCGATGATGGAAGAGCTTGCGGCACGTGTGAGCGACGAGCTCGACTATGAAATCGAGGCGCGTAACCAGCAGATTTTTGGTGATCTTTACGAGGGGCACCCCTACGTTGTTGTTCCTGCTGTACGGAACGACTTCTCGACAAAACGTGTGCTCACCATGGAATGGGTTGAGGGTGTCAGTTTTTCTGAGGTGATTGAGCGACCGGGGCCTGAGAAACAGGAATTGGCAGAGAAGCTCTACCGCTTTGTTTTCGATTCTCTCCAGCGTCATTATGTGTTTAATGGGGATCCTCACCCAGGCAATTATCTTTTTCTGGAAGATGGACGCATTGCCTTTTTGGACTATGGGTGTGTGAAGTATTTCTCTCAAGAGGAGATGGATCGGAACCGGGAATTCGTGCGCGGTATCCGTGACAAAAAGGGAGTTGACTTCGTTCAGACCCTGGATGAACAGGGTTATCTCACGAAAAATGCCACGGACAAGGTGACCCCTGAAGAGATCTGGGATTACTTTCTCGAGACTTGGCAGCAGATCACGGTGGACGTTGAATGGCATGTAACCCAGGAGTGGGTAAATGCCAGCACCATGAACCCCTTGATGCAGGTCGGAGTGATGCGGCGCTTGCAGCTTCCTCCCAGCCAGCTTTTTCTTATGCGCATCAACATTGGCTTGAATGCCATTTTTGCGAAGCTCGATGCCCGCATCAACTTCTATCAGATGAGCATGGAGTATGCGGAAGGTGCACCTCCCCATACTCGTCTTGGAGAAGAGCTTGCCGTGTGGCGGGCCTCGCGCGGGATGGGCGATATAGCTCCTTTTTCCATTTTTCTTGGAAAAGACAGTCCGGTCGGTGACATAGTTCAGAGTTGATAGCGTTGGAGTTTGGCCCCGACTCGCCGGGGCGAGCAGTCCGGGACAACAAGAAAGACATTTCCTCGTTGAGTTGATGTGCTGTGCGGTCCTGCGGATTTTCGCTGGGATACTGGCGGAGGCATTATCTTGGGGAAAGGATATGCCAAGTTCTTTTTCTCTGATTGCGGAAGAGTTTCTCGTTCTTGCAGACTAAGATGACCGAGTTTCGTGGTCCTGATTCTGATTTTTTTCTCTCGTGTTTGTTTCTTCTGAGGTGCCTGAGGTGTTTCCCCTGGGGTCGCTTTTACGTATTGTGGAACGCCATCCTGTCGCTGCACGGTTGCATACAGCCGCTGAGCGCGGGACGGCTCTCACAGTAGCTGTCCCCGACTGTTTGCGCGCCCTCTGGCTTGCCGCCTTGCCTGAACAGGTCGGCCGTCCTGTTGTTGGGCTTTTGGCGACAGACGCCGAAGTGGAGCGTGTCAGCGCCGATATCGCGTGTTTCCGTCCGCCTCCCTTGATCCTGCCTGCCTGGGAAACCCTGCCCTATGAGCATGTATCTCCTTCGATGGAGACCATGGGTTCGCGTCTTGCTGCCTTTCGCGCGTTTGCCGGCGATTCTCCTCCTCCCCTGACGCTCTTGCCTGCACGCGCGCTGTTGCAGCGTGTCCTGCCTGATGTGTCGGATGTGCCGGTCATTGAGTTTACTGTTGGTGACCGTATCGATTTTGATGAGGTGCTTGCTGCTCTTGTCGCCATGGGGTATGAGCGTTCTTATTTGGTAGAAGCACGGGGGGAATTTGCCGTTCGTGGTGGGATCCTCGACATTTATCCTGCAACGTACGTACAGCCTCTGCGAGTCGAGCTTTGGGGCGACGAGATTGAGGCGATCCGGCAGTTCTCCGTGTCAGACCAGCGCAGTGTGGGGACCTCGGACAAGGTGGAGATTTTGCCTTGTCGTGAGGTCCGACCAACTGCTTTTCTCCGAGGCCTGGCGAGTCGCCTCTCTACACGGAAGACGGGACCAAGAGGGGGAATCGAGGCTTTTGCCAAGCTGGCAGACGGACAGTTTTTTCCTGGTATGGAATCCTGGTTGCCCTGGTTGCTCGACGAGTTTGTGCGTGAGGACGCTGCCAGGCAGAAGCACGCTTCAGGTCAAAAGAACGGGCAGGAGAATAAGCAGGGAGATGATGTTGGTCCTGGGGGTGCCGAGGTGGATAAGACGTTTGTTGCCGCCCACCTGCCTCCGAATGCGCTTGTTGTCGTGTGCGATGCAAAACGCTGCCGTGATCGCTCCCTGGATTTGCAGCGTGAAGAAGAAGACCTTGCCGATGCTCTCTCGGAAACCTGGCAATTACCTCATATTGCAGAACTTGGAGCTCTCAGTCAGGGTGGCGGAGCGGGCGACGTGCTCGATCCCAGGGACGCCCGGACGGATGTCAGTGGCAGGAACGGCGCGAGGAGTAGGCCGGGAAGAACGAGAGGAAAACTGATAGGGGATGTTGCAGGTGTTCTCCCTGTGCAGTCCCTTTCTGAGTCGATCTCTTTGCAGCCTGGGGTGCCTTCTCTTGTGCAGCAGAGAAAATCTGGAGATGGAGGTAGTTCCGGAGAAGTACCTGTTCTCGTAGTCCAGGATACGAGTATTGAGCTTGATGCCGGTCTTGCGGACGCGGTGCCGGACGGCAACCCGGAGAGGTTTTTTCCGCCCCGTCTTTTCCTGGATCCCGAAACTGCCCTGAATGCGCCTGACCTCCTGGTGTGGCAAACGCCTGCCATCCCTGACTCGATGGATACTCTGCAGTACCAAGCTGCTCCGGCCATGTCTTTCCACGGACATTCCGAGCAGCTCGCCGAGCATCTCAAGCAGTTTCTCGCGGAAGGGATGCGGGTCGTTGTCGCTTCCGATGGGGAGGGGGTGCGCCATCGCCTGCATGAGACTTTGCAGGCGGAGGGGTTGACTTTGCGAGAAGTTGACGGGCCTTTGGACCTGAGCGCTCCCGACCGGGGAGTCATGGTAGTGGCCCCGCTCAGTCGGGGTTTTATTTCTCGAGAAATCGGCCTTGTCGTCCTTGCTCCGTCTGACCTGGCGGGGCGGCGGCGTGTGCACCGTCCTGCGCGTACGATGCGGCACCGTAAAGGTGTATCGGGTGCTGTCTATGGTGATCTGCGAGAAGGCGATTATGTGGTCCATTACCAACATGGGGTTGGTCGTTTCTCAGGCATGGCTGAACGTGGTATTGGTGGGGTCACGCGCGAATATCTTGTGCTTGTGTACGCCAAGGATGACAAGCTTTATGTGCCGGTCGATCAGGTGGACGCGGTGCGCAAGTATGTTGGGGGCGATACTCCCCGGCTTTCGCGTTTGGGCGGAGCAGATTGGGCGCGTGCCAAGGGAAAAGTCCGCAAAGCGGTGGCAGAGATCGCAGACGAGCTTGTGGAGCTGTATAAAACCCGTCTTTGTGCAAAGGGTCGTGCCAGTTCTCCAGATGGGGAGATGATGCAGGATCTGGCGGAGTCCTTTCCTTTTGAGGAGACGCTGGATCAGCGCAACGCGATTTCAGTTGTGTTGCAAGACATGGAGTCCGCAGTGCCGATGGACCGTCTGGTGTGCGGGGATGTGGGTTTTGGGAAAACTGAAATAGCGGTACGGGCTGCGATGAAAGCCTTGGCAGATGGGCGCCAAGTTGCAGTTTTAGTGCCGACAACCATTTTGGCCCAGCAACATTTTCAAACGTTCTCAGAGCGGTTTGCGGCCTTTCCGCTGCGGGTAGAGATGCTTTCGCGCTTTCTTACTTCTGCCGAACAAAAACGTGTGGTGGCAGATACGGAGCTTGGCAAAGTCGACATTCTGGTCGGGACGCATCGTCTTCTCTCTCAGGATATTGTCTTTGCCGATTTGGGCTTGCTGGTTGTGGATGAAGAGCAACGTTTCGGGGTGAAGGCAAAAGAGCGCTTAAAAGAATTGCGCTTGAATGTTGACGTGCTGACGCTGACTGCGACGCCGATTCCGCGCACGCTGGAATTTGCCCTGACGGGCATTCGTGACATGAGCATGGTGACGACACCCCCGCAAGATCGTCAGCCTGTGTTGACCTATGTGGGGGAATTTGACGAGCAGGTAATTGCCGCTGCAATTCGGCGTGAGCTCTTGCGTGACGGGCAGGTGTTTTATGTCCACAATCGCGTGCAGTCTATTGAGCGTGCAGCGGCTGCGGTGCAAAACCTGGTTCCCGAAGCCCGTATCGGTATCGCGCATGGACAGATGCCCGAAAATGTGCTCGAAAAGACGATGATGGCTTTTTTGGATGGGGAGTATGACCTTCTCTGTTCTACGACCATTGTGGAGAGTGGCCTCGATATTTCGCGTGCAAACACGTTGATTGTGGAACGGGCTGACCTTCTTGGCCTGGCACAGATGTATCAGTTGCGAGGACGCGTGGGACGTTCTGAGCGGCGTGCGTATGCCTATTTGTTTTATCCGGAGGGCCGTATTCTCACGGAAGAGGCATACGAGCGTCTCAAGGTCATTGCGGAACATCAAGACCTTGGCTCCGGTTTTGCCATTGCCATGCGTGACCTGGAGATACGTGGGGCGGGAAATCTTTTGGGGGCAACACAATCCGGTCATATTGTTGCAGTGGGCTTTGACCTCTATTGTCAGCTTGTGAACGAGGCAGTGGCTGCTTTCAAGGGTGAGACTGTTGTTGAGCCTGCACAGGTAAGGATTGATTTGCCTGTCGAGGCATATATCCCGGATTCTTACATGCCAAAGGAGTCGTTGCGGCTTGAGGCATATCGGCGATTGGCGGACGCTGCAGATGAGGAAGGCATTGCCGATGTGCGTGACGAGTGGGAAGATCGGTACGGTCTTCTCCCAGAGGAAGTGGACCGATTGCTGGATCTCGCCAAGATCAAATTGCTTGCTTTGTCGGCCGGAGTGACAGAAATTCTTTTTGTTCGAGACCGAGTGACGTTAAAAGGCCTTGTTCCTACTGGGTCGAAACGCATGCGCTTTCATCGTTTACACCGGGACGCGGTGATCAAGGAAGAAGCCAAGACGCTGGTGGTTCCCTACCGGAACCCTGCGCTTATCGGGAGAGGCGCAGGGGCCAGGGCCACTGTTTCGGGGAAACATGTGGCTGGCTGGACTGCTGACTTGTTGCAGGAGCTGAGCTGAGTCATGAAACGGATCGGGCTTTTTGGGATTGCTTGTTTATTGCTTTTCTCTGCATGTTCGCAAACGGAAGCTTATGCAGCTCGTGTTGCTGGAGAAAGCATTACGCAGGATGATCTATTCGAAGAACTTCACTTGTATCAGGAAAACCCTGATCTTTTCGCAATCCTTTTCTCTGATACGTTTTTGTATTCCGGTAAGTTCGTGAAGAGCGAAAACCGTATTCCGTCCCAGGCGGTCGCGGCTGTGCTCACCTTGCAGATCCAATGGGACTATTTGGTTCCTGCTGCATTGGAAGAGCTTGATGATCCAGTAAAAATAAATGAGGAGAGGCGTACTGAAGTCGAGAACCGTCTCAAAGAAATACTGGCCGACCGGTTTGACGAATATGACGAAGAGCTCATTGACAGAGTGGTTGCGCGCAGGGCCCTGATCGATGCGATGAATTCTGATGCAGGCATAGCCTTGATCCACGCTTTTTATGATGCGCACCCGGATCGTTTCGATACTCACTACTGTTTTGAGGGTGTGGCAGTTGCCACGAAAGAGCGGGGAATGGAGGCCCGTCGCCGCTTGCAGGAAGGGGAAGATCTTGCCACAGTGCACAATGAGTTCTCGTTTGATCCCGCGGTGGGAACAAATTTTGACTGCGCTTTCCCTGTCCAGATCTATCGATCTTCGCCCGAGTTTTTTCATTTTTTGCCATCCCTCGAAGGTGGCGACTATGCACCACCTTTCCAGTTGGGCGAGTTCTATCCTGTGCTCAAGGTGGACTCTGCAGAGCCGACTGTGCTCTCCCCTACGGTTTTTCCCGATAACACGCTGTTGGGAAGCGCTATCTACGAGGAGTTCTTTTTCTCTTTGTACGAGCCATTTTTCAATTCCGAAGCTCCGCTGGAAGTGCAGATAAATCCTCGTTTTGGAACATGGCTTCTCAGAGGCCCGGAATCCCAGGTGCAGATGCCCGATGTTCCTCTCCAGACAGGCGAAGAAGGCCCAGCTCCTGGCTTTGTTGAGGGTGAGGGTTTCTTCCCGGACGCGGTGCTGCCTTTTCCCGAAGGCGGCGATCCTATCGATGCCGACTTTTTGGAAGGGGCGATTTTCTTGCCGGATGGCAGTATCGCGCTCCCTGATGGGACGATACTTCCTCCGCGCTCCCCTGTTTCCATACCGGGAGAGGAACCCGTACTGGAAGAAGAAGATGGCGGGAACGATTCTGCTCCTGAGAATAATCTTCCTATACCTCTTCCTGGGCCATGAAATCCCCCAAAATCTCCGCCGGAGTCGAGACCAAGAAAGATGCAGAGCCCCAAGGGCATATCGTGGTTGTCGGTCTTGGCCCTGCAGGCTGGAGGCAGCTTACGGTAGATGCAGTTGAGACTGTGCAGCGTGCGACAACGCGTTTCTTGCGGACGCGACACCATGCGGTCGCAGCAGACTTCACTGCGCGGGGCCTGTCGTTTGCTTCTTTTGATCATTTCTATGAGGAAGCCTTTTCGCTCGATGCTGCCTATGACGCGATGGTGGAGGCATTGCTGACTGCCGCGCTGGCCGCAGGGTCGACAGCTGCGCCAGTGTGCTATGGCGTACCGGGTTCCCCTTTTGTGGCAGAGTCCACCGTGGCACGTCTCCAGACGGCTGCGCCCGCTCGGGGAGTACGCGTGAACATCGTGAATGGGCTTTCTTTTATTGAGCCTGTGCTTGCAGCCGTGCGAGTGGATCCGCTGTCGTGCGGTCTTTTTGTGGCAGATGGTCACCGTCTTGAGACACAGCTGCTTTCGTGGCAGGTGTCAGCTGCCACGCGTCCTGCGCTGCTTGTGTCCCAGCTCGATACCAGTCATCTTTTGGCGGAGGCAAAGCTCACCTGCCTTGAGTACTGGCCGCCCGAACATCCCGTGGCGCTTGTCTTTGGCGCGGGTTCTCCTGAGCAGGAAGTGCACCATGCTGCGCTCGCCGAGATTGATCATGGTCAGAATGATCCTGGACATCTCGCGTGTCTCTGGCTGCCGGCATTGCCGGTAGCTGAGGCAGCAGACGCGAAAGCGGAGCATGGCCGAGGGGTGGGGGCACAAGACGCCGGGCGCGTTGTCGCGACTTCTGTTGCACTGAGCTCCCAGGAAGTTCCCCAGGGCATCTTGTCGGAGCGTGCACCGGACATTGCACTGGATACTTCACCGGACAGTTCGCCAGAGGAAGGGGCTGCTGTCGAGGTGGTTACGTTTTTTCACACGGAGATGCCTTTTCCTGTGATGGAGACACATCGTGCGGCAGGCAGTGCATTTGCCCGTCTCGTTGCCTTGCAAGACTATTTGCGGTCTCCTGGAGGGTGTACGTGGGATGCCGAACAGACGCACCACTCTCTTGTGCCTTATCTGCTCGAAGAAACGTATGAGGTCCTTGAAGTGCTTGAGGCTCTTCCTGCGAGGGCGCCCTTTCCGCCTGACGACGGGGCGGACAACCAGGAGGGGGTCGGAGCTGACGGGGACATGTCACCCGAAGAGCGCGTGCAATCGCAGGCCTTTCCTGCACCTGACTCTGATGAGATACGGCAGTATCGCTTGCTGGAAGAAGAACTTGGGGATTTTCTTATGCAAGCAGTGTTCCATGCTCGCTTGGCAGAGGAAACGGGGGCGTTTGGCATTTCTTCTGTATGTGACGGGATCGTGGCCAAACTTGTGTCCCGCCACCCCGCCGTTTTTGGGGTTGAAGTTGCCGATTCGATGTTGCCCGTACGCGAGGAAACCGAGGTTCTGGCTCCCAGGCCGGAGACGGCACAGGCTCTGCTTCCACCGACTTCCCCAGACCCTTTGCAGATGTGGGAGGAGCGCAAAAAACGCGAAAAGCCGAGAGTTTCGGCTCTTGGTGATGTGCCGCTTCCTCTTCCTGCCTTGACACGTGTGGCAAAGCTGCAAAAACGTGCGGAGCGTGCCAGTGTAGAGCGTTCTGGTGTGGAAGTATTCCCCGGTTTTGTGAAGAGTCTTGCTGTCGTGCGTGCTGCCCTTGCGGACATGGCGGAGCTGGTCGACACGGCCTCGTCTGCCGAGAAGACGGCTCGTGCAGAAGAAGAGCTCTCTGGCGTGCTTGATGTGCACGTTGGGCGTGCGCTTTTTGCTTTGGTTGCTTTGGCGCGTGCCGCGGGGGAGACTGATCCTGAAGGAGTTTTGCGAAGATATGCCAGACTTTGGGAGTTGGCTTACCGAGAGCGAGAAGCTCTCGGGGAAGAACCTTCCTATTTTCTGGGTTTCTGAGGTTTTTTGGATTCTCTGCGTCTTTTCTTGGGTGTCTGTGGAGCGCCCTGGGGGTGATTGCCTGTACCATCTCTGCATATTCGCCTGCGCGCGCGTTGCGGCTCACAGAATGGTGCTGGTGCTCAGGTGGTTTTTATGAATGATGATCCCGTGGCATTGTGGAGACCTTGCATGCAGAGAGAATGTGTGGAAACAGCAATTGTCGGAGTGCACGGTCGAGAAGTGCTTGACAGCCGCGGTAATCCCACGGTCGAAGTTGAAGTGGAATTATCAGGTGGGGCTTTTGGGCAAGCTATTGTTCCGTCTGGAGCGTCCACAGGTGCGCATGAGGCTGTGGAATTGCGCGATGGTGACGCCCGTTTCGGTGGGAAAGGCGTGCAAAAAGCTGTTGCGCATGTCAATAGTGAGATTCGTGAAGCTCTTTTTGGAATTGATGCTATTCGGCAGCGTGCTGTTGACGATTTGCTCTGTGATCTCGACGGAACCGACAACAAAGCGCGTTTAGGTGCAAACGCGCTGCTTGGCACCTCAATGGCTGTCGCGCGTGCTGCGTCTGCTGCTGTGGGCTTGCCGCTTTTTCGGTACCTGGGCGGTCCGAATGCTCATCTTCTCCCTGTTCCCATGATGAATATCCTGAATGGGGGAGAACACGCTGCCAACAACGTTGACATTCAGGAGTTCATGATCGTTCCCGTTGGTGCTCCGGGTTTTGCAGAGGCATTGCGGACCGGGGCCGAGGTGTACCACGCGCTGAAAAAAGTACTGCAGTTGAAAGGTCTGGGCAGCGGGGTAGGAGACGAGGGAGGTTTCGCTCCTGACCTCGATTCGAATGAGGCTGCCCTCGGTTTGATTATGGACGCGGTGGCAGAAGCTGGATACGAAGCCGGCCAAGACGTGCTGCTTGCCCTGGACTGTGCGGCCACCGAATATTACCAAGATGGCGTGTACAACCTTGCAGGGGAAGGGCGCACGCTAACTCCTGTGGAAATGACAGAGGAATTGGCGCGCCTGTGCGAAGAGTACCCAATTGTTTCTATAGAAGATGGGATGGCAGAAGACGACTGGGAAGGATGGAAGACGCTTACCGAGAAGATTGGGCATCGCGTACAGCTTGTGGGTGACGATCTTTTTGTGACCAATGTGAACCGGCTACGTCGTGGGATCACAGAAGGAGTTGCGAACTCCATTCTTGTGAAGGTGAACCAGATCGGGACTGTCACGGAGACGCTCGATACCATAGAAATGGCCCAGCGGTCTTCTTACACCACCATGATTAGCCACCGATCAGGTGAAACCGAAGATGTCACTATTGCTGACTTGTCGGTGGCCGTGAATGCCGGTCAGATCAAAACGGGCGCTCCAGCTCGTACAGATCGCGTGGCGAAGATGAACCAGCTGCTACGGATCGAAGAAGCGCTTGGTGCGCAGATGCGTTATGGCGGTATTGACGCCTTTCCCCGCTGGAGCTCCTGATGGTAATGCGGCGTTCTGCTTCTTCTCCCGAAAAGACTCCAGGGAAGAATGTCCATGGGTCCTCGGGAAAAAAACCTGCGGCAAAGAAGCCCGGGCAAACTGAGAAAGCCGCGCAGTCGCTTCGTTCTCGTGTGAGCGTGCCGGGCGCCGTAAAGAGTTCGGGAAAGGGCGCTGCAAAGAGTTCGGGAAAGGCAGGGTCTCCCGAGGCTGGGGGGAAGTCAAGTGGGGAGAAATCGCGAGCGAAGTCCGAGAAGTCCGCCAAGCCTGCGAAGTCCGGGCGAATTGAGGGAGCCGCGCAGTCGCTTCGTTCTCGNNTTCTCGTGTGAGCGTGCCGGGCGCGGGAAAGAGCGCGGCAAAGGCTGCGGGAAAGCCGGAATCTCCCAAGGTTGCGGGGAAACCAAGCGAGGAGAAATCGCGAGCGAAAGCCACGAAGGCTGCGAAAGGTTATGTCGCCCCGTCTGCTGCCGCGAAGCAGACTCCAGCGCGGACACAAAAAAAACCTCGCCGCAAGTTCCCTTTGCGCCGGCGTCGTGTCGGGAAAGGGTCGGCTTCCTCGCTGAGTCTTGCTGCTGTGAGACAGTTCTCACTGGGATGGCTGCAAGAGCTGGTGCAGCAGTGGAAGGGGAGTGACGAAGAACGCCGCTTTGTGCAAAGAGTCCTGGTGCGACGATTTGTGATGGGCACGGTTTTCTTGTTGGGAGCAGGACTTTTCTTTCTGACTACATTGATGCGTCCGGTGCGTCAGCTCCTTGATCAACAGCAGCGTATTGAGCGAGTACGAGAACATAATGAGTTTTTAGAGGGAGAATTGATAGAACTTCAAGACCGTCGTGATGCGCTTTTGCAGCAGAGCACGGTTGAGCGTCTCGCCAGAGAAGATCATGGTCTGATTTTCCCTGGCGAGAAGCGGGTTTTCATCTTGGATTCCGGGGCACAAGATGCCCTGGAGGAGAAGGCTGTAGTGGAGGGGAAGCAGAGTATTGCGTCCAAGAGTGGATAAGGCGTGTGCAGCAAGTCTGAGAAGTGGGGTTGTTCTTGGCAGGAGTCTGGAAGATGCTCCTCTTGCCGGGGGGACTCGGGGTGACAAGGGATATGGCGGGAAAGATCGGCTCTGAGGAAAGAGCAGTTTTAGGACGGAGATGAGAAAAAGCAATGGAGCCCTCGAACCGAAAAGACCGCGCAAAAAAGAGGGTTGGAGAATATGCGGCCTCCTTTGTGGAGGACGGGATGGCAGTGGGGCTTGGCACCGGGTCGACCGCGTATTTTTTTATTCTTGCTTTGGCAGCGGCACAACGCGAGATTGTTTGCGTTCCCACTTCTGAGCAGACCCGTGAGCTCGCAGAAAAAACAGGCCTTCGTCTCGTGCCGGCAGGGGACGTGGAAAAATTGCATATCTGTGTGGACGGTGCAGATGAGGTTGACCGGGGCCTCAATCTTGTAAAAGGGGGAGGCGGGGCGCACGCTCGAGAGAAGATAATCGCGACAATGGCAGATCACTTTATTGTGGTTGTGGACGACTGCAAAATGGTGGAACGCCTTGGTGCTTTTGGTGTGCCTGTAGAGGTACTGGCCTTTGGCCAAGCAATCGTGGCAAGACGTCTGCGAGAGATGGGCGCGACGGATATTGCCGTATGGGAGGATTTGTCAGATAATGGAAATCCTGTGCTCAACGCGGCGTTTCCTTTGATTGATGATCCTGGGGAGCTCGCGTGTGCAATAAGTCAGCTTCCCGGTGTTGTTGAGCACGGTATTTTTCCGGCTCGTCTTGTGTCACGTGTTCTTGTGGCTGGAGAAAAAGGCATACGGGAACTCGTGCCTTCCTCGGTCTGACTGCTCTTTGTGCTGCCCTTTGTATTGTCGCAATGACAGTTTTGGGGGCTTGGCTGCCCGTGCTTGCTCCCACTGCCTGAAAAACGCCCGCAATGGATTATCTGCAGGCAGATCTCCGCCGAGCGAGGGTGCCAAGGCCCTTGCCCAAGCGCGTATTCCACGGATTTTTCAGCAAGACTTTTCTCAAGCTGAAAACAAGCGCCGTGTTTTCAGCCCTGCGTTCTCTGGGAAGGTTTTTGGGAAGGTTCCCGGAACGCCTCTGGGAAGGCGCCCCTGTGGCTCTCTCTAGAAGAGGCTGAGTCGTGTGCCCTCTGTTTCTCGAAGCTTTTCCAAGGGGATCTCTACGCAACGGATATCCTGGCTTTCGGCGAGGACCTTTGCTTGGGGTTTGATCTTGGTGGCGACATAGAGTGCGCGTAGTGGGGCCAAGAGAGGATCGAGCGAAAGACGATCTCTGTAGCGTACAAGTTGTTCGACGCCGGAGATTTCTCCGATGCGTTTTACTTCAATGACCACAGTTTCTCCTGCGGTATCCCGGCAGAGAAAGTCAACTGGCCCAATGTCGGTGGGATACTCTCGCCGGATCAGGGTGAGACCGTCTTCCATCATGTTGAGCCGATCGCGCAAGAGCGCTTGGAGTTCGGCTTCTACCCCGTCTTTTGCGAGACCGGGATCTTCGCCCATATCGATCCGGTAGTCGGACAACACTTCGTGCAGGGTGATGTCGAGCCGTTCCCCCTTTGCTTTTGTGACGGTGATTTTTTCTTCAGTTTCAATGATCTCGCAAGGGGGAGACATCCAGTTCAAGGGCTTGTAGGCTTTTGTGTCGCTATGCACTGCAATAGAACCGTCTGCTTTCAGAAGCACAAGGCGGATTGCGGGGGGAAGATGCGCTCCGAGCCTTCCTTGGTACACCACTTCGCATTTTGCGATGAGCAGTCGCATATTGATCTCTCGTTCTTTCTGTTGTGTTTGTTGGGGTTTTTTGCACTCCAACAAGAAAAAGTTCCGGTTATATGCGCGAGTAGCGCACACGAGTCATATAGGTGAGCGATCTGCGATATGGCATGAGGCGGTATTATTCTGTGCGCGCGGGAGGCTTCTCGTTGTCACACCATATTGAGTTGGAAGGAGAAAAAAAGTGCCGCGTGGTGTGCTAGCCTAGCGCCGTTTTTCGGGAAAAAAGGGAGTTTTCTGGGTTTTGTGAATGTGTCTCGGGATTCCTTTGCTGCAGGCTGTCTCCACCGTTGTCTTCTCCGTTGTCTTCTACTGAAAGAGTAGATGGCAAGAGAAGACGCGCCCAGCCTGGTTTTTTCTCTTCTTCGTGTTCTCCGGTTGCTTTTTTCTGTTGTAGATGATCGGCTTTGCTGCCTGACGTGTTATTCGTGAGGGGAGCGTGTTGTTGACGCTGTTGCAACCAGGGAAGAAACCTCTGGCCAGGAAGAGGATTGGCCACAAGTTCTCCTTGTACACAGTCACACTTGAGCTGAAGCAGCTGGCGTAGATGTTGGGGTTGTCGGACGTTCTTGACGACCACTGCAGACCCGAGCGCATGGGATAGGTCGAAGACCGCTTCGATGAGAGGAGCGTTTCCGTCTTCAATCAGCTGAGAGATAAGCGAGATGTCGATTTTGACCGCGTCAATCGGGAATTGTTTTAACCGATGGACAGAAGAATAGCCGAGGCCAAAATTGTCGATACTCATGCGAATCCCAAAGTTTTGTGCTGCGCGCAGCGCGGCAAGAATGGTTTCAGGGTCGCTCATGAGTGCTGTCTCTGCGAGTTCGAGACAAACTGAGGGGGGATCGATTTTCGTCCTCTCGAGTGTTTTTTCGAGGTTTTTCACGAAATCTGTATGGGCGAGCTGTCGAGCAGAGACGTTAATCTGCATGGGGATCGGTTTTCCTCCTTCCCATGTGCTACTCCACTTCTGTGCCTGTTGACAGGCTTCTTCAAGTGCCCAATTGGCAATGGGAACGATTAAGCCGGTTTCTTCTGCGAGATTGAGAAAGGCCTCTGCTTTTTCGACTTTGTCTCCCGGCGGAGCCCAGAGAACGGTGGCTTCGACGGCGCAGATCTCGCCATTGTGCACTTTTACCACTGGTTGGTAGCGCACAGTGAACTCGCGCTGTTCCCATGCCCGTCGAAGCGAACGTTTTTTCTCACGCTGATGAGAGACAGAAGAACGAAGACGGGCATCAAAGATTCCGACCTGGTTTCTTCCGCGTTGTTTCGCGTCATACATTGCGAGGTCGGCTTTGCGTAAGAGCTCTTCCGGGGAATCTTCAGGATCAGTTGTCAACGCGATGCCGATACTCACTGTTGTCGTGCATTCTTCGCCTGCAGCCTCGAAAGAGGACGTGAGCGCGCGACGTAAGCGTTCTGCGGCATAGCGGGCGTCTTCGGGGCCCTCGATGCCTTCCATCAAGACTGTGAACTCATCGCCGCCGATCCGGGCGACGGTGTCGTCTGGACGCACGACTGACTGCAGGCGGTTCGCGGTATCAGTTAAGAGACGGTCACCTGCCGCGTGGCCCAGGGTGTCGTTCACCGTTTTGAAACCGTCGAGGTCGAGAAAGAGCAGTGCAACCCAACTTGGGCGCCGGCGGAGTCGTGTGAGCGCGTGGGTGAGATGCTCCAAGAAGAGGCGGCGGTTCGGGAGCCCCGTCAACATGTCGTGCAGGGCATTGTGCTCGAGTTCTTCGCGGTGCCGGTGTGGTTCGGTGACGTCACGCGCGATGCCTTCCACTGCAGTAATGACACCTGTTCTGTTTGTTTGCAGGCAGACATGATGCTCTGTCCACAGAATGTTGCCGTCTTTGCAGACGAGACGCAGGGTGAAATTCTGTGGAGAGGGAACCGCCTGGGAACCAGTGATACTTGCCATTGCTTTGCTGACATGGAGCCAGTCATCCGGGTGCAGGGTGCGGAAGACAAGCCAGGGATCTGCATAGTAGTCCTCCGGTGTGTATCCGAGCAGAGCTGTTGTTGCGGGATTGAGATAGTCCAGTTTTGGAATGGGACGCAGGCTGTAGCGGTAAATGATGTCTGGGGTGTGTTCGGCGATCGAACGCAAGGGGTCATGGATATTGCTGTTATTGCTTGTGTTTGTCCTACAGGGCAGCGGCTTCGTATTGAGGGAGATATCAGTGGAGACAAAGAGAATATGGGTTTCTGGCGTGTGTGGAGATCCGATGGGAAGACAGGACGCCGAAACACAGACTTGTTTGTTTGTCTGTTCGAGGGAGATGCACGTATGCACTTCGTGTTGTGTTGTCAAAGTGCGTTCGGCGATTTCGGCGAGAGCGGGAGAAAGATCAGAGAGGACTGTGCCAATGATGTTGTTCTTGTTGCCATTGTGATTGGCACTGTCTGTGCTGTCGGGCGTGTTGTCGTCTGGGTTGTCGGAAGTGGTAAAAAGGGCGAGGACTTGTGGGGCTTCGTCGTTCAAAGAGAGGATGCGCCCATGTTCGTCGAGGCTGCAGATCATCACGCGTGTACGTACCCTGAAGAGGGGGTTTTGGCTTTCGGTCCCTATTGCGACCGTGTGATTTGATGCCAACCTGTCCGGAGAATTGGGTTGGTGATCTCCAGGGAATGGGATCGCCATTTCACCTGCTCGTCTTGGAAATTTTTTACAATTTTTTCTCGCGAGTAGAGCGTACCCGGAAGCGGGTGCTGCGTATTGCCCGCGAGATTGAGGGCTTGATGCTTGTCTGTTTTGGCCTCCCGGCTTGCGGTGAGTCCACTGCTGCATGCTGTCAAGGTTTTCCGGAGGGATTCCGGGAATTCATTGCATGACCGAGGACCTTGGGCTTGCACGGGGGGCCGGCACGAAGAGTGCTGGTTCTACGACAAGCGGGCATCTGACAGCCTATTGCCAGATCTTGCGCGGACGCGTGTTTTTCCGACATTAGGCTTTTCGGAATGCAATTTTTGTCTTGAGGAGGCCTGAAAGAAAAGAAAAAACATGTGTTCCATCTTTTGCAAAAATCCGGTCTTCCTCTGCGTTTTTTCCTTTTGGCTGAGATTCTTCTCGAGTGTCCGGCGTTTGTGAGACCCTGCCGGAGACTCTGGGGAGATAGCGGAAAATGTCTGTTCAGGGCATGCGCCGAGGATCTTTGTCTTGGGTGCGGATTTTGTGTGCTCAAGGGTGTGTAGGAGAACTCGCGGGAGAGGGAGCACTCGTCGGGCTTGTGTGCGATAGGAGTACATCTGCTGCAGGGTTTCCTCGTTGTCGGTCAAGATTTGCAACGAGTTGTGCTGTTTTGCGGGTGTCTGGGTGATTCGGTCCGTAGGCTTCTGTCAAAAGCTCATTGGCGCGATGAAAGCAAGACGCTGCATTTTCTGTGTTTCCAGTGGCTCGTTCGGTCAAGCCGAGGTTGATGAGGGAAATCGCGACTTCGGGATGGTGTTCTCCATACACTTTCATGTTTAGTGTATAAGACAATCGAATATGGGTTTTTGCTTCCTCGAAGAGGCCGAGTCGGTGTTCGACAATGCCGAGATTGCCGATTGCAATGGCGATGTCCGGATGTTCGGCACCTCGTGTGTGCTCCAGAATGGTAAGAGCGCGTCGATGATGCGCTCGTGCTCTGTCGAGCAGACCGAGCTGGTCTTCAATGACCCCAAGGTTGCCGAGCGCAATGGCGACTTCGAGATGATGATGGCCGTAGGCTGTTTCGTTCACCTGCAAGGCTCGTTCTTGATAGGCAAGCGCACGTTCGAATTGTCCTTGGCGGTGTGCAATACGGCTGAGGTTTCCGAGCGTCACACCAATTTCAGGGTGGTTTGGCTCGTGCACCTGCTCTTCCAAGGTGAGAGTTTGGTCAAGACAGTGCAGGGCTGTGTTGCAATCTGTATAGCGTGAGAAAAGATAGACTCCAGTATTGTGGAGCAGTTCTGCCAGGTTGACGCTGCTGATGCCATGGGCAAAAGCGTGGGAGGCGAGGGTGAGGGCGTGTGGTGTGAGGAGGGAGCAAACCGCCCAGGTGGCAGGTGTCCATGACTCGTCGGGATACGCGTCGGCAATGAGGTCGATCGCGTTGGAGAGCCTGGACATGGCCTTTTTTTTCTGTCCTGCCCGCAGGGCATTTTGTGTGAGGGGATGGAGAGAAGAAGTGCCTGTGACAGGAGAGCGTTGCGTGAGTCCAAATCTTTCTACTGTGCCGGCGAGTTGATCAAAAGCAGTGGTGTCAGGGATGCCTTCCTCGCCTAAACGGTGACTGAATGTGGCGAAGACCGTGTCGGGAATATCGTCGGGAGCGAGCCAGGCCATTGTTTCGAGCAGATCCCATGCCGCAGTGGAATGCCGGGCTGCAGATTTGGCAGAGAGCCGGGTTGTGCAGTGCACGATTTTGCTGTGGCGTGGCACACCTGGTCCAGGAAAGGTAAGAGGAGGGGAGCCAGAGAGGAGTGCTTCAAGGCAAGCACTGAGGGAAGTCCCTGTACTCTCCATATAGGATCTCGCGTGCTCCAGCGCGAGCGGAAGGTCTCCGAGCAGTTCCGCCAGGGCGTGTACCGTATTCTCTGCTTCAGGGTCTTTTTTCCTGTCTTGTTGTTGGTTTTGACTGTTGCGTTGCAGGTAATCGGTTGATTGTTTCCGGGGGAAGACGGGAAGTTCGTGTGGTTCCGCGATGCCCACCCATCCAAGGGGATCACGCGAAGTGATGATGATTCTTCCTTGGTGGGATGGGGGAAGGAGATCCACAATGTCGTCTGATTGTACGACGTCGTCAAAAATTAAGAGCCAAGGCGGGGTTCGTTCTGCCAGGGTGGAACGAACCAGGGCCAGAGTGGCGAGATGGTCGTTGTTCGGAGCGATCGGAAGGCCAAGTTCTTCGCCGAGGTCGATGTAGTCAGCGAGGAGAACTGTGCGATTGTGCGCGCGGAGCCGCCATCCCCAGTGCATATCTTTTTTGACGCGTGCGGCGTAGGCGAGGGCGAGCTGTGTTTTTCCGATGCCTCCTTGTTCGTGCATGGTGGTGAGACGGGGAATAATAACGCTGATGCGTCCGGCGCTTGGGGGCAGGAGTAGCTGAGCAAGGTGGGCTTCGCGTCCTGTAAAACGTGGGCAGGGAGGGGGGATGTTCCAGATCCGGTCTTCCTGTTCGAGGAGAGAATCGGGAAGCGAAAAAGGTTCTGGTAGCGAAGGAGGGTAAGGATGAGGAGAAAGGGGGGAGGAAAAGACAGGGGGAGCATTTCTTTTCTCTCTAGAGGTGTCAGAATGGACGTTTGTCAATGTTGGGACGGATGTAAGAACGGCAGTGTTTTCTCCGGAGTCTGAGGTCGGAAAAGGCCATGCGCCGCTTCTTGCGGAAAGTGAGGGGCGAAAGGAGGAGCTCTCCGAAGGAGTCGGAGAAGAAGAGGGCGGGGGGTCGGTAGGGAGATCGGAAGAAGGGTAGTTTCTCCTGACGTGCTTTTCTTGTATGGCCGATGGAACGGCGACTGGCGAGGCGAGAGCAGCTGGAAGCAATGCGTCGGTATAAATAGGGGTAAAAGAGGAATGTTTGTCGCTTGCTTGTTTCCTGTTTTCAGGATTGCCGGCATGCTGTGTTTCAGTGTGAAGAGTATTGTTTCTTTCGCGATTTTTCAGGCGAGAGAAGAAGAATGCCAGCGTGCTGAGGGTCGTGAACGTCAGGACTATTGTGACGAGAATTCCTGGAACGGTCACGGAAACCACCTTTCTTACGACGGCGCGGTAGCCACGCTGCGAGAGTGTGGTGAGCGTGCGATGCAAATGCGGCGACGGCGTAGTTTGGTTACACGCTAGCCACTGGAAGATGGAAAAATCTTCCAGTTACCGGTTGTGTGGAAAAGGCAAGGGAGGGGACCCTTTCGGCTCTCCTTGTCGCATGAAATTGCTCTGGAAGGTGAGTTTCTTGTCTGCTTAGTTGTCTTTGGATGGGCGGTGTCGCCCTGTTCTGTGCGCACTGCTGAGCCCTTTTCCCGTGTGTTAGTCGTATGTAGTGGCTGATAAGAGCAAGGAAAAAGAACAATGAAATGGCGAATTGAGGACACTCCGGAACGGGCGGCTTTCCGCTCCGAATTTATCGAATGGCTTAGTACCGTTTTGCCTGATGGTTGGGTTGAAGCGGTGGAAAATGGGGATGATGAGGCGCTGGGAGCGATTAAAAAGGGTTGGAACTGGATGGGGTGGACGTCTGTGATTGGGGCGTCTGGGTTTGGTGCCCCTTTGTGGCCACGAGAATACGGGGGGCTTTCAGGCGAATCCTGGATGCAACAGATAACGCGCGAAGAACTACAGCGTTTCCGTTTGCCGCTTTTCAGTATCAATATTCTTGGGGTGGGGCTCGCGGGGCCAACCATTGTGGAGCATGGGACGGACGCTCAACGTGCGCGTTATTTGAAAAAGATTCTCACAGCAGAAGAAGTGTGGTGTCAGCTTTTTAGCGAGCCTGGTTCAGGGTCTGACCTGGCGTCTGTTTCGACTCGGGCCGAGCGGGATGGTGATGAGTGGGTAGTGAATGGGCAGAAGGTCTGGACATCTATTGGGCAATTTGCCCAGTTTGGCATGCTGCTCGCGCGGACAGACCCATCAAAGCCGAAGCATGAAGGTCTTTCCTACTTTATCGTGGATATGAAGAGTCCAGGGGTTGAAGTTCGTCCGTTGCGGCAAATGACGGGTTCTGCGGAATTCAACGAAGTGTTTTTTGACAATGTGCGTATACCTGATGAAAACAGAGTGGGAGAGATCGGACAGGGGTGGCGCGTGGCGCGTACCACGCTGATGAATGAACGTGTCACATTGTCTGGATTGTCAATTGATCCAGCTTCCATGATGGGTGGCGTGAAAAAAGATCCTTGGAGTGAGTGGGTCGGGAGTTTCCGCGACACTTCTGATCCTGTGATACGGCAAAAGATTGCGCAGTATTACTCGGTGCAAGAACTCAAAGAAGTCACCGCTTTTCGTGCGCTGTCTGCTCGCTTGCGAGGTGACCAACCTGGCCCGGAAGGCTCTGTCAACAAGGTGATGAACGCTGAGTTCCAACAGAGACGCACCAGTTTTGCCGTCAATGCCGCGGGGCCGAATGGTGTGGCTTGGGTGTCTGGAGATCAGGATGCCGAGCGCCGGGCGACTGCTTTTTTGCGCGCACGGGCGAACACCATCGAAGGCGGGACGTCGGAAGTGTTGCGCAATCAGATTGCGGAACGCATCCTAGGTCTTCCGCGCGATGTTGCGGTTGATAAGGATGTCGCTTGGCAAGAAGTAGTACGGAACTAAGCTGAATAGCCTACAAGCAGTTGTCAGACAACTGCTTGTAGGCTTCCCTTCGTCTTTTATCCGTTGTAATTTCGATATTGTTCCGGGCAGATTGCGGAAAATGCCGGTATGGTGCGTCGAGATTGTAAGAGGGGGCGTATGCGAGGATGGCGCTGTGCCCGTCGCGGGAAAAAGAAGCTGCTGGGAAATGGGAATTGTTCCCCAACAGAGAGAAGAGGAACAGGTGTGAGAAGGCGGCGTCATTAACCTGCAGAGCAGCTTGCTGGACATGGAATGACAGTGTCTTCGATATCTTCCGCGGCTCGTGAAAAAAGGACTGCGAATCGTGCGATGTCGTCTTCGTTCCAATGGGAGAGCATACTGGTCAGGATGTCCATACGTTTTTCCTGGATGTCAGCAATACGTTCAAATCCTAATTGTGTGGCACTAATCAGTACTCCTCGTCCGTCGTTTTGGGCAGGGTAGCGCACGGCAAGTCTTGCTCGCACGAGTTTGTCGGCTGTGCGGGTGGCGGTCGACGCATCAATACTGAGCGCATTGGCGAGGTCTCCCATGCGCCAGGTTTTTTCGCCCGTAAGACGCGTGAGCATGTCGGCTTGGAGCGCATCCAATGCTGTCGGACCCTGGCCGTACACAAGATCGCGGAAAGTTTTAGAATTAGATTGTCTGCGTATTTGTCTCCAGGCGAGACCAATTTTCTCCATGGCCTCTGTCTGTTCTGGCATGGTAATTTCCTTCCCCGATTTTCCCAGGGTGCTAATGGTGGAGGCGGCACGGATGAGTCGTTGGGATTTCCAACTGCTCCCGTGACGATATGGATATGAGCATGCTGTCTTTTCGATATGGCTTCATCATATAATCGTACCCGTCTTTCCTTTCCAGACGGTTTCTTGTGATATGTTGTTTTCCCTGCTCAAAGGCTTGCCGACTACAGACGGAAAACGGTCTTCATGTACTCCATTACCTGCAATCGCGTCTTACTTTTTGTCGATTAGCGCCGATTGGGAGTTGGAAGGTGCGGTTGTGGAGTGAACAGGTAGACCGTTACGTGTTGTATGCAGCCCTAAAGGATGCGGTCGGACGGTTTATCGAGTATGGCGTCGTCCGAGAGAACCCGTCTTTGATCGCTGCAGTCTCTCGTTATAACGTCTTTATTCTGATTTCCGGGTGTATCGGTATTTTTACCGCGATTGGCGTCACTTTTGTGGGTGCGTCCTTGTTGGGGTTTCTCGCGCTTGCTGCTGTTTTTGTGCTTGGGCTTTTGTGGCGATGGAGTGTGGTGGATACGCTCCGGCGTTTTTCTTTTGCGAGAACGCTTACTCTCGTTTTTTTCACAGGAGTACTGTCGTTTTTTGTGATTGCCACAGGCGGAGAGCGCAGCCCTTTTTTCGTAGGGTATGTTTTCGTGCTGTTTCTACTGCTCCATACCTGGCAGCAGGGTTTTTTCCCACCTCTTGAAATATTCCTTTGGCTGCTCGCGCTCGGTTTTTTGATGGTGAGTGTTCAGAGTGAAAGTGCCTTTGCTCTGGTCCCGGAAGTGCTGCAACACGATTGGGGAGAAGACAGGAAACTCCTGATTTTTCTGCAAGTTCTCGGATTGTGGGGAGTCGCGGGGTATCTCCTGCTGGCTCGGTGGATTGCCGAGTGGGATTTTGCCGAATTACAGGGGCGGGAACACCAGGTTGTGCAGCAAGCAGAACAGCTTTCCGCTCAGTCTCACGAGTTGAAAGCAGCACGTAACCAGGCGCTTGAGGCGGCGCGTCTCAAGTCTGAGTTTCTGGCGAACATGAGCCATGAGATCCGTACTCCTATGAATGGCGTGTTGGGCATGGCGGACCTTTTGGCGGCGAGTCAGACGCTGCGTCCACAAGAGCGTGACTATGTCGGGATGATCCGTTCTTCTGGGGAAAGCCTGCTCGCCATCATCAATGACATCCTTGATTTTTCGAAGATCGAGGCCGGCAAAATGACCATTGAGAAAGTGCCTTTTTCTTTGCACCATACGGTAGAAAACACTGTTTGGCTTTTTGCTGATCAAGCCCAAGAAAAGGGTCTTGAACTCGTGAGCTTCATCGATGAGGACATTCCCGATGAAGTGTATGGTGACCCAGTACGGTTGCGTCAGATCCTGACGAATCTTCTCAGTAACGCGATGAAATTTACTTCCGAAGGAGAAGTGCTCGTTGTTGTGGTAGCCGACGATGAGTGCGTGCGTATTTCTGTGGGGGATACCGGTCTTGGCATTCCTGAGGCCGCGCAGCGCCGGCTTTTTCGCGCTTTTGAACAAGCTGATGGATCCATGGCACGACGCTATGGCGGGACAGGTCTTGGCTTGGCCATTTGTAAGCAGCTTGCAGAGTTGATGGGCGGGGAAATCGGTTTGCGGAGCAGAATGGGAATTGGGTCCGAGTTTTGGATACGACTTCCTTTCCCTCTTGCTGCGTCAGGGGAAAATGTCTCCGGGCCTGGTGCTGTGCAGAGTGGGATGCGCACGAGAGAGGGTCTGCAGGCTCTTGTCATAGATGACAATGCGACGTGCCTGGAGGCGCTGCGCTCGCAACTTCGTCTCTGGGGAATAGAAACAGTGGGGGCAACGAGTGCGGCTCTTGCCCAGGCGGCGCTGCGTTCGACTCCGGCGGCGTTTGACTTTTTTTTGATCGACCGTTTACTTGGCGACGACGACGGGGTGATTATTTCGGAACGTCTTCAAGAAACGCGTGCCGCGGCACTCTCCTCGAAATCACAGGGGTCTGTAGATGCCCTGTCGCTGCTTCCCGTCCTGTTACTTTCCCCTATTCGCACAACTATGGAGGACGTGGAGCCAAAGGTGTGTGACAGGAACGGGATTGTGCTGTCGCTTCCGAAGCCTGTGCGGAAGGGGCAATTGCGAGAAGCGGTATTGTTTATTACTGATAATGTCGGGAAGAGCGCTTCGCCTGTGCCTCCTGTGCGGCAAGACCACGCGCGAGAAGCGCAAGATTCTTCGACGGAGAAGGTGCTTCAGCACGTGAAGGGCCTGAAAGTGCTTGTTGTTGAGGATAATCCCGTGAATACAAGGATCGCGATGACCTTTTTGAAAAGGATGGGGACT
Organism: Acidimicrobiia bacterium UBA2766; assembly: GCA_002352645.1. Lineage (GTDB taxonomy): Bacteria > Actinomycetota > Acidimicrobiia > UBA2766 > UBA2766 > UBA2766. The sequence continues at coordinate 191,390 of DEIU01000010.1, read as the reverse complement.
GCGCCGGAGCACGCGGTGAATGGCCTTGAGGCGCTTGAGGTACTCGAGGAAGAATCTTGCGCTTTCGACATGATCCTGATGGATTGCCAGATGCCGCTTATGGATGGTTTTCAGGCTTCTAGGGCGATTCGGAATAAAGGCGGAAAGTGGGAGAAGATCCCGATTGTCGCGCTTACTGCAAACGCCTTTGATGAGGATGCCCAACGGTGCGTAGAGGCCGGGATGAATGACCATCTTGCAAAACCCTATACCTTTGCGCAATTGGCGACTCTGCTGGAAGAGTGGTGTGTGCCTTCTTAACGGGTCTTCTCTGACAAATCAGTTTTCTTCCTCATGTTTCAGGAGCCGCGTCTTTTCTTGTTTGCCGGAAGATGCCCCGGAAAACCTTCTCGAAAAGAGCATTTTGGAAATGGGGATACGGGGTCATCCTCCAGTCAGGCTGTGGGTGGGCTAATCTCGTCGAGTTTTTTGTTTTTTGATTCCGGCAGAAAGGGAAGCAGAAAACAGCAGGCAAAGATGGGTGCTGCACTGACTGCGGCAATAGCCGTCCCAAAAGAGCCGAGTGGTCCTTCCAGCATTCCTGTGAGTGCGAGTCCTGTGACCGAACCGAAAATTCCTGCGACGAGAAGAGTTCCATTACTACTCCCACGTGTTTCGGTGGGGAACATTTCTGTGGTCATTGTTCCCCAGGCAGGAGCACTCAAACCAGTAAAAGTGGTTGCAATGGCGAGGGTGATCCACAAGACAGCCCCTTCGCCAAGGTAGAACAAGGCCATGCTGCCCATCGCAAGAAGCGTGCCGAAAATAGTGAGCGGCTTGCGTCCGGCGGTTTCTGCAAGACGTCCGCCGAGAAAGACAGCCATGAGCGGCAGCGGGCCTTGGGTGACTGCGCTCATTATGAGAATGGAGAAAGCTGAATAGGCATGTTCATCTCGTAAATAGTCGTTTTTCAGCTGTGCGGCAGGAGCGGCTCCGAGCTGGAGAAGGAAAATCGAGAGCACAAGAATAAGCAGGCGTTTGCTGTAGCGTGGAGAAAATAGTGCACGCAAACGGCCCATTTTCACTCCCTGGGCGGCAAGCTCCAGAAATCGCCGGGATTCTGGCAGAACGCCAAATAATTTTGGGAGAAAAAACAGCAATGGTGTGGCAAGCGCAAATAAGAAACGCCATGCCTCCGGATGGAAATCCGCAATCACAAGCAAAATCACGGCGATCGCCTTACTGGCTCCGCTGATCATTGTCGTGACAGCCAGAATGTAAGGGCGACATCCTTCTGGAGCGTTTTCTATGAGGCCAATGCCGATGAGGCTGATACCCAAATTTACCCCTGAGCGCACCCCAACCTGGAGCAGAGTAAACGTCTTGAGATCGGGCGCGACAGCGGAGAAAATAGTGCACACGGTCACGACTGTCAGAGAAATCATCAGGATTTTGCGTCTTCCGCGCCGGTCTGCAAACACCGCTCCAGCAAGGGCGAAAAGCGCGCCAACCCGGGTAATCGCCGCGGCTGCCGCGAGATCCGCGTTTTCGGCCTGGAATGAGGCAGAAAAATAACCAGCTGTTTGCGTGAAAAGAGTTCCCGTGTAGTCGAGCAGGGAAAGTGCAGCGCAGAGTGCCGCAGCAGCCGCGGCGTCTTGTGGGGAAAAAGGTGCCGGTGGGGCCCACCAGGGGGCGGTTACCGGCTTTTCCAGTTGGGCGTGTTTGAGGCGCGAGCGCAGTGTCATCGCAAAGATTGGCCAAAGAAAAAAGCCAAGAAAGGGGAGGTGCAGTTCTGCTCGGGCTTCTCCTTGGAAATGCCGGCCTGCAGGTCGCACGCTGTAATGGATAGTTCCGATAATGTCGAGGTTTTCAGACCAGCACTGTTCGGCAGGAGCTAAATGTTTCGTAGGGCCTGAATGTCCTGTGGCCGGTTCTTCTGTGGGAATGGAGAGAGAGGAGGATGGCAGGGGCGAGCCGGAGCATGCTCCTGTGCCAGTGCAGGCGAATGAGCCGTGCGGTATGGCGGGAAGGTTGTGAAATTTTCTTCGAACGATGATACGCACGGGAAGAAGGATAAGGGGAAGAAGGATTCCCCCAGAACATGTGTTTTCTTGGAGAAGGGCCTGACGGTGCTATTACCCCCTTGTCCAGGAGGATCTCTGATGATCTCTCAGGAAAGCCTGTGTTGCAGGATTGGCGGGAGAGGAGCCCATCGTCGAGGGGAATGCCGGAAACATTCGTGAGAAAGTCGTTTGGGAAGAACTCCCGGAAGGCCCGTTCGGAAGAACTCCGGGAAGTCCCGTTGGAGAGGCTCGTTGCGGGGACTGCAAGACCCGTTGACGGGACGGCTCGCAGGCGGTGGTTCAACTCTACACTGGATATAACGGGAAAGGACATGATCGCATGGTGCAAAGTCAGGGGAAGGGGGATCTGCCAAGTAGGAAGCCCAGTGAACAGGATATTCTGTTTGATACAGATGCTGTTGGTCTGATGTTGGGGCGGTCTCCGCGTGGGGAAGTGTTTGTCGCGAGGCGCTGTCATTTTGGGCTTCCCGTAGTGATTCGTGTGCCCCCTGTACTGCCGGACGGAGTTCCTTTTCCGACTCTCTACTGGTTAACGTGTCCTTTGGCGGTGAAACGTGTGTCTGCCCTCGAATCGGAGGGACTGGTGAAAGCCCTTGAGGGCCTGGTGGACACGGGAGAAGCCGATGTCGCGTATGCGACCGAACGTGAGAATCTTCTTGTGCAGATGCGAGAAATGGGTGATCTTGTTGGGGCAGAGTACTTCCCTGTTGGGGGAGTGGGGGGTGCGCATGGCGGTGTGAAATGCTTGCATGCGCGCTACGGTTACTGGCTTGTTGGCGGGGAAGATCCTGCAGGGGCGCGTGTGGCTGAATTTGTGGGTTTTCTTGATTGTGAGCGGCCTTGCCTTCCTGATGATCTTACAAGTGCTGATGTGGAGATCACCCGAAAGGGGCGGGGAGTCTGGCCAAAATCCCAGAATGGAAGTGATCTGCGTTCCCCGGTCTCTGTGCGTCGGGGAGGAGTGTTTTCCTCTCTTGTTCGCGCATCTCCACTGCACGCACAAGAGAGGATCGGGCATGTGGAAGAAGGAGCGGGAGATCCCTCTCATGCCCAGGAAGAAGAATGAGGGAGAAACGTTGTGAGTGTGGCAGCGATTGATATTGGAACGAATTCCATTCGTCTGCTTGTGGCCGACGCGCAGGGCCGAGAGTTGGACCGTCGTATGCGTATCACCCGTCTTGGACAGGGAGTTGATGCCACCGGTGTTTTGGCCGAACAGGCAATTTCGCGCACTCTCTCCGTGCTCGAGACGTACAGTGACGCGTTCGCCCAGCACCAAGTGTCGAAGGTGCGTGTTGCGGCAACGAGCGCTGCGCGCGACGCTACCAATCGCGAAGAATTTTTTTCGCAGGTGGAACGCAGCGTTGGCGTCCTCCCCGAACTACTGAGCGGAGAAGAGGAAGCGGCTCTGACGTTTGCAGGAGCAACGCGGGATTTCTCCGCCTGGCTCACGGATGAAGCAGAGCTCTCTTCTCCGCTTGAGCAGACAAGTGCCGGCCGGACAGCGGGGGCGAGAACCGGAACGGGAGACAAGAAAACAGGGGCAAAGAACGGATCTTCTTTTTTGGTTGTCGATATTGGTGGTGGGTCGACAGAGTTTGTGCTCGGGCGGAACATGCCCGAATCACTTGTCTCGATTGATATGGGTTGTGTGCGCATGACAGAGCGCCACTTCCGGTCTGATCCTTCAACTCCTGAGGAGCGTGCACGCGCGATTGCCGATATTGACGCGCTCCTTGGGACAGTTCCCCCTGTGGTTCCTGTGCGCACAACAGCTGTTTTGATTGGGGTGGCGGGAACGGTCACCTCTGTTGCTGCTGTTGCTCTTGGCTTGAATGCGCACGACGCTTCCCGCACACATGGCCTGATACTGTCGCAAACACAAGTCGCTGAGATTGTTGACAAGCTTGCCGGAGCGATGCCGCAAGAGCGCCGTGGGATGCTCATAGAACCTATGCGCGCCGATGTTATTGTGGCAGGTGGGCTTGTGCTCCTGCGGATCATGGAAAAATTCGATTTCGATCGTCTTCTTGTATCTGAGAAAGATATTTTGGATGGCCTTGCGGCATCTTTATGTGTTGAAGAGGGAGAAACCAAAAAAGATTTTCGAGAGGTACATACGGAAAGCGATGGGTTATGAAAGGAAACTTGCTCGCGTCTTTTTGCCGTCTTGCTGAGAATGCCAGAGTTCCCATGGGGGTCGTGCTGCCCGAACAGTATGAAGTTATTGCCGCGTCACCCGCGTTTGAATCTATGGCGAGCCGTCCTTTGGCCGGAGTATTCCTGGCGGATGCCTATGCTCATGCGGGCGACCTCATTGCCCTTCTGGATAGCGCTGCAAACGGTGTGGGGTCTGCGTGTGAGTTTTCCTGTGCGATTTTTTCTTCCCAGGATCGTTTTCGGCGGGCCGGAGCCTCGGTTATCTGCGAATGGTCTGCCACTCCTGTCTGTGACAGTGCGGGAAAAGTCTGCGCCATGCTGTTGGTTGCCACTGATGTCAACAACGTGCTTGAGACTGCGAAACGTATCGAGATGCTGGAGGGTCTTGTCTCTTTGTCGAAACGAGTGTCGACAGCAGAAGAGGGGAGTGCTGTTTCAGGCATCCTCACCGCTGATATTGGCAGGATGCTGGAGTGTCGCGCCTGCGCCATTTTGGCGCTTGAACGTTCGGCGACGAGGAATCCTCGCCAGCGTGTCCTACAGATGCTAGATCCGGCGTACGGTTTGGAAACGGATTTTTCTGACTTTCTGCTTGATATGGAAGCGGGAACATGGTCGTGGAAAGTGATTATGGAGGGCACCATTTTCGCGACGGAAGACGTTTCGAGTGAGGCTGACGAGTCAGATTTTGGCAGACTTTTTCGCTGTTTGGGTGCGCAGAATGGTGCGGCAATTCCGATGCGTTTGCGTGGGCAGACTATCTCGATTCTGATTGTGCTTGATAAGGCCGATGGTTTTACAGGGCACGATTTGGAGCTTGCAGAAGTTTTTGCGGCGGAGGCAGCTTTGGCCGTGGAGAATGCCAGACTGTTCTCCGAGCAATGCCGTGTTGCCACGACCTTGCAAGAAGCCTTGTTGCCTGGGCCGGTTCCTGTCATTCCCGGTTTTGAACTGGCTACTTTGTATCGGCCTGCAGGAGCTTCAGGGTCGGTTGGGGGTGACTTCTATGATGTGTTTGAAATGCGTTTTCAGGAGGAGTCCTATGCGCTCCTCCTGGGGGATGTGTCGGGGAAGGGGCCTGGGGCAGCGGCGCAAACTTCTCTTGTTCGGCATATGGCACGTGGATTGGCGTGTAATCAGGTGCACCCGGGACCAATAGTGGCAGAGCTGAACCGTGCGGTGTATGAGCAGGGTTCGCTGGAGGGCTTCATCACCATGTTGTTTGGAGTGATTGATCTCGATACCCGTCTGCTGCGTTGGGCCAACGCCGGGCATCCCCGGCCTTTACTCTGGCGGCGTGGCGAAGCGGCCCAACAGCTTGGTTCATCAGGCTTGGCCTTGGGCATTAGTAAACATGCCGATTTGCGTCTCGACCGTATGAAGTTTGCTCCGGGTGACGTGTTCGTTCTTTTCACTGATGGCCTGACGGAAGCACGCCGTTCTGGTGGGGAAATGCTTGGTATCCGTCCCTTGTTGCGTACTTTGGAAGGAATCGCCGAGTATCCAGTCGGTGAAATTGCGGATTCTCTTTATAATCGGGCTGTCGCGCATTGTGGCAATCTTGGTGATGATGTTGCACTTATTGTTTTGAAATGCCTGCTCTGATGTGTCTCCTTGTCAGAGCGAGATGGGTTAGGCTGTCGGGCGCGTGTTGAGAGGACGAGACGAAGAAGAAGCCTGACCGGCATATCTTTTGTTATTGTCATTTTCTTCGTGCAAAATCATGAGCGAGGTATTGAAAAACCTACAAAATCCATTGAATCTTGCTGATCTCATATAATCAGCGTGGATACCACAAAGGGTTTTCTTTTTGAACTCGCTCCTCTGTGGTGGGAGGGTGGGGAACGGTCACGCGAGAGTTGAAAAAGCGCCGATGGGGTGTGCGGTGTGAAAAATGGTTGTATGCGGGCGTGCTGGAATGGTAGACAGTCGACCACTTAAAATGGTTGGAAGCAGACGCTTCGTGTGGGTTCGAATCCCACCGCCCGCACTTTTTCCCATACCCAATCTTGGCCCGTGTGCTTTTTCTGCACTGTTCCCCATGTCGCAAAAGTGTGGGGAAAAGCCTCCCTCCGGGAAGAAACAATTTTTCTCTTGGTTTTCGCAGAAAAAGTTGAAAAACAGAGGCTTGCTGCGAATGTGCCTGTGATCTGTAATCTGCGCGTCTATTGTTGGTATTCGGCAGATGTTTGTGTTTTCCAAGGACAATGAGTTTGAACGTACAGAGAGAGCAGGCACGTCGAGTGGTCTGGGAGACATAGTGAGCGAAGCTGGGGCTACTCATGCCCGCACTATTTTGTCACTGGAAGACGAGTATCCTTGTTCCCGCAAGCAATATTTCTTCGAGTAACCTTGCTCCCGATTCCTCTTTCGTTGGGAATATGGTGAAGGCTTTCCTTGCGAATGGGAGGAAAGCCTGAAGAGGCGGCTACGGGGAGAAAAATGCCCCAAAAATCGCGGATTTGTATGATGAATCAAGTGGTATGAGCCGAGAGCAAGGGACAGTGTGAGATGCCCAGTGCTGTTGTGATCGGTGGAGGTGTCGCAGGCTATTCGGTTGTGCACCGTCTGCGGGCTGGAGTGGATGGCTCTTCTTGGCAGGGAGACATCCATCTTGTGTGCGCGGAAGATGTTTTGCCATACGATAGACCTCCTCTTTCAAAAGAGGTCCTGCGTCATGAATGGTCTCCTGCGAAAACGCTCTACCAGAATGAAGAATGGTATGCGGAGCGCGATGTGACCTTGCATCGAGGCGTAAAGGCGAAGGCGATCGATCCTCTGGCCTGCACAGTCTCCTTGGATAATGGAACTCTTCTCTCCTATGACTCGCTGGTGCTCGTGACAGGTGGCAGGCCGCGCCGTCTTTCTATTCCCGGTGCAGATCTCACCGGTGTGCACGTGCTTCGCACGCTCGAGGATGTAGCTGCGATCCAGGCTGATGTGGGTTCCGCAACGCATGCGGTGGTTATTGGGGCAGGTTTTATTGGGGCAGAAGTCGCGGCTTCTCTGCGCTCGTTGGGCCTGCAAATCGTGATGCTCGAAATGGATGAGGTGCCTTTCGCGCGTGTGTTGGGCGCAGAAGTCGGCCAGTTTTTTGCTCAGCTCCATACGGCAGAAGGGGTGCAGGTTGTCTGCAATGAGACAGCAGTTGCGTTCCGTGGCATGAAGAAGGTGGAGGCGGTTGAGGGAATGTCGGGCACAATGTATCTGGCGAATTTTGTGATTGTGGGTGTGGGGATTGACCCCGCGATGGAACTTGCAGTCGAGGCCGGTATGAAGTGTGCCAATGGGATTTGTGTTGACGAATTTGGGCGGACGAGTCTGCCCAACGTGTATGCCGCGGGAGATGTCGCGGAACATCCAAATAGTGTACTAGGCCGTCGTGTACGGCTTGAACACCTGCGTAATGCCACGAATCAGGGTGATATTGTCGCACGAAATATCTTGGGGCAGGAATCTCGGCACGAGGAAGTTCCCTGGTTTTGGTCGGATCAGTATGATGTAAATTTCCAGTATGCTGGGCATCCTGACGAGTGGGACGAAGTTGTATGGTCAGGAGTCCCAAAGACTCGATCCTTCACTGTTTTCTATCTGAAAAATAGCAGGATAGTGGGAGCGCTGTCAGCGAATCAGCCGCGAAAAAACAAGGCCGCGATGCGGCTGATCCGGCAGGGAACTCTGGTGAACGCTCCTGATTTGCGTGATCCTGAGACTGATCTACGACAACTGGCGAAGAAAAATTAAGATCTTTGTATACTGATTCTTTGCGGGACCCTGAGATATAGGGGAAGGTCTCGTGAAACGGAAAAGGGATCAAGATGGAAGCTGTTGTAGTGGTCTGCAAAAACGGTCCTCTTATGGTGACCGGAGAGTGCATAGTAAAAGACGCGAAAGGCGCTGAGTTCCAAACTGATGGGGAAATCTATCTCTGTCGGTGTGGTGCTTCTGCCGACAAACCATTTTGCGATGGTTCTCATGAGAAAGCTGAGTTCAAGAGCGTTGTGCGGGCACCAAGGTAAGGCGTAGTCGGGTTTTGTGTACGATGTGAAAGACGTGCAGAATATAAGGGGAGGAAGGACTTCTTCTTTGCAGGGAAGCCTGTTTTGTCTTCTCAGTGAAAAGGATGCACTTGCCTTCCCTGTTCTGTCTTTTTTTTGCGATGTGGCAGAATAAAAAAGTGAAGATCTGGTTCGTATCTCCTTGGCAAGACACATGACGCGTGATTTTGTTTCCTGTATTCTCCCAACAAAAGATAGACCGGGGTTTGTGGCTCAGGCATTGCGTTGTTGGGAACGTCAGACTTTTCGCGACAGAGAACTCATTGTTGTTGACGATGGTGTTCCTGGTCCGGTTGCGGATTTGTGCGCGGGACGTGACGCGGTGACCTACCTTCATGTTCCGCCGACATTATTGGGAACAAAACTTAATATTGGTATTGAACGAGCCAGAGGAGATGTCATCCAGAAATGGGATGATGACGATTACTATGCGCCAGATTTCCTTTCTTGTGCTCTTCGTGCGTTACGTGGGTGTCCTGTCGCGCGCGGGTTCGTTCTCTGGGAAGAATACCTCGTGTTCCTCTCCTGGAGAGGAACTGTCCACTACACAGGATTAGGTCATAAAGCAGGTCCCTCTCTCTGCTTTGATAAAGCGATCTGGGAAGAGAGTCCTTTTCGTGAAATTCCTCACGCGGTTGACTCCTTTTTCATTGGAGATCATCCTGATTATGTTCCTGTTCGGGGTGCAGAAATGCTCATGCTTGTGCGTCACAAGCGCAATACGTGGAAGGAGTATTGGGGAACAGATGTCGATGGTTACATAGAGGAACATCTCGTGCAATACGATCGGCCTCTTTCAGTTTTCATGGCACCTGAGGATGTGGTTTTTTACCAGTCTCTCACAAAAAGTGTACAAGATTGGCTGGTATCTGGAGATCTCTCGTCCTGATGTTTCGTGGAAGGGGAATTTTTTGGCAAGCTTCTCCAAAAAACGTAAGAACCTTTCATGCCGAAGCAGGAAGCTGTCCAATACGCGCCTAAGAAGAATACGCGCCTAAGAGCCACCTGGCCGCATAGTGGGTCAGTCGAGGAAGTCTGGGTGCGGGAACGGAACGGAAAATTTCAGTGCAAAAAGTCGGCTCAACTACGACAACGTATTACGACGTTTTAGGAGTCGGGAGAGAAGCAACACCGGAAGAGGTAAGAAACGCTTATCGGCGTCAGGCGAGTCAGTTGCATCCTGACCGGTATGCCGAAGCCTCGCATGCACAGCGGCTTGAAGCGGCGAATGGCATGGCGAGAGTGAATGCTGCCTGGGATGTTCTGGGAGACCTGCAGCGTCGCCGTCGCTATGATGGTCAGCTGACAACTCTGCTTGAGTGGGAAACAGCGGCTCTCGGGAATGTCGACGGTGAAGGTGTGTACCTGCCTCCGGTCGCGTGCGAAGAGTGTGATGCTGTCCCGACACGTGAAGCAACTGTATGGTCTGTTACCTCAAAATGGGGGATTGTTCCCCGGATCTCGAAACAGACTGGCATCTATTGCCATTATTGTGGAACTGAGATCGCAGATGAGTATCAATCCCATACCCTGAAAAAGGGTTGGTGGGGACCGTTGCCTATGGTGGCGACCGTTATCATCCTCATTATGAATCGTGTTTCTCGTCAGAAATGGGATTCTTTGATTCCGGCACCGCGAGGACTTGATCTGCTGGCACTTCCTGGTTCGCCGCATGCGGATACAGCGGAGATGCTTCGACGAACAGAGCAAAAGGCAGAAACCCGGCAATATGTCACAGGGTGAGAGAAAGCGAGAAATGATATATATCATTTCTCGCTTTCTCTCTTGCGCATGAGCGACGCTCATGCGCCGTTGTGGGGAGGTTCTCCGCGTAAACAGGAGCGCTGCTTTTTAGAGTTCGCTTTCTTGCGAGGAAAGTCGAGCGCGTTCGATGAACTGTCCGGTTATCATCTGCAAAACCCCACCCTTTTGGTAGTAGGACAATTCCACGTCTGAATCAACGCGGCAATGTACGTGGAAACTGCTGCTCTTCCCACTAGGGTGCGTCGCTGTTATTTTGAGTTCTTTTTGTGTGGAGAGTTCACTCCCAAGGCCCCCAATGGTGAACGATTCGCTTCCGTCGAGGCCAAGAGAAGACGCCGACTCACCCGTTTTGAATTGCAGAGGCAGCACTCCCATTCCGATCAAGTTGGAACGGTGAATGCGCTCGTAGCTCTCGGCAATGACGGCCTGTACGCCGAGTAGACAAGTGCCTTTTGCGGCCCAGTCCCGCGATGAACCAGAGCCGTATTCTTTGCCTCCCAAGATGATAAGTGGCGTGCCATCGGCAAAATAGCGTTCTGACGCGTCAAAGATTGGAAGAATTTCCCCGGTGGGCAGGTACTTCGTGTAGCCGCCTTCTTTTCCTTCGGCGAGGGCATTGCGTAAACGGATATTCCCAAAGGTGCCGCGGATCATGACTTCATGATTTCCTCGGCGTGAACCGAAGCTGTTGAACTCTGCTTTTGGTACGCCGTGTTCTGTGAGATAAATCCCTGACGGACTATTTTCCGGGATCGTTCCGGCTGGGGAGATATGGTCTGTGGTGATGGAGTCCCCGAGCAATGCGAAAACACGCGCATCTTTGATTGTATGAGGGGGAGTCTGCTCGAGGTTCTGAAAGAACGGAGGCTCCTGCACATAGGTGGAGTTTGTATCCCATGCGAAAACTGCGCCAGTTGGGGAGGGAAGAGACTGCCAGGCTTCGTCACCCTCGAAGACGCAAGCATAACGTTTCTCGAATTGGTTGCGCGTCACAGAAGTGAGTGCCGCCTCGATTTCCTCGGAGAGAGGCCAAAGATCAGAGAGCATGACGTCTTTGCCGTCCTGGTCTTTCCCGAGCGGTGTTGTCGTGATGTCTGCATCGATTTTTCCGAGCAGTGCATAGGCCACGACGAGCGGCGGAGACGCGAGATAGCTCGCGCGGACCAAGGCGTGAATACGTCCCTCGAAGTTTCGGTTGCCAGAGAGAACCGACGCGACGACGAGGTCATTCTCTTTGATGGCTGTTTCTACTGCTGCGGGAAGCGGCCCAGAGTTTCCAATGCAGGTTGTACAGCCATACCCGACAGTTTGAAAACCAAGCTTGTCGAGGTAAGGCGTGAGGCCCGCAGTGTCCAAGTAGTCTGTCACGACTTGGGAACCAGGAGCCAGGGAAGTTTTCACCCAGGGCTGTGTGTGGAGCCCCTTTTCCACAGCCTTTTTTGCGAGGAGCCCTGCTGCCATCATCACCGAGGGGTTCGATGTGTTTGTGCAGCTTGTGATGGCGGCGATTACAACAGAGCCGTGCTCCAATATCACTGGTTCGGGACGTACTGTGACCGCGTCACTTTGCACAGTGATTGTTGCATGAGATGGGGAAGAGAGCCGGTCAGAGAAGGCCCTCTGGAAATTGTCCGGTACCTCAGGCAGGTTTGTGCGATCTTGTGGACGTGATGGGCCTGCAAGCGAACCGACAACCGTTTCGAGATTGAGTGTGAGTTTTTCGGTGTACTCGGGAGTGGTATCAGGAGACTCCCACAGGCCTTGGGTTTTGGCATACACCTCGGTCAGTTCGATCAGGCTCTCTGGTCGCCCTGTCAGACGCATGTATTCCAGGGTTTTTCCATCGATCGGCCAGAGGCAAGCGGTGGCGCCATACTCTGGCGTCATATTCGAGAGGGTGGCGCGATCGGGAACATTCAGGTTGAGAAGGCCTTCCCCGTAGAACTCGACAAACTTCCCGACGACACCGTGCCGGCGCAGGAGTTCTGTAATGGTGAGAACGAGGTCAGTGGCATTGATCCAAGGGTGGAGTGCTCCGGTGAGCTTCACGCCCACGACTTTCGGAGTGAGTTGTGGCATGGGCTGGCCAAGCATGGCTGCTTCTGCCTCGATGCCACCCACGCCCCATCCGAGCACACCTAGTCCATTTACCATAGGAGTGTGGGAGTCTGTGCCAACAAGCGTATCGGGGATTGCGAGCTCTCCCTGCGCGTCTGTGACCACCATTACAACGCGTGCAAGATGTTCAAGATTCACCTGGTGTACGATGCCCATACCTGGTGGAACAACGCGAAAACTCTGAAAAGCCTGTTGTGCCCAGCGCAAAAGTGCATAGCGTTCTTTGTTGCGCTCATACTCAATTTTTTGATTGATTGTGAGGGCTTGGGGATTCCCATAGCTGTCGATCTGTACAGAATGGTCAATGACAAGATCAACCGGGATGAGTGGCTCGGCCGGCAGGGGGTCAGCACCGGCTTTGGCGAGCGCGGAACGCACGGCTGCAAGGTCGACGACCGCGGGAACTCCCGTGAAGTCCTGCAGCAGGACTCGCGCGGGCATATAGGGAAATTCGTGGTTTGTGTTGTTTGTGGCGCTCCAGTTTGCCAGACCGATGACATCTTCTTCTGTCGCGTGAGGCGAACCAACTTGACGCAGGACGTTTTCGAGCAGGATTTTTACTGTTCTTGGGATTTTTCCGAGATCAGTGTGTCCGAGCTCTTCGAGTCGTGCCAGCGACAAATAGTCCAGGGGTCCGTGTGAGGTGGTGAGGGTTGCCCGAGAGCCAAGAGGGTTTGTGTTGGCGGTTACCATGAAGCTCCTTGGTTTTGCACCTTGATCCCAGCAAAGAAGACAGCTGTTTGCAAGTAGGGCGGGATTGTCTTCTGTCGGCGTTGCATAATGTGTTTTCTCACGTGTCTTGGTGGTGGGAGTGTCCGCCCCCTGAATAAATCGGCCACGACACGTCGCGCCTTATGCTCTTTCAGAGTAGCGTCTGCCGGCACTTTGCTTCTGGTGCTTCCCGGTCTTGTCTTGTTTTCATTGCGTTGTTGGGAACGTCAGACTTTTCGCGACAGAGAACTCATTGCTTGCGCGTGGAAAGAACTGTGCTTGAGAATCAGAGAAACGGGAAGGGCTTGAAAGCCTGGATTGTTGCAGTTCGGCAGAAAAGCTCTGACTTTTCTGCCGAACGCTGGGCTGTTCCTGCTTCTCTATCGCGAGGGAACGGCATGGTCGGGATGGTCAGGAAGCGAGAAAGCCGGATTTCGGACGACTTTTCGGCTTTCGGGGGAGTTGCAGGAGTGGATGAGGAGATGCGGGCTTAGGGGAGATGGATAGAGGAGGAGGGGTCTTTGGAGAGCGAGGGTGTGGTGGTTTTGGAGTGTTTGGCTGGGTTTGTCTGGCCTTGTGGAAGGGGGAAGAGCGGCGAGGAAGAGGTCTGGAATGGGCTTGAGAAGTCTGTGGTAGGTGTGGTTGTTGAGTCTTTGTCCTCTTCTTCTGTTTTGTAGGCATAATCGTAATAGTACGAATACTTATTATTGGTGCTGTGGGCATCGACTTGGTTCAGGATGACGCCGAGTAGTCGGGTTCCGACCTTTGTCAGGGAGTCCCGTGTTGTGGTGACCTCGTTGTGTTTTGTCACCCCTGCTTTTGCGAGGAGTAACACGCCATCGAGCTTTGGTGCGAGTACGCATGCGTCTGATACTGGTAGGGTTGGCGTCATGTCGCACAAAAGGAGATCGCAGCGATTCGTGAGGTCCGTAATGATTTCTCCCATGCGTTTTGATCCAAGCAGCTCGGCAGGGTTCGGAGGAATTGGCCCTGAAGGGAGGAACCAGAGCTGTGTGCGTGTCCCGTCCACGGTGACAGGAATGAGGACGTCTTCTACTCTGATTTTTCCTGTGAGCAGAGTGGAAAGTCCCTGTTTGTTTTGTGTGTGGAACACTTTATGCAGGGAAGGTTTTCGCAGGTCGGCACCGACAATGATTACACGGAGGCCTGCGTGCGCGAGCGACGCTGCCAAGTTGACGATCACAGTGCTTTTTCCTTCATTCGCGCGCGCTGACGTAATGCCCAGTGCGCGAATGGGCTGGTCCAACCCAAGAAACTGCAGGTTTGTACGCAAGCGACGAAACGCCTCTGCTGCAGGTGTTTGCATTTGCGCGATCGCGGGAGCTGTGCTGGCGTGCTTTTTCTTTTGATCCGGGAAGATGTTCGGAATCACGCCAACGGCAGGAATTCCGCCGAGCTCTTCCAAGGATGCAAGGTCGCGTACGCTGTCATCAAGGAAGTCTTTGAGAAGGGCAAGTCCCACGCCGATGATCACGCCTGCGATACCGCCCAAGAACAGATTTCGTTTGGTGCGCGGTGAGGAAGGGCTATCGGGTGCAGCAGCTCTCTCGATGATGGAGAGTTGCTGTTGCTGCAGACTTGCTTGAATTTGCAGGGAGTCTACCTGCCCATCGAGGTCATGTGTTTTTCGTACGATCGCGTCGCGTTCGGCCATGAGCCGTTCCGCTTCTTGTGCATTACGGGCTGCGAGTGCTGCTGCGAGGGACCCGTCTAGTTCGCTTAAATGGTTGCGTGCTTCTTCCAGTTTGCTGGAAATTTCTGCAGTGAGCTGCGTAATAGTTTGTACAGACCGGTTTGCTTGGAAGGTTGCAAAGGCATCAGCCATCGCGTTCGCGAGTACCGCAGCTCTTTCCGGGTCTGGGTCGATCGCCTGTATTTTCAGCACGTCTGTTTGTCCAACTTGTGAGACCTTTGTGTTGTGAAGGAGGTCTTGCACAGTTTTTTGGTCTTCTTGTAGCAGCTTGGCCGCGGTATTTGCCACTTCCAGGCTGGAGAACATTTCAATTTGGGTGGCTATACGTCGCATGGGATCACGAGAGATACCGCGCAGCGGCGCGTTCGTGAATATGCCGGAATAGTCGGGTGGACTTGCCACGAGAGCCGCCGAGGCTGCGTAGAGAGGAGTCTGCAGAGTGGAGAAGAGGAAAACGGCGAGAACAGTCATGATAAAAGTCTGAGCGACGAGCAGTTTGTGGTGGAGGACTGTCTGGAAATAGGTGAGAAGCTCATTCGCGTTTTCGGCTTCTTTCACAATAATGTCCTTAGAAAACAGAGGTAGCACGAGGTTTGAATTCACGCGTCAGCGCCGGATTCTCAACTGAATCCGGCGCTGACATCTTTTTTGGTTCTCTTCCAGTACGTATGGCGCTTTATGTCTGTGATGTGGTGTGGTGACTTGTGGGAGAGCGCTGTGAGAGCGTTGTCAGAGGCTTGCGATGTGTCCTTGCTGCTCAGTCAGAGATGGGGAGGTGTGTGCGACGGTGCCGTCTTCCCAGAAGCAATGCACTTGCTCCTGCTGTGAGCAAACCAAAGGCAATGGCAACTTGGCTACCGAGTCCGTCTCGGTTCCCAGTGAAAGGCAGGCGTCTGTGTGAAGTGTTGGAAGTGTGCGGATCGGGGACACAAATGAGGCTGGAAATCTGGTGACCGGATGCGTCGCTACCGACGAGGTTGTAACAACCAGGCGCGGTGCCTGGGGGAATAGCAAAGGTGAAGCTTGTGGAACCGTCTGCTGCAGCCACGCTTGCCCCTACGGACAGGCCATTGAAATTCCAGGAGACTTGGTCTCCCCCCTTAAAAGTTCCTGGTGCTGTGTTCACGTTGACTGCCTCACCAGCTGCAGGTTCGGTGTTACTTGGTGTGATGGGGGTCCCACAGGAATTGCTGTAAGGCTCGCAAGTTTCCGCTTGTGCAGATGGAACGAAGAAGAGGAGAAATAGACCGACTCCTCCTAGTAGTGCAAGAATGAAACGTTTCACGGGCATCTTTTCTCCTGTGCTGCCCGGAGTGGCCCGGACCTGGACAACTGTTTGTGCTCGCTCGGCTTGGGCAGAAAAGAATGGGAGTAGTGGTGAGCCGATTCCATCTAAAAAGACGTATCGGCAATTTTGGGCATGGGGATGAGCGAAATACCGTAGAGTCTTTGTTCGGATATGTTCACAGTGCTTTTCGAAAATTTTTCAAGTTGGATCTGTGTGGTTTGCCGGCTGGTTTCACTGGCCTGCCAGATGGAAACATCCTGGTGAAGGACTTTTCTCGTGTCACTTGTTCCCTGAATGTTGCGGGTATGACGAGTCTCGTGAGGGAAAAGTGTGTGCGGGGAAAACCGTGCATGTCTCGTGTCGCCGAAAAATGTTGAGGCAAGGACCCCTTCGATTGGCGTGTGCTCCATGCCCTACCAGGGAGGGGTGAGAGGGATCTGAACTGTGCGAGTCTTGTGCATATGGACGCGCCCATGCCATGTCCGGTTGCCGGTGACTTTCCACTTCTCTGGTGCCCGGAGCAAGATGTCAATCACATCTGGGGTGATCGTTGCTTGCGGTTGAAAGACCAGTTCAAACGCGAGGGATTGCCGCCAATCCTGAGGAAAAGTATCGACTGCATAGTGGAATGTGACAGACACTTTTTCGCCTGGAGCGATGAGTACCCAAGAAGAGAGGGAGAGGGCGCCTGCTTCGCGTGTCACGCGTGGGGTACTTCCTGGAGTTTCCCATCCTGTGAGCCGGGCGTTTTCCGGGACGTAAATGCCAGATATGGCCTGGTGTGTACCGGGGTGAATCCCGAAGTGTGTGAGTGCTTTGGGGCTTACTACATAGTCGGGTTGTGCAGGTATAACGGGATTCTTGATTTCTACAGTGGTGGAGAAAGTAGCACTTCCGTCGAGGTGGAGATCGATCTGGTGCGAGATTGATCGTTGCAAAAAATAATCAAGCTTGTTGCCACCCGTGTTTTGCACAGCTACTTGGAGAAAACCTCCACTACTTTCGGCAAAATTACCGGCGGCCCCAAGTTGGGCGACAAGAGCTTGTTCCTGTGGATTTTTCATCCAAATTTGCATGTTCCCGCCTGCCACTGCAGTCGTGACCGCGTGTGCCATGGCTCTTTCGTCCCAGACTTCCGTTGTGAGCTGCGTGAAAATCGTCGCGGTGACTTCGGCAATGAGGTCGCGTCGACGCACTTTGGAACGGTCATTCAAGAGATAGAGCTTGTTCAAAGCGAGATCTGTCACATTTTCTGCAGTGAATTCATACCCTTGGGCCTGGACTGGGCCGGTTACCGCGAGTAAAGGTCGCAGTCCTACAGGGTCAATAGTGATCACTCCGTCGACGGGCATACCTGTATGACGTTCGTGTAGGGCTGCCATGACTGAGGCTGCAGTGGGGAAATGGGCAGTCATTGTGGCATTTTGAAAGATTTGCAGCGCACCGTAAGGCGCGTAGGCAAGGCGATACCATGATGGAACGTCGATATTTATATCTTCTTTTTCTTGGGAAGTATCGCCCACGCTTTTCGCATCGGTAATGCTGATCTTGCCATTGACTGCAGTGAGTGTGGCAGTGGAGAGAACCATCCCGCCGTCTGCGCGTAGCTCCGCATTATTTCGCAGAGCGAGCAGATAACGGCGTCCCCTGTCTTCTTCGCTGGGACTCTCCCTGCCACCTGATCCCTTCTGCTGCTGCGCAGTCTCTTCCACACTTATGCCGAGCATTGCAGGCAGCAAGGTAATACTTGCGACGGCCCGGCGCATGTCTTCTTGCAGAGAAGAAAAAGCGCGGGCCGCTTGAGTTGCCGCGTCTCCGACAGGGCCAACCGGAGGGTTTTGCGTGAGTGCGGTCGCCGCGGGAGCGACGGTTTCGAGAAGGAACAGAGCGTCTTGTAGACCTGGTAGTGCAGTGGAGAGTGGGCTCATGTCAACTGCTCCCTCTCGCATTGCAAGCATGTCACCTTCGGTTGCCAAGCGGGCTTTTTCGATCGCTCCCAGTGCCTTTTCCCCGGCGTTTGCAGTGACCGCAGCCATTTCAATCATTTGGTCGAGCGCACGAAAGTTCTGCTTGAGGACGGGAAGACGCCGCAAGATCCAGATCCCAGTCGAAGTAGAAAGGGCATCTTGTGCCGCACGTAAATCTTTTTCTGCGGTATGGAGGCGGGTTTTCGCTTGCGCGCTCTGTGCGTCTGATGTCAGAAGTTCAGGCCCCTGCTGCCGCAAGCTGTCCAAGCCTGCTTTTGCGCGCAAGAGTGCCGTGTGGGCAAAGAGGAGTCGCTCGCCACTTCTGCCCCCGATGCCAAGCACGATGCAGACAGCGAGAAAAGCACAGACTCGTCTTTTTCGTTGGGAGGTGCAGAGAAATCTTGTCTTTTTCGTGTTTTGCTGCTCCTCATTTTGCTGCTCGTCCTGCTCCTGTCCTTGCTGCAAGGGGTCGGGCGGGGAGGACGAGGGTGCAGATGAGGGGAAGGAAGCCGCAGAAGCTGCACCCGGAATCGTCACACAAGAAAAATGTATGGGTTTTTCTTTGGGTTCTTGATCTTTTTTTCTCCTTTTCATGGAGCAAAACACGTGAAAACCGGACACTTTCTTTGTGTATTTCTTTCGTCATTTTCTCGCTAGAGTATGACATCTCTCAGCAATCTCTCTCGCACCAGAGAGGAATGCATACTTTTTGAAAAGGAGAGGGGAACAACTGTTTTATCGTTACTTTGAATGTGTTCGGAGGACCGAAGCAGTTCCCTGAGTTAAGGAAGAGCGAAACGGTAAAAAAAGACTTCAATGTAGTTTCACCGGGTTTTTTACTTTACTCAATGGGAGCCGGGCCGAGAAGAAAGTAAAGAGGCCGGCATGAGAGTTTTGTTCGCCATTGCAAAGGGTGAAGTTGGAGGGGCGCAGGAACATGTGGCCCTTTTGTCGCGGGGACTACTTGAAAGAGGTTGGGAAGTTGGCCTCGCAGTAGATGCTGCTTCCCCGCTTGCAGAGCGTCTCCAAGACGAAGGCGTAGAAATTTTCGACTGGCCTGGTCTCGTGAGTTCTCCTCGCCCTTTGCAAGACTGGAAAGCGCGTGGCCAACTGGCCGGATATGTGGAGAAGTTCGCTCCTGACGTGCTGCATCTGCACACGACAAAGGCTGGTGTCCTGGGGCGGGGCCTTCCTGGGAGCGATCGGCGGATCACTGTTTTTACCTGCCATCATGCCGCGTTCGGTCCTGGACGGAAAATGTCGCATCGCCTTTTGGCCCGTCCTGTGGAGCAGTTGAGCCTGAGCTGTCTTGATGGTGTGCTCACGGTTGGGGCCCGTGATGTTCCCCTGCTCGCCAAGTTGGCTCGCGGTGTGCCTGTATTCACTGTGCCCAATGCTGTTCCCGTATCTACTGCTCCGATTTCGCCGGCAGTTCCGACTTGCTCCGTTCTTTGGGTGGCGCGCCTTGCCTATCCGAAAGAACCGCTTTTGGCCGTGGACGCTTGGCGGCATGTGGTTGCCCGTATTCCCCATGCTGAACTGCATATTTGTGGGACGGGGCCTCTCGCCGGCCGTGTCCGAAAACGAGTGGCTGCCTCTCCGGCGAGGGAGCAGATCACCGTGCATGGCTTTGTGCCTGACCTCTCGGAATTGCAATCTCGTTGCAGTATTTTCCTGCTTGCCACACGGGCAGAAGGAGGATGCACGATGGCGACCTTGGAAGCGATGTCGCAGGGACTTGTTCCTGTCGTCTCGGATGCGGGGGATGCCTTCCTCTACACCTTGGAAAGGTGCGGTGTTGTGGTGGCGCCCCGTTCGGCACGTGCCCTCGCGGATGGTGTGCTACGCCTGTGTGAAGACCAAGAAGAACTCATTGAGATACGTGATCGTGCGATAGGGTTTGCCCGTTCTCGTTCGAGCACTGCCATTATGGCTGAACGTACCCAGGAGATTTACGCCAGTTTACTGGCGCGGAAAAAAAGTACGTCCCCTTCTTTCGTGCTTTCCCCCTTCTCCCTTTCACGCGCGCGCAAGGTTCCCGCGCGTGCGATGACCCCACCTGTGGATGCGGATGTGGAGGGACAAAAGGCAGGCAGAGCAGAAGGAGAACTGCGCAGAGGAAGCGTGCAACTCCTGAAAAGAGAGGGACTACGGTGCTTTCAGTTTGTGAACCGTCACGCGAAATCGGGCGCAGTACGTCTTACGCACTGGACGGGTAAGAACCCTATCCCGATCCATCCAAAACATCTTGTAGGCCGAGAAGGCGGCCAATGGTATGAGGAATTGCTCCGACCCAATCAGGAAGTGCTGGATCTAGGGTGCTCCCAGGGTGCACATGCAAGAATCGCACAGAGCTTGGATTGCCGTGTTTTTGGCGCCGATAGATCAGAAAAGGATCTACGACACGCTGTTTCTACTATTCCCGTGATATGTGCGGACTTTGAGAATAAACTTCCGTTTTCTGATAACTCTGTTGATGTTATTTTGCTTATTGATGTGCTTGAACACATTTTCTTACGTCAAGAACTCCTCGATGAATGCTCCCGTCTTTTGCGTCCTGATGGATCGCTTCTTTTAACTTTGCCCAACGCTGAGACGCGCTGGAGGCGGCTTCTTCGGTCTTATGATCTTCCAAGCGAAATAGATCCAGATCATAAGATTGAATACTCCTTTGAAGAGGCGATAGCAGAGGTTGAAAAGGGGGGATTTAATGTGAAAAAAGTTTGCACGATTACGTATGACACAGCTTTTGCCGGCCTGATAGATATCATTGGCGGCCTATCACTTTGCGCTTATGAACTGCTCGCGCGTCGATGGAAACAACACATGGTCGAAAGCCGACCACAAGATACAACCGGCTGGTGCTTCTACGCCGTGCCGCGATGAGGATGTGATCTCTTGCGCGAAAAACCCAGAAGAGAAACTGCCCAACAGATGTGAGAGAGAACTGCTGTGGTCTTTGTTGCTGATGAGCTGACGGATCGTCTCGAGATCGCTGCGAAGAACGCCCGCCTTGTGGACGCCGCAGCGCTGTGTTTTCCTGTTCGTTTCCGCTACGGTCGCCAAACTGCCTTATGGTCGTGGCATTTTGCTGTTGCTTTTGTAAGCCGGGATTCTCTCGGTATCGGTGTTGTCCCCTCTTATCATGGATGGCCGGCCGGCCGGCTGGCCTGGGCTGATGCCCAGAACGGGCGTTCCGTTTCACTCGATCGGCTTCCTGACGATGTCACCATCACCGGCGCGGTGACTTTGGCTTTGCTCGATCTTGTGCAGGCGCAGGAAGAATCCTGGCCTGTGCGACCGGTTGAAGCAGAATGCCTCATTTGGTTTACTGATCCGGCAACAGGAGCACGCGAAGCTGCACGACTTGCCGCTCTCGGGGCTTGCGCAGTGAAAGTAAAAGTGAGCGGAAACTTTGCTGCTGATGCGGCTCTGTTGCGTGCGGTATCTCCGCTCTTTCCGCCCGGGGCAGTCCGAGTCGACGCGAACCGTGCCTATGCTGACGAAGACAGCGCGCTTTCCTTCTGCCGCTTGCTCCGAGACCTGGGAGGTGAGTGGATTGAGGAACCCTGTGCTCGCCCCACTACTTGGGAGCGTTTACGACGTGAGACCGGTATACGAATTGTCGGTGATGAAAGTTTGGCTCGGCCACAGGAGCTCGCGGCTGCGCTCGCCGTGGGCTGTCTTGATGGGGTGAATGTCAAGCTTGCGCGTCTCGGTGGCCCTTTGCGGGCTTTGCGGCTTCTTGAAGAACTTACTGCTGCCGGTATGTCCGCTCTTGTTGGCTGTTCCGAAGACCTTTTTACGGGAATGGCGGCTATTTTGCACTTGGCGGCTTGCCTTCCTGCCCCGCGTGCCGAAGCTTGGGGCGCGTTCCGTCTTGATCTCACTGACTTTGACGACACGGTACGGGATTTTTCTGATGGTTACGTGCGTGACTGGCGTTCTCTTGGGTCAGGTTCTGCAGACTTGTTCGATCGTGTTTTTTCTGCGCAGTTGCCGTACGGGAGGCGTCTGCGCCATGGAAAGTCTGCGTTTTTGCGTTCGGCGGGGATGCAGCTCGTGCAAGCAGGCGCGAACCGTGGCGGACGTCTGGCACGCACACTTTTTGCGCGCGAGGTTTCCTCACCTCCGCGGGCGCTTGCGCTGCAATCCTCTGAAAAACACAGTGAAAAGGGCATTAATCTTCAGGTTTTGTCACCAGAACTAGGATGGTTTGTTCCCCCTGTGACGGGTGGGATGCGGTATGAACAGATTGGGGTGGCTGCACTGCTGCAAGGGGGGAAAGCGCGGGTCCTGTTGCCCTGGGGGCAGAAGCGGCTGACTGCCCGTGGGGGAGAGCAACTTTGTGTTCCCGACCGGTGTCCTGTGGGGGTTTCTCGCGCGGCATGGGAGCGGGCTGCTATTGGCAGGCTTTGGGCCCCGAAAGGCAACCGGCCTGCATTGCTTGCGCTCTATTTGCCTTTACAGCTTTTCTGGGATATCAAGCGTTACCAGATTGACGTGCTCCGCTTGCACAGCTTGAGCCATCTTGGCGTTCCGGGCATACTCGCAGCCTATTTTGCAGCTTGGACGGGAACTCCAGTGCGTACCGTCCTCCATGTGCATCATGTGGAAGCCGATGGTGCCTTGGACACTTCTCGTCCCCGTTGGAGAAAAAACCTGGATCATCGCGTGCTGGAGCGAGTGGATCGCGTGATTGTTCCGAGTTTTAGCACCCGAAGTGCTTTGGCGCGGGAAACGGGATGCAATGAGAGCAAGATCTTTGTAGTGCCGAACGCGGTTCCCTCCGTGCTGTCCGCTCTTTCCCCTCGGGAACGTATACATGGGGAGGAGCTGCGTCTTTTGTTTGTGGGACAGTTTATTGAACGTAAGCGTCCTGCTATTTTTCTTGAACTCTTTCGCAAGTTGCGTGCCCGCAGGCCCTGTCGGGCATTGATGATCGGGGCTGGTCCCTGCGAGCAAGTGGTGCGGGCTGAAGCGCTTGCGGCTGGAGTGAAAGTGCGCGCGCGGGTACCCGACCTCGCGCCCTGTTTTGATGAGGCTGATGTGCTGGTGTGCACTTCTCTGGTGGAGGGTTTTTTTCTTGTGGGATTGGAGGCCATGCAGCGTGGTCTTCCTGTTGTGGCTTTTCGCGTACCTGGGGTGTCTGAGCTTTTTCTCGACGGACAGGCCGGGGCGTTGGTGGATCAGGGGGATGTGCACGCGATGCTTGAGCTTTTAGCCGAATGGGATGATGCGGCAGCACGGCGGTGGAGTGCTGCCGGCCTTTCTCGTGCTGGAGATTTTTCGACAGAGGCTTTTACGGAGAATCTCTGGGCTGCTTTGTCGGTAGGGAAGTCGGATACAGATCATTCCTGACGTTGCCAATAGGACGCGGCCAACCCGATGTTGCCAGTGAAGGCTGCACGAGAATGCCTCTCGGCGATTTTGCGCCTAGCTTGCGAGCGTGCAAAGAGAGCGGAGGCTGGTTTCGCGTTGCGCGGTCGCTTTTTGGTGCATGCTCTCGGCGTGTGCTGGGGGTGGAGCGAGAGATGGCCAGCTTGTGGGCGAGTCGAGGATCGCGGCAATGGCTTCTGGGTTCTGCGGAGGAAATGCCTTGCCGTAGGGAGCGAAAATTTCTCGGTGACCGGGAATATCGGACCAGGCAACAGGGGAGGAGAGAGCGCAGGTTTCGAGTCCCACAATGGGGCGGCCTTCCTGAGAGGAGGGAAGTAAGACGAGTTCTGCTCTCTGCAGGCATGCGGGCAGGCAGGCTATTTCTTCGCCGAAGTGTACTTTTTTCGTGATGCCCAAGGAGCGAGCGAGCAGGATCAGGGATGCTCGGTGTTTTCCCCGGTCCCAGGAGGAGTTGCCGAGAAAAACCAGAGAAGGGGCATTGTCGCCGAGAAGAGCGAGTGCTTTCAGGCAGGCAGCAAAATTCTTTTGAGGATGGTACGCTCCAGGTGCGAGAACTGTCGCTTCCGATAATGAGGGGAGTGGGAAGAGTTTTTTCGCCTCCGCGCGTACTGCCTCCGGGGCAATGAGGTGTGGGAGCAAGATGTGGGGGGTTGAGCCGTACCCGTATTCGTGTTCCCATTCTTGTGTTTCACCCTCGCCTACCATCGCGTAAATGCTGGTGGAGTGGCGAAGGAGTTTTTGGATGACTTGTTCGGTGTGGCGTGCGACGGGGGTGACAGGGGGGAACCCGCCGTGGGCTGTATAGGCGATATGGCTTTTTTTGGTTGCGAGAGCGATTCTGCCATATATACCCAGTTGGCGACCGTGGAAATGCACGAGGCCGGGATTTTCTTTGCGGTGCCATTGTCGAATCGCCTGCATCCAGGAGCCAACAGCCTGACGTGGGGCATTGACGATCGTGACGCTTGTTTCGTCGGGCAGCTCGGCGAGCCGCGGGCCTTCTTGCGATAGGACTGCGAGAGAACACCCTAACTTTGCAAGATCACGGCATTCTTCGAGCAGGGCAGTGAAGCCTCCGCGGATCGGTTTGCCGATCGCAAGCCCGATTTTCTTGTCTGTTGCCTGACGTGCTTCTTGCATTTTTCCTCCCGTTTTGCCCTTTATGCCCGTGTTTTATGTTGCTGTTGTCTGTTGTATCGGGTTTTTTCTTTTCTTCCTTCACTGGATCCTTCTGGCTGGTGTTTGGCGCTTTTCGTCTGTGTCCTCGGGCATTTCTTGATTTTTAGGTCTTTTCATGCTCTTTGCCCATGCGTATTTGTCTTTCGTCTCTGTGTGGGGCTCTCTGGCTCGTCCGGGTTCTCTCTTTGCAAAGTCATCCTGTGTGAGAATTGGTCACTCAGTGTGTTTTTTGACTGCTACGCTCTCTTTCCAACGGGGTGATTGGAAATGACCCGAAGGTTTTCGATGAGGTTTCCGGTCAGTCTGTTGTTGTCTGTCGCAATGAACGCAATGAAGGGAAACGCTTGGGCAGGATCGCGACTTTTGTCGCCGGAATCTGGAGTCTTGTCGTCCCCTGTTTCTGGCTATGGGTGCATGGGAATGTGCATGAGCAGACTCCGAGTCTGATGAATTATGGTGCTGCTGTTTTCTTGGGGATATTGGCGTGGGGGCTGGCATCAGTTTCTTATGGACTCGATGCCTATCGTGGGAGTTCTGTGACTGAAGCGTTTGGACGAGCCACTATTGGTTACGCAACTGCTCTCGGGATTCTTTCCTTGCTTCAGGTGATGTTTGGGGTGCAAGTATTACCGAGATCTCTTCTTCTTGGTGCAGGCTTTCCTCTTATTTCCGGTATGGCCACTCTTCGTTTTTTTGTGCTTTGTTTCGCGCGGAGAAAACATGAAAACTGTCGTATACTTTTTCTTGGCTCATCTGCTGTTGCGGAGGATATGCGGGCACAATTTGCTTCTATGAGTGACCCTCGTCTGGAAAATTTCTCATTTATCGATACTGATTTATTTGTGCATGATAATGCGAAAATTATTGCGCGTTATCTACTTATGGAGATGCCATCTTTGGTCATTATTGATGAGGGCGTGCTGGGAGATTCAAAACTTTTGCACGCTATCGTGATGGTCAATATGTCAGGTGTTGCTGTACGTATGGCCGCGGATGTATATGAGAAAGTTTTTTGTAAAATCACCCAGTCCAGTTTGTCGTATCAGTGGTTTTTGCTGGATATTTGTGAAATACACAAAAGGATATTCCGAGTGCAAAAGAGAGTGGTCGACTTTCTTTTTGGGTTTCTTGGAACGTGCGTTTTTTTGCTTTTGTATCTTCCCCTTGGCCTACTTGTGAAGTTGGACTCTTCTGGCCCCGTACTGTACCAACAATGGCGCATTGGAGCTGGTGGGGAGAGATTTTTGTTGTGGAAATTTCGTAGTATGTATGTGGAGGATGTGCAGGAACAGCGCGTGTGGAAGCCTGGTGATTCTCGTGTGACACGGGTGGGAAAGTTTCTACGTCTTTCTCATATAGATGAGCTTCCGCAATTTCTGAACCTGCTCCGTGGGGAAATGTCTTTGGTAGGTCCAAGGCCAGAGCAACCAAAGTTTGTTGAAGATCTTACAGAGAAGATCCCCTTCTATAACATGCGCCATATGGTACGGCCTGGGATTACTGGATGGGCGCAGATTACTGCTCCATATGCGCATGATCTAAAGACAAACGTGGCGAAGTTCGAGCGTGATCTTTGGTATATTAAGTATCAGACTATTTTTCTTGACTTCCGTATTGTAGTGCGGACATTCGCGCGGATTTTTGGGATTGTGACAGACGACTATGTTGCGACAATGTCCTTGGATAATGTCGTAGACACTTCGGCAAATTCGCAGCATATTTTGCGAGATATTTCCGTTTAAAACAGTTTTTTATGTCACTTTTATATGTCCTAAGAGAAGAATGATACTGAAGAAGGAGAATATGGGGAAAGATAGTTTTTTGCCGTTTCCTGGAATGTCTTGTTTGTTGGATTTCGTGAACTCTGTTGCGCAATCCGCTTTTGTTTGCTCGCTGTTTTCAAACCTTCGGCAAAGGTGTGACGCGTGTCGCATGACCTGACTCCTGTGTCCGTCAAGGTTCGCACAGGCCAATCTTCCTCGTCTCTTCGCCTCCTTGTGATCTTCGCGTTTTCTCCTTCGGCACCAATTGGAGGGGCGGAGGTGAGCGGGGGCATTCTGGCCGATACTTTGGCGCGCAGCGCCCAGGTGCGTCGCCTTGCTCCGGCTTGGCGCTCTCCGCCTGAGAAAGGTGTTTGGTCGGGATCTTCCTCAGAAGATTCGACGAATGAATCGGTAGATTCCGAAGGTCCGGGCGAGAGTTTTTTCTTTGGTGCAGGAGGGCGCACCGGACGTTCTTATGCTGATCGCATTCGTTTGCTCCCTGCTGCGGTTCGCGCCGTTGGGCAGCATGTCCGGGCCTTTTCGCCAGACTGGGTCATTGCGAGCTCTTCCGACGCTGTCCCCTGGGCTGTGGCTGGAGCGCGGCTCGCTTTTCCTGGCAAACGTCCCCGTGTTGCCGCTGTGATGCGAGATCATGGGTGGTGGTGTCCCATCCATACCTGCCGTCTTACGAGAGGCACGCCCTATTCCGATTGTGGTACTCGACGTTTCCTTGAGACGTGCTCGGGTGAGTATATGGAGCGTTATGCCAGTTCCCGCCAGGGAGGGGCCTACCGAATAGGTCTTTTTCAACGATGGCTTTATGCAGGTTTGTTGCGTTCTGGATTGCGGGCTGTCGATCAGGTGTTGAGCGTGAGTCAGGACCTGGCAAACGCATGGCAGGAACGGACCGGAAAAGAGGCTGTGGCGATTGGGAATCCTGTTCCGTCTTTGGATGGAGTGGGGCATCTTGCTTCCCGTCCCTCTGTGGACGAATGCCGGGTGGTATTTATGGGACGTGGCAGTCCAGGCAAGGGTGCTGGTCTTTTGTGCGAGACCATGCGACTACTGCCCGCTGAGGCTGGGTGGAAGTTCTCGGCATATGGTGCCCTGGGCGACACGCAAGAGTCCCCTTTGTTGGATCGCCGTCCACGTGTGTCGCACCGGGAAGCCCTTGCGGTGATGTCCCGCGCTGATCTTGTTGTTGTCCCCTCTGTTTCCCTTGAAGCTCTGCCTCGTACGGCTTTTGAGGCGCAGTTGGTGGGCACTCCAGTGGTCACGACGAACCGTGGCGGGACCAGGGAAGCTGTTGCCCCCACTGGCGGGATCGTCGTTTCCTCCTGTTCCCCCGGTGACTTTGCAAAGGGACTTGAAGAGGCGCGGCGCAAGCTTGTTGCCGGGGAATTCGATATGGCTGCGGCGCGGGCTTGGGTGGACACACAGTTCGCTCCTGCGGCTGTTGCCGACCGGTTTTTGACTGCACTACGCGCACAGGGGAAGTCGGTAGGGGCGGGTGCCCACCAAGTGACTGGCGCGGGGGTTGCCGTAATGGAGGACGAGGCATCACAAGGGGCATCGAAGTTCGCAAGGTTGGTGAATAAATCGCGAAAACCAGGGAAAAGCCCGAAAACCCGGCGGGGAGACAAAAAACTTCAGACTCTTTCTCCGGCTGTCCTCTTCGTGCTTCCTCCGGGAGGGAGTCTGGAATCTCTTTGGCGTAATGGTCAGCTTGAGCGTTTTTTCAGGTATTGGGTGGGATATTATCGCGATCGAGGATTCAGCGTCGGCATTTTGTCGTGTGGGGCGCGTGCGCGCGAAGAAGAATTACTGACTGCGCGAGGTGTGGATTTTCTTTGTGCTCCGCGTGTTGTGCTTGCTGAGTATTGGGGATGGGTCTGGTCGTTTCTTGCTGGGATAGTACTGGCGCGACAAGGAAATTTTCCTGTGTGGCGGGGTATGCAGGCAACCGCTGTAGGAAGTTTGTATCTGGGAAAAAAATTGCAAGGCGCGCACACGGTCGTGACGTATGGGTATGACTATGTGGGATTGTCGCAGTTGCACGGTCATACATTGCGCGCGAAGCTGCTCTCCTCTTTGTTCAGTGTGGGCCTGGCGCAGATGGAACGTGTCATTGTGACGACCGAGAGGCTGCGGGCCGATGCCGCGGAGTTTGGCGCGCGGGATGCTGCTCTTGTGGTTATTCCGAATGGAGCTGAAGTAGCGCCTGCTCCGCTTCTTCGATCTGCCCGGACAGGGCTTCTCTGGGTAGGCAGGATCTCTGCGGAGAAGCGGGTCGATGACGCGATCGAGATTGCAGCGCGCAGCGGTTGTGCTTTAACAGTGATTGGGGCAGGTTCGCTTTCTGTTGCGCAGCGTGAGCGTCTTGCAGAAACGGGAGGCCGTTTTCTGGGTGTTTTGCCGCATAGCGAGATGCTTTCCCACATGGATAGCGCGATTGCACTGCTTTCTACTTCAGTGACTGAGGGTATGCAAAAAACGGTGGTCGAAGCGTTTTCGCGTGGGACGCCGGCGATTATTCCAACTTTGGAACGTTTTGATTGGTTTATCGCGCAAGATCCTGCAGTCGTGGCTGCGTATCCGTTAGGAGATATTGCGGCAGCCACAAGTGCGGTATGCAGCCTCGTTTCCGATGATATTGCGCACAAAAAGTTGTCCGTAGCGGGATACAACTTGGCGTGTTCCCAACTCGACTTGCGCCTTCTTATGGAACAAGAGGTTGATCTTGCGTGCAGTCTCCTCAAGGACGGTTCGTAAGCTTTCCGATGGAAGGTATGGAAAGTGAGTGTGTGTGCTGATTGATGCAGTGTGGGAAACGTTTTTTGCGTGGGGAGAAGGCAGAAACGAGAAAAGCCTTTACGGAAGGTGCAGAGAGATTCCAGAACCTTGCGTGAGTCCCAACTGTGAGCTCCGAAAGAAAGCGAAGAGACAGGAAGGACGGAGATTCTGGCCTTGAGAGGAGATTTGATGGACATGCTGATGAGTGCGGAGAAGCCTGTCGGGCCTTTGTCCGGTCTTGTGGCGGTTCTTCTGCCCGTGAGAGATGGCGAGCGAGAGATTGTGCCGGCTTTGGACCGGTTGCGCGAGCGGTCTGCGGGCGCCCGTGTAGTGGTTGTGGACGACGGAAGTATCGACGCGACTTCTTCTTTGGTACGACGTTTCTTTCCAGACGTGTTCCTGCTCTCGTGCCCGCGACGAGGGTTGGCGCATGCCTTGAACGCCGGTTTGCAGGCAGTGCAGGAACCTTTCGTGGCGCGTATCGATGTGGATGACGAGCTGGTGGGGGACCGTTTCAGTGACCAGGCCTCTTTATTGCAGGATAATCCCGCTGCGGTGCTCTGCGTTACGGCTTGCCGGGAGACGCGAGGGGATTCTCCTTCTGGCGTCGCAAGCGCTGTCGATGACTTTTCTGGGCAGGGTCTTGTCCCTGTGTCAGAGTCCGGGCGTTTTCTTTTTCCCCCAACCGATGGGAAGGAGTTGCGGCGGGTTTTGCTGCGTCGTAACCCTATTGTGCATGGGACGGTGATGTTCCGTCGGGAAGCTGTGCTTGCTGTTGGTGGATATGACGAGTCTTTTCCTGTGGCCCAAGATTATGATCTCTGGCTGCGTCTCACTGAAAAGGGGGAAGTCGTGATGCTTCCCCAGATTGGATATATTCGACACCCTCCCGTAGGTCAGGAATTGCGTGTGAAACGTCGCCGTCAAGCCTGGCATTCTGCGCGTGCTCAATGGAAACACTTCCGTCGTACGGGGCGGGTTGATGCTTTTTGGTTGTTACGCAATCTTGCGAGTAGCTGTTGGACAGGTCCGCGACGGGGAGAATGAAAACCTGTGTCGTGTGTGTGCCTGAGGCGTGAAACTGGTTTGTTTTGTGCGCGCGCTGTGTTTTGCTGTTATTGCGGGAAATATTTTGGTTGAAGGACTTTTCTTGTTCTTTGCGTATGGGCACTCTTTCTCTTGAAAAAGAGTTTTTCGATTTTCTTGTCGTGGTCTTGTGTTGTCTGCCTGTTCCGTTGCTCGAGCGGTTCTGACATGAGGGGTTCTCACACGCAAGATGTTACTGTTCAGGGTTTTTTGCAGGAGACCGAGAAGCCGGGAAAGGGCAGGAAAAACCAGGAAAAGCCGGGAGTGCCCTTACTCTGTTGGTGCTTTGCGAAACATCATTGTTTGTGTGCCATAGGCAACAAGTTCATTATCTCCCCAGACTTCTACATCGGCAGTGGCATATCCGGCGTGGGCGCGACGCGAAGAGTTCAAGAGAAGCAGCCAATCGGCAGTTGTGTCCGCTAAGAAATGTACGGTTAAGTCGAGGCTTGGTGCGTATGATGCGGGATCATGCCCGTCGTATGCCCAAATGGCAGAAGGCATATGGTCCATGATGGGGGGGAGGGCCAGCGGGTCGAGTTCTTTGCCGGCAAGTTGCTGAGGAATGATGTAGCGAAACCAGCGTCCTGAAAGAGCTTCTCCTGTGGGGGCGAATCCTGGTGTCCAAATGTCAGGTCCGCATCCAATGGCCTGATCGAAGTTATGGGCGAAATTTGGGCATTGGCCGCCAATCTTGTGTTCTCGTGCACGAATGTCAGGCTGGGGATCTGTGACTTTTGGTGGGGTGGCCCAGGTGAATTCGGGTCCGTGGTGATCGCGTGTAAAGACGGCGCTGACTTCGAGGCCAGGTCCAGGCACGGCTGTAGAAGAAAGAGCAGCGCGGAGCTGTGCTGCTATTCCTCCTTTTCGTAGAACCTCTACCCGGATTTCCATGGGACCATGGGGAACAGGTGAGAGAAATAAAGTGCCGGCAGAACGAGGCCGGAACTCGGGATCGTTGAGTTCAGCCTGCATGGCGCGCAAGGCGATTGTCATGAGCACACCACCGTTGGGTGTACGAAAATTCCAGGAGGGAGAGAGGTCCGCGGAGTACCAACCGGGAGCTTTGGCAAGCTGGGTGACTGCAGTGTCGATCGAGAGATCGGCAGCTGGGCGAAAAGGGGGAGGAGTTGACAGATTTGTGTCTTCAGACATGGGACAGCTCCTTCAGTGGGGGTGGAACGATCTTACGGAAGAGTCTCCGGGGAGAATGCTTCTGCGCGACTTTTCTTCGCTATAGGATGAAACAGGCGATTGCCGAAAATGGGTTGGGATTTGGGTAGAAGACAAGGGCGGGAAAACCGGACGCCCGGCCGACGGGAAGTGAGAACAAAGTGATTGAACAGGGTAGTGCACGATGTTTGGACGAACCTGTGGAGGCGGTGATTTTCGATTGGGGTGGCACACTCTCTGAATGGGTACTGATCGAAATGGAGGATATGTGGGAACTGGCTGCCGAGCATATTGCTGTGGAAACCGGAGGCGAGCCCCAGGCCATTAAAATGCAACTCGCCCTGGTGGAGAACCGGTTATGGGAAGAATGTGTGGGATTCTCTGGGGCACGTAGTTTTCGTCTCGTGGATATTTTTAAAGTGGCATCGGATGAACTTGGTGTGGACGTGGCCGAAGCGGTCCTGGAAGAAGCAGCTCTTCGTCATCTGGATAGTTGGACAGAGCATGTTGTTCACGATGCAGAGGCAAAAACAACGCTGGCGTCTCTGAAAGCTCGCGGAATACGCACCGGTCTGCTGTCAAATACGCACTGGCCGGAACATTTTCATGAACATTTTTTGCAGCGAGACGGTCTCGCCGAATTTTTAGACATTTGTGTTTATTCGAGTAATGAGCCGGAGATGAAACCTCATCCGCGGATTTTTCAGCGTGTTCTCGCTGAGCTGGATGTGCGGCCGGAGCGCACATTATTTGTAGGGGACCGGCAACATGATGACATTCGTGGGGCGCAGGGAGTTGGGATGCGAGGAGTCTGGAAACACACTCCGCATGCCTTTCGTGCCGAAGGAGTCACGCCCGATTTTGTGATTACTGCACTGCCTGATGTGCTCGATATTTGTGCCGGGGTGAATGGCGGGAGGCCTGAGGGAGCGCAATAAGCGTTTGTCGGAGAGAATTTTTCCCAAGCTTTTTCGAGTGCTGCTCGTTTTGTCGTTTTTCCAGGTAGAGCATCGTCTTCTGGCGATTCTGGAGCCGCTACATTTGCGCGGAAAGTTGTGACGCTGCTTTGTGGAGGTTTTGTGCGCGTTCTTGTCACTGGTGCGGCTGGTTTCATTGGTTCCCATCTTGTCGAGTTCCTACTTGCGCATGGTCATGATGTGGTGGGTGTGGACTGTTTTCGCCCCCATTATGATGTTGAGGCACGCCAGCATAATCTGGCGGAAGTGCAGGAATCACCGTTTGCTGCACAGCGTTTTTCTTTTTTTACGGAAGATCTTGCAACGGCTGACCTGGGACCTTTGTTGGAGGGAACATCGGCAGTGTTTCACCTGGCCGGTCGACCGGGAGTGCGCGATTCTTGGGGATCTTCTTTTTCTTCCTATCTCCATGACAATATTTTCGTGACACAGAGAATTGCCGAGGGCATGCTGGAATTCGGCGTTCCGCGTATTGTTTTTGCCTCTTCTTCTTCGGTGTATGGCGAGCTTGGAGATCGCGTGAAAGCGGGTGAGCATGATGAACCCCGTCCGCTGTCTCCCTATGGCGTCACAAAACTCGCAGCAGAACGATTGCTATTATCATACCAAGACTGTTTTGGTATTGATGTTGTGGCCTTGCGGTATTTCACGATTTACGGACCGCGGCAACGCAACGATATGGCCATTCAAAAGTTCATCCAGGCGGGTCTGCGGAAAGAAAAAATATTTGTGTATGGAGATGGGACTCAGCAGCGTGCGTTGACTTTTGTGGAAGATTGTGTTCGTGCCACGATTGCCGGCCTTTCCCTCCCGCCTGCTGTGTACAACGTGGCAGGGGAGAAAGTCGTTTCACTTCACCAGATTCTGGACGTGATTGACGCGGCACTTCCCGAGCCGTTGCAGCGTGTGTATTCGGCTCGTCAGGCGGGAGATGTGTCCGCCACTGTGGCCGATACGTCGCGTCTGCAGGCTTCGGGTTTTGCGGCTGTAGTCCCTTTTGAAGAAGGTATCGCGCAGCAAGTTGCCACAGAAAAAAAGCATTTTGCGCTTTTGCTTGAGCGTGCGTAACTCCTCTACCTCTTGTAGAGGAGTGTGGCGCGAGAGCTTGTATTGCAGGGCTTGTTGGGAAGTGAGCTTGCGTGAGGACGGGTCGAGAAACGACGCAAAACGATGTAATAGCTTGTGACTTTCCAAGCAGAGAAAACGAGAAGAGAAAACCGCGAAAAGGATAAAGCGTCTGAAAAGTGCTTGAAGTAAGGGAGGGGGCGTGGAGAGTGAGAGAGAATGAAGGAGAAAAGCGGCATTTTTCAGGTTTCGCGGAGTATCCTTGTCGTACTTTCTCTTCCTGTCATTATAAAAACAGGATTGCAAAAGTAAAGAGAAACCTTGTTGAGCGCGTGTTCCCGAGAAATACACACTGGTCTCCAGGGTTTGTCTGACAAATTTATTGTTGTGTAGCAAGCGAAGGGTATCAATGCTGGGGCGGGGAGAACCGTTGCCGGACTGGGGCGGGGAGAAACTGTTGCAGAAAATCTTGCGATGGGGCCTGTGTTTTTTTCTCGTTTTGGGGATTTTGGGGGCTTGCGCGGAACAATCTCGCGATGTGCCTGTTGCCGTGAGTAGCGGTACGACTCTTGTGATGGGAGAGAATGAGATCGAGGGTGCGGAGGATGCGGAGGATGCGGCAACGCCGTCACTCTATCCGTGTGCTCCCGTGGGAGGGGGATCTATTGATACGGTTCGTTCTCTCGAGAGAGTCGCCGTGACAACGCAGAAGAAATTTCAGCGTGTCACTTTTGAGTTTCAGTCTGTCCCTGATGGCATAGGTGCGCTGCCGAAATACCAGATTCATTTTATTGCTCCTCCCTTTTTGAAGAGCGGAGTGAAGCCGGGAACATCGGACATTGTTGTTGACATGGGAGAGGCCTCTCTTGCCTTGAATGTGGTGTTTTTCAATGCGAGGGGGGGGCAGCCTCTGGAGGCGCAGAGCTATGATGTGAGGTACGAGACGGTTGAGCCTGACAGCGATACTCTTTTGCTCCCTGTCACGAGTGTGGTCTGGGCTGATGATCAAGCCAAATCTGCCACAATGAGCTGGTTTGTGGGGTTAACTGGTCGGCATTGTCCGGCGGTGACGGAACAGGCGGACCCTGCACATCTGCGCATCGATTTTCCCTTGGAAATGCCGGTATCCCTGCCGGATGCTGTTTCCTGAGAGGTTGTCGTCTCAGAGGCATCTGACGCAAGAGCGCTTTGTCCTCTGGCGGGCTCTGGGAAAGTCGTGATGTCGCGGGTTTCCTTTGCAGGAAATGAGACGTGTGACTGTTTGCCGGAGAGGTGCATCCGGCTTGTTGTCCGGCCCAATAGAACAATACCTTTGTAGGATGACGCGTAGGACGACACAGTATTGTCAGGCTTGTCGATCTTCGTCTTTTGGAGTGAGGTTTTTGCGTTACAGGGCTGTGCTTTTCGACCTGGATGGCTGTCTGTCAGATTCGACTCCAGCAATTGTGCGGTCACATAAAGAGGCATTGCGTCTTCTCGGACTTCCCTGTGTCACGGAAGAGCGTTTGCGCATGATGATTGGACCTCCTCTCCAGCTTGGCGTGACAGCGTTACTGGAGGAACTGGGCTTGGAGAAGGCGGCGGTAGACGTGCTTCTTTCGCGCTACATTGCGATGTACCGAGAGGATTATCGCAAGCGTTTTCTGGCTTGGGCTGTATCGCCTCCAGGGATGTCTGCAGCTGTGCAGGCTTTGGCAGAGCAGGCAGTTTTAGCAGTGGCGACATCGAAACCACGCGAATTTGCGCTTCCTCTTGTGGAGGTACTGGGTTTTGCGTCACTTTTTGTTGTTGTAGTAGGTACAGCGGGAGATGCCGACCCGGAATCGAAGACGGTCACAGTGGCGCGGGCGCTTGAGGCGCTTGAGATGACTGGGGGCGTGGATGTCGTAATGGTGGGAGATCGTAGCCATGATATTGAAGGAGGTCGTGCCAATTCCTGTGCGACTATTGGCGTCACGTGGGGGATTGGTACTGCGGGTGAGTTGCAAGCCGCGGGGGCGGACCATGTGATTGATACTCCTTCGCAGCTTGTGGAACACTGTTTTTCTTGATGTTTGTTGTTGGTGTGTTGTGCAGAGCTGTGCAGATTGGTTGAGGGAGGTTGCGACCTTCTTCTTTAAAGTGCGAGATCTCTCGTATCGTGCGGATGCTTGGGGCGTTTGATCGAAGATGTTTGGACGAAAAAGCGGATGTAAAGGTCCCAAAAATAACAGCCTGAAGGCAGGAGAAACTTCGATTTCCTCAGATGTTGACAGAGGTTTTTATTCGAAGTTTCGTTCTCTCGCGATTGTGTTGTCGCTCGTCATGGGAGTGAGCCTTTTTGCCCTCTGGCGTTTTCCCAATCGTGTGATTGATTTCAATCATACGAATGGTCCTGTGTCCCAGGGTGATACGTGGCGACCTCCTGGTATCCGAGTCGTTGAAGTCGAGTTCAGTCCAGATGGCCGTCATCTTGCGCTGCTCGGTGTGCAGCGCAAGGACGCGACGCCTTTTCATGCCGTAAAGAGGCTCCTGACGGGGCAAGGTGATGTCGTGGCAACACGGGATCTGGTTTTGTTGCGGAATCGTAGACCCGAATCTCTCACAGGAGGCAGCCATGGCTCTGTGGGGAGGATGGCCTGGTTGCCTGATTCGACAGGACTGCTGGTGTGCATGGCTGATGACTGGCTGGCTCCAACCTGCCGGCGTTTTGGCGTGATGAACCTGGAAGGTGATTACCGGGGGCTTTTTCTGTCGGATGTGGATGTGCCAGTTTTTGATACAAGTCTTCCTATGATGGTTGCTCCTGATGGACAGACCGTTTTGTTGCCATCTCTGGATGCGGCTGGTCGCACGCGGATTGTACGGATGGACCTGGAAACAGGGGAGTGGATTGTTCCGGGTCTTCAGTATGAAACCGGTCCTGTTGGGCAGATGGTTGTTGCCCGATGGATGTCTGTTCCTTTCGTCGAACAGACGAAGCAGCGTATGGTGCTTGTTGCCGGTGGAGAAGATGCGGGTGATGTCCGTTTATTGGAAGAAAGTGTGTCCAGCCTTTTCTTCGAGATACGGGAAAGACGCCCCGGCCTTTTGACGCTTGTTGTGCAGCCAGAAGAGCATGGGGGGAGTTTCCGCCTCATAGTGAATGGGGGGGAAGAAGTGATGGAGAATGTCTCCGCTTTCAGTGTTCATCCTGATGGGACCCGAATCGTGGTCCAAAACGGTAATGAGGGATTACGCATGTTTTCCCTGACGAGTTGACACGCGAACGTTCCCTGTTCTTTTCGCCTTGGCGATTTCGCGTGAACAAGTTTTCCTGTTTCTCTTGTTTGGCCTTTTCTTCGAGAACAAGGGGCTTGTCGGTGAGGGCAAGTGGCTTTTTTTCGTCTGAGATTATTTCCGTGAATACTTTTTTGTATTGAAGATAGAGTGAGGTTTTACGGAAAAAGTGTCGAGTATCCTGCGGGAAGTATTTTTCTGATTTCTCTGCAGAAAGCGCTTTTTTTACAGGTTTTTTGAGCTTTCTTCCGATCGACAAGAGAAGAATGCAACAGCGGAATATCGTGATGGGAGCATTATTCAACTGGGTTTTCGGGTTGGTTTTGTTGATGGATTTTTTTCGGAGAAAAGAGTGGTGGTGTGGTGGAAGGAATGCTCGGCTGGCCGCTACGTGCGGTATCTGGTGAAAATTTGGAAATGCTGGTGCGCACTGTTGCAGGGGACAGTGCGGAACGAGTGCAACACACAAGCCGTGTGGTGCGCTATTCGTTAGGCATAGCGTCCGAAATGGGGCTTGGTTCAGAACAAGCTCGTATTATTTGTCTCGGTGCGTTGTTTCACGATATCGGGGCGCATGTTATCCCTCCTGAAATCGAGAATAAACCCACCACTCTGACTCAGGCGGAATGGCGTCTTGTGGAAACTCATACGGAATGGGGTTTTGAGTTTGCGCTGCGGGATTCTGAAATGAGAGAGGCCTCTGGCGCGATTCGGTACCATCACGAATGGGTGGATGGAAGCGGATATCCCGATAATTTGAAAGGGGATGAGATCCCGCTGGAAGCGCGAGTTATTGCTGTGGCAGATATGTACGATGCCATTACGACTCCCCGTCCCTACCGGTCGGCATTGTCTGAAGAAGATGCCTTACTTCTTATGCAAGTAGAAGTGGGAACACATCTTGATGCGGCATGCTTTTCGGCGTTTCAAGCCTACCGGGAAAAAATCTCTGGCATTGAAAATGAGAGCGATTTGTCAGGGGAAACCGGAGAAAACGGAAGAGGAGAAGACCTGGCGAAAGTGTTGCCTTTTTCTCGCTCATCCAGTTGATCTTGAGAATGACCCGAGTCGATCTCAGCGGCGTACGCGCGACGACGAAAGGAAAGATGGACGAGCCAGAGTTTTTGTCACGATCATTGCTTTTCGGCGATTTGGTAGGTTTGGAACCTGGCGAAAAACGTCGTACTGGGCTTCGCTAATTGTGCCGAGTAGGGCATGTGACAAAGTGGTTCCTGCACTTACGCATTTGCGTATTGGGCCGCGTAGAGCGGAGATTCCCGGTTCAGCTTCCTGGTGCATCTTCTCTGCCCGGTCAATCTCGAATTTCATGAGATTTTTCCAATTTTGGTCGACGTGTTCTGCGTGAATGTCGACGCCAAAGTGTTCGCGGTCTTCTTGTGGTATGTAGATCCGGTCACGTTGGAGATCCCGTCCCGTGTGTCGCAGGATGCTTGTGAACTGTACTGCCATGCCAAGATTGCGAGCGCTTTGCGTGATCTTCTCGCCAGAGAGCCCGAGTACCGGCAGAACGATCAGTCCTGGTGCTGCGCCGATTCCCTCGATTCTGTCCATAAGCTCGATAAACGTGCCGTACTCTTTTGTCGTAAGGTCTGATTCTTCGGCATCGAGATAAAAGCTGAAAAGATCCTGGTCAATGTTTTTTTCGAGCGTGGTGTGGACTGTGGCTTTCAACTCGGGGTGATCTGATTCGCCGAGATGAAAGCCATCGAAGAGTTTTTGGCGGATGGTGTCGAGGGAGCGGCGACGGTCGTCGAGGTCTTGTTGGGTGTCGAGCACAATCTGGTGTGTGAGCCAGTAGAAAGCCCAAAGGGCTTGTAGGTGACGTGCTGTTGAGCGGGGTAGGACGCGTAGAAACAGGTCGAGTACTCGACTGTCATCTTTCGCGAGCTTGGCGCAATTGTCATAAGATTCCTGGAGTGTGGTCACGCCTTACTCTTTCCCCCCTGGAGGCACTGCATACTCGGCGTTTCATCGTGTTCCGTGTGAAACTGGACGAGCTGTGCTGTGTCCCAGGTAGATGCTTGTCCTCCTCGACACGCTTGTTTGGTTTTTCCTGCTGCCGTTTTCGCTTTGGCCGAAATAATCGCGAAGCTGGAAAAAATGTATGTCGAACGGAGAACAGTCCTATCCTGAGTAGCTCTCTGGGTCACTTTTACTATGGTATGTGCCCACGTTTCTGCCTTTTTTCTCTCAACTAAATTTCTCAGGATACCTGAGGTTTGACCCCTTGAACTTTCCCTTGGTTACATTGGCGTAATGAGATTGACCCGGACGTCGCGCGCATTCGATGGTGCAGACGCTGTATTGGTCTTTCTTTTCGCAGACTCTCTCGGAGTGGTGCAATGGCTCTTGGTTCCCCCCGCCGGTCTTGTCTTTCTGTTCCCGGTTCGAGCGAGAAAATGTTGGGCAAGGCCCCTACTCTCAACCAGGATCAGTCTTTTTTGGATCTTGAGGATTCAGTTGCGCCGCTTGAGAAGGTGGCCGCGCGCAGTCTCGTGGTAAAAGCGCTGAATGAGCAGGACTGGAGTAAAAAGACAATTGGTGTGCGTGTCAATGCCTGGGACACAGAGTGGACAGTGAAAGACGTTCTCTCCGTTGTTGAGGGTGCTGGTGAGCACATTGACTTCATCATGCTCCCGAAAGTGCAGTCCCACACCGAAGTGTGTGCGCTTGACCTTTTGCTGACGCAGCTTGAAAAGGGTCTTGGTCTGAGCAAACGTATTGGGATTGAAGCGCAGATTGAGAACCCCAAGGGTCTTGTGGCTGTGGATGAGATTGCAGCCGCAAGCGACCGTCTTGAGACAATTATCTTTGGACCCGGTGACTTTGCCGCTGCAACTGGCATGCCAAGTCTGACTGTGGGTGCAGTCCAAGATAATTATCCTGGTGACCATTGGCACTATGTGCTTATGCGCATTCTTATGGCGGCGCGCGCGAACGGTCTGCAGGCTGTAGACGGACCATACGCACAAATCCGGGATCTTGATGGTTTCCGTGAAGTCTCTACGCGTGCACGTGTCTTGGGGTATGACGGGAAATGGGCGTTGAATCCCGCCCAAATTGGTGTGTTGAATGAGGTCTTTACCCCATCCCAAGATGAGTATGACCGGGCCGAGGACATTCTCGACGCGTACCGCAAAGCCACTGAAGAAGACCGGCTTGGCGCGGTGATGTACGGGGACGAAATGATCGATGAGGCGAGCCGGAAGATGGCAGTGCAGATCGCTCAGCAGGGACGCGTTGCCGGCCTTGTCCGCTCGTCTGCCACGAACTGAGAAGAGGAGAAGACCGTGAGCGCTATTTCACAAGGGCGAGCGGCTGTTTGTGCCGCGCGAGAAGTCTTGCGTGAAAGCGCTCGCCGGCTTGCCTTTCAACCAATTACTACGAAGTGAGATGAGGATAAGACCGTGGCCGATATTTCACAAGGGCGAGCGGCTGTTTGTGCCGCGCGAGAAGTCTTGGATGAAAGCGCTCGCCGGCTTGCCTCTCAATCAATGAAAGATGGTCGTCTTGATCTGAATCTGATGGATGAGCATCAGATTGCGTGTTATGACCTTGCCTATCTCGTCTCTGGTTTGGAGAGCGCGCGCTGTGTGCTAACCGACTATGCCGAAAAAGGGCAGGCAGAATCCCTGCTTGCCCTCGGTTTTGCTGCCGATGTGGTGAGCGAGACGCGTCAGCGTCTTGACGGACGCCTTGACCTGTTTGGTGTGGAGCCGGTTTTTTATCAGGAGCGTCTGGCTTCTGGTGAGGTGGAAGCGTTTCTTACCCAGGGCCGGTCGGGCGTTTTTGCTGATGAAGTTGGCGCCGCTGTCCTGGGGGGTACGGTGCCAGGTGGTCCTGTGCATCTGCCGGAAGATCTCGCCATGATGGCGCATACCTTCCGGCAGTTTGGTGCAGATCGGATTTGTCCGGTTGTGGAGCATGTGCATAGGGAAAATACCGACATCCCTGAGGACATTATTCAGGGTGTGGCAGAGCTTGGTTGTTTCGGACTG
Organism: Acidimicrobiia bacterium UBA2766; assembly: GCA_002352645.1. Lineage (GTDB taxonomy): Bacteria > Actinomycetota > Acidimicrobiia > UBA2766 > UBA2766 > UBA2766. Next base: position 150,834 of record DEIU01000010.1, on the reverse strand, counting down.
ACGATTCCCGAAGCATACGGCGGGTATGCCGGAGACGAGATCGATCCCACGATCGCCATGGTTGTTGCAACAGAACAACTCTCCTGGGCGAGTCTCGGTGTGGGCGGTGCGCTTATTACGCGACCGGAGATTCTCTCGAAGGCGATTGTGAGTGCGGGGACTGAAGAGCAAAAGAACCGCTGGCTTCCCAAGATTGCCTCTGGCGAGAATATGGTGGGTGTGGCGGTGACTGAGCCTGATTACGGCTCCGATGTCGCTTCTCTGAAGGTGCGTGCCGGCAGAACGGCAGATGGCACGGGCTATCTCGTGCAGGGGGTAAAAACCTGGTGTACTTTTGCCGGTCGGGCTGATTTGCTCATGCTCTTGGCACGTACTGGCGCTCCGGAGGAGAAACACCGCGGACTTTCTCTTTTTGTGATTCCCAAGACTCGACACGCGGGCCATGCGTTTGTGGAAGAGCGTGTGCATGATTTTGGGACTGGAAAGATGGAAGGCCGGGCGATTGACACGCTTGGTTATCGCGGGATGCATAGCTATGAGATCAGTTTTGACAACTGGTTTGTTCCCGTCGGCGACATGATCGGCACCGAAGAGGGCAAAGGCTTCTATATGCAGATGGATGCCTTTGCAAATGGACGTGCGCAGACGGCGGCGCGTGCCGTGGGGCTTATGCAGGCAGCTTTTGAGAAGGCCCTGTCGTATGCCAGGGAACGAGTGGTCTTCGGAAAACCAATTTATGAGTACCCGCTGACTCGTTGGAAGTTGGCGCGTATGGCTTGGCTGATTCAGGCCTGCCGGCAGCACACCTATGAGGTGGCGGGCTTACTGAGTCAGGGGGGAAAATCTGGCCAGCTTGAAGCGTCCATGGTGAAGATGTATGCATGTCGTGCGGCAGAATGGGTTTCGCGCGAAGCCCTCCAGATACATGGCGGCATGGGATATGCAGAAGAATATGATGTCAGCCGTTATTTCGTCGATGCTCGCGTGCTGTCAATTTTTGAGGGTGCCGAGGAAACGCTTGCCTTACGGGTGATTATCCGTCGCCTGCTCGAACAGGCCGTGTGACGAGTTCGGCGGGATGTGGGCCGAGAGGCGAATGCTCGCTCCTCCTGATCGAGCGGAGCATTTCTCGCCTGTTAAAAGAAGACTGTGAGAGAGAAAGAGCGCGCAATGACTGATGAGACCTATCTTCCTTTGCCCCAGGATGGCGACAAGGGAACCTCCGGCAGGTTTGGTCGATATCTCGATGACTTCACTGTGGGAGACGTCTACCGTCATTGGCCGGGCAAAACAATCACAGAATACGATGATCATCTGTTTTGCATGATTACCATGAATCACCATCCGCTGCATATAGACGCGAACTATGCCGAGCACGCGACCCAGTTCGGAAAAAACCTTGTGGTGGGAAATCTTGTCTACTCGGTTGTGCTAGGTATGACTGTGCCCGATGTTTCGGGTAAGGCGATTGCCAATCTTGAAGTGGAGAGCTTGAAGCACGCTGCGCCGACTTTTCACGGAGACACAATCTACGCGCAGACAGAAGTGCTTGAAGTACGAGAGTCGAAGTCGAAGCCGGATCGTGGCGTGGTAAAAGTGCGGACGGTTGCAACGAATCAGCGCGGAGAGAATGTCTGCGAATATGTACGCAAGGTGCTTGTGCCGAAGCGACCTACCTGAGCAGGTTTTGTGCCCAGGACGGCCGCTTCACTAGGTCTTTCGTGCTGTCCTTGTTGCCGTCAAGGATGTTGTTTCAACTGGTGATGTCAGAGGTGTCGTCAGATGCCGGTGTCACGCTGGGTGGGCCGGCTGGAGAGTAGCACTGAGCGTCTCTGGAAGCTCATGTGGAGTTCCATGTCCGGTTCGACGACACAGCGGACACGTTCCGCTAGGTCGATGTGATTTGCCCCCCTGACATGGACCTGTCCGTGATTGCGCAGGCATTCGAGAGCCGTTTCAAAAGCCACTCGCGTGACTCGTGCCGTGTGAAGTGCCATTTCGGTAGGCACTCCATTTCTCAATGTGTGCTCCGATGGAAGCATCGATGCGTTCATGTTCTTGACGCTAGCGTCAAGAATTCTGGTTGGCCAGAAATATTTGCTGAATACACGTAATCCGGGGAGAGACGCGGAGAGAGAAGGGAGAGACGGGATTTCTCCACTTTTTCAATACTGCTTCTCTCTTTGGGGGAGCGAGGCGCTACTCTACCTCCCATTATGCACGATCGATCTCACCCCGCATTTACGTTCCATCTGGGAGGAAAAATCGGCACTGAGATTACGAAGCCGATCTCTGGCCGAAGTGATCTCAGTCTCGCCTATACCCCGGGAGTCGGGATGGTATGCGAGGAGATTGCAGACGATCCCCCCGCTGTTTGGCAGTACACTGCCAAACACAACACTGTGGCTGTCGTCACAGATGGTTCCGCTGTACTTGGTCTCGGGAACCTTGGCCCTGAAGCATCTCTCCCCGTCATGGAGGGGAAAGCGGTGCTTTTCAAGCATTTTGCTGGAGTCGATGCTGTTCCTATTGCGTTGAACTGCACGGAACCTATGGAAATTATTACCGCAGTAAAGGCGATTGCGCCCAGCTTCGGGGGCATCAACTTGGAGGACATCTCTGCTCCTCGTTGCTTTGAAATCGAGGGACGCCTCTCTGAAGAACTCGACATTCCTGTTTTCCATGATGACCAGCATGGCACTGCTATCGTCGTTGCGGCCGCCCTTTTGAACTCTTTGAAGGTCACTGGAAAAAACATTGCCGATTTACGCGTGGCGATCATGGGCATTGGAGCAGCGGGTGTTGCCTGCGCCAAACTGCTTATGCATATGGGCGTACGTGACATTGTTGGTGTCGACAGCATGGGTGCGATCTATAAAGGCCGTAAGCAGAATATGAACGGCCAGAAAAAATGGTTTGCCAACAGAACGAACCCACGCGGGATTACTGGTGGAATCGAGTATGCGCTGCGAGACAGTGATGTCTTTATCGGTGTGTCCGGTCCTGGGCTGGTAAAGCCAGAATGGATTGAAGACATGGCCGAGGATGCCATTGTGTTTGCATTGGCGAATCCAGTGCCCGAGATCATGCCTGAAGAAGTACCCGCAAATGTGGCAGTAATCGCAACTGGACGCTCTGACTACCCGAATCAGATTAACAACGTACTCGCCTTCCCTGGGATCTTTCGTGGTCTGCTTGATGTGCGAGCCCGTAAGGTCGACATGGACATGAAACTGGCCGCAGGCAAGGCGATTGCTGATGTGGTGTCCGAAGCCGCACTCAACCCGGAGAATGTCATTCCCAGTGTTTTTGATGACGATGTTGTCCTGCGGGTGGCAGCGGCAGTCCAGGATCTTGCGCTCAAGAAAGGCTATGCCCGAGTCTAAAACTTGGGGAGAAAGAGAGAAAAAACAGGGTTTCTTGTTCTCTTGGAAATCTGTGTCGTGCGCAAGCAGCGTTGCTCGTCGATTGTCTCGATAATCTCTTGTGTGTTATCTCACCCTTGCCGGCTTCTCTGTCGTTTCTGCGGCCCTGCTTTCTTTCTCAGAATTTTCTTTGGCGTAGGAGCGGTCTGCCTATGCAAAAAAGGGAAGTCCGGCGTTTGAGCGCGCGCAAAGAATGATGTGACAGAGCGCAGCTGTGGGGGATCTCCGAGGACGAGGTGCGGCTGCGCCCTCTCTGGACGAGCATTTCCCTGAATGGTCTTCTGGGCAAGAGCCAATGAGAGGCTGTCAGAGGGTCCTGCGTCTTTGGGGAGGATCGGATGAGAGGGAGTTGTAGAAGCCTGTCTTTTTTGGTGTGATAGTGGGCGTGATAGTGCTGTGGTGTCGTGCGCACGTCAGGGATGGGTGTGCAGGTGCGAAAAAAGTAGGCAGCTGTGCCCCTGATGCGCGCGAATACGGGCGAGCGAAAACTGTCGAAGCATGTAAAAGAAACTTGTGAGAGAGGACTCAGCGTGTTTCTCGGTGCAGGGTGTGACGGCGTAGGCGAGGCGAGTACTTTTTCACCTCTAGACGTCCCGGGGTGTTGCGTTTGTTTTTGTAGGTGACGTAGTTGCGGTCACCGGTTTCTGTGCACTCGAGCGTAATTTTTTGGCGGGGGCCTTGTTTCGCCATCGGGAACACCTTTTTTTGCAGGGCGCGGGCTGCGCGGTAAATGGATGCGCTTGACCAAGACCGGAAATGCGTCGGAATGGCGGCTGCCTTCTGGCGTGGGCCGGCGCAAAAGCAAAAGCAGTATATTTTACTCTAGAAGATCACGGGATTTCTTGTCGAACAAGTTATTTTTCCAGGTCCTGTGTTACTTGGATGAGTCGTTCTTCCACGCTTCCCGTGAGCGAGGTATAGGAGATGTCCTGATTGTACATGAGTTTACGCATGCGCTCGTCGATGTCTGCTTGAAATGCCGGGTCATCCGGTCGCAACCCATCGAGCACAATCGGAAACTCGATCGGAAGATAATAAACGTGAGAATACTGTGATCGCAGATGGTAGGTTGCGATGTCGAGGCAGGCTTCCCACAGCGCGTTTTCTTTGCGATGGTCCTGATTCTCCATGACCCATCCCGCGTAGGTCATCACGTCAAGCAGGCTTCTATCACCAACGAATTCAGGATGGGCGAGTTCGGAATAGTACTGCCGGAGAAAGATGAGCGTCTCAACTTCTGCATTCGCGTCTTTGTCCAGTTTGAAACCGAGATCTACGATTTCACGTGCTACTTCCGGGAGCAGAGGGAGATCGAGGTCTTGTGCAAGTTGCCTGGCAAGAGTGGTTTTTCCTGTGCTGAAAGATCCGACAATAGCAATTCTCGGCATTGTGTTACTTTCGTTGTGACCTCGGGCGGGGGAGGCAGGATGGAAGAGCTTGTCATTCTCTGGTGAGAGAAACTGAGCGGCTTCTGTTTTTTGCAGTAGGGGGAGATGTTTTTCTCTTGCAGAAACTCGAAGGCCGGCAAAGGCGAAATGTCAAAATATCAATAGAACAGGGATACACGCCGGTCTGGTTGCGACAGACAGTGTCTTCTTTGATTTTTGCCGCTGTGTGCCCCGGTCTGCTTGCCGGTTTTCAGGAATCAGACTCGTTCTTTGTTTCGCTCATTGGTGGTGAGAGTCTTTGGTACTTGCGACGGAACTTTTCGATACGTCCTGCGGTGTCGACGAGTTTCATTTTCCCGGTATAGAAGGGATGACTTTCCGAAGAAAGCTCGACTTTTACCAGTGGGTACTCATTACCATCTTCCCATGTAATCGTGTGCTCTGATGGGACAGTTGATCTGGTCAAAAAGGAGAATTCGGCGGAGGCATCTTGGAATACGACCTCCCGGTAGTTTGGGTGGATGTCTTTTTTCATGGGTTTCTCCGGTGATGATGGGGCAGAAAAATGAGGGGTCGGACATGCCACGTATTTTCGCGGCATGGTGAAACGACCTCGCGCCCTTTGTCGTTGTCTGGTTGTCTGTGTTTTTGCTTCTCTCGTACTGTGCAGAGAACAGGGCAATCCTGACAGTGCTGTGTGTTCCTGTTGGTGGCGGCAGCACGAAAGAGCGGACCCCAGAGACGACAGACGGTGTGCGCAATAGTTTACCCAGTAAATGTCTTCTACGAGCAAGAAAACCGCAGGGTTCTGGTGTGATCTTTTTCTTTTCTCTGTCTCGCGGTCTTCTCGCAAGAATTTTTGCGGCATTTCTTCTTTGCTTTTTCCGAGTTGGACGATGAGAGAGGTGCGAGAACCATTGAGAAAAGCGCAAAGATGCCAGGTGAGACGGGACAGGTTTTTTCGTGGCTTGGGGGGCATGTGGAGGGCCGGATTTCTGCGATGACAAAGAGGTTTGCCGACAAACTTGTCGACAAACCTGCCGATAATCGACTCGACCATGTCCCTGTGGCACGTTTTTCTGGAAGGAAAAGGCATTCTCAGGTTCTCTTTTGTGAACTGTTTGATATCCGATAGGAATTGGCCTCTCGAAGATGGGAAACGGGACTGCCGGCGTGTTTCTCTCAATACAGGTGAGGAGCGGCGCAACCTGTCCGGATATTGGTACATTCAGGACTGTTCGAATGTGTCGGGATGAGGAGAAAAAATGTCGGATCGTTTGGTGGTTATCGGGGCGAATGCGGGGGGAATGAGTGCGGCTTCGGTTGTGCGCCGGCGCTGTTCTGCAACAGAGAAAGAGATTTTGGTTTTCGAACTCGGCCACTACACCTCTTATTCGGGCTGCGGTATTCCTTACTATGTTTCCGGCCTTATTCCTGAAGTGGATGATCTTGTGGTGCGACGGCCTGCAGACTTTGCGAAGCGTGACATTCAGGTGCACCTTGCCCATGAAGTGGTCGAGATCGATACCGCGGCTCAGGTCATCAAGTTACGGGATCTGTCCCAAGGTACAGAGAACAGTGTTTCTTTTGACCAGCTGCTTATTGCGACAGGAAGCCGTCCTGTGCGTCCCCCCATCCCGGGGATTGATGCGGAAAACGTTCTGGGAGTGCACACGCTTGATGATGGACACCGTTTGCGCCGGTTCGCAGGCAAGGGTGCCGAAGTTGTTGTTGTCGGAGGTGGATATATCGGCCTTGAAATGGCTGAAGCCTATGTGGAACAGGGCTGTCACGTGACGCTGATTGAGGCCGCGGAACAGCCGATGGGCACGCTTGATCCGGATATGGGTGCCAGAGTGGCGACCGCTCTTGAAAGAGTGGGGGTGCAATTCCATCGAAATACCTCTGTGGAGGGATTCGTGCTAGGGCAGGATGGTTGTGTGCGGGAAGTGACGACTTCTGCAGGAAGCTTTCCGGCTGATGTTGTGGTCTTGGGAATGGGAAGCCGTCCCAATACCCGGCTCGCTCGTGCGGCAGGTATTGAAGTGGGTGAGACCGGAGGTATTGTCGTTGACGCGCACATGCAGACTTGTGTGCCTGGGATCTGGGCGGCAGGAGACTGTGTGCAATCTGTCCACCGGGTCACAGGCCGGCCAATTGTAATTGGGCTGGGAACGCATGCGAATAAGCAGGGTCGGGTGGCAGGTATCAATATTTCTGGTGGAGATGCTGTGTTTTCGGGTGTCCTTGGAACTGCGATTTCGCGTATCTGTTCTGTCGAAGTTGCCCGTACCGGCCTGACAGAGCGAGAGGCAGACAAGGCGGGGTTGTCGTATACGGCGCTCACGACAATTTCTCGCTCACGTCCGGAATATTTTCCGGGAGCAGACGAGATTGTTGTGAAAACGGTGGCGGAGAAGCCAACAGGGCGTCTTCTCGGGGCACAAATCGTGGGCTGTGCAGGTTCTGGGAAACGCATCGACGTGTTTGCAACGGCTCTTTGGAATGAAATGACCGTGGGGGAGATCGCCCAGATGGATCTCTCGTACGCTCCGCCTTTTTCCCCAGTGTGGGACCCTGTTGCAATTGCAGCGCGTCGAGCCTCGGAAAGACTTTCCTGAAAAGTCGGAGAAGCTGTCGGTGCGCACAGCCAACCCAAGGAGCCATGCAAGGGGTCAATACCACAAGAGGGTGTGGAATTGGAGAGCCGTCCCTGCAATGTGTGCGGAGAGCAGGCAGACAGATGGAGAAGAAGGACGAGAACGAAAGAGGGCCGGCTTTTGTCATTTCCCCCTTCTTTCCCAGCACAGAATTCCCAGTTCTTGTGCTCTCTCTCAGTTTTGTGAGGCTTGTCGTTCTCAGAGGTGGCGGTCAGGTGTTTACAATGAGCTGTTCGGAGAAAAGACGGAGAGGGGGCGGCCAAGTGGATTTCAATGATACGCCGGAAGAAGCAGAGTGGCGGGCGAAGTGTGTGCAGTGGCTTGAGGAGAGGGCCGATCGGCGCGAAGAGGCAGGCGCAGAGAATTTGCGTGGTCCGTTTGCCGCCGAGCGGGATGCAAGCGGGCTCATGGCAAGTGCGAAAGCCTGGCAGGCCCAAAAGTTTGATGCCGGCTTTGCCAAGATCAGTTGGGAACCGGAATTTGGAGGCTGCGGGGGTACCCCCATGCAGCAGGTCATCTTCGGTCAAGAAGAGAGCAAATACAAAGTACAGACGGATCCTTTTATGATCGGTCTGGGGATGGTTGCTCCCACCATTCGTACTTGTGGCACTGATGCACAGCGCGAGCGCTACCTGAAGAAGTTGGTGCGTGGAGAAGAGGTTTGGTGCCAGCTGTTCTCAGAACCTGGTGCGGGATCTGACGTCGCCTCGTTGAGCACAAGCGCGCAGCGCGATGGTGACGAATGGCTCCTGAGCGGGCAGAAGGTCTGGACATCGGGCGCCCAATTCAGTGACTTTGGAGAGATCATTTGCCGGACAGATCCGGATGCTCCGAAACACCGTGGGATTACCGCTTTCATTGTCGACATGAAAGCGCCGGGCGTCACTGTACAACCCCTGCGTCAGATGACGGGCGGGGCAGCTTTCAACGAAGTATTTTTTGATGAAGTGCGCGTGCCGGACTCGAACCGACTTGGAGACGTGAATAAAGGCTGGACGGTTGCCATCACGACTTTGATGAATGAGCGGGCTTCCATTGGGTCAGGCGGGAGCATGAGCGGAGGGCTGCGTCCTCTGATTGAGTATGCCAAGAAAACAGGCAAGGCGACAGATCCTCTTGTGCGTCAGCAGCTTGCTGACTTGCATATCCGTTCCCGGATTATGAAATACAATGGGATGCGCAGCCTGACGTCTCTTTCCCAGGGCACTGTCCCTGGACCCGAAGGTTCGATTGGAAAACTGTTTGGCAGCACCCTATTGACCGATATTGGGGCGCTCACCATGTCTTTGCTTGGCCCTGAAGGCACAGCAGAGATCAACGATCGCTTCGATTGGCATCTCATGATGGTCGGTGCTCCTGGGATGCATCTTGGTGGTGGAACAGATGAGGTGATGAAAAATATCATCGGGGAGCGTGTGCTTCAGTTGCCTGGTGAGCCACGGGTGGATAAAGACGTCGCATGGAAAGACGTCCCGAAAGGCGTGTGAGGCGCGTCTTTTCTCTTTGCAAATCAGGATGAAGGGCGAATTCGCCCTTCATCCTGATTGTATTTGTTCCGAGATTTCTCTACAAAGTGCTGGGCGAAAAGGCGAAAAGGCGTAAAGATCTATTCTTATGCTCTCTTGTGCCATGAAACATCGCGGGCCGGCACGTTCTTTCCCTGGATTTAGGATGAAGTGCCTTCCGGGGCACGGGAGAGCACGTAGCGCGCAAGCCGGCTCAGGGCTTCATTCGCGGTGTTTTGTGGAAATTTTCTCAGGATTTCTTCACAACGGGTCAGGTGATGTGCTGCGACGAGTTTGGCATCTTCGATGCCTCCGAGTTTTCGTATGAGGTTGGTCGTCTCGTCGAGTACCTGATCGTTAACCTGGTTTTCGAGCAGTTTTGCGAGTGTGTTTTTCTGCTTCTTTTCCTTTTCATTGTGCACTGCAAGCAGCACAGGAAGAGTGTAGACGCCTTCGAGAAGATCGATGCCGGTGCGCTTGCCTGTTGCAGATTCGTCTGCCACCAAGTCCAAGATGTCATCAACGATTTGAAAGACCCGTCCGAGTTGGCTGCCGAACTCAAAGGCAAGATCACTCTTTGTTGTGCTGGAGGGGTCGGCCATAAGCGAGCCCAAACGGCAGGAAGTGCCCATGAGTGATGCTGTTTTGCCGTCCACAACTTTGAAGTAGGTTTCGACCGATGTGGTGTGATCAAAAAGTTGTTCAAGCTCGAGCAACTCTCCCATCACAAGCTGGGTGATGGTCCATGCGAGCATGTCCGCAACGTCAGCGCCGAGTTGAGCCGAGATTTCTGAGGCTCGGGCAAGGAGAAAGTCTCCTGCGAGGACTGCTACGGTATTCGACCAGTTCACATTGACTGTGGGAACGCCACGTCGTGTCGTGGCCTCGTCGATCACGTCGTCATGGTAGAGACTGCCGAGGTGGACGAGTTCGCAGGATACTCCCGCAGAAACCGCACGTGTGCGAATATCTTGGGCTTGGGCGGGTGTGGCCTGTGCGGGGAGCACAAGATCTGCGAAGAGCAGGGCAAGTGCCGGGCGTACGCGTTTGCCGCCCGCCGCGAGCAGATGGCCTGCGACGTCTCCAAGGAGTCGGGGTTGGGCAGTGACAGCTCGCGCGAGACGCGCTTCTGTTTCTTCAAGCGATGCTGCGAGAGGCTTGTATCCTGCGATTCGAGCGATAGTTGCCGCTTTTTTCTTGCCGGAAACTGTCGTTGTAGTGGTTGGCGCTTTAGCTTCGGGGGTTTCACCGCTCACAAATCCGGTCTCCAAATGGGCCAGGGAACACAAAGGCGGAGGTGCTCGTTTTTTGACAGGGTCTTGGAACTTCTCGAAAGTCCAAGAAGGTCCAAGAGCAGTGTCAGACTTGCCACCCCTTTTCAGGCTACCGGATGCCTATAGGGGGGCGACAACACATCTGTGTCGAGTTTCTGTGTTGAGTCCCTGTCGACACTGTGTCGAGTGTGTCTTTGCGTTTTCGGCATATCCTGTCTTTCCTGAGAAATACGAGGATGTAAGGGAAGAATAGGAACTGACGGAGAAAACAGCGAGAAAATCGCTTTTTTTCTGGATTTTCAGAAAGAAGATGTTTTTTTCAGAAGTATCTCTCAGAAAAGACAACTATCTTGAGACAATTGGGATGAGGAGAAAAAGTATCGTATCGTGATGAGAGTCAATCCTGCAGTTTGAGTAAGGCAGAATGCGTAGTGTGTTGCTGTGTTTCGTGGCATTGTGGTGATGAGACGGTAATAATGGCGTAGATAGCTTTATTAGGGGATAATCCCATGCTAATAAGGCGACCTAAAAGCTGAGTAGACACTGAACAGACGGTGTTGAAGTTTCCTGTGGTGACTTGAGAAATTATGAGCAGACTTGAGAAATGGGCGAAAGAGCTACGTGATCCTATTTTAGTTGCCGCATGTTCTGGATGGGTGGACGCGGGGATGGCGGGTGTGAACGCTGTCACATATCTGACGGAACAACTACTGGAAGCAGAAGAAATCATGTGCCTGGATATTTCCCAGGCAGTAGATCTTTCACAAAGTCGACCAGTTGTGGAGATCTCCGAAGGACAGATCCTTCGTGTGGAATGGCCCTGTCTTGTGCTTTCTGGTGCCCACTCCCCAGAAAGGGACGTTTTGCTGCTGCAAGGGCCTGAACCGGCCCGAGAATGGCATTCTTTGGTGGGCAAACTCGTTGACACCGCGATCGATCTTGGAGTCTCGGAAGTGTACATTCTCGGCGGGATGCCGGGCATGGTCACCCATCGTTATCCTGTACAGGTGCTGGCAACGGTGAATGAAAGCGTGCCGGCGGGAAAGGTTCTGCCACGACGTCCTGATTATTCTGGCCCTACCGGTATTTTGACAGTTCTTCAGTATGAATTGGGCCGTCGTGGCATTCCTGCGATTGGGCTTTGGGCACAGATTCCTCCTTACCTCGCCTCGGTCTCCTCTGCACCGGGGGTGCGGGCTTTGCTGCAGCGTTTGATGGATCTCACGAGATTGCAGCTGGACTTGTCACATTTGGCAAAAGATGTGGAAGAGTACCGAGAAAAAGTTGAAGAACAGTTGTCGGGCCGTCCGGAACTTGCTTCCATGATCGACCGTTTTGAGATGGTGGCGGAAAGCGCTGCGCAATTGCAGGAAGATTCCCTGCCGAGCGGTGAAGAAATCGCGTCTGAAATTGAACGTTTTTTGCGGGACGAGGCGTGAATGTAAGAAAGGCAGAGCAAAGGGCATATTGACAACGTATTGACGACGTTGTGATCGGTGAGAAAAAAATGCCTTTTTCAGGTTTGCTGCACTCTTGGGAGCATCCAAGTGGAGAAAACCTGGGCAATGTCTTATCTGCTAATTTTATGTGTTGGGGAGAAGAGGAAAAGTCTTCGAGAATTGCAGAATGAGGGAGTGAGAGGGAACGGACTGCCTCGGACTCCCGATTGAGAGTCCGAGGCTACCACCGGAGCTCAACCCGCGGGGCCGGGGGAGCGTGGATACATGTGGGTGGTGCGAGGGTAGTGCTGGAATGAGGAGGGTCCGGTGACAGAGACCCTTTCTCCAGGGGGGTGGGGAAACCCTCGCAAGTCCGTTGTTCTCGTTTGATCTGGTGTTGATCTCTTGTCAAAGACATCCGTAGGATACATGTATGCATTGAACTTTTCAAATTGGTTTTTGCATCCATTCGGCTTTGGGATCGGAGCTCTCTGACTGACTTGGGAGTTGTGGGTGGAATGGTCAGAATATTACCTTCTGGGGTGGTATTGTGGGGGGCCTCTGGGTTGTTGACTCCAGCCCAGAGAAAAGCCAGGAAGGAGTCGATAGTGGTCGAGACAGGATTGGAGGGGTGGGGCTCTGCGCCGCAAGCGCGAGAATCTTCACAGCAAGAGTGGGACTCTCAGGATGCCGCGTGGGCGGAAAACAAGACCGGCGTCCAGGTTGAATTGCACACCATTTCTGAAAAGCGTGATATTTTTTCGCGTTTTCTTTCCCTTTTGTCAATTTTCTTCGATAAACCTGTTGTATCGATCACTGTTTTTCTTGTATTCGGCGCCCTTGGCGCAGCCATCTACGGAGTGTTGTGGTCAGGGGATTCCTCTCCGGAACTGAGTGACGCGGCAATGCCATTTGCAGAGGAAAACCCGTCTTCGAAAGACTCGGGAAAAGGTCAGACGGAGCAGGTCGGAGGACTTCCCTTTGAGATCAAAATTCCCGAAGAAACTCCTGCACCGAAAACTCAGAAAAAGCCCTTTTCTGTCCCAAAGCCTGAGCTCTCTCCCAGTTTGCATCCCCCCATTCCGGTTCCTCCCAAGACCAAACTGAAGCGCAAACCAGTGATTCCTGCCCCTGGTAAAGAATCCACAACGACTGATCAAGGGGGAAAGACTTCTTCTGAGAAAGGTCCGAAAGACGCTGTTGTAGTGCCAGCTTCCATGCCCGCAGAAGGAACAATTTCGTATTTGGTCGATGGTGTGCAGAAACCAAGACAAGTACTCATTCCACGGGAACAGAAAGTAGCCGCGACCTCAGGTACGTATGGGAAGGGTGAGGAAGGAGGCTGTTGGAGTCTGGCTTATGGTGGAGCACACCGTTCTGAATATTGTGCTGCACCATCCGGGGAGGTGCGGGTTGCGACGCGGTCCGTGCCTGGTCTTCGCACGAACATGGTGTGCACGCAAGGAGCGATTTTGATTCCTGCTCCAGGTGACACACAACGTAGCTGGGATACTGTCTGCATTGTCTCTTGGGGAAACAAAGAGCGTGTATTGAATGGGCAGACCGTGATTGAAGAGATCGAGATTGGAGAAGGAGGCGCGACAGCTGTTCCTGTCTGGCATGTCACGATGACGCTTTCCGCTGGGGGCGATACGTGGGTAGAAGAAATTTGGATGCGTAAAGCTGATTCTGTTGTGTTGCGCCAGAAAACCGATGTACGCAATGAAGCAGGTAGTTTTGTTGCTGAGTGGAAACTTCCCCCCGTCAAGGCTCCCGATCAGTCGGTTGCCTAAGATTTGTTCCCTGGTAGTTGTCAGTTGTTCGTGCGGAAACTCCCGCGTGCTTTGAGAACTTTCCCGAGGGAGCTTGCTTCGGAAAAATATTCCTTCCCGGTTGTCCTGCGGGTTTTTTCCGCGCTGTTCTTTTACGTCATTCTCTCACGTTTTCAGAAGAGCGTGAGAGGTTGCCGGCTTTTTTGGGCGGGATACTCTCAGAGGTTTCGGCCAGAGAGAAATCTTCGAGCGGGTTCTCGAATTCCAGGGATGCGAAAAAATGATCGGCGTTGTTGTGAGGAGAGGCCGGACGAAGGCGGCGTGAGATCCCGTTGACATGAAAAATGTTTTTTAGAAATAATGCCAGTTCCGGGGGGAGACGCATCTGCGAACGGATCAAGACCGATGCCATGTGTTCGGCTTGTGTGAGAAATTCCTCCGTGACAAGAGATGATGTGTTTTCCAGTGTGGACATCATGTTATCGAACTCTTCTGACAGGGTGGTGAGATCGAGTCCATCGGGAAAAGCCCCAAGTACCTGCAGGGCGTCGAGTTGGGGTTGGATTTCGCCAGTGTTTGTTGCGTCAGACCACTGTTGCAGGGCTTGTCTTTTCTCGACGTCAAAGCGGCCCATAATGCCGAAGTCAAGTAGGCCGTAGGTTTTGTCATCCAGGATCATGACGTTTCCGGCGTGCAAATCCCCGTGAAAGAGACCGTGTGATAAAGCTGTTTGCAGGACTGTTCGAGTGCCGATACGAACGAGTTCTTCGCTGTCTTTGCGGGAGGCCTCATCGTCCGTGTCGAGGTCTTTCACATGTCTTCCTTGAAGCCGCTCCATGACCAACACTGTGGGAGTGACATAGCCGGGAATCGGGCGAGGCGTCACGATAGTGCGGCAGTCTTGTGCTTCGAGAGCGAGACCGAAAGACAGCATATTGTCGGTCTCAAGGCGGAAATCGAGTTCTTCGAGCACAGTTCTCGCGAAGAGCTCGACGATGGCCGAGAGATTCAAGATTTCTGCCGGCCCTGTTTTGCCGGCCATTTCCGCGGCCCAATGCAAGACTGCGATGTCGCGTTCAATGACGGGACGAATACCAGGGCGCTGTACTTTTACGACGACTTCTCGACCATCGAGAAGTCGGGCAGTGTGCACTTGGGCGATGGACGCAGCGGCGATCGGTGTTTCGTCAAATCGGGAGAAGATCGTGTCGATTGTCCCAAGCCGTTGTGTGATTTCCCGGCGTACTGAGCGAGAGGCAACAGGTCGAACGGTGTCGTGACAGTGGCTGAATTCTCGTACAAATTCCGTGGGGAGGAGACCTTCGGCGGATCCCAGCATTTGCCCAAATTTCACGTAGGCAGGCCCCCCGGACTCAAAGGCCATGCGCATCCTGCGAGCGAAAACTCGCTGGACTTCGGGAGAGAATCCTGAGGTGTTGCGGCTGGTTTGTGGGAAGGCCTCGGTGGCTGTGGACAATTTTTTTGCTTGGTTCTTTTTTCCGGGGCGCCACTGCCAGAGAGAGTCGCCTTGTTCTCGCGCGGCACGCTGGGCCTCTCTTGTCCCTGCCAGGGCATGAGGCAGGAAAACCGCGCTTAATCCGATGGCGCGACGCGCGAGGGCACCTCCTTGGGGTGTGTCGCAAATGTGACGTGCCCTGTCTTGTAGCTTTGCGCGGAGGGGAGGAGTGCGCTTGAGGAGGAGCTCAGTAAGAGCAGGAAGCTGGGAGAACTCGTGCAGCCATTCGGATCTGGCTGCCGTCGCGCGAAGCCAAGTTGTTTCTCCCGGTACAGAATCTGTGGGTCCAAGGTCTGGTGATGGGGTGGAAAGACCGGAGGCAGCGTGTTGGGCATGCTGCTTGGCAATGGGGCGCTGGCTCATGTTGAATTTTGACCTCTGCGAGAGGGAAAAAGCGAAGGGAGAAGACAGAATCCCAAAAATGGCCTAGGTACAAGAAGCCTGTATCGACTGCGTCTTGGCCTATCCGTATGAGGTTTCTTCCCCTTTGGAACGGCATCATTTTTCAACTTTCCCGCTCCGGACGAAAATTCTCCCTGGGAAGTTTATGGTTTTTCGCGAGCTTTCCTGATCTTCTTGCCCATGCTACTTCTGGCTTTGTGGATTAGCCGGCGTTTCTCTGAGTTGCACGGTGAACCAGAAAGTGCTGCCTTTACCGGGTTCGCTTTGGGCTCCGATCTCTCCTCCCATCAAGGTAGCAAGTTGCCGGGAGATGGAAAGCCCCAGTCCTGTACTTATAGGGGATTCTGTGCCCAGACTGAAGGAAGGAGGCCGGCTGACGAAGCGATTAAACAGTTGGGCAATGACTTCAGACGGAATTCCAATACCAGTGTCGGTCACAGAGAAACACAGGATCCGGTTGTCTTTTGCGGGAACCGAATCCTGGAAAAAGCTGTCTTTACGCGTCGTGTGATGACAGGAGTTCTTTTTGCCCCTGCTTGCCTCTGGAGTTTTGTGCGAAAGCAGAGGTTTCTCTTGCAAAAGCGGGGTGAGATTTTTTTGGGGGGCAGAAGGGCGAGCCGATGGGGTGTATGGAGAAAAATGCGCAGTATGCTGGTCTGATGCTGTCTGTCGTGTGTCTTCCCCACTTGTTCCTCTCTCCGTCTCGGGGCAAAATACTCGTACGGCAATTTTTCCTTTTTCAGTGGACTTGATGGCATTCCCGACCAGGTTTATCAGGATCTGACGAATACGTGCCGGATCTCCCACCATGTTTGCGGGAAGCCCGGGATCAATGCTTCCCCTGAGATCAATGTCTTTTTTGATGAGATGAGCAGGGAAAAGATCAAGAGTTGAGGCCAGAAGTTCTTTGAGGTTGAAGGGCACGCGCGCGAGCTGCAGCTTCCCTGACCGGATTTGGGCGGCATCGAGCATGGAAATGGCAGTCTCGAACAGGGCATCAGCAGCTTTTTTGGTGATCCGTGCAAATGCTCGTTGTTCATTTGTGAGATCAGTCTGGAGAAGGAGATCGTTCATTCCTTTAATCGTGCTTAAAGGAGTGCGCATTTCATGTGCCATATCTGTGAGATGACGGTCATAATCATCTGCCATATCCTTGGTGATATGGGTTGCAAAGTGTCGGGCTTCGGCAATACTTGTCTTCTCTTTCCGGCGTGTGAGCGCAAGGCTGCACGCGGCCGCCGCCATTTCTGCTGCTTGTTGGGAAGGCTTGTGCCAGCGCATGGCCTTTTGGGGGGAGAGGAAACAAAGGATGCCTATCGTGTGTGTGTCTCCCTTGAGAGGGACAACAGCAAAGCTCTGCATGGCATCCTGTAATCGCTGGACAGCAGGGGAGGGAAAAGTCGGTTGATTGTCTGCCTCTTGCGACAGACTTGTGACCCCTGTCTTGTCGTGTACTGCTGTCGTATTGCCTGTGCTGCTGATCCAATCTTCTGGTAAGGCAAACTGTTTCCCTTGCACAGTAAAGACGGCGCGAGACAGCGGGAAAATGGCGAAGGGGATTGCCGTGGGAAACGCAGGGCTTGCGGAAGGACCCCATCTCGCGTAACAGGCCATTCCTTTTTTTCTGGGTATATCGACATCTTGAGGCAATGGGCAGTTGCCTGTTTTTGGGGCTCGGCGGGCAACGGCGGTAACGACGGTGGCGATTTCCATGACTGCTTCGGCTGCTGCCCCGTCCTGAGGTAAGAGGAGCACAGCCTCTTGTGCTCCTGCCATGTCGATAGCTGTTCCAACAAATCCCTGGAGTAAAAAAACGAGGTCGTCATTAGATTGCGCGGAGTCCGTGAGCAGCTTTAATAGGTCTGCTGTAAGACCGAATGCAGTCGGCGCAGGCTGTTTTACATGTGGTGGACCCAGAGGGCTCTCCTCCGGTCCTCTTGATTTTCTGTCGATGTCTCTCTCAATACCGGTCATATTGCGATCGGGTGATCTCCTCGTTTGTCAGGCTCGTTTGTCAGGGAAGAGCTCGGAGTGGTGATGTCACAGGTTTTTTTGTGTTTGGAAATGATCGGCAAGATGGCGAGCTTTCTTTGCGCGTAGAAAACCGCTGCAATACCACGCAGTTTTTGTCCGGGATGTCTACTGTCCCTGTGAGCTGGCGAGAGGGGAGAGCAAAAACAAGAGATCGGCTGGATATGCGCGGGTTTTTCTGGACTGGTGGAAGAAGCCGCAAAAAAATCACGGCAAAGAGAGAAGAACGCTAGCGTCTTGCTCGTGTCTGATTTGCGTCTGTAAGTGGGGGTTCCTTGGCGAGGCCGGCTCGAGGCTGCGTAACAAAGGGGTGTGAAGGAGCCGGGCGCACGCAGTTGGGCAATGAGACAGGTGTTGTGAGGGCGAAAGGCTATAAAAATGAATGAACGTCTTCGTTATAGGCTCGTGCGGTTAACCGAAGAAATCCGCTCCTCTGTTTTTCGTGAGGCGTGTTCCTCCGCGAAAGGATACAACGAACGGGATGTCGATTTTTTTCTTGACTATCTCACCAGTGTGCTGACTGATCTGACAATTCGGTCAGGGGAGTTTGGGAAAGAGAGTGTTCCTGTGCACGGGGCAGAAGAGCAGGGGGAAGAAGAGGGGGAAGCGCTTTTTCGTACAAGTTTTTACTTGTGGAAAGACAGGCGCATGGTGTCGAGGGAGAGACGGATGCCTTTTTCTCAGGGGGATGTGATAGCAGAGCCTTATCACGCGTGTTTTGCTCCACCTCCTGATAAAAAGAGCGTGCTTCGTTCCCAGATCAGTGAGGATGTTCTTGCCGGTGAACTATGGGGAGAGCGTTCCGGGGTGCCGTCCGAGATGCTGAAGGAACAAGTTACGCAGAGGCCTCTCTCGGATGAATGCTTTGCAGCAGAGATATCTTTTGGAGAAAAAAGCATTCTGCAGAATATGCCGCAAGTGGCAGGCTACTGCCCGCAGGTCAGAGAAGAGGCGTCAACGCCGGCACAGGGAAGAATCTTCTTCTCCGAGTGCGGGGATGATGGTGATTATGGGAAAGTGGATGAGGCAGAGGTGACGCGCGACTTTTTTCCAGGAGGAAAAGAGCAGCAAAACGGGGGTATGGCAAGAGAGGAAGAACTGCCTCCCTTGCCTCCTTGGGCAGCGGGACTCCATTGACCTGGGGGACCTTGGGGTCTGTCTTTCTTGGAGAAGGCGCCCTGACTGCTTTTTTTGCATCGCTTTTGTGCGGAGCTTCATGCAGAAGGAGTGTCTGCAGAGGGGAGCTCCCCTGGAAGAGTGCCTGGGAGAACCCATGACGGTCTGTTGGTGTCTTCAATAGCGACCATTGCAAGTTCGGCGAGTTGTTCTCCGATCATGCGCTGTGTCTCGTAGTCCCAGTGAAGCCCGTCTTCTGGGTAGAGATGAACCCGGTCCGTACAAATTTTTTGCAGGTCGAGCATGGGAACGCCGGCTGTTTTTGCCAGGTCCAAAAGGAGTTCGCTTGTGCGTTTGGAATGTGGGTCGAGATTTCCGTGATGGTATCCGTTAAAAGGGGATACTGACGTGCTGATCACGGGAGCATTGTCGCTATAGAGCCGGATCATGTTAATGATCCGGGGCCAAAGTTCTTGAGTGACGCGTTCCGGTGTGGTACGTATCCGGCCACGGGTGAGCCGTACTATTCCTCTGTGTGTGCGATGGTACATCTTGCGTACTCGCTGGCGGCGACCTGGATGAGCAATGTAGCGAATGCCATCTTTTAAATAGGTGGGTACGCTTACTGGGAGGGTGTCGGCTGTGTGGGCTGAGGTCACCACAAGGTCGCTGTTCGGGAGAAGCTGTTCGTTTACCCAAGTGTCCTTGGTGACGAGTAACCAGACGTCTCGTGTGGTCCATCCTGCTCTGGCTTGCAGCGTCAGTTCTACTGGTCGCCCCAGGTGTTTACTGAGCGAATGTGCGAAGACATTTTGATAGAGCCGTTCGTCATGGATGGGGAGGCGTCCCTCTGAACCGTGAAAGGTTCGGCTGTCCCCGATGAATGTAACGCGGAATGGGTCGCTTGACATGGGGCGAATACTAGTGTTTCCGCCCTTTTTCTTGATATTGGCTACCGAAGTAAGTCGTGTATCTCAGGTCGCGCAGGGAGATGAGGGAGAAGAAAGGGCTTGGCGCAGGCGTTAATTATGGGTGGGTGGCGGCCATATTCGTATCCATTGCCCGCGAGAGGGGTCCCAAATGAACTGTTCTTCGGAGTTTTGCCCGTTGCCTTTGGCTTTTGGGGTTCTGCCGCCCAGAATCTGCATAAAGAAGAATCCTGCGATAAAGCCTCCGATATGGGCGGCTACAGCGATTCCGCTGCCGCTGGGAACCATGAATTGCAGAAGAAACCACGAAATTAAGACAAGGGCAGCCGGGATGGGGAGAATGAAAAAAGGTGGGATGAGAGTGATGATTAATTTTCTGGGGAAGGCGCGGAGGTAAGCTCCCATAACTGCGCCAATTGCTCCGCTGGCACCGACAATCGGGACAGCTGATGTCGGATCTATGGCAACTTGTGTGAGGGACGCGATAATTCCTCCAGCGAAATACAAGATGAAAAAGCGTTGTATGCCGAGGCGGTTTTCCACTCTGTTGCCAAAAATCCAGAGGAAGAGCATGTTGGGCAGTAAATGCCCGAGCAGACTCGCATGGAAAAAGAGAGAGAAAACCATGCTGAGAAATATCGGTTTGTTGGGAAAAGGGTGGGGTACTTGTTCATCGTTGAGGTTGAGGAGCCTGTTCTCTTGGGAGATGATTCCGTTCTGAATTTCCTCAGGACAGGAGGGTGCGAGGTAGGACTGCCCAGTTCTCTGGTTTCTCTGGGGAATGAGGCGGACAGTATCTTGTTGGACAAGTTCGCAGGGGATAAGTGCCCATTCAAGAAAAAATGATCCTTGGGATTCCTCGAAAGAACTTTGGCGATCAGACTCGCTCTGGAACATCAGCATGTTCGACAGGGTTGGCTGTATGAAAAAGTAGATGAAGAGGTTCAGCGCAATCAGGAGCAGAACGATCTGTGGCAGACGGGGTGGAGGGTCGCGGTCATATATTGGTATCAATAGAGGTCGCCTCCTTTGCCCAATTGTTGTTGGGTAACACTCGCCATAAAAAATCTGGGCCGATAGCTGATTCGAGCAGACCCGTCGCAGGGAGAAACGGGCGAGTTATGGAATCTCGGCAGGTCGGTAAAATTTTGGAGGTGTCTTGTGCCGGTCCCTGTGCGAATAGCTGTGATGATTTTCGGCGTTTTCTTCTTCATGACAGCATGCTCGGATACCAATGACGCGGAAACAGGTCGAATTGATTCCACAACGCCAGTGCCTGCTGACGCGTCAGACAATGACGGTCCGAATTCTTTTACTCCTGTTCCTGTGGTAGGAGCGTTGGATGATCTGCAAGAGGAAATTGATGCCGGTTTCGCCGTCTTGGAGGAGATTTCCCTGGAAGACGAAATGGCTCTTTTTGCGATCGCTCCCCAAATCATAGATTTCATAGCGCTGCAAGAGCGGGTCCAACGGCAAAAGTATCGGGTGGGCTATACTGCGTCTGGTCCCTATTTTGACCGATTCTCGTCACAACTTTTTCTGACGATTGTGCATGATGCCCGCCATCATCGTGTGACTGGAGTAAGCGGGACATCTTTAGCATTTCAGTACTTTATTTTGGAGGACAGGACGGAACATTCTTGTGTGAAACTCAGCGAGTGGCTGTGTGAGCCTTCTCAGATTGAGAATAATCTCACTGATATGGGTGCTGAGACACTTCTTTACTCGTTTGCTCTTGTGGCCGATGACCCAAAAGTCTACGAGCTTCGCACATACGACACGGAAATTGTGGGGGTTCCTGTGCGTTGTCTGCAGGCGGAGCGCAAAATTCCTGCTTCGGACGAGCAGCATGACGGGGATGTGGAAGTGTGCGTGACGGGAGAGGGCGTGCCTTTGCGCGCAAGAACGCCAGATCTCACGCTTGAAGGTATATGGTACGAGCCCACCTCAACTGCTGAGGATTTCGTGTTGCCGGCTCCTTCGGTGAGTCGCTCATGATTTTTTGTTTGCTCTGCTCCTTGCTTTCTCTGTAGAAATTCTTCCGGAAGTCTTTTCTCGCCGGGAGGGTTTCTCCGGAAGGGTCTCTCCGGAAGAGACTGTCGTTTTCTGAGTTCTTGTGGAGTTTTTTGTGCCCGATCCTTTTATGGCGCGGCCCGATGCAGAGAATCGATCTGCTGTTTCTTCTCGTGTCTGTGCACTGCGCGAGACTGCGACGAGTGTGTTGGAAAACCTGTCTTTTTTGGGAGACGGGGAAAGCCCGGAAGACTCTTGGCGCTTTGCTGTGCCAGAACGTTTTACTCTGGATGCTTTGTCTTTGGGGGCAGATTTTCCTCCGCCTTCGCTGGACGATCTTTTTCCCCTGCTTGAGAAGTTGGGCAAGCGCAGTGGACTCATTCTCTCATGGGAATGTGGCACTACAGTGGTGGAAGACAGCGATGAGTTGCGCTTGCGCGTCCTGGATCAGGATGAAACGCTGGAGAGGACAGGTTCGCTTGCGCCACCAGAGCGGGATTTTTTTGCGGCGCTGAATGCCCGACACTTCCGTGGCGGCGCGCATGTGCACGTTCCCGCAGGAGTCTGCGTTGCCGATCCCGTTGTGATTCTCCACTGGGTCTCTGCTGCGGGCGTTGCCTCTTTCTCCCGTTCTTGTCTGACGCTTGCGGCATCATCTTCTCTTCCTGTCGTTGAAATGTGGGTAGGTACTCCTGCTCTGGGAGAGAGCTTGGTAGCTGGTACGACCGAGGTCTTTCTTGAAGACGGTGCGGCACTCGACCTTGTTTCTCTGCAGCAGCTTCCTGATCACACCCTTTTCGTGGGAAGTCTGGATGTGGATGTGAGGCAGGATGCCAAGTGTGTGCTTGCTGCGGCCAATGTAGGAGGAGCTGCCGGTCGCTTCTGCTCTCGAGTTTTTTTAAATGGAGAAGGTGCATCCCTGGAAAGTCGGGGGGTGTATATCGGTGATGGTGAACGTCATGTGGACTTTCGCACAGAACAGTTGCACCAGGCAGCTCGTACGACGAGTAACCTGCTTTACCGTGGTGCTGTATGTGATAGCTCTCGTTCTGTCTATGCGGGGCTTATCCGTATTCTCGCAGATGCCGAGGGGTGCCAGGCCGATCAAGCAAGCCATTCTCTCATTTTGGCGAAAGATGCCGCTGCAGTGAACATCCCGAATCTTGAGATCTTTAACCATGATGTGAAATGCGGACACTCTGCTTCGAGCGGACCGCCTGATCCCGATCAACTTTATTATCTGGAGTCGCGGGGAATTGCTCCAGAGAGGGCACGGCACCTCCTCGTGGACGGGTTTTTCTCCGATGTTATTGACCGTTTCCCTGTTCCCGGTGCCCGTTCGATGGTGAATGCTGAGGTTCAGCGTCGATTAGCTGCTTCCTGGAAGGAATAACAATGAGTGAAGTGTGTGTCGCGTCTTTTGCGGCCCTTGAAGAAGCACTTCCTGTGAGGGTGACTCCTGAGGGTTTTAAGAAATCTCTTGTCCTCGTTCGACTAGGCGAAAAAGTGTATGTCCTGGACGATATGTGCACTCACGCGGAGGCTTCATTGTCAGAGGGGGAGTGCTACGAAGAGGACCTTGAAATCGAGTGCCCCTTGCATGGTGCGACGTTTGATTTATCAACCGGCGAGGCTACCTGTCTCCCCGCGACAGCAGCAGTGCAGGCCTATAAAGTGTTCCTTCGAGAGGATGAAGTCTGTATTGAGATTCCCGGTGAGTGATCTTCTTGTGATCCGTGGCCTACGAGCGGGTATTGAAACCAGTGAGAAAGATATCTTACGGGATTTCAACCTTGTGGTGGGCGCGGGAGAAGTGCACGCGCTCATGGGTCCGAACGGGTCTGGAAAGTCCACGCTCACGCATGTTCTCACTGGGAGGAGGGAGTACAAGGTAAAAGCCGGGGAGGTATTTTTTGCCGGTCAGGACCTGCTTTGTCTTCCTGTATATGAGCGTGCGCGACTTGGGCTGTTGACGGCCTTCCAGTACCCTGTGGAGCTGGCAGGGGTGGAGCTTGATGATCTTTTGGCAGAGGCAGCGCGAGGGCGGGGGCTTCCCCTTTCCCACGTTTCGCGTGAGCGGGTTGAAAGCCTGGGGAAGCGTCTTGGTTTGGCAGGTAAGCTGCATCGACCGGTGAATGTGGGCGCTTCGGGGGGAGAGAAGAAGCGTCTCGAAACCCTGCAGCTTTCACTGCTCGATCCCAAACTTGTTGTTCTCGATGAGATCGACTCTGGTCTTGACGTGGACGGTATCGAAGATGTCGCGAGGGAAATCTTGCGGACAGTGCGAGAAACTGGGATGTCTGTCCTGATCATCACGCATTACGCGCGCATCTTGGAGTATATCCCCGTGACAAAAGCGCACATAATGATAAATGGACGGATTGTTGCTTCCGGTGGTGCTGAGCTTGTACACCAGGTTGAGGAGGATGGCTACGATGCCTTCCGTGCGGAGGCAGGAGAAGAAGCGGGACAGGAAAAAAATGATGCTGTCGTGGCAAACGGGAGAGATCCTTTTCTTCTCTAAAAAATAACCGCAAGGGTTGCGGGGTTTTGTTCCGTTGTGCCGGCGGTTTTTCTGGGAGAGTCGTCAAGGAAATGGGGACTCTCCTGGTGAATTTTTCTGCCTTCTGGTGCTTTTAGAAGTGGTTTGTGCGAGGGCTGTTCTCGTTTGCCGGAGTTAGGTGGTCCGGATCTTCTGTTTCGCCAGAAGATTTTTTCATGAGGGCATTGAGAACTGAAGCAGCCAAACCGGCATTGTCGATTGTGACAAGAAAAGACCGTCCATCTTTTGCAGAAATGCCAAGGGCAGCACCGCGACGCATGATGAGGATCCAGCCGCCTTGTGCGGTTTCCCTGTATCCCCAGCCGCGAGGAGCGCGATATTTTCTTGGTTTTTTCTGTTGGGTACGGCGCAGGGGACGAACGAAAAGAACTCTCGCTTCTTCTAGATCTTCGAGACGTAACCGATTGCGTGTGAGCGCCCAGGGGCCAATTGTGGTGAGGATTTCTTGCCTGTTAATTGTCAAGCAAACTGTGGAGAACACCATGCTTGCGCCGAAAGCGACTATTCCAGAGAGGCACGCGATAGAAGGCGAGATATTGCTATGAAGAACTGCGCCGAAAGAGATGCCGCTTGCTGTTGCTCCGCCGGCAGTAAGCCATCCGTTTGAGGCAGTAAATACCCATTGGCTGGTTCTTTCGGGCAAGAGAAGCGGGGGGCTTTCTTGTGGGGTCCCAGGGTGTGTGCGGGGAGCATAATTATTTCGCTGTTCCAGCTCATGGCCGATCAGTCCGAAAAAACCTGCGGCAATTAAAGCAAGGAGCACTCTTTCAGAGTCGAGGTATTTTGCATCGCGCCAGGTGATTGCGTCGAGGTTGCGTCCGATGATGAGCATGTGCGCAGAAATAAGCATGCCACCTGCGAAGTAAAAGAGAGAAGTATGGAGGGGGGAGCGGCGTTCTCGGCGGGCACTCATGTCGAAATGCATGAGACAAACCCAGCAGAAAATCCAGGCTGTGACAAAGGCGAAGAAGTAGAGGTTTCCTGGGATAGGGGTAGTTGGCTGGTCGGAAGTGTCCCAGTGAATCGCAAGAGAATCGGGAAGTCTTTCTGCGTACAAAGTTGGGATGGCAAAGAGGACGAAACACACGCAGGCCGGCAGGATCCAACTCCGAGCGATGTCCACAAAAGACTGTGTTGCAAGCGTGCCTGGCGCCTGATGTTTCCTGAGACTGCTTCTCTTCATGTTCCCACCTTAGAAGGGAACGGGAGGAACAGGGTGACATACTGTCCCAGGATCCAGGAAAAGATCAGGGAGAATGCTCATAGAAGGAAATCCCGGAAAAGTTTTTTCAGTGGTCCCGGTTGGCTTTGCTTGTCTTGCCAGGTGGGTGGTGGTTTCGGGTGATTGAAGAGATTGGGTTGGAGAGCTGATGGCTGGGTCGTCGAATGGAGCACTTGGCGGACTGCTTGCAGTGTGCGTGATGCCTCGTCGCAGGGAGCTGCCTGTTTTCCTGAAAATCGTGGTGGACTCGCAGGCCAGGACTTGTGTGGAGATTCCCGTGAGATTCCCTTAGAGAGAGACTGCGGTATCTTGCCCTAGGGCTTCTTCAAAGGCGTTCCAGGCCAAGGTGGCGCATTTCACGCGGGAGGGAAATTGCCGCACGCTTTTGAGGGCTTCAGCGTCACCAAGTTGGGAGCCTGCGGGTGCTTCCGGATCGAAAATCTCGATATCCGTTTTATTTTTGCCGATACCGAGCATAGATTTGAAGCGAAGAAAAACTGTGCGGGCCTCTGTAAGGGATTTTCCTTGAAGAAGGGTACTCATCATTGATCCGGATGCTTGGCTGATAGCACACCCTTTGCCATCCAGCTTGATATCGGTGATTGTGTCATTTTCGTCGATATCTACCCAGATGGTGATCTCGTCGCCGCACAGAGGGTTGTATGCACAGGCATTGCGTGCTGGAGGCAGGAGAGAACCTCTATTGCGAGGGCGACGATAGTGGTCGAGGATAATTTCTTTGTAGAGGTCTTCAATCGATTCGGTCATTGATTAATTCTAAGTCCAAGCGGGGGAGCATGCATTCATTGAAAATTCCCCTTGCACGAATTGGCAAAGTAGAGGAAGGTATACTTCAGGGCGGAGTAGAAACCCTGTAGGTACCTGTAGCTAGCAGGCGAGAGGGCGTGCACGCAATTTTCCCTTATGAAAACGGTTGTGAAATTGTACACGGGATCGCGCAAAAACCGTTTCAGGGATTACTTGTGGAGCTGCTCTTATTGGAAGTGTTCCGTGGGCTCTCAGCGTGCGACTGTCAACAAGTGCAGCGCAAATTGAGGGCAGGCGACTGTTCTCATTCCACTGTTGTTCCGGTATAGGTAGAGGTGTGTGATTTTTGGCGTTTGGGCTGAAAGACCGCCTGGAGAGATTGGTTCGGGAAAGGGGATACCTTGCCTGTCTAATCGTCTCTGTTTTCCATACTGTAGTGACCGTTGCGTGAGGGGTGGTGCAGGAGCCGCTGTGTATTCCGAGAATATGCTGTCAGAGCATGTGGTTCCAATCGCTTCTGGCGAGCATGGAGGGATAAGGTGCGTGTATGGCGTCGATAACTGAACGAGACCGAGCTGCTGATGTCGAGGATCTTGTTGCGAGCTATCTGGCGGACATCTCAAAACACCAGCTTTTGACCAAAGAAGACGAAATAGAGCTCGCGCAGAAGATTGAGCGGGGCCGTGAGGCAAAAAGCGAGCTTGAGTCAGGGAAAAAGGTATCGCCGAAAAGGCGCAGTGAATTGCTGCGTCTCGTGCGTTCTGGAGAGTTTGCCCAAGAACGGTTCATTAATGCGAACCTACGGCTTGTTGTGAGTGTCGCGAAAAAATATGGTGCTGCTTCTGGAATGGAACTCTTGGATCTCATCCAAGAGGGAAATTTCGGCTTGATGCATGCTCTGGAAAAATTTGATTGGCGGCGTGGTTTTAAGTTCTCGACCTACGCGACCTGGTGGATCCGTCAGGCAGTCACACGTGGCATGGCCAACAACAGCCGGACTATTCGACTTCCGGTACACGTGGGCGATCTGGTGTATCGGGTTGCGAAGGCTCGGGCAGAGATCGAAGGACGGACAGCCCGGAAAGCCGCTCCCGAGGAAGTTGCCGAAGTCACGGGCCTTTCTGTGGACCAAGTGATGGATGTCATGTCACTGCCCACAAGCCTCACCTCGTTGAATCAAACGACAGGTGAAGACGGCGACGCGGAATTGGGCGACTTCATTGAGGATGAGTCGACAGAGACGCCTTTTGACGCAGCTGCCCGCGCGATGGTCCGCAGTGATGTGCGCGAACGTCTGCTTGGCCGTCTCACAAAACGTGAGTCCAAGATTCTTTCTTTGCGTTATGGGCTTGAGGGCGATGGAATTCCTCGTACTCTTGAGGAAGTTGGTGCTGACTTCAATCTCACACGAGAGCGTATCCGTCAAATTGAGACCAGGGCATTGTCGAAGCTTCGTCACCCGAGTCTCAGTATTGACCCTGAATCTCTTGTGCAGGGCTGATTTCTGAGAACCCTTGCAAGGGAATCGGGAGGGAAGTGTCGCTTTTCTGGTCTGTCTAATGGTTTGCGTGGGATGTCCTTATGTCTGACGGATGTCAGGGAAAGTATCGGTAAAGAACTCCTTATTCCTTAGGGAATTTGTTCTAAGGAAGTCGAGCAAGAGGAACTTATGTGGTTTCCGTGTGTCTTTGTGTGCGGAAACCACATAAGAGAGGCATGCCCAGCGCGAATGCGTCCTGAGTGCGCAAGAGTTCGCGGACAACTCGCTTGAAAGTCTCGCACTTGTGACAAGACAGAGAATGGCCTTCCCAGCGTGCCTGGCGCGTGCCTGGTTTGATGCTCGGGTTGTCCTCGTGGCTTTGTTCTGGCTCGTCATATCAGCTCGTCATGTCCTGCTCTCCAGGCAAGACCAGGACATGACAGGCAAGCGAGGCAAGGGGTCCTTGCTCTTTCTCTCTCGTGTCAGTTTCTGCGGGACATTTCCCGATTTCCTCTGTGTTTTTGCATCAGAGCATGTCGGGATGAAGGCATTCTTGGGGAGGCTGAACCAATCGCGTGAACTTCATGGCAATATGTGGGCATGCACATTATCGTGGTAGGAGCTGGTGAAGTCGGTTCGTATGTGGCAGATAGTCTGAGCCGAGAAGGTCATGATATGGCCGTTGTGGAACAGGACCGACACCGTTTACGAGATCTTCAATCTTCTTTGGATGCCCTTGCTTTGTATGGCAGTGGTACAAGTCCGCGCATTTTGCGGCATGCCGGTGTCGAGAAAGCCGATCTTCTTGTTGCTGTGACGAACAACGATGAGGTGAACCTCATCAGCAGTTTGCTCGCGAAACAGTTTGGTGTCGCGAAAACAATTGTTCGTCTGCAATCTTCAGATCTTCGTTCTCGTTCTGCGAAACAATTACGACGGGCGCTCGGGGTCGATGTGGTGATCGATCCCGACCGGGAAACAGCTGATGCGATTTTTGAGCTTCTTGAGTTTCCGGGCGCAAGTGAAGTGGCGCAGATGGCAGAAGGGGAGGTGATTGTGATTGGGGTACGTTTGCCTGCACATGCTCCCCTTGTGGGCCTGACGCTGGAAGAACTAGGACAGCGTTATGAGCCTGAGTGGGGTTTTTTGATTGGTGCAATTTCGCGAGAGAATGAAACGATAATTCCGCGAGGGAACCACCATCTAGAGGCAAACGACCATATTTGGGTAGTGTGTCAGAAACGTTCTCGTAAAGAACTCATGCGAGTTTTGGGTCTTAATCGTCCCATTCCGAAGGATGTAGTGCTTCTTGGAGGTGGCCATACTGCGGAAGTTGTGGCGGAACGCTTGGGGAAGCGGGGGTCGCGTATTGTCCTCGTGGAACGAGATGAAGAAAGATGTACAGTCCTGGCTGAGCGACTCGATAGTGCGCTGGTACTACAGGGGCAAATTACTGATCCTGACATCTTGAAGGATGAGAGAGTGGAACAGGCCGGAGCGATTGTGGCGCTCACGGGGGAGGATGATGCCAATATTCTCGCCTGTATTGCTGCAAAATCGGCAGGTGTGCCAGAAACAATTGCTGTTGTGCACCGTCTTGAGCTTTTACCTATTGTGCATCAAGTCGGGATTGATGTGGCGTTGTCGCCGCGGACTGCCACAGCCAACGCGGTCCTGCGTTTTGTGCGAGGTGGGGGTATAGCTTCAAAAGTTGAGACTTTTCTTGAGGGGGAAGTGGAGATTCTGGAACTTGAGACAGAAAAGGGAAGCTTTGCTGACGGGAAATCTATCTCTAATTTGGAATTGCCAAAGAATGTGCTTGTTGGTGCCATTGTTCGTGATGGCAATGCGCAGATTGCCCGAGGACGATCTGTGGTGCGGGCGAGGGACCGAGTCATTCTCTTTGGCATGCCTGAATCAATCGAGACGGTGAAACGAATTTTCCGCTGATGGTTGATCGTGCACGTGATCTCTCCTCATCTTCCCTTTCTCCTGAAGTGGTTCCCTTGCAGGAGACTCCATTTTTGTCGCGCTGGGATTCTGCCCTTGGGCATATTGTCGGTATCACTCTGCTGGTGTGCGGGATAGGGATGCTGCTTTCTGCACTTGTTGAACTGTTGTACGGCGGTGGTCGATCAGAATTGCTTCTGACATGTGGTGTGTTGGTGACCCTGCTCGGAGGTGTACTCTGGCGTTTGACCGAGGCGCCGCAGAGTTTGCGGCGTTCTACGGTGTATCTGACTGTTGCTTTTTGCTGGTTCACGTGTTCTATTGTGGGGACTCTTCCGTATTTGCTTACTGGTGTGCTCGATAATTTTTTTGATGCTCTTTTTGAGTCCGTATCGGGTTTTACGACAACGGGGGCGACGCTTTTCAGCACTGAACTTTTTGTGTCAATGACTGATTCCACAGATGGGAGTACGCTGGAGCCCGGTTTGATGTTCTGGCGGTCTATTACCCAATGGTTCGGAGGCATTGGTGTGGTAGTGCTGGCGGTTTCCGTCCTTCCTTTTTTGGGTGTAGGCGGTTTGGACTTGTTGGAAGCAGAAGCGCCAGGACCTTCCTCTGAGCGTCTTGTGCCGCGTTTGCGAGATACTGCGAGATATCTTCTCTGGGTGTATCTCAGTGTTACTGTCATGCTTGTTGTGTTGTACTTGGCGGGGTCCATGTCTGTGTATGACGCGATTGTCCACGCGTTTACCACGGTTTCGACAGGTGGATTTTCTCCCCATTTAGAGTCAATGGCATATTTCGACTCTCCTTATATTGTATGGGTGTGTTCTTTCGGCATGTTTCTTGCAGGGGGGAGTTTCGCGCTGTACGCGCGGGCGTTTTCTGGGAGTGTCCCGCCTTTGCTGCGTAGCGCAGAATTCCGGGCGTATGTCGTGTTTGTACTTGGGGCGACGCTCTCGATTGTTTGTCTTATTCTGATCAATTCAGATGAAACATTGGGAGGCGGTCTGTTGCGTGAGGCGCTGTTTACGGTTTTAGCCTTCGCCACCACGACGGGCTATGGCCTCGTGGATTTTTTGACCTGGCCAGAAGGACCACAAGCCATTCTTATGTTCCTTTTGCCGGTAGGAGCTATGGCTGGGTCGACCGCAGGCGGTGTGAAAATTATTCGTGTAATGTCTGTCGTCAAGTACGCGCGGCGTGAAGTTTGGAGACAGCTACACCCAGCGGTAGTGCAGGTCGTCAAGATTGGAAAAGACCCAATTCCCGAGTCTGTCATGAGAAAAATCGTGGGATTCGTGATCTTTTTTGTCTTGCTATGGTTCTTGGGAACACTTCTTGTTGCTGCGACCGGTGCCGATTTTGACACCGCTCTTTCTACGGCAGGCTCTTCCATCGGGAATGTTGGTCCTGGTGTTGCCGACAATGTGGCAGGTGGTGACTTTACTTCTGTGCCCTGGCTCGGAAGGCTTGTCCTGATCGCTTTGATGCTGCTGGGACGCCTGGAGATCTTTCCACTCCTGCTCGCGCTGCGCGCGTTGGCGGATCGCTCCGACCTCGGGGCTTTTCTGCGGCGTGGCAAGGGTATTGCCCGTTCCACTTCGTCTGCGCGATCTCGATGAATCGCCCTTTGGCCGGTGGGGAATGGCTGTCCCCGCGTAGAGCCGGTGCCGGACCGAATAGATGTTTGCACCGATTGGGCCGGTTGCACCGGATAGATACTGGGATAGATGTTGAGATAGATCTTGAGGCTGGGCAACCGAGCTGCAGACGAGCGAGAAGATGTGTTGGCCTATCGGTGTTTGGCCTACCGGAGGAAGTCCGCCTTTTCCCTGTCTTTTGCCGGCCTTCTAGTATGACGAGATGATCAAAGCGGCCCTTTTCGATTTCGGCGGGGTGCTCACCTCTAGCCCCTTTGCTGTTTTTGCTGCGCATGAACGAGAACGCGGTCTTCCGGAAGGATTTCTCCGCAGGCTGAACGCGACAAACCCTGATGCCAATGCGTGGGCACAGTTGGAGCGTGCAGAGATTTCTGCAGGCGAGTTTGCGGGGTTATTTGAGGCAGAGGCTCGTGCTGCAGGTGGTGAGGTGGATGCTGCTCTTTTGTTGGGTTCTCTTGCCGGAGAGCCGTTGCCTGTAATGATCGCAGCTGTGGCCTGCTGTAAAGAGCGCCTGAGAACAGCGTTGCTTACCAACAACTGGGTTGGTCGAGATCGCACTTTCCTTGATGCCTTCGGGGAAGCCAGAGAGATTTCTGCTCTCTTCGATGTTGTGGTGCAGTCGGCTGTCGTGGGCGTGCGGAAACCGGATGCTCGCTTCTATGAAATGGCTTGCGCGCAACTATCGGTCGCTCCTGCTGAGTGTGTTTTCCTCGACGATCTTGGGGTGAACCTGAAGACGGCGCGGCACATGGGCATGACCACTATCAAGGTGGTCGATCATGCCACGGCACTGGCGGAACTTGAGGAAGTTGTGGGATTTCCGCTGGCATAAAACTGGGTATCGAGTCTGAGGAGACAGTCCGGGTCAGGCAGCGCGGGTCAGACAGCCCAGATGGTGCAACGTATCAGACGGTTCGGTAGTGGGGAACACGCTGTGCCCTGTATTTTTGGCAGGGAGACTTTCCTCGATTGGCGAAGCAGACCGGCGGGCAGTACCGGGTATCGTGCCCTTCTTGAGGTATTTCGCCGAGGCACTTCACCGGGAAGACATATTCCACAGCAATTTTTCGGGAGTATCATGGGTCGCCATTGGTTACACACTCCTCCGCAGCGGGGAGCTGTGTCTCTTCCGGCTCTGCTTGATCTTGTGACGCGGGCGCTGCGTGACACGGATTCTGTAATTGAGTTTTGGGCTGAGGATTGGGGTGCCTCTTACGATCCTCGAGAGTTGCAGGCCGATCTTCTGATTGGTTCTCCTCTTTTGCGCTGCCTGCACGACTCCTTGGATTCCCTCACAGCTCACGCGAAGCAACGAACTGTGCGTCTTGTGACGCAAGGCCGCTGTATCGGGCCGGCTTTTGTGTTGGGGCTTGCGGCAGGGGAAATTCAGGCTGGGTCGCAGACAGTCTTGGGAGTGTCGGAGACGCGTGCGGGGCTTCCCCCTTTGCTTGATGTGACGCGCCGCTTGGTCGGTATGATGCCGCTCCGCACTGCGCTTGGCATGGTGGGACAGGGAAACCTGGTGACCGGTACTGTTTTCCAAAAGCTGGTGGACAGTGGTCCTGATGCTGAGCTGGATTTTTCTACGGTTGCGCAGTATCGGCCCCGTCCTATTGCGAGCCCTTTGCCTGGGGATGCGTTTGCCGGCCTGTGCACGGTCCTCGATGCGGTGGGAAAACCAGCCGATCACCGGTATGCAACAGAGTGCGCTGCTCTCGCGAATGCCTGTCAGGTTACCGGCGCGAATGAGATATTTGACCGTTTTTCGAATCTGTTGACGCGGGATCTTTTTCCGCCGGTATCGCTGCCATCTTCTCTTGCTGTCATGGGAACAGGTCAGATGGGATCGACCATTGCCGCGGCATCTGCGGCGCGTGGTGTGCCTGTGACTATTGTTGGACGCCGCCTGGAGCGGGCCGAAGCCGCAAAACGAATGGCCGAGAAGTTTCTTGCAGCAATGGAGCGACGGGGGCCGCTCCATATAGATGCGAAAGAGGCTGGAAATTGCCTTGATATTGCTGTTGAGGTGCCGACTCACGTTGAAGGGGTGATCGAGGCGGTTGTAGAAAACGTGGCCGTGAAACAGGAAGTCTTTGCGCGCGCGCGAGCAGCAGCCCCAGCCGCCTGGCTTGGGACGACTTCTTCTGCTCTTGCTCTGTCGAATTTTCCCGAGGATGTCTCACTATTGCATTTTGCATACCCTGCTGAGGTGTCACCTGTGGTGGAAGTTTCGTATGCTTCGGCCGCGGATGCTGCGCTTGTGAGCCGTATGGAGGATTATCTTCGAGGAATCGGAAAGACTCCCCTCCCTGTCGCGTCTGTTCCCGGATATGTGATTTCCCGACTTCTTTTCGCCTACCTGCTTGAGGGGCTGGCCCTGCTCGAAGGGGGAATCTCCCCAGAACGTGTGGACCAGGCTGCGCTTGCGGGGGGCCATGCGATTGCGCCTTTGGCCATTGTTGACGCCGCTGGGGTGTCCCTCACTGATGCTGTTGCCCGCGAGATCCTTGCTCCTGCATACGGTGAACGTTTTGCTCCGCCGGCTGTTTTGCGTGGGCTGATCGATGCCGGCTCAGAAGGACGCAAAGCTGGAATTGGCGTGTATGACTATGGGGAGAAGGCAGCTGTTCCCAACCCTGTGTGGCAGATCGAAGTGCGCCGGAGCGGAGCGGCCGCTGCGCTCTCTCCTGAAGAGATACAGACAAGGCTTCGTCTCGCGGTGGTGCTTGAAGCCTGTCGTTGTGCGGAGGAGGGGTTGGCCTCTCCCGCCCAGCTTGATCTGTTGTCTGTGACGTGTGTTCGTTTTCCTTCGGCACTTGTTGGCCCTCTTGCCTGGGCGGGAAGAGAACCGGCCGCATTGCGCGCAGCAATCGCCGAGCTTGGGGGAAGCAGCCCTCGTTTCGCCTCACCTCGGACGTTTTCCTGAACAGGGGGGAAGCAGCCGCGCCGGAAAATTTCCAGGAGCGAGTAGGCCCTGTGCGTGCAGTGTTTGCGGGAGGATCCTCCTGCTTTTTGTTTTTGGTGTGGACAAGTTTGTGTGACAAGTTGACGGAAGCCGTGCTCGAGATGTGTGTTGTTTTCGTGTGACCTCGTAAACTTTTGTGAAGGGCTGTGAGAAAGAAAGCGGGATAGGCCGTTTTTTCCTCGGCTCTTTCTCAAAGCCATATGTGACCGGTGTTCCGGCAAATCTCGGAAGGGCCTTATTCGATGTCGCTTGACCAGCAAGTTTATCGTCAGGCTATGGGGCGTTTTGCGACAGGTGTGACGGTGATCACCGCTGTCGATGACGGAGTGCCGTTTGGCATGACGGCCAATTCCATGACTTCTGTTTCTCTTAATCCCACGCTTTTGCTGGTGTCGTTCATTCGAGGCTCCGCCACGCTGACTGCCGTGAAAAATCATCAGCATTTTGGCGTGAGTGTGTTGACCGACGCGCAAGAAGAAGTTTCGTCACGTTTTGCTTCGAAATCTGGACCACAGTTTGAAGGCCTCGACTATGTGACTGGACCGCATGGGGTGCCCTTGTTTGCAGATGATCTTGCCCATTTCATCTGCAAGCTCGACAAGGTCGTGGACGGAGGCGACCACGAGGTTGTGTTTGGTGAAGTGCTGGAATGCGCCGTGGGAAAGGGAGAACCTCTGCTTTTCTATCAGGGCAAGTACCGTGGGATTGCCTCTCCTGGCTGAGGCATTGTGGTGCGTTGTGCCTTTTCAGTTGCGCATTCTCGTCTGAGGGTTTCTGTTGCCCTTTTGCTGTGATGAAGAGGGTCTCAAGAGATCAGGTTGCAGCGGCACGCTTGTTGGGGGCGGAAAGGAGGGGGTATGTCGAGATTGACAGTCAATGGCGCGTTATTTGATATTCTCGATCAGGGGGATGGTCCTGCCTTTGTGTTGTTGCACGGCTGGACCGGCTGCAAAGAAGACTGGCAAGACCATATCGATGTGCTTGCGACGAAATATCGCGTTATCGCGTATGACCATCGGGGACATGGGGCAAGCGAACACGCGGGCAACTATTCCTTCCCGCAGCTTCTTGCTGACCTCGAAGGGGTGCTGTCGGTTCTCGGTGTAGATGAATGCGCGCTGCTTGGCCATTCCATGGGCGGGATGATTGTGCAGATGTTCGCTTTGGCTTCGCCGCAGCGTGTGCGCGCGATGATCCTCGAAGATACTGGAACCGGACGTGTACGGATGCCGGAACCTCACCGTCAAGTGATATTGGGCCTCGTCTCTCTGGCGCGGGCGCAGGGGATGGAGGCTGTATTTGGCCTGCAAGAAAGGGCAGGCGGGCTTGCCCCGGAGAACCCTGCTGCCGCGCGTCTACGGGAAGAACATCCAGAGCGAGTAGAGCAGCAGAAGAAGAAATTTTTGGCCGTGGATCCTGCCGCCTATGGAGATCTTTTGCACGAGATGATGGAGCAGGAAGACCGACTTGTCGCCCTGAGCTCTCTTGCTATTCCGTCTCTTGTGATGGTGGGTGAACACGATGTCGCCTTTCATAGGATTTCTCACCGTATGGTGGAGAGAATGGCTGATACCCGGCTTGCCTGGATCGAAGGGGCAGGACACTCTCCTCACTCTGAGGCGCCAGAATCCTGGCGGGCGTCAGTGTGTGGGTTTCTGGACGAGGTCTTTGCTTAGATCAGTGTGGACAACCTTGTGGACGGCCGGTGTGGACGCGGCGAAGTGCGGGAAAAGCCGAGAGGGGATAGTACCCGGCGCGGGAAAGCCGGACTGAGAACGACGCCTGGGGGCAGTATCGTGTGGGGAGCAGACGACGAGACAGTGAGTCATGTAGGTGAGTATTGCTTTTGCGGTGGTGCTGTAGTGGTTGTACTGCGGCTGTGTGGAGGTTCTCTGATAACTGCCTTCGCGGTATTCTGAATGGAAAATTCTGGAAGGAATTTTTTCTCTCTCCTGAGAAGAAGAGGTGGGGAAAGGATGGATACCTGCGGTTTGTCGTATGTGAGCTGCTGACAGACGCGCGGTGTCATCGAGGAGAGAACTTGTGAGGCAGGATCCGTGAAATTGCGACGAGCTTATGGAACCGTTTTCTCGGAGAAGACGCGGGAGAATGAGGCGGGCGAAGATGCCTGGGGCGAGTTGCAATCAGTGATGAGTTCGTGTCGCTTGCGTGCTTTGCAGATTGATACGGCGCAGCGTCTGGTGAGCGGTGCGGGGCGACAGCTCGCCCGCTTGGAGAAAGAGGAATTGTCTGGCTTCGGTACCCCTGTTTCTATTTCGGAGGGTGCTGGTGCGCGGCGGCTTGTCTCGGATTTTCTCGTGTCTCTTCCTGTCGAGGTAGTGGATGCTGACCTGCTTTGTGAATGTGCTGCCTTGCTTTCTTTGAAAGTTGTGGAGTTGAGTCGTTTGCGGCTTTTTAAGCCAGCTGATCGTTTGCGGGAAATCATGCATATGGTGGAGCAAGCAGAGAATCTTGTGCGGGAATTTTGAGATTTTTGGCGAAGTGTGTTTGTCGTCGGAGCACTTGTCGTATAGCCCTGTCGTATAGCCCTATGGAGAGAGGTCGCGCTCTCGCGTCGCCACGCACGGGAACATCTAATATTTAGAAGTATTAGTATTGATCCTGTATTGGGTGACGACTGGAAGGCGGGTTTGTTTGTGCCCCTGCCAAGTGGGGGAACGCGTGATGTTTCGTCCTTGATTGGCCCCTATCTTCCTTAGGGAATGCACGGGGAGTCTCCCCGATGGGTATTTTTCTGCGATGACCTACAGTATTTCTTGGTTGAAGGCCACCGATATGACGGAGGGCCAGAGCAGAGAGGAACGGGGACATGGAAATCCATGAAGAGTTGTTGAAGCTCCTTCGCATCGCGTTTGGGTTGGGCCTTGAAGATAAAGAAGCACTTGATTATGTTGCTCAGGAGAGTGGGCATGAGCTGACGGGTAGCGAATTGTCAGAACTTGGCGAGTATGCCACCTTGCTGGGAGAGGGCAATTTGGCGGGTTTCTGTTCCGGTCTTGTCGGTGGTGATGCGAGTATTCTGCCAGTTGCTGCAGAGGCTGCCGTGCCGACTCAGATTATCCGCCAAATACGACAGGTCACCCATGTCCATGAGGGTAATCAGTATTACAACGAGACAATTATTGATAAAAGGGTCATCGTTGATGTGGAAGGGGACGTGGACGGTGACATCCTCGTTGATCAAGGAGACGATGAGGTCGACAATATCAATGCGGATGATTCGACGATTGTGAACGATAGCGACGTTGACGAGAGCGCTGTAGGTTCTGGTGCCACGCAGGTGAGTTCGGGCGGAGGTGCCGAAGATGCTGAAACTGTTGATGCGGAGCCTACTGTGGACTCTCCGCTTTTTGGGGAGGTTCCCGAAGCAGGTTTGTCAGAGGCGCAAGGCACTGACGCAAGTTTCGGTGATGGAGTGTTGGGGGGTGGCTCTGGCGATTCCCTTCACGTTGATGTCGAGAGTCACACTGATGTCGACCCTCTTTCGAAAGTAACCGATGTTTCTTCTGTCAGCATGGGCTCGAGCGAAGAAATTGGGGCAGAGGGGGAATTCGGTACCCATACGCTTTTTGTCTCGGAAACTTCTTACTCGATAGAAGCAGGAGCGAGCGCACTTCCTCTCACGTCTGAGGAAATCGGGTTTCCTGGATCAGAAGAAGAAGCAGCATCTCAAATTTTGGCTGTTGAATAAAGAATGTCTGACGATTTTTGGGACGGGTCCTGCATGGAGCAGGGCTCGTCCTTTCTTTTTTTCAGGACTGTGCTGATGGTTTGAGAAAGATTCTGCTCTTTCTCTTTTTCTTATGGGGGATATGGGGGGGTTCTCTTATCGGAGGAATGCAATTTTTTCTGCAATTTACTCAGGGGGTTTTTCTGGACTGCGTAGTACTTCTTAGGTATATGCGGTTTTTCTGGTGATATGTATTATTTGTCGAGGGGTGGCAGGCGAGATTTTGTCGTGCCCAAGCCCCGATTCCCCCTATGTCAGGGCTTTTCCCCTAGGGGGTCGCATCGGGGATTTCCCCCGATGCGATTTCCGGGGAGAAACCTACATTGAAGTTGTGCCTTACGTGAGGTTGCTCCCCAGCACAGCACTGGCACAAGGTTCTACACCGGACCTGGGCCTATTGGTTCGTCATGCATTTTTAGTATGCATGACGAAACGCAAAGC
Organism: Acidimicrobiia bacterium UBA2766; assembly: GCA_002352645.1. Lineage (GTDB taxonomy): Bacteria > Actinomycetota > Acidimicrobiia > UBA2766 > UBA2766 > UBA2766. The sequence goes on along the minus strand of DEIU01000010.1, from coordinate 112,560 downwards.
AAGAGACTCTGCACACAAAGAGTTGAAACTGTTTTTGTGTCCCGGGAAAGCGGGAAATAGTACGCAGTAGAGAGTTCAGTCGGGACTTCCCATAAGGCGCTGCTGTGTTGAGCCGGAACTGGAGAAAAAGCGTACCGTGAAGAGGCTGGAACTGTTGAGGAGAAAGGCTTTCTTATGAAAGATTTTCTTCGTTCTCAGATACGTAGCGAGAAAAGTGAAGGTCGCAGCGTTCTGGCTGGGACAGAAAATAGTGTGTTGGCAAGTGTTCCCGAGGCACCTTCGCTTCGTCTTCCCTCTCCATCTCAATCGGTGTTTTTACCACGAGGGCATGAACTTGCCAACGCGGTAGGAGCTGCTCATGTTGCAAAAGTGCATCTTGAGGAGAGCGAAGCCCCTTTGAGTGGTCTCTGGTTTGAAGAAATTCCTCCCGAAGAAGAGGTGTCTGAAGAAAACGTGAGTGCAGATCCTGCATTGGCCTCTTCAGCAGACAAGACCGAAAACGCAGAGGCGAACTCTGGGTTTGCAGCCTTGTCTGCTGAAGACTCTGCTGAGGATTTTCCTGATGAGCAATCAGACAGTTTCTCCGCTGACTTTTTTGAAAATTTTTCCTTTCTGGTGGAGACAGAAAATACGGTCCTGCCTCATGGTCGTGTCGATAGTGCGGGAAACGAAGATTTTTCGGGTTTTCCCAACGACTTGACAGACCTGTTTGAGACCGTTCGCCCAAAGGGTGTTGTGGGACATCTGGGTGGGAACATAGATGCCGAAGTGAGCGAAGGACTCGCTTTCGGCGGTGGTGCAGGGGTGGAAAACGCTGCACATGAAGGAGGGACATACGGCTTGCTGTCTGTCCCCTCTTCTGTTGACACAGGCTCGGAAAACCGGGGAGCTTATGGAAGAGGTCTCCTCTCCAATGGTGGGCCTCGGCTTTCCGAGCCTGAAGATTTTTCTGATTTCACGGTACGAGACATCTTGGGAGAAGGAAGTTCTTCCGATCATCTCGACTCCCACCGACTTTTGCAGCATCCCTTTGACCATCCCCATCAAGGGGATGGTGCGCTGGACGCTCAAGAAAATATTTTCAGTGCGTCAGGAGAAACTGCTGTTTTCGCACCGGAAGCAGAAGCTGACGTTCTTTTTTTCTCGGAGGTCGAGCTTTTTCAGGAGCCGATCGATCTTCCTGGCGGCCTTTTTCCGCAAGAAAGTCACTTCCTGGGGTCAGCGGGTGAGCCGGAATCAGCCGGTGGGTTATGGGCGAGTGCGGACCCCTTCGGGGCTTGACTTTTCTGTCGGTCCCGAGAGCGGTTTTTCGCATAGTACGGGAGAAGAACGGCAGAAGAAATTTCCCTGGTAAAGACTGTTCCGTGTTTGCTTGTTTGCGGGAGTTTCGCGATTTCTGCTTCTTGCGTGGTTTGTTGGACTTTTTCAAGTGTTCGACTGCTTTGGGTGTAGGTCTGCTTGATGTTGTGGGAATAGGCTGCAGCGAACTATCAGCAGTGCAGTCTTCGAGTGCAGTCTGACGACATGTGGGGTTTGGGAAACTTGTGAGTTTTCTCTTTAGTGTTTGTCTGATGTGCTGTCGAGGCGAGCAAGAAATTTTTTTGGACCAATTGTTGTCGCGCCGTGTGCTTCCACACGGGCGCGCAGGTCTCGATCCGCTGTCACCACGAGCATGTCAGATGCGAGTTTTTCTTGTGCTTTCTCGGCGATAAATTCCACAATACGGTCGTCGCCGGCATTCCTTCCACGCCGGCGCGCGTAGGTCACTTTGAGGAAGCCGTGTTGTCCTTCAGGGAAATCGGGAAGTTTTACGCCTTCAAGCACGGTCACGACTTCTACTGCTTCTTTTTCGGCAAATACAGAAATTTGGCGGAGAAGGCGTCTCATTGCTGCTTCTCGGTCCCGCCACCAACCATCTGGCCGGGAACCCATGACATTCATGACATCGACAACAAAACACGACATTTGCCGAGACTACTCCTTTGTGGGAGGGCCGGGCTGTGAGGTCTGGTGTGGGGGGTTGGGCTGTATCGAAGAACAATCATCCGTTGCATATTGCTGTTTTTCGAGGCTGATGTCCGCTGGGAATTTGTTTGAGGTTTGTTCTCAGGCCGGTTCGGGACGGCGACAAATCTCTGGTGGAAAGAGTGGGGTTATCGTCGGAAGGATGTCGGATGTTTTATGCGGAAACCCTTGTTTGTGGGAATAGTGGTCTATTACTTGAATATGGACACTTGTCCCTATAGGGAACCTCGATTCCCCTATGCGTGTGGGTGAGATGCCTGCGGTATCTTCCCTGATCTCCCCCCAGTTCACTCCCCAGGATGGTGGGGGATAGGACGGGGATGGGTCCCGATGGACGAGATGGTGTTGAACCGTAAATTGGTGACTGTCAGGACGACGAGCGGGGCACTGAAAGAAACAGTGTCCCATGGAACACAGGACAGAGGTAAAGAGAATGCTTCCCCGTAACCGTGGTGACAAAGATTTCTTCGACATTGACCTTGACAAGTCGATTGACGACTCCTTCAACAAGAAGGCTGCTCTCGACTTTGATCTCGACAAGTCGACCAACG
>DEIU01000010.1:94748-109878 GCA_002352645.1 Acidimicrobiia bacterium UBA2766 | reverse complement strand
TGATCTCGACAAGTCGACCAACGACTCCTTCAACAGAGATCTTGATCTTGATCTCGACAAGTCGACCAACGACTCCAACAACGACTACAACCAGGCGAATGACAACAGTGGCATCAACACACAGCAAGGGCTGAACTTCAACACGGGCATACAGGCCACCGGAGACGGTCCTGTCGCTCAAGGTGGAATTGCTGCGCAGGACTCCATCTTTGCCGATGGTCCAGTGGCATATGGAAGCGGTTCAAATGCCGCTGGTGAGGATATTATCAATGCCGGTCGCAATTCCATTGTTGTGAACGACGCTTACGTAAGAGATTCTGCAGTCGGACATGGAGCGATCAACTCCGATGGGCAGGTCGCTGTGGGTGACGGGAACGTGCAGTTCGGGCATGGGGCTGACATCGGGAATTTCGCCAACAACGGTTCCCAGATTGCAGACAATGATGTGACGGCTATCGGCAATGTCGACAGCAATGTGGCAGGTCGCAACATTGATGACTCTGTGACCGTGGAGGACTCCTTCAACAAGAGCACTGAGATTGAGGATTCCTTCGACAAAGAGTACGACATTAGTGAGTCTTTTCGGGACGATGACACCTTCATGGCGAAGGACTCCTTCACTGATGACCACTCGAAGAGCCTCGACCTTGACCTCGACATTGAAGACTCCTTCGAGGGGTTGGACCTGCTCTGAAATCAGCATGGAGAGGCCATGTCGCAAGGGCCTGCTGAGAGTTTGGCGAGAAAGGTGGGAAAGAGACAGGGGGGTCCGCGTGCCCGGGTGGAAAGGGACGCGGACCCGAGAGTCCCCCGATATACCTCTCGCACCGGGGTGAAGGGTATGGGACGGAGAAGCAGCAGAACGGGTGAAAGAGTGTCGGGGAAATGCTCCAGGAGTGGAGTCGGGTATCCCCCAAGCTGAGAGTGCCGGAAACAACGCCTGTGGGAGGGCGAAAGAACTGGCCCGGGAAGCGAATATACCAAACTTGGGTAAGACTTGGGTAAGAAGAGAAGAGAGCCGAAAGGCGCCGGCAGAGAAGCTTCTCTGCCGGCGCCTTTCCTCGCGAGGAGAGTCTTGGGGAGAGTTCCCAAGGATGCGAAATCGCGTTGAAACGGAATAGGCAAGGTTTTTTGCTTCCCTTTCCGTGTAGGGTGACCCAGACCATTTCACAATGGGCCAGACAAAATATGGCTGGCCAGACAAAGCGCAACCCTCTATGCCGACGATTGACAATCTTGAAGATACGATTGAATATTTGACTGATGTCCCAGGTGTGTCCTGCGCAATTGGCCTTATTGGTGTGGGCGGGATGGGGAAAACTGCTTTTCTTGACCGAGTGGAGCGAGCAGCTACCAATTTCGGTCTTGAAGTAAAGCGGTGTACCGGAAGAGCGAGAGAACGCTCTTTTGCCTATGGTGGACTTGAAGGTCTCTTGGATTACGACACTGTCGACGAATTCGAGACGCTTACTGACGATGCTCGCTTTCGTTTTGCGCTTCGTAAAGTACTTCGTTTGTTTGATGGCGAAGACGCGACAGAGATCCTTCTCGTAGACGACGCCCAATGGCTTGATGGGCCTAGTTTGGAAGTCATCACGGCTGTGGCCGAGCGTTCGCCGGGCACGCTGCGTTTGCTTGTGGCGCATCGTCCTGTTTTTGATGATCGTCAGCTTGCAGCACTCGATGGGGTTTTGGCCCGTGATCGTGCGCTTCTTTCGCTGACTCCTTTGTCGCTCGCAGAAATAACAGCAAGGGCTTCCTTATTGCTGGGACAGACCCTGGAACCCTCCTTTCTCGAGGTGATTTTGTCGGAAACCGGGGGTGTTCCAGCCCTTGTTGATCTTCTCGTGCGGGGCTGGGAAGCTGACGGGATTTTCAAGGAATCGACTCCTCTGGAACGGCAACGTCCACCTGCAGGAGTAGTCCAGTATGTTGGGACAGCAACGGCCCAGTTCGATAGGACTGCCCGTTTGACCCTGGTTGTTTTGACGCTGTTCCCTGCTGCAGATGAGCACCTTCTGGCTGATGTCACGGAACTGGATCCGGACGGGGTCGCAAAAGCAATGGAGACGCTGCGTTCTGCGGGATTTTTGCGGCTCGAAGACGACGCCTTGCTGCCAATTATCCGCCGCTCGATGCGGTCGTTTATGCGATCGAGTGACCTTGTTCCCGTGCATCTTCGTTTGGCGGGGGCCCTCGCCAAACATGGGGGAAGTGGACGGCGCGAAGCAGTGGCTGAGCACTTGGCTTCGGCGGGAGCGACCGGACGTCTTGCAGCCCAAGCCTATACCGAGGCAGGAGATGTGGTCCGAGCTCGTGCTCCCGCACGCGCGCTGCGCTGGTATGACCTGGCAGTGAAGGCCGGCGCAGAAGAGATTGGCGTCGCTGCCCGCAAGGCGGAGGCCTGCGCATTGCTTGGAGACCGTCTTGCTGCAATGCATTTGGCAGATGAGGTTGTTGCGAATCCCGACGCGCCGGACAGGATTCGTGCGCTTGCTGCCTATGCCGGGGCGCTTGGCTCTCTTGGCATGTGGAAACGTAGCGTCGCGTATTACCGGACTCTTTCTGATATCACGAATGAGGGGTCTTCGGCTCTTTTTTCTCTCCATTCGATTCCCGGTCTTGTCGCCTCGGGCGAGTTTGCAGATGCTGCGACAACCCTGCAAACGGCAGGAGAACGCCTGCCGAAACCTGCCTTTTCGGTGGTTGAAGTTGCCAGGCTCACGGCAAGCGGATTGGTCTTGAGTGTGGATGGTGATCCTGGTGAGGGGTGCCATGAGCTGTTGCAAGCGGCTGATTTATTGGAAACCGGCCAGCAAGTAGGTGTTGTTCCAGATGTCGCACACGCGTTTGCGGCCACTCTCTCCTGGCATATGGGCGATAACCAGCTTGTCGAGCGTCTCGTGGAGCGGGTGGAGAAAAACTCGGTCGGGGGTGCAACTGCTCTAGTGCGCATGCGGCTTTTGTACGCTTGGTCATTGCTCCGCTACGGAAACTGGGGACGTGCCGCTGGAGTGCTTGAAGAAGTCGTGGGGAGCAATTTCGCGCTGGACGCCCGAGACAAACTTATGGTTGCTGCAGTCCAAGTTGGGCTGGCCCGCCGTTCCAAGGACAGAGATCGTCTGTTGGTCGCCACAGAAGACGCCTTGAACGCGATACTGCGTCAACAGTGTGATCTTTTTACTCTTGATCCGGTGGGAGAGATTGTTGTGGCTGCTGTGCAGTTGGGAATGGCGCACAGAGTCGAGCGTCTTGCGAACGATATGTTTGCGCTGCTGGATCTGATGGACCCTCCCGTCGTGTGGGGGATCTGGGGTGAATGGCATCGTGTGGAAATGGCCGTCCTACAGCGGAATCTGCCACAAGTGCGCAGGAGCGCCGTGCTGTTGGAGCAGGCAACAACAGACCTCAAACGTCTGCAATGCCTGGCAGTCGCAGCGAACGCCTGGGGCGATGTGATTGAGGGAACTGCCACTCTCGAATCTGTGCAAAAAGCCGTGACTGCTCTTGATCGGAGCGGGTTTTCCTGGGAAGCCGCCCGCCTTGCAGGAGATGCTTCGGTCGGGATGGGAGAAGAGGGCAACAGAACACTGCTCGCGACTGCCCGAGAGCTTTTTCGTGTGCTTCCGAGTTTGGAAGCAGTCAAGGACGAGGACAAGGATCGGGCGATTCTTTCGCCGCGAGAACGAGAGATTGCTGCCCATCTTGTGCAGGGCATGACCTACAAACAGATTGGGGCGCAGCTCTATATTTCTCCGAAAACTGTAGAACACCATGTGGCGAGTATCCGTCAGAAGGTGGGAGCCGGATCTCGTTCGGAAATGCTCACCATGTTGCGGAATATGTTCAGCGGATAATCCCTGGGCTGTGGGTCGGTTGAGGGGTGGTGTTGCTTGATCTGTATCTTGAGCGGTTTGTGCGATTGAATCCGCGGTTGCACGCGTTGGTTTCAGCGGACTGGGGAATTGTGGTTTGTCACCCGTTTTTTTGGGAGCCCCTGGGCTATGGGTCGGTCGACTGGTGGTGCTGCGGGAGGGGTGGGGCGAGTGTGGCGGCTGGTCTTACGGCCTTGGATATTGGGGGGTCTTTGCGGGTGCCGGCGCCTTATTGCGGGGTGTTTGCACAGGGTGTTGTGGGGGTGTGTTCGGGGTGTCCTGGGTGGCCTCTATGCTTTGGCTGATGCAGGACATCGCTTTTTTTTCTGTGTTGGATTTGGCGGCAGCTATTCGTTCTCGTTCTCTTTCCAGTGTGGAGCTGCTTGATCTGTATCTTGAGCGGTTTGTGCGGTTGAATCCGCGGTTGAACGCGTTGGTTTCAGTGGATTGGGAGGGGGGGAGACGGCAGGCGGTGCAGGCTGATGCTGCGCTGGCTCGGGGTGAGGTGCGGGGGCCTTTGCATGGTGTTCCTATTACTGTGTCTGATTCTTTGTCTGTGGCGGGGGTTGTGACGACGAATGGGGATCCTGAGCTTGCGGGGAATGTGCCGCAGAAGGATGCTGTTGCGATTGCTCGTTGTAAGGCTGCAGGGGCGGTGGTTTTTGCAAAATCCAACGTCGGTTGGGGGGACTGGGAAGCTGTGGCTTCCAACCCGCTTTTTGGGGCGACTCGTAATCCCTGGGATATGGGTCGGTCGACTGGTGGTGCTGCGGGAGGGGCGGGGGCGAGTGTGGCGGCTGGTCTTACGGCCTTGGATATTGGGCGGGATATTGGGGGGTCTTTGCGGGTGCCTGCGCATTATTGCGGAGTGTATGCACATAGGCCTAGTCGTGGGGTTGTGCCGGTGGAGGGTCCGATCCTGTTGGATGGTGCCATTTTTTCGCAGGAATTTGCCGCGACTGGTGTGATGGGGCGTTCTGTCGCAGACCTTTCTCTCGGGTTGGAACTTATAGGGGGGCCTGACGTGCAGAATGCGCGGGGGTGGACATTGCAGCTTCCTGCGCCGCGACGCCGTTCTTTATCGGAGTGTCGTATTGCTGTTTGGGCTGAGGGTGAGGGCACTTCGCTGGATACTTCCGGGCGGGAGTTGATGGAACACGTGGCAGAGACGCTGCGAAAAGCGGGTGCTTTTGTTGACGAAACGGCGCGTCCGGGTTTTTCTCTTCTGCTTGCCCATCAAGTTTTCCGGCAGCTCCGTGTGGGAATGGCAGCTCTCGACGCGGATGGGGATGTTTTTGGCCCTTTGCCGCTTGCGGTGTCTTTGCAAGCCGAGCGAGTGCAGGCGTTGGTTGCGCAATATCTGGCGTATGGTACGCAGTCTTATCGAGACTGGCAGTCTGCGAATGAACTTCGCAACTATTTTTCTCTCTGCTGGGAACGTTTTTTTCACGAGTTTGATGTGGTACTCATGCCTGTCATGCCGACAGCAGCACCCCGGTGGGATTTTTCTGAAGAAGATTTATGTTTTTTGCCCTGCGCTGTTTTGGCAGGAGACCAGGCCTTTTTGTTCTGGGACGAAACGGCCTGGGTGACTTTGCCGACGCTGTGCTCTCTTCCGGCCACAGTTATCCCAGCTGGGAAGACACAAGAGGGGCTTCCTGTTGGTGTGCAGCTGGTGGGGCCGTACCTTGATGATCTCACGACCTTGCGTCTCGGGGGATGGTTGTCTTCTCTTCTGGGAGGTTTCTCTGCGCCGCCGGGCACATAAAACCGAGCAGTGAGGCTTGTCAAGCCGCTGCCATCGTGACGAGGATGCCCTCACAGGTGCGGATAAGAACGCGTGCTGCCTCTACGGTTTCTCTTGTGCTGATCGGGTTTTCAGCTCGGCGTTGCCAGCGTGACAATTCGTCGAAGGTTTTCTTGCGAATAATGGAAATGTCCTCTTGTTTTTCGAGGCCAAGCCGAGAGTGAATGTTGTTGCCGCGTACGCCAAGCAGTTGTTCCGCGTCGGTGATCTCCTCTGAGGAGAAACGCACGTTTCCTGCACGAATGGCATTGAGGAGGCGGATTTCTGTGAATTCGTGGGTCGAGGAGAAAATGCGTTCGAGCTGGTTGCGTAGCTCGTGTGTATTGGGAAAGTGGAATTTTTCGATGACCGCGTCGAGGGTCAGCAGGGCGGTGCGTGCTTTCAATATCTCGTTGCGGGAGCTGAATTGCATTGCGAGCATTTCTTGTAGCTCTATCAGCCCACTGCGTTTTACCAATTCGGTGGAGAGCTGGCTGGCGTTGCGCACAATCTTGTGATGGATAAGCGCGATGGAAAGCCGGACTCCAAACAATCCGAGCCGGGAGAGAAGGTGCCTGCGTGCCTCGATGGGCAGGTCGACCGGGGATGGGGCGTGGGCGAAACGGTCGACCGAAAGAAGCAGGAGGTCGGTTTCAGATTTCGGAGCATTTGCCAGGATCAAGAGGGCGCGAAATTCAGCCTCGCGTAAAGAACAGCCTGTTTGTGCCAGTAATCCCGCGACAGGCAGGACGGTCTGGCAAAGACGGCGTAATTTTTGATCTTTTTTGTATCGCTCTGCAATTTTTTTTGCTGACTCCAAGGAGTCGAGGCGACCGCCGCCTACTTCGTCGGCGCGCGAGAGAATGCCAATAGCGTTCACGGGAGTTGCCTGGGACACTGCGTTGTCGTGAAATGCTTCGAGAAAGTGGATGTCTTCGGAGTGCACATGACGCATGAGATACAGCACAGCGTCTGCTTGGGCGGCCTGCTCTTCTCCTGGTGTGAGAAAGGCTATTGTGCGTTCCGAGAGGTCAGTGGAGAGTGATGCGAGGCCTGGAGTGTCGATCAGCGTTATTGTGTGCAGGGCTGAAGAGGGCCACGAGATAATGATGCGAGAGGTTTCTTGTGCGACGAGATCACCCAAGTCCACTTCGATCGCACTTTCATCTCGCGTGAAGGGCAGATCGATAATTTTTCCGTGTGATTCTGCAACAACTTTGTAGGTGACGCCTTCTTGGTACCAGGTAATGATGCGAGTGCATTCGCCCGCGTCTGTGGGTGCGAGTTCTTCTCCGACAAGGGCATTCAAGAGGGTGGATTTTCCCGCTTTGATTTTTCCTGCGATTGCGACGCGTAGTGGGCCATTTAACCGGTCCAGACTGGAGTGGAGAATATCCCCAGCGTGCGCGAGTTCTTCTCTGCTTTGGGTAGCAGCCAACGCTGTTTCTGTGAGGTTTTTTGCCTGATGGATAACAGAGGGAGGGTAGGATGCCAACAGATCATGCTCCTTTGACCCCGAGCCTTTTCGCGAAGTGGAGAATCATTTCGCGAAGAGTGTTGATACGTTTCAATTCTGCTTCGACCTCTTTGAGGCGGTGTTGGCACTCATTCTGGTTCTTTTTTCTGGCATTTTGCGCAGTGACATAGGCTTCTTGTGCCGATTTTTGTAGTTCGTCTGCGCGTTGTTGATATTCGTTTCGCAATGTGCGCTGGACCTGGCGTAAGGCAGCGCGCGAGTCCGAGGACACTTGAAACACGACATCGTCAACATATCGGTGCGCGGTTGTTTTTGCTTGATGTTGACGCTGCAGAAGAAGGCGTTTTTTTTCATCTTTTATTGCTTTTTTCCCGCTAAAAACGCCAAGAAGAACTGTTGCTGGATTGATCATCCCGATGGCGAGGTGGGCCATCTGTCCAACATAGGTGCCGAGCATGCCGAACATTAACATTGTTCCGTATGATCCGCGTAGTCCGGTCATGACCTTTCCGCCGGCACCGAATTTCCGGATTGATGCATCAAGCTCCCCGAGAGAGATGCGGGCGAGGGCTTCTGAGGGAGCGTCAATTTCAAGACGGTCGGTAATATTGTCTTGGTCGTCGTGGAAGTGTTCGGTAACTCGACGGGCGAGTTCAATAGCTCCTTTTGTGAGTTGCGCATAATTTTCTACTACTTGGTTTGCCGTTTGTTGTTGGAGCCAGGCAGAGAATTCTTCCCACACTTCGTCGGGGTCGCTTGCGTCAAGGGCATCGTCAGTGAGCCGCGTCAGATTACGCATACGATGCCGGAGATCGAATTCCACATGTGATGTAAGGTCTTGTATCCCATCTGAGAGGGTTTGTTGCCACCGCGCAAGCCGGCTGCGGAGTTCGTCGGCTTTTTCTTTTGTGCCTTCAAGCCGGCTCAGGAGATCCGCACTTTTGTCGGGGTCAGCGAGGGCTTCATGCTCGGCTTTGAATTGGCTGTGGATCATCTGCGTGACGGAGATGAGGTCTGAAACGACAGACCGTAAGGTGACAAACTGAGATTTCGCAATGAGTTCGGTTTTGATGTGTTCAACGAGGGGTGGGTAGCCGGATTCTGTGCGGAGATCGAGATTGTCGCCTTGCACTGCGCGACGGTGCAAGGCCGAGGAAACAGGAAAGATGGGAAACGCAAGCTCGGCTCGTTTGAAATGGGACTTGTCCAATTCGACGATGCGTCGCCATTCGGGAAAAAAATCAGTTTTTGTGAGGGCACAGAAAATATTTGGACAAAATTCCTGGGCAGTGTGGAGAAAATCTAGTTCAGGTTTGGTGAATTCTTGTGAGGCATCAGTCACAAAAAGCAGCGCATCCGCCATAGGGAGGGCCCCATAGGTGACGCTGGTATTGGGCGAACCGAGACCGCCCACTCCTGGTGTATCGATGATCGTGAGTCCGTTTTGCAGTAAAGGACTGGGAAGATCAATTTCCACGAGGCGGACACGTTTACTGCCCGCAGAACGTTGGGTTTCCATGACGAAACCAGCAGCTTGTTCGAATGGAATACTCTGGCGTTCGTTTTCTTCTTCTGGGTCGCTGGTTTCGTAAATAACGGTTGCAGTTGGGGTTTCGGCGTGGCGAATTGCGGTGGGAACGGATGTTGCAATGTCGTCGTCTACGGGGCACACCTCGGCCAGGGTGAGCGCGTTGACAAGACTGCTCTTCCCTTTTTTGAACTCTCCTACAACCATGAGACGGATTGTGGGATCCGCGACATGCCGGCGTGTCTCGTTCAGTCGCTGTGTGAGGTCGGGGCGGTTGTAGGCAGTAGAGGCTTTTTTTGTGAGATCGAGCAGGTGTAGTGCATGAGCCTGTATGTCTTGGGAAGTGGTCCCTTGTTGGGCTGGTGTCGATGTCATGCGGTCAGGATTTCCTTGAGAAGGAAGCGTCGGGCGTATACCCGTGGCGTGTGCCGGCGGGCATCAAATTGAACCTTGCGGAAAAATCTTATCGGTGAGAGTGGTCGAGATGTCGTGCGAAGTGTTTTCTCAGCTTGTTTCTGTCGGGGGGAGAGGCGAGGCGGGAGGCCTGCTTTTGGCGTGTGGACCATTGATTTCATCAAGACAGTGTACGCATATTCCTGTACAAATAATATCCATATAGTCGAGCTGATGAGGGGTATTGAGTTCGAGATCAGGGATTCCTGATAAATGAACATCGTAAATAGAATCACATTTTGTACAAAGAAAATGGTGGTGAGGCCTGTGGACGTTTGGGTCATATCTTGTTGGGCCGTTTCCGATGTTTACCTCGGCGAGATGCCCCGTGTCGACAAGAATACGGAGAATATTGTAGACCGTGGCGCGTGAAATGTCAGGGGTTTGTGAGCGGGCAATTGTCCAGACATTTTCCGCGCTGAGATGAAGATTCTCTGCTTGCGTGAAGGCTTGAGCGACGGCTCTCCGTTGCGGGGTGAGCCGTAGGCCTTGTGCGGCGATGCATTCAGTGATGCTGGGAGATGTATGGTGAGTGCCGGTCACAATGAGATTGCCGGCTTTCTGTGCCAAGTCTGTTCCGGATACTTCTCTCAGAATACCTTGACCGGACAGGTCAAGATGGGGAGAGTCGTGCACTGTGTCGGGAGGAAGGTTCTCGGAAGGTCAGCGTTACGGGTGGTTTTCTGATCTCTTCATATTGGAATTTCCTCACAGGATACTGTTTTTCTTGACGAATAGTACTGGGCAATGTGTTCTTGGTGCAGTGCGTGTAGGGAAGAGGGAAAAAATCGGGAAGCGCTTAGATCCCGAAGATGTCTGCTGCCTTTTCAAGGCCATGTGCCAGGATTTCGACTTCTTCTTTGGTGTTGTAGAAGTAGAAGGAAGCACGGGCAGTGGCCTGTACTCCCAAAGTTCGCATGAGCGGTTGGGCACAATGGTGGCCTGCCCGGATTGCAACTCCCTCGGCGTCGAGGATGCTGGCGAGGTCGTGCGGGTGGATATCGCCAAAATTGAAGCTGAGAATGCCACTCCGCCGGTTTATGTCCTGTGGGCCGTAGATGCGAATTTTGTCGCCAAAAGCGGATGTGAGCATATCGAAAGTCGTGCCGAGCAGGTCGACTTCGTGTTTTCGTATGGCGTCGAAACCAATGTCTGTGAGGTAGTCGATCGCGGTCGCGAGGCCTATTGCCTCGGCAATAGGCATCGTGCCTGCTTCGAATTTGTAAGGAAGCGGAGCAGTGGTGAACCCTTCGAAATCCACGATTTCAATCATCTCTCCTCCCCCGAGGAAGGGAGGAATCGCGTCGAGAAGTTCCGTGCGTCCCCAAAGTACGCCAATTCCCGTGGGCCCGCACATTTTATGGCCGGTGAAACCTAAGAAGTCACAACCGAGGGCTTGCACGTCGATAGGCAAATGAGGTGCAAGCTGTGCGGCGTCAACCACGCTCACAGCCCCAGACTCGCGGGCTTTTGCGCAGATCTCGGCTATGGGGTTGATTGTTCCAAGCACGTTGGAAACGGCTGTACAAGCAACAATTTTGGCTCCGGGTATGAGGGCGTGTGCTGCCTCGAGATCGATCTGTCCGTCGCTCGTGAGGGGAATCCAGTCAACTTTTGCTCCGGTCTGTTCTGCCACCATGAACCAGGGCACGATATTGGCGTGATGCTCCATCGCGGAAACGAGTATGCGGTCACCTTCCGACAAGAAAAACCGTCCGCAGGAAGAGGCGACGAGGTTGAAGGCTTCGGTGGCATTTTTCGTAAAGATGATCTCGTGTGTTGCCGGAGCATTGACGAAGCCTGCGACTTTTTCTCGTGCGCTTTCATAGGCCTGCGTCGATTCTTCTCCGAGGGTATGTGCTCCCCGGTGAATGTTGGCATGGTGCATTCGGTAGTGCTCGTCCATGGCCGCAATAACCTGTACGGGGCGTTGGCTAGAGGCCCCATTGTCGAGATAAACAAGAGGAACGTTGTGTACTTTTCGTTGGAGGATGGGGAAATCCTGCCGGATGCGAGACGCGAGGTCGGTCATGGAGAAACCCTCTCGGAGGCAAGGTAGCGTTCGAAACCGTGTGTGTCGATTTGGGCTGCGAGCTCAAAGCCACCTGACGCAATGATCCGCCCCTCTACCAGCACATGCACATGGGTCGGGCGGATGTGTTGCAAAATGCGTTTGTAGTGCGTGATGATGATCCCCCCGGTTTGCGGAGAATCCTTCTGAAAGGCAGTGATTCCGTCGGAGACGACGCGTAACGCGTCGACGTCGAGACCTGAGTCGGTTTCATCAAGAATCACAAGATGTGGCGACAATAGAGACATTTGCAGGATTTCATGGCGTTTTCGTTCGCCCCCGGAGAATCCCACATTGAGGTGGCGATCCATGAAAGAATTGTCGATGTTGAGTTCTCGCATTTTTTCCATGAGCGCGAGGCGTACCTCAAACATTGAGAGATCAATATTCTGGCGATGACTCATGGCAATTTGCATGAAATTCACGACTTTTACGCCGGGGATTTGTTCGGGATGTTGGAAGCTGAGGAACATTCCGCGTCGTGCACGATCGTTGCTGGGAAGACGAGTAATGTCTTCTCCCTCAAAAAAAACCTTTCCTCGTGTGACCGTGTAGGTGGGGTCGCCCATGAGTACTTTGGCAAGAGTGCTTTTTCCTGCTCCGTTTGGTCCCATCAGAGCGTGCCATTCGCCTTTGTCGACAATAAGGTCGACGCCGCGCAAAATTTCTTTGCCGTTGGCGGAGACCCACAAGTCGCGAGTCTCGCAGAGAGGGGTAGTCACACGCTGCTCCCGGGTGGACGCTGTTGTTCTAGTATCTGTGCCCTAGCGTGATGTCACGAGCGTGAAACTCAGAACAGAGGCGCTTCTCGTTAATTACACTATCACGATAGTGTAATTAACGCGGCTGTTGTGAGGCCACCTTGTTGCAGTGAAGAGATCCTGGCTCTGCCGGTTGTGCTCTGTCAGTTCTATGGGCAAAAGCCTGAAAGCGGCAGCATCTCTTCCTCGCTATGCGCCTCTGGTCCGTGAGTTTGGTGCGATGGTTTAGACGTCAGGGTTTTTTTCCATCAGTTTTTTGATGATATGGCGTTGGAGATGTCGGGCGTTTTCCTCACTTATCTCTGTAAATTCGAGTCCCAGTGTGAGGTGTCGCACAACAGCCGCTGCGGTGAAAACAGTTCCATCGGGAAGCGGGACCACGACTTCGGCAGTGTCCCCGACCGAAATATCCTGATCGTTACTGCAGACGATACCGATACCCCCTTGCGAGAGGTCCAGGACTTCTGCTGTGGTGTCGATTTCGTGCGGTTGCTGACTTTCTTCGGGAAGATCTGAGGGCAGACCGGAGCTGAGGTTCGGTTGCTGACTTTCTTTGCGCAGAAAAGTGGCTGAGCCTGTGAGATCTTCCCGAGTGCGAAAGTACTGGCGGTTGCCGTTTTGACGTTGGGAGAGCAGAAGCGACAAAACCCAGATTGGTTCGGGCATGCGCTCGGCGCCAATGAAAGTAGTCGTCGCCCGAAAGTAGCCATTTTCAGTGCGCCACGACAGCATGAGAGGATCTCCCGTCAAAGGCACTGACCGAGGGTGGATACCACCAGGGCGGGCAATAGTCAGCGTGTCATTCGGGCGAATATCCACGACAAAAGAGGGGAGCGGGGGAGTGTCGCAATCAAGGAAGACGTATACATTGTATTGGGGTTGGGGCAGATGAAGTGATGTGATGTGCATAAGGCCCTCCCGTCACCGTTGGATCAGGGTCAGACAGGATCGTGTGTGCAACCGTTTTTTCTCTGTCGATGACTGGGTTGGGAGGCCTGTGACAGGACGCTGTCGCTGTGGTTTTGCGTGATGTTGTGGGCTGGAGGTGAGGGGAACGAAGGAGGTGATGGGACAGATGATGAAAGAGCAAAGGGCATTGTGGCCTCCTGAGAAACCTCCCGGGAAGAAGATAACAAAAGAGAGGGTAGAGGAGTAAGAATCCGTATTCAGATCTCGCCGTGGGAGGAGGGAGCCCTGTTCTGGGACATGTTGTGTCATGGTGGGATTGGTGTGGATGTGTGTGGAGAACATGGCATTGCCCGAGTTCATGTTATGGACTTTACTGCGAGAAGGCGTAAAAGCGGCAGATCACTTTTTTACAAGGCCGTCCCCAGACCGTCCTCAAATTGTTCTCAAGCCGTCTTCAAGAGTGGGGTGAACACTTCACTGGAGTGCATCTTTGCGGGTTTTTTCATGTACTGGAGGGATATTTGGGAGGTCGCAGTGTTTTTTCTTGTGCGGTGTTCTCTTCTTTTTTCTCGCCGTTGCGTCCTGAAATGTTTTTTCTTGTGAAGAGAATTTTTTTGAGAGGTGCCTGTATGTTTTCGTTGTTTTCTTCAATTCTCTATGCGGTTTCAAGGAACTTTTTCCCCTGAAGACCTGCAAGGTTGGGGGATCTGTGGACTTCTCTCGTCACCTTCTGTCGACCGAGCGCCTATCTTTTGTGAGGAAGCCGGCTTGTTCGGTTTGCGAAAAGAGTCGACTCCGATGGAAACTGATGGTCAGGGAGTGAGAGGATGAAGTGGGCGCGCCCGCCTGTCTTGTTCACTTTCCTGTGGGTCGAAAGAAAGGCGCGCGTCTTGTCGGAAACTGATTGTCTGCAGCCAGCCGATGTCAAGAGGAAGTCTTTTTTGAGGCCCTCTCGCAGCAGACTGGCGCCGGATTGACGCCAGTCAAGAACAGCCAGAATGAGAAACGGCGTCGGTTGAGGCGTCGGACCGGTGAGCAGGGGGATACATGAACTTCGCCTTTACCGAGGAGCAAGAAGAGCTTCGCAAGAGTGCCCGCAGCTTCCTGGAGAATTACTCTTCATCTGAGCGCGTGCGTGAGATGATGGAGACGGAGTCTGGCTACGATAAAGAAGTCTGGACACGTATCGGACAGGAACTGGGCTGGCCATCGCTTCATATTCCAGAAGAGTATGGTGGCTCTGGTTTCTCCTACGTAGAGCTGATTGCAGTGATGGAAGAGATGGGTACCACGCTGTTGTGCTCTCCTTTCTTCTCTTCTGTTTGTTTGGCAGCGAATGCCCTTTTGCAGGGAAGCAATGACAAGCTCAAGAAAGAGCACCTTCCCGGTATTGCCTCTGGCGATACCATTGCCACATTGGCTTTCACAGAGCCAAACGGGCGCTGGGGTGCAGACGGCATTACC
This sequence comes from Acidimicrobiia bacterium UBA2766, assembly GCA_002352645.1. GTDB lineage: Bacteria > Actinomycetota > Acidimicrobiia > UBA2766 > UBA2766 > UBA2766. Next base: position 95,554 of record DEIU01000010.1, on the reverse strand, counting down.
TCCACTGCCGTTTCCGATGGTGGGGATTTTCTCCTTAATGGGGTGAAGTCCTTCGTCATTGACGGTCACACTGCACAGCTTTTGATTGTGGCAGCACGGACAGAAGGCACGACCGGAACAGATGGCGTGAGCCTCTTTGCTGTTCCCGCTGATACCGCTGGAGTATCTTCTCGTGCGCTCAACACGATGGACCTCACACGGAAGCAAGCGGAGATCACGCTTGAGAACGTCCGTGTGCCGTCGAATGCTCTCCTGACGGATGCCGGCGCTGCATGGCCGGCGCTGTCGAAGACGCTTGACCTTGCTGCGGTTGCTTTGGCGGCTGAGCAGGTGGGTGGAGCGCAAAGGTGCCTTGACACTTCAGTGGAATACGCGAAGGTTCGAGTGCAGTTTGGTCGGCCCATCGGGTCTTTCCAGGCCATCAAGCACAAGTGTGCGGACATGCTGCTTGAGGTGGAGTCGGCCCGTTCTGCCGCTTACTACGCGGGCTGGGCTGCTGCTGAGGATAACGAAGAGCTGTCGACTGTCGCTCCTTTGGCCAAGGCATATTGCTCGGACGCCTACTTCCACTGTGCTGCAGAGAACATCCAGATTCATGGTGGTATCGGGTTCACATGGGAGCATGACGCTCACCTGTACTTCAAGCGTGCCAAGTCTGCTGAGATCTTTCTTGGGGACGCCACCTATCACCGTGAACTGCTTGCGCAGCGCATCGGCCTCTGAGGAGCAGGCTGTTTCTCCTGATTGCCGGTCTGTTCTCCGGTATGTATTGTGCTGCGGCCACGCTGTGCCCCGAATTCGGGGCA
>DEIU01000010.1:75446-94736 GCA_002352645.1 Acidimicrobiia bacterium UBA2766 | reverse complement strand
GCGTACAGCCGCTTTTTCATAGTGCCTTCTGTGTGTTCCCGCTCGTTCGGCGTTGTTGGTCTTTCTCCTATCGCTTGGATTTTTTTTGGGCAGATAGTGGGGATCGCAGCTCTGGTTGTTGTGTTTCTTTGCTTGGGGACAGTCTTTTTTATCCTGCGAGGGACTCGTGGGTATGCCGGTTTTCATGAAGACGAAGCTGCCAATTTTGTATGGGCAAATTTGTTGGGGAATGAACGTCACCGGCTGGCTTTGGGGCATATTGGTGCTGCAGTTGACGCGCTTGGTCGTGTGGCGCGTGAGGACGATCTGCCTGCTGACGATGACGCGCTTGCGCTCCGTCTCCACCAGGTTTTGGCAGAAGAAGGTGTATCATTTGATTTCGCCGATATTCGGCGCGTGATTGCACTGCACTATCAGTATTTGGCGGAAAAAGATCTTTTGTGATGACAGTGTGGCAGGATTTGGCATTGGCCATTGTCTTGCTTGGCATGGTTGCCTGGCTTATTTTTTGGCGCGGTCGACGATATCGTGTCTCTTCGCCGCCCTACCCTCCGTCTTTTCCTTCAGTGCTGTTTGATGTGGAATATGCCATACGGTTTGCCCGCGAGCGGCAGCGGGAATGCAGTTTGTTGCCACGAAAAGACTTACGTTTTCTGCTTCTCTGGTGTGCTGAATATGTGCGGCAGAATGCCACCCCTTTAAATGGCACAAGTGGCTATAATGGATGGTTTGCTCCGCCAAACATCGTGGATATTGTGGAACATTTACAGGAGAAAGCGCGCGCGCAGGGTTTAACAGTGCAGCCCCGTTGTCTTTTGGATGTGGCAAATTTGTACGACGATTGTGTGCGGTCTTCTGGGAAGAACCAGTGATGTTTTGCCTGGTGTGTGGCGCGGGAAATGCAAGGTCGGGAACGTAGAGCCTGGAGCCGGTAGAGGCAAGAGGCGCATTGCACCGGACAAGAGAGAGGTCGGACTTGAGTTCCTGCAGGCTGCGAGGACACTTATTTTAGTTGAGGCGAGAAGCGAAGTGTTGGGCTTTGGAGTGCAGGAGGTCACGCAGGTCTGGAGGAGCTTCTTGTGCGAGGGCTTGCAGCACCGAAATCGCTTCTGTAAAGTTCCCTGTTTCTCCGAGGGCGTTGGCGAGTTGGGCCCGCAACATGAGGGGAAGATTGGGGATGCGCAGGTGTAGTCGGGCGGCCCATGCTCCTTCTATCTGGTACGAGAGGCGAAAGGATTGCAACAGATTTGTCAACATGCGCGAAAGGACGGCGCGAGAGGAGACGGGGAGTAGCATTGCTGCAAGAAAAGGGACTTGTGTCCCATGCATGCGGTAGAACATTTCCCGGCATTGCTCGGCATTGAGTTGTTTTCCCTCGTGGAACGGATCGTAAAAAACCCGCCCATCTGCTGTGCTGACGAGAAAATGGCCAGGCATGCCTATTCCGTATAGATCCATGCCGAGACGTCGGCTTATTTCGATCATGAGGAGGCTGAGGGTGATGGGAATACCAAGTCGCCGGTCGAGTACCTGATCCAGATAAGAATTGCGGGGATCATTGTATGATGAAGTATTTCCGCTGAAACCGAGTGTCACGAAAAGGTGCTGCGCGAGCGCCGGTGGGTTGTGGTAGGGACATTCGTCGGCGATCCTGTCCAGCTTGGTGAGTTGCGCCTCTATGTCGAGATCAGGCTGGGCATGGGCTGCAATGAGGAGGGCTCCGCGATCGAGGCGAATGTTTCCCTCTGGTCCTTGCACGAGGTCAGTGAATTGTTGGGTAATGTCCATGGCGAGTGGTCCTCAATCTCTGGAGGAGTGTAGGGAGAGAATGGGGGATGGCGACATGTGCTTGAGATTTCCCAAAGACAGGCAAGGATGTGACAGAATGTCAGACAGGCAGAGCTAATTTGCACTGTCGGGGTTTGCTTGGCTTCGAGAGGAGCAAGCCGTTGCATGGAGAAGTGGAGGCCCTGATGGCATCGCATCACCCGAAATTTGAGGAGCACCGTTATCTGGGCGATAAACGGTCTTTCCTGCTCTATGACACGGAAGACGCGGCGCAACTGTCGATCATGATAGAGGTTCCCTTGGAGAAGATCGCGAGTTTTGGTCCAGATACGCCAGAAGAAGCGATGAACCGAGGTTTTCGTCTTTCGCCGGAGTTCGCTCGATCTCATGCAGAGGTTTCCGGCTGAGTGACTGTATGTCCAGTGTTCTCGATACCGGAAGCAGGGCAGCGCGCGGAAACATTCTTGGGATCTTTGCAGGTGTCCTTGGGATTTTTTTACAGGGTTGGTTGCCTGTCCCACAGGTGCCACTTCTCCGCGATCTTCTCCTCGGTCAGGGTAGTGAAGCCATATAGAGGATGGTGTCGTTTTCAACACGGTGGACGTTTCCGTTTTTACATAGGGCTTCGAGGTGAGCGACTGTTTCTGACAGGGCAAGACGTTGCTGGAAGGGCATCAATTCTCGTTGGAATGAGACCTTCATCACTTCCCAAGCGCTTTTTGGAGCATTTTGAAGCTGGGACTGCATCTTGGTAAGCCGGTCTTCATGATGGGTGCGGATGTCAACGCTGCGCTGCGTTCCATCAGAAATGGTTCCCCCATGTGCCGGAAAGGTTACCCCTGCTGTGAGCTTTTTGATACGTTCGAGCGAGAGTAAATAATCGCCGAGCGGATTGCCAATCCGCCCATCGTACCCGATATGAGGAGTAATAGTAGGGAGAATGTTGTCTCCAGAGATAAGTTCCGCTGACGCCTCATGGAAGAAAACCAGATGGCTATGGGCATGTCCAGGTGTCCACACTGCTTCGTACACGCGGCTTCCAATGGGGACTTTGTCACCATCTTGAATGATGACATCCGGTGCAGGAACACCGTCGGGAAAATAGGACGGCATAAGAGAGGGCGCGACGAACATCTGTTCAAGGATGGAGGGTGGAGTCCCATGCTCGCAGAGGATGGAACGTATCAGGGCGCTATGTTCTTCAGGAGCGGTGTAGCTCCATGCTTCAGTCGTGTAATGCTCTGACATGCAAAGAGTGAAGTCGGTGTGTTGCAGTAGACGGGGGAGCATTCCCCAATGATCGATATGTCCATGTGTGATGATGATTCGATCGATATGGCTGACTGTTTTGCCAAGAACAGCGAGTCCTTCTGCCAGAGTTTCGAGTCCTTCGGGACAATCAATGCCGCAGTCTACGAGGGTAACTGAGCCGTCTGTTTCGCACACGGCGTAGACATTTAAAGAGGGAAGCCCCGGAAAAGGTGTGGGGACGCGGATGCGCCACATGTCGGCGCCGACTTGGATGGTTGTTCCTGGTTGCGCGAGTGATTCTTTTATCACTGGAAGCTATTCCCTGGCTTTTGTGTTTGGGTGTGTGTTCTTTGCTGCCTTTGGAAAGAAGTTGTGAGCATTGTCGTCGGGTCGTTTCTCAGCTCAGGTAGCGCAGGTAGGAGTGCTGGAAGGTCCGGGAGAAATGACGTGGTGTGCTGTTCTCTCTGGTCCTTTCTGACGGGGAAAAGCGCTGGATTGTCAGAAAAACCAGGAGCAAAAGAATCGGGTAGAAAGGGTGTTCCTGCAAAGAACGGCTCCTCCGTTCTTCTGGATGGTGCAGGACGGGCGAGGTGGGCGTTGACGTCGAAAGCCAGGGGTGCCCAGGTAGCTGCGGGAGGGAAGTCGGATCCCGTAGAACGGGTAACCGCTAGGGTGCTCATGTGATCTCCGTGCCTTTGTTCGTTTGAGCCTATCCTGGGTCAGGGCTTTTTTGGCAGTTCAGACCTATTTTTGCTGTTTCCATGAGAAATGTGTGAGTCTGTTTGCGGCGAAAAACGCGGGAAGCGGATCGGTTTTTTCTTGCCTGTTCTGCTGTGCCGGAGGAGTGTTCGGATCTGCATGGCCCGACTCTCTGGTTTTGTGTTTTGTAGACGTTTGCGTCTTTGTGTGTATGGTGTGTACATGTGGTGGGGTTTGTAGTGCGAAGGAAGGAGAGGAAGTATGGTGAAAATGAGAAAGCCCTTCCGCGTCGGCCTGTTTTTCTGTTTGTTTTCCCTGTTTTTCGCTGGGCTGATTGTGTCGTGTTCTTCCGATGATGATGATGCTGATGAGGACGCGAGCGCAGCGCCGGCGGTTCCTTCTGCTGGAGTGCCCGATCATCTGGTGCGAAAAGGGTACCTTACCGTATGCTCAGATATCCCGTATCCGCCTTTTGAGTATGAAGATGAAGATGGGGAGTATTCCGGTTTTGACATCGATCTTCTCCGCGCGCTTGCGCATGAGAAAAACTTGGAAGTCGCGATCGTTGACACTGAATTCGAAGGGATCTTGCTTAATATGGCGGTTGGCACCTGTGATATGGTGGCCTCTGCATTGACGATCACCGAAGAACGTGCGAAACAGGTTGATTTTACTCAGTCCTACCTTCAGGCGGATCAGTCTCTGCTTGTGATGGCCGACCGTGTTGATGAGTTCGGCGACCTTGCTGACTTGGAGGGAAAGGTTGTCGCGGTGCAGGGTGGGACAACTGGCGAGATGTATGCTCGGAAAGAGCTTTCGAAGCGCACGCAAATCAAGTCCTATCCCGGGGCAGGTGAACTTTTTGCTGCACTGGAGTCTGGTGTTGTGGACGCGGTGTTGCAGGACTTGCCTGTCAATGCCTATCGGGCAGTGCAAAGCTCGAATATGCGGGTCGTCCTGTTTCTCCCCACAGGGGAACTATATGGTTTCGCTGTCAAGAAGGGGGAGAAGGCTCTGCTGCAGATGCTCAATGATGGTCTGGATGAGTTGCATGCGAACGGCATGTACGATGATTTTTACAGGAAATATTTCGGACGGTTGCGCTGAGTATGCGTCTACACAGCGTCTACCATGTGTAGACGCTGTGCCTACCTTGACGGCAGCGTCTGTGTTTGGGGGCGGGGGTTTGCGCCGCATCTGCCTTGGGACTCGCCGCGCTGGATAGTTCCTCATGCTGTGGTTTGGTGTGTGTCCCTCTCGCTGAGAGGTTCTTCTGGAAGGGTCATTCTGGAAGGACGAGTGAATAAGATAAATGCCGCTTTCTTCGTTCTTTTCTTTGGAGAAAACGCGGTTTGTGCGTAAGGGCCGGCAGGACGCGAGGAAAATCAGACATTGCACCCTCCTTCTGACACAAGGCGAGGTCGTTCAAAAGGGCATGCAGAAGGGCGCACTGCCTGGTCACGGGTTTTTTCATCTGCTGACTTACCGCCGCGGCAGCGTCGCGCGCGCCGGCGCCATTTTCTTGTGTATCTGGTCACAGTTCTTTTTTGTGTGTGGTGGATTCGTTCCGCTGATTGGGAGACACTGCGGGATGCCTTTTTTGAACCGGAAATTTTTCGTGAGCAGTTTCCGGAAGTCCTGACGCAGGCAGCGCGAAATACTCTCTGGTTTACTTTGCTGGGATTTTCTGGCGGTTTGACGCTTGGTCTTTTTCTGGCACTTATGCGTTTTTCGGATATGCGGTTATACCGGTGGGCTGCAAGTGTCTTTGTCGAGGTTGTGCGAGGTCTGCCCGCGCTCCTTACGATCTTTCTTGTGGGATATGGCATCCCTTTGGCATTTGACGTCAGGATTCCCGGCATCTATGGGCCAGGGGCTTTTTCGCTCGCTATCGTGTCAAGCGCATATATCGCAGAGACGATAAGAGCCGGTATTGAAGCAGTGCCAAAAGGTCAGATGGAAGCGGCTCGTTCTTTGGGAATGCCGCGCGGAGTGTCAATGACTTTTATTGTGCTTCCCCAAGCCTTTCGTATTGTGATCCCTCCTCTGACGAATGAGCTTGTTTTGCTCCTCAAAGACACCTCTTTGCTCTATGCATTGGGTACCACTGATCAGACGCGCGAACTTATCAAGTTCGGGAGGGACGAGATGACAGAAAAGTTTAACGTCACCCCACTTATTGTTGTTGGTCTGGTCTATTTGGTGATTACGCTGCCACTCACACGTGTCGCGGCCTGGCTTGAACGTCGGGCGCGTCTTTCGCGTGAGTAGGAATCAGGCACTCTTGCATAGGGCAGGTAGTGGTTTTTCTGGGAGTGTGGCCGTTTGTCAGACCGGGCTTGCTTTTCCCAGGAGGAGGGGCTGGGTGAGTTGATGTTAGAGGTCTGCTTTTACGGTCTTTTACGGTCTTTGTCTTGCGTAGGCTTTTGCTGGTTTTTCTTCAGGGAGGACTGTGCGTGATGTTCGGGAGAAAAAACCTTGGAGACGATGGGGGAGGGAGCGGGAAATCCGGGGAGAGAGAAAAGGAAAATCCGCGAGAGCAGAACAGGGAAGCGCATAGGCAGGGGAAAGAAGACTTGTCTCTGCTTTCGTCTGATCAGGTTTTTTCTCCCGAGACGTCTTCTGTTGTGCACCTGATAGAGCTGCGCAAACTCTTTGGAGATCTTGTTGTGCTCGATCGCGTGAATCTCTCCGTGCAGGCTGGTGAGGTCGTGTGTGTGATCGGCGCTTCGGGTGCCGGGAAGTCAGTTTTGTTGCGTTGCGTGAACGGGCTTGAGATCCCGACGACGGGCAGCGTGCGTATTCATGGGGAAGATCTCTCTTCTCCCAGCTGTGATATTGATCAGGTACGCCGACGGGTAGGGATGGTCTTTCAACAGTTCAATTTGTTTCCACATTTGACGGTGCTAGGAAATGTGGCAATTGCTCAGCGCAAGGTGTTGCGGCGGTCGCGCGGAGAAGCTGAAGAAGTCGCGATGAAAGTACTTGGCCGAGTCGGTTTAGCTGAAAAAGTAGGTGAGTATCCTGGCGTCCTTTCGGGGGGACAGCAACAGCGCGTGGCTATTGCCCGGGCTTTGGCAATGCAGCCGGACATCATGCTTTTTGATGAGGCAACAAGTGCGTTGGATCCGGAGCTTGTGGGAGAGGTCCTGTCCGTGATGCGCGATCTTGCAGCAGAGGGAATGACCATGATGGTCGTCACGCATGAGATGGGTTTTGCGCGTCAGGCTGCCGATCGTGTGGTTTTTTTGCAAGGGGGCGTGATCCGCGAAGAAGGCCCTCCTGCTCAGGTGCTTGATGCGCCTCTCCATGAGCGTACCCAACAATTTTTGCGACGTGTCTTGAGCCGGTGAGCTGTTTTGTGTTGGGGTCAGGTGTGGTTTTGGGTGGAGTGGGCGTTGCAATTGAGACCTGGAACAGGATGAAGCGGCCGGGTGGTTTTTTGCCTTTGTGGCATTGCGCTGTGTCGTCATGTGCCCCAGTAGGTGAAGGGTGCCCAGTAGCGGAGGGCGGCAAAGGGGCGTTCGTCAGGGTGGCGACGGTGGAAACGAGTTGCTTGATAGGCCGCGGTACCGCGGGGTCGCCAACTGATGTTGTCTGTGTTTTTTTCGACTTGATCGGCTTCTGTGAAAAGCAGTGCGAGCTCTTGCGCTGTGATATTGGCGAGCCATATTTGTGCCTGGCGTAGGGCATTGGCTGGGTGAAGAGGCGTGAGGCGAGGGGAGGCAGTGGCCATGTGCTTGGGGATCGATATTGTATTTTGCTTGTTTTTCTCCTGGGTATATGCGGATTTTTCCCGAGCGAGTTTTGCGTGTTGTCCAGGTATTTCCTGATTGTTTTGCAAGTGGAGGCGGTAGAAGCGGCCGAAAAGCAGAGGAGTGGAGACATCGTCTACCGGCCAAAGAGCAGTGACGGCTCCGCCTGTCCCGCTTTCGATGAGGCTTGTGGGCAGAACGGTTGGTTCTTTGTCTATCTGGTACGCCTTTTGTGTGAGAAAAAAGGAGGCTGACGCGACGACGAGACGGGTTTGTGCGAAAGGTCGATTTTCCAGGATATCTCTGAGCGAGAGGGTGTCGTTTTCGGCAAGGGCAAAGCCGGATTCCAAGGGGTTTTCGAGGTGAATATGGGCGTTGCAAGAGAGATGGACATGGGTTGCGTTGCGGGCTGCGCGGTGGATGGCGGCTTTGGTGACTTTCCCGCCAAAGAGGAAATCTGCAGAGTCGGTATTTGCGTGTTTGGCGATGAGGGTGAGCTCGCTGTCTGAAATAGAGAGAAGTCCGGAGATCGGATTTCCCACTCCTGTGAGCACACAGTTTTTTGCGGATACGTGTGTGGCCTGTTGTCGGGCAGCATTGAGATGAGAAAGCGAAGGGGCATACGAGACTTCGATGGAGTGCAGCAAACGCTGTGATGTGCCCGAGCGAGTGTTTTCTCCTTGTGACGTGATGTTTTGGAGCGGGGCGGCATGCAAAGGAAGCAGGGCGAGCTGTCCGCTTGGAATGAGGACAACTTTTTTGGCGTGCAGCTGTTGCAGGCGTTCCACGAGGGGAACGAGGATGGCTTTACTCACAAGAGAGAGGCAGGCATCAAGCGCGAGGCTGAAGGCTTTGCTTTTTGGAGGCATTTCTGCTTTTTGGGTGTTTCCGCCTCCGATACGGAGCGCGTTTCGCAGTATCCCTTTCGTGAGATTATGCGATGTTTCGACGTGAGAGACTTCGACGGGGTCGGAAGAACTTGGGCGGTGCGCAAGTAAAAGAATACTTCCATGACTGGTAAGCGTGATGAATGCGACAGGCCGCATGGGACTTACCGCGTTGTCCAAGAGATCAGGGGGAAGAGGTCCGAAAAAATCTTCGTATCCGCTGATTTTGCGGATACGGGTGAGGATACTGCGCATTGATGTGATTGCGGTGCGTGCTTGTTCTTTGCGGGAGAAGTCGATTTCTTGTTCGGTTTGGGCTGCTTGGTCAGTGTTGTCGGCAGGACTCAGGACATTGGGCATCTGGCGTTCGTACAGGACCATATCTTGTATGTTGATTGCGGTTTCCCTGTAAGAGAAAAAGACTCCGGGGTGTTGTTTGTGTAAGGAATGCAGGCAGCGTGCATTTTTGTCGAGTGCGTCATCGAGTTTTTGTTTTCGCTCTTCTTCGAGGAGGAGCAGAAACTCCTGCAAGGCCTGTGCTTTGGGCTGTGATTCGATGAATGCCGAAATGCGACCACTCGTTGCATCATGCTGGAAAGCAAGCCTTCTGCGGGCTATTTCTGGGGGTGTGTGTTCTGTGGGAGTGGGGGAGGACACGTCGTCGCATGTGGGAGGAGAAGCTATGGAGGTGAGGAGGGCAGAGCCGGCCGCTGAGGCGTACCAAAATATTTTTTCGGCGCGACTGGCCTGGGTGTATCCGGAGATCGCCGTTTCCCATTGTTCTGCGGTGCAGCCGATCTCTCCCATGAGTTTTCCAACGGTGTAACAGCGGAATGGAGACTGCTCGGGACTCCAGACGGTAAGAGCTTGTCTGCAAAAATCCAGGGCGATTTCCATATTTTCCGTTTTTTCGCCACGGAAGCGGTGCCAATAAGCCAAAGCAAGACCGTGCTGGGATATGCCCCAATTATGAGGAGTCTGGCTTTTGGTCCAGACGGAAAGCGCGCGTGTGTGGTGATGAATCGCGGTCTCTATATTGTCGCCTCGGTTGTGGCGCGTCCGATAAAGGAAGACGTCGGCAAGGTTTTGCTGGGTTTTTGCCCATTGCCAGGGGGTGGCAGCTTGCGTCCAGACCTGCAGCGCCTCGGTGTAATGGCGAATTGCGATTTCGATGTTTTTTGCGGGATTCCCATGTGTGCTATGCCGGTACGCAAGCCCCAGGTTATGTTGGGTAAGTGCCCAGTCATGGGGAGTCTGCTCTTGTGTCCAGGTATCAAGTGCCTGCGTATAGTGATGGATCGCAGCAGCAATATTGTCTTCTTGGGTGTGCCGGCAGTTTTGCAGGTATGCCAAAGCCAAATTGCTTTGCACGGTGGACCATTGTTGAGGAGCAGTTTCCTGTGAGTAGGCAGAGAGTGCCTGCCTGAAAAGCTGCGTGGCGATTTCTATGTTTTTTGTCCATCTCCCGCGCGTGCGATACAGGTGGGCGAGGCCAAGGTTGTAGCGTGCGGTTGCCCAGTGTTCTGCACCAGTTTCATTTGTGTAGGTGGAAAGGGCCTGTTCGATATGGTGAATGGCCGCGTCAATATTGTCTGTGCGATGGCCTTTGTGTCGCGTCAGGTAGGCGTTTGCGAGATTGTTCTGGGCGATACCCCATTGGCGCTTGTCGGTTTCTCTATCCCAACCGCGTAGCGCTTGCTGGTAATGATGGATGATCTCTTCGCTTGTGTCGGCCTTTCCCCGCGTGGCATCTGCGAGCAAGCTGTTTGCGAGCTCGGCATGGAGAAAAGCGAGAAGTGCGGGGTCCTCTGTCGGAAGACACAGGTCGAGGGCTTGCCGGCAGAGCTGTACGCGTCGCGTCATGTCGGACGTATCGCTTGAGGTAGTAATTTCTGCGATCAGCATCTCGAGACTCCTTTTTTCCGAGGAGTCCTGTTGTCCGATCATTTCTCTACTCTGATTGCGTCTCGTTTCGCTTGCACGTGGTCGTACGCTTGCTGTTTTGGCGTTTTGTAGTTTTTCGTGCGCTGTCTGTGATGTTTCTGGTTTCGCGAGCTTTCTTGAGATTCCACCTGATGATGAGAGACTTCCCACTCACTTCTGTCTCGCGAGAGACATATTACAGGGCCAGCTTTGGTGGATATATGAGTGTTGTGGGGATATCTTATCTTTTGCGGTGATAAACGGGATTTTCTGTTTTCATGTTACTTCTATGTGATATCTATGACATAGATATGGGCCTGATATAGAAGTGTTTGGCGAAGCCTTCTGCCTGGGGTTTGCCTGGAGTCTGCTCTGGTCTTTGTCCTCTGCATGTTGTGCAGTTCGCTCTCGTTCTCGGAAGAAGATGCTCCTGGTGAGTAGGGAAAGAGAAAACGCGTGGGCATGCAGGGGGGCTGCTTCGGTGTGTGTCGGTGGTTTTTCCGTCCTGTGAGGTGTTTCTGCTGCGTGCCTGGCGTGATGTGTTTTTCTTGTGCCCGATGTTTATTCTGGCCTGCTGGTTTTGCCCAGGCTGATCTGCTTTTTTTGTGATGACCAGAAAGAATATGCTTCTTTCTGGCAGTCTTTGCCCATGGATCGTCCACCGGAGACAGGAGGACCTTCCCTGCCTTCACCGGGCAGGCCTTTGGGCCATGGGCAGGATGTTCCTTCTCCTTTTTCTCCTTTTCCGGATGAGCATTCGGATCAGGAGGAAAAGGCAGAGAGACAGAAAACTGCAGACCGTTTCTCGGATGAAACCCGTCCTGGGAGGGGTGTTGCTTCCGCGCGGCGTGTTCCCGTTCCCGAGAAAAGCCTTGGGCAGGCAGTGCGTCCAGGGCCTCAGGGCGACGTTGCTTCGAGGTCTTCTCCAGAGGATGCATCCCCGAGTCGCGGTTTGTTGACCGGAGGACCGGACGAGACTTCCGCTCTCGAGGACCTTGGCCGTCATGCCTGGTCCTTGCTCGGCATTGGGCTTGTGCTGGCGATTTTGCTTGCAGTGCTGTCGCGTTTGGTGTGGCTTGTTGGTCCTGTTGTGGTGATGATCTTGACCGCGACCATTGCCGCTCCTGTCGTGGCGCGTCTTACGGCACGCGGCTGGCGACGTGGGAGAGCCACTGCATTTACTTATATTGCGCTCATTCTTGGGCTTGGTGTTTTTCTCAGTCTCATTGGTCCCTCTTTTGCCTCACAAGTGAGTGATCTCGCCGTGGATGTCCCGGGATTGGGGACCGATCTCTCTGAAGGACTACGCGACTTTCAAGACCGCGTTGAAGATGCTTCCCCTGAAGCAGCAGAGGCAATTGGAGCATTTCGCGATTCTGTGGAAAAGCAGTCCGAGGAGTTTGGTGAGGATCTGGCCGACACGATTTTTGCGCTTATTGGAGTGACTGCCGGGTTAATTGGCGCTTTGTTGGTGGGAGTTTTTGTCTCGCTTCTCATCGTGATGGATCTTCCTTCTTTGTCGCACCGTTTGCGTACCTATCTGGATCAGTCACAGCATATCCGTCTGAAAGGCGCGCTCCATTCAATGCAGTACAAGACGTCGTGTTACGTCAGGGGTCAACTGCTGGTTGCAATCATTTCTGGGATATTGAAGACGCTGATGCTTTGGCTTGTGGGTATGCCGTATTTCGTACCTCTTGGTGTGCTTGCTGGGATTGGGGATCTCATCCCGGGAGTTGGTCCGGTGATGACCGCGCTGCCGCCGATTCTCATTGCGTTTTCTTCTGATCAGGGTGGTTTGGGACTAGCACTTTTGACACTGTTTGTTTTTTTTATTGTGCAGATTGCTGTGTACTATTGGTTTGCCCCGACTTTTTCAGGTCCAGCCTTGGATCTTCCGACACTGAGTCTTGTGGTGGCCCTTGTGCTTGGGGTCGGCGCTTTTGGCATTTTTGGTTTGCTTTTTGCGATTCCCGTGGCATCTGCTGTGAGAGACGGCTTTTACTGGGCCCGTCTGCCTGATGAAGAGCTTCTTGAGGCTTCGCGCATATTGGAAAGGGAAATCGCCGGAAAAGACAGCGCACAAGAAGCGGGGAGAAGTACGAGAAGGGGCCTGAGAAGGGGCAGCACGAGAGAAGGAACCCGGGGAACAGGCAGAACCCGATAGCGGTTGCATCGTGCGGCATCGTGCGAGAAGATGATGCACGCTTTTTTTCATGTCTGAAGAGGAATAATGCCCCTGTAGTGGCAGTATGCCATAAGGATCTTCCCAGGTTATGGCATGTAAAGTGCGATTTTTCTCCTGTTTGTGAGGCCTCTTTCCTCACCGTTCTCCTCTATCCTCAGGGGATGGCGCAAAAAGGACGTGTTGTATTGCTCGGTGTTGGCCCTGGCGGTCCCGGGCTTATTTCTCTTGCGGCACTTGATGTGCTGCAGACGGCTGATGTAGTGCTCTATGATCGCTTGGCAGGCCCCGCGTTTCGGCGTTTTGTCCGGCCCACTACGGAACTTGTGGATGTGGGGAAACGCCCCGGTCGCACTGATGTGACCCAAGACCAAATTTCTCAACGACTCGTGGCAGAAGCTTTGGCGGGACGCACTGTGGTGCGTGTCAAAGGCGGTGACCCTCTAATATTTGGTCGGGGTTTTGAAGAAGCTGTGATGTGCACGGCTGCAGGAGTGCCCGTCCAGATTGTGCCGGGTATTTCTTCGGCGCTGGCAGCTCCTGCAGTCGCTGGAGTGCCGCTCACGCATCGTGGTCTTCCCCCCATGCTCACGATTCTTTCCGGCCATGAAGTCGCCACCAAGGAACGGCCCGCGCTTGATTGGGCGCATATCGCAGATACCCCGGGGCCAATTGTGCTCCTCATGTCTGTGCGGAATTTTCAACTTCTCACGCAGCGTCTCCTGGCAGCGGGGCGTTCCCCGGATACTCCTGTTGCTGCTGTTGAGTGGGCGACCACGCCTCAGCAGCGCTGTCTTCGTTCTCGCCTGGGCGTGGCTGCAACAGAATTTGCTGCCGCAGGGCTTTCCTCTCCGGCAGTCCTTGTGATTGGAGAGAACGTGGCTTTTCAAGATGAGGCGCCAGACCTCGTTCCGGCACCGGAAGTGGCTGATCCCGCCGGAGTGTCACGGGGTTTATTAGGGTGGAATGTGCTTGTTCCTCGGAGTCGGCTTGGCCCTTCTACGCTTGCCATGCTCTTGCGGGCAGAAGGCGCGCATGTTCTTGAAGTTCCTGTGCTTGCCTTTTGTGGGCCTGAAAATACGCAGGGTTTGACGTCTTTTGGCGAAGCACTGGATGCGGGTGCGGTGGATCTTGTCGCGTGCAGCTCTGGAAATCGAGCCGACTGGCTCTTGCAGGGGCTTGTGTCTGTGGGACGTGATGTTCGTTCCCTTGCGGGGGTACGGCTCCTTGCCACCCAGACGGATGCTGTGCGTGCTTTGCACCGGGCTTCTCTCTTGCCGGAGACTGTTTCTTCGGGGACATTGCCGGTGGCTCCCTTGCCTGCGCCGCGTGCGCCACTGGGTTTTTCGCGAGAAGCGGAGAAAGTAGGAGGGCAGGCAAAAAGCAGAGATGGTATGACTTCGTCTGCTAGTGGGGTGCTGTCTTTCGGAGAAGATACGCAAGATACGGAAAACGAGCTGTATCTCTTGCGAGAAGAGCCTCGGCATACATCGCGAAATCGGGCGGTTGTGCCTGCGGTTGCAGGTGCTTCAGAGTCACTGCTGGACGAGCTGGCGCGTGCGGGGTGGAATGTGGAACGACTCGACGTGGTATGCGCAACCAGGCTGTCTGTTCCGTCTGACTTGCAAGCGAAGGCAATGGAAGCAGATGCTGTGGTTTTCGCGTCATCTGGTACAGCCACGGCATACGCGGCTTCCGGGCTTCCTGTTCCCCCTGTGGTTGTCTGTATTGGTCCCCGTACGAAAGATGCTGCCGAAGCAGCATCTTTGCAGGTGAACGCTGTTCCGCACCAGCATGACCTGGAGGGTGCAGTCGATGCTCTTCTTTCTCATGCTGCCCGCCGGGCTGTGACGCGTGAGTATTTTTTTGAAGACCCTTGAAGCTTTTGCAAGAGATCCCGAAGGCTCTTGATTTCACGGGTTTTGTGCTGTGGTGAATCCCGGAAAGATGGGGTTCCTGTATTTTTTGTGTGTGGGGGAGGGGGTTTCTTCAGGAGCGCTTTCGCAGGCGATTTGTGGCGAGCTGACGAGAAAGCCCAAAGAAAATGGAAGCAAGAGTTCCTACCTGGTGAGAAAGTACGCAGGCGCGTGCAATGTCGGGGGGAACCGGGGGACGGCCCTGTCCAAGGTACGGACGGTGTTCTTCAGCTTCAGGGTAGATGGTGATGCCGCCAAGCTGGATTCCCAATGCTGCAGCAAATGCTGCTTCTGCAAGTCCCGCGTTGGGGCTTGGGTGTTTCGTGCCGTCTTGGTAGACGGTACGCAGTACGCCCTTTCCCGGAGACAGTGCCGCGACGAAGCCGGCTGTGCAGCGGGCGGGGACCCAGGCCATCATGTCGTCCCATTTTGCTGCAGCCCAGCCAAAATTTTTGTACCGTGGAGTATGATGACCCACCATTGAGTCCAAAGTGTTGACGGTTTTATGCAGGGTGACTCCTGTGGGGCCGCACACGGTTCCCCAGAAGAGAGGCGCTACGATGGCGTCGACGGTGGATTCTGCGACGGATTCAATGGTTGCGCGTGTGAGGCCTGTCTGATCGAGCACGGAGGGATCCCGACCGACAAGAGCCGGAACGATGGCCCGGGCTGCCGCAATATCACGATGTTCAAGGTGGCGTTGTACCGAGAGAGCGTGCGCGTGCAGAGATTTCCCGGCAACCGATACCCATGTGGTGCCGGCTGTTGCGAAACGCACACGTTTGCCGGCAGCTCCCATGACGAGGGCAGGAATGGCTGCTGTTGCCGCGAAAAGCAGGCCTGCCGGTCGTGTCGGTGCATAGAGATGCTTTTCCAGGAAACTGATCCAAGAGCCCAAAAGCTCTATGGGATGGGGCGACACAGAGGGCTCACCCCAGATCGTGTCGAGAAACCAGGCAAGGGGGATTTCCTGGTTTTCCAGGGCCTGTCTTCTCCGCATTTTTCCGCCCTTTTGCTGTCTTATGGGAAGCTTTTTGTGAGAGTTCGTATATGTGGGAAGTTTTTACAGCGTGGCACTGGCGCTGAGCAGGGCGACAGTTTCTGTGACTGTTCCTGCCGCTCCGAGGGTGTCGCCTGTCTGGCCGCCGATGCGCCGCCAGGCCAGCCAGTGCATACTGCCCCCAGCGAGTAACCCGCTTGCGGTGACGCTCAGAATTTTGCCGGCACGAAAACTGTCTTCAGGGTCTTGGGCCACGATGGCGATGCCGGCAATTCCCAGCGTAAAGCTGAGGCCGATGGCAATGGGAGCAAATCCTCCCGAGAATGCGGTGCCCATACCGCCAGGACGCTGATAGGGCAAGAGAGAACCTGCGGTCATGACCCACCGACTCAAAGCAAATGCGTAGGCCACAAGGGCAAAAACAGCCGGCTTGTCTGCCGGGTCGTGCGGCGCGGTCTCTGTGTTGAGTGAGGTGGCAAGTTCTGTGTACGCGTTGAACTGCAAGAGGAGGACGAGGACGAGGGCAGTGACGCCGAAGCTTCCGAGATGCACGTCTTGCATGATGGTGAGACGCCGATCTGGTGTGGTCGCCGCGAGGAGGCCGTCTGCTGCGTCGCCGAGACCATCAAGATGGAGCGCCCCCGTCAGGCCGACTGAGAGAATGAGGGCAGTGGCGGCTGCCAGAGGGGGGCGTGAGATCTCGGCAATAAGGAAGAGCCCGAGGGCGCACAGGACGCCGACGCCTGCTCCTATGAACGGGAACCACGCGTAATCGAAGTGGCGGGGAGGACTGCCGCGTCCCAAGACGGTGAGAAAGCTGAGCGCCCCTCTCACCGGAGCTTCTTTTCTGCGCGAGGTCGGTTTTGTCCAGAGGTTTTTGTATCAGGCGCTCTTACTCCGTCCCGCTCGCCGGGTTTTTCTGGTGCTTGCGGCACTTGCAGGGATTTTCGGCGATTGTCGGGTGTGGCAAGGTGCGGGGAGACGCACGGGCGAGATGGAGTGGAGCGCGCATCGTGCCGAAATGCCTCAGGGTGTTTCATAGTTGTTTCTGGTTGTGGTGGCGTTTTTTCCCTCCGGTCTGCTTCGCTGTTTTTTCGCTCACGCCGGCTTCGTCAAATGTTGCCATTTCAGCGTGGGCGGCGAGCGTGGCCTGCACAATGGGAACAGCGAGCAGTCCCCCTGTGCCTTCACCAAGGCGCATCTCGAGATCGAGCAGGGGGTTGAGGTCGAGGAAGTCGAGAATGACTCTATGTCCGGCTTCTGTGGACTGATGGGCTGCGATGAGATATTCACGTAAGTTCGGCGCGAGCAGGGTGGCCGCGAGGGCTGCTGCCCCCGTAATGAACCCGTCGATCACCACAGGAACGCGTCGCGCGGCCGCTCCGATGGCGATCCCTGCCAATCCCGCTGTTTCGAGTCCGCCAAAGGCAGCGAGGATGGCTCTTGCGTTTGTTGGATCAGGGGCATGGCGGGAGATTCCCGCTGTCACGAGTTCCTCTTTGTGCTGGTGTTGTGCCGTTGTGATGCCACTTCCCCTCCCCGTGACCACCCAGGGTTCTGTGCCTATGGCAACAGAGGTCAAAGCAGCACTTGCGGTCGTGTTTCCGATTCCCATTTCTCCGAGGATAAGGAGATCGATGGGGGGAGAGGCGTTTGATGGAAGGATGAGTTCTGTGGCGCAGTCGAGTCCCACTTGCAGGGCCGCGTCTACTTCGTCAAGCGTGAGTGCAGCTTCGATCGAGAAATCTCGTGTGCCGCGCCGTATTTTTGCGTGGCGAATCGGGAGGTCGGGAGAAAAATCGTGGTCCACTCCTATATCGACGACAACCATGCGGACGCTCGCTTGACGTGCAAAAGCAT
The DNA here is from genome assembly GCA_002352645.1 of Acidimicrobiia bacterium UBA2766. Lineage (GTDB taxonomy): Bacteria > Actinomycetota > Acidimicrobiia > UBA2766 > UBA2766 > UBA2766. Next base: position 77,472 of record DEIU01000010.1, on the reverse strand, counting down.
TTGCTGCAGCCCCTCCGGTGGTGAAATTTTTCACCATTTGGGCGGTCACTTCCGGCGGGTAGGCGGAGACGCCCTGCCGGCTGATCCCGTGGTCCGCTGCCATGATGACCAGCGCCGGGTGCTGGGGCACAGTGGGAATTTCGCTTGCTGTTGCCGCGGCAATTTGTATTGCCAGGTTTTCGAGTTGGCCGAGTGCTCCTACCGGTTTTGTGAGGTGGTTTTGTCGGTTTTTTGCCGCGTGACGGGCTGCTGCGGATGCAGAGGGAATTTGAGGCAGGTTGGAGGAGGGCATATGCCATTCTCTTTATCGTGGTAAGACGCTTGTGTCCTGGTTTGAGTGTGGGGGGTGAGTGGCGAAAAGGCACCGGACGCAGGTCGTGAAAGAACTCGGGCTGACTGCCAGCGGTGATTGTAGAAGCCAGGATCAAGGACAAGCGAGTTGCCTCCTCCGGACCCGCCAAAAAGCCTGGGAGATCCAAGACGGTGACGGCCTGCCTTTTGGCTGAGTAGGCTGAGTGCATGTCTGAGCAGCAGCCCCAGTCTTTTTCCCGGATTCGCAAGGCCACGGACGACAAGACCATTCGTGTTGAAGGGAAGGTCGTTCGTGCGGTGCAGGTACAAGAGAGAACAGTCGCGGTACGCGCTCTGTTTGAGATGGCAGAGCCTTTGCCTGCTGCCGATTACGCCACAGTCCATTCTGGAGACGGTCTTTATCGGGCCTCAATTCCGCTGGATCGTCTGTTGTCGGCGGAGATTCGGGAAGGACGTCTGTATGTTCCCGATGCTCCAACAAACTGCTGGAATGTGAAAGATGTCATGCTTCTCGAGGTCACTACTGGGAAACAGTCGGATACCCTACCGACTTGACATGCCGAACTGTCTGTACGTCGTGAGTGTTCCGGCGAGAACAGGCTGCTGAAGGTGGTCTTCTGCCCGTCGCGTGAGCGCTTCAGTCGGCTTTTCCAAAGGACGTGCTGCCCGCGAGATCAAGCAGTTCCGGGAGAGGCGAGAAGGCTCGTTCTCGTGTTTTTTCTGGCGGTTCCAAACCATTGGGACCACAGACTGTTGCGACACGCGAGAGAGGAAGAATTTCGATCTCAGGAGCGATTTTTTCATCTTTGTCCCACCAGAGGCTCTGCTTCGCCTGTGGCGAGGGGCGGAGTTTTCCGGATGCATGCAGGACTGCGAGCTTCTCCCAAAGGTGTGTGTCGATAACCGTGGCGTGCCCAGCCACAAGCCAGATCGGCAGTTTATTTTGCTCGAATATAGTTGTGGGAGCACATACAAACACGCTATCCGGCCCGATTGCCATCGCCTCGACGAGGATGCAGAATGGATCTTCTTCGCTGTATTTCGGGGCCGTGCTGGATTTTTCGTAGACCGGGAGAAAGGTCCGTGTTGTTTTCTCTGTTCTGGGTGATGAGCGAGCATGGCGCTCAGCGTTTTTTTCTGCTTTGACGAGACGGCGGATCCAAAATCCCTCTCCGATCACGCCTATTGTTCCATCGCTTGGCAGAGCTGCCGTTAATTTCTCCAACAGGGTGTTGCGCAAGAGGTCGTTCGTCAGCTCTTGCGCTCTCTCCTCGGGAAAAGGAGCTTGCAGCATTTCGCTCACTGAATACCACAGAGGAGCAGCAAAGGGGTGCCAAGCCAAGAGACGTCGACCGATTGAGACTGCGACTTCGTCGCCCATCCACCGGTAGGCGTCAGAAATGGCGTCAATGGCCTCGGCAGTAACGCTCACAGGGTCGAGCCAAGAGGCCCGAGCGAGAGAACGTACGCGTTCTATCGGGTGCATGTGACCACCGTAGAATGTGGGGTACCAGCAGAAAAAACTGGTGCCGCTGTTAAAATGGAATAGGACTTGTTCAGATTACCGCTCTCGTCTGGAGAGTGATAGGTGACCCTGTTTTTTCTGCTTTTTTGTGGCGACTCTGCTCTGTTTTTTTGGGTTTTTTGCGGAAATTGTTCGGGATATGTGGCCGGTTTACGGATGCGTGGCCAGGTGTGGACAGATGCGAGAGAG
>DEIU01000010.1:61762-75386 GCA_002352645.1 Acidimicrobiia bacterium UBA2766 | reverse complement strand
TTCGCGATGTGGACAAGCGCGGACGCGGTGTGGACACAGTGTGGGGAAGTGTCTCGCGCAAAGACCGATCGGACGAGTTCTCAGGAATCGCGCACTTTCTCGCGATTTTACTGTCAAAAAAATTACTCAGAGTGCGATGTATCTGCCTGCGACAAAGAAGAGCACCCGGTGACAGGACGCGCTCACGGCTTGGTTTGCCTCTCCAAGCAGGTCGGAAAAACGACGACCGAGCGGAGTGAGGGGGACCAGTGATAACCCCACTTCGTTTGTGACAATGAGAGTGGGTGCTTGCGCGACTGCAGTACGTTGCGTGAGTGCGTGCGCGAGACGGGCGGTTTCAGCTTGGGTATTGGTCGCTGGAGCGTCTTTGAAAAAATTGGTTTTGTAAGATTTTTTTTGTGAGTTGATGTCCGGGGGGAGTGTTGTCCCGTCTCTTCTCTCTTCTTCTTCTTCGGTTTGTGTGAGCAAGGCTGTCGCCCAACCTCCGAGGCAGTCTGCCAGGAAAAGCCTGTCGGGAGGCGCGGCGTGTAGCGCTCCCACAAGATCGGTCGTTTCCCAGGTTTCCCATGACTCAGGACGTTCGTCACGGTGGCGGTTGATGCGGCTTTTCATCTCCTCGTCTGCAGCGTGTCCCGTGGCGACAAAGAGGCTAGGGCATTGTGTTGCACGAGAGTGCGCGATGGCAGCAACAAGGGCCGCACGAGATTTTCCGGAACGAATACCTCCAATGAATAACACGGTTTCGTGTTTTTTCAGGGAAATAGGCTGTGGTCCTGTTGGGGGCGTATTCACGAGGGCATTTCTAATTCTTCATCTTTTTTGTAGATACGGTCGCTGTGCCATGTGAGCAGGCTGCCCAGGGCGTTTGTGAGTTCCACAGACTGGGCGGCGTGCACAATCGGAGGAAAAACTCTCACGGTTTCGCGTAGATAACGCACTTGTTTTGGCTGTTCAGTGCGATGGAGGAAACGCAGGTTGTCGATGCGGTCGGCTGTTTTGACACGGGCTGCATCCTGCCCGGCGATCAGAATTTTTCCATAATAATCTTCATCCCAGTATTCGGTGAGAACTTCCACAAGCCAGGCCACCTCCTCATGGAGTGAGTACACAAGCCGGGTGTAGCGAGGGGCATCTTCTATGACGTCATGCAGCAGTGCAGCCGCGAGCATTGTGGGAGACGTGTCCAGAGTGCTCAAGCTGTAGGCCACGCGGAGAGGATGCACAATATAGGGCACACCTTCGTCTCGATGTTGCGCGGCGTGGGCCGTACAAGCGATTTCGATCGCATCAGAAACGAGAGTGTTCTCATTCGTCTCTGCTCGCAGCATTTGGATAAGCGCGGATGCCTCAAGATCGGGCGCGAGGAACGCCAAGCTGGATAATTCGTTCGCCGGGTCCATCTGTCCAGGATATCTCAGACGGGTTGTCTGCTATCGAAGTGTGTGCGCGAAACCTGCGCAAAAGGGACACCGGCGAGAGATTTTGGGAGTGTGAAAGGGGCAGGGTTCTTTGGCGCCGAAGTTCTCACGGAGTTCTTTGTGGAGAACATGTTGGACTGTGTTGCGCGAGCGTGTGAAAGATCCGAAAATCATGAAGGGGCTTCCCGGAGTGTGGCTTTTGTCGGGTTCTCTGTGCTCAGCTTCGTGGCATCTTCGTGAGTCGTCTCGCGGGCCTGTCTGGTGTGTTGCGTCACCTTCTCTTTTCTCCTGGTTTCGGATTTCTTTCCAGAACTGAGTAACCGTCTGATGCCTGTTTCGGTCGGAGTCCTCATAGAAAGAGGTGGCAGGCTAGACGAAAGTCAAAGGGAGCAGATGTGATTGCCTTTCTCTTCCCAGGACAGGGAAGTCAGCGGCCCGGTATGGGAAAACCCTGGGTCGATGTGTGGCCTGATTTGTTTGAGGTTGCTTCTGATGTCTCTGGAAAGAACGTGCGCAGTCTTGTATGCGACGCAGACGAAGAAGAGCTGAAAGCTACTGACAACGCGCAACTTGCGACGGCGGTTGTTTCTTTGGCTGCACACCGTGCGCTCACAGATGCCGGAGTTAGCCCCAGCGTGGTCGCAGGACACTCGCTCGGTGAATACACGGCGCTTATTGCGACTGGTGCAGTAGATGTCGAGGAAGGTCTGCGTCTCATTGCCGCCCGAGGGGACGGCATGGCCGAGGCCGCTGTACGCCACCATGGAACAATGGCGGCTCTTATTGGTGCTTCGCTCGAGATGGCTGAAGAAGTCTGTTGCAAAGCAGGCGGGACTGTTGTAGTTGGGAATCACAATAGTGATAGTCAAGTTGTGATCTCGGGAACTCATGATGCCATTGAGCGGGCAGTCGAGATTGCAAAACAGCTTGGTGTGCGTAAAACGATTCCCCTTAAAGTCGGTGGAGCATTTCACTCTCCTCTGATGGCGCCCGCTCTTCCTCAATTGGCGACTGCGCTCGCAAGGACCCCAGTACAAAGCCCTGCAGTTCCCGTCATTTGCAATGTTGATGGCCGAGTCCACTATGTTGCGGACGGTTTGGTGCCGCTTTTGCTGGCCCAGTTGTGTTCGCCTGTTTTGTGGGCAGACACGATGTCCACTCTCGACCGTATGGGAGCGCGTGCCTTTGTCGAAATCGGCCCAGGAGGCGTATTGTACCGTCTCGCGAAGCGGGCTGTGAAGGGTGCGTTGCATGCTGCTGTGGAGAATCCCGCAGACGCTCGTGTTGTGGCAGAGGCTCTTGCTGGAATACAGCCATCGTTATCTTTTGTCGCGCATGCGGTTGATGATGTGCTGGATAGGCTGATCATCGCTCCCGCCCCTGGTCGTTTTCAGCCGGCGCCGCCGTGTTCCTACACAGTTGAAGGGGAGTTCGTGAGCGTCGGAGATGTGGTCGGAGAGGTCCTCACTGAGAACGGTGCGATTCCTGTGACAGCAGGGATTTCCGGATGGGTGATGAATCTTATTGCCCAGAATGACGAGACAGTTGAGCGGGGGCAACCTCTGCTGGCTGTGCGTCCATTTTGAGATGCTTCTGATCACTCCTGAGAAATAAAGAGAGCTTGTCCGCATGGGAATGAGCACGAGAGGCTTGGGACGGGCGGAAGGCGCTGTTCTGGTCACGAACGAGGAAATTTCACGTGACTTGGACACGACACCTGAATGGATCAAGACTCGTACAGGTATATTGTCTCGTCGATTCGCCGCCGAAAAAGAGACAACATCCACAATGGGTGCTGCTGCTGCTGCACGGGCGTTAGCCCATGCAGCAGTGCGTGACGTCGACCTCACTATTTGTTGTACGATGACGCCCGATTACCAATCGATGCCTTCAACTGCGGCCTTAATCCAAGGCGAACTTGGCTTGAGTGGCGGCGCAATGGACCTGAATGTTGCCTGTTCCGGATGGGTATATGGTCTTGTTGTGGCAAATGGGCTTTTGCAGTCTCGCGCGGTAAAACGGGTGCTTCTTGTTGGGGCAGACAAAACCTCTTGCCTGACCGATCCGCGTGATCGGTCCACTCGTGTGCTGTTTGGGGATGGTGCGGGTGCTGCGGTCCTAGAGTATGTCGAGGCTCCAGGTGAATTTGTGGCTTCCGATCTCGGGAACGACCCGTCCCTCTCCCACTTGCTTTTTGTGCCTGCGGGTGGCTCTGCTTGCCCGATTGGCCCGGAAGAGCTGGCGAACCGGTCGAATTATTTGCAGATGGCTGGGCGGGAAGTGTTTCGGGCTGCAGTACGGGTTGTTGTCGAAACGTGTAAGGCTGTCCTTGCCAAGGCGGGTTTGTCAGTGAGTGATGTGGATTTTTTTATTCCTCACCAAGCGAATGTGCGCATCGTTTCGTATGCTGCCGAGAAACTGGGTTTTCCCCCTGAAAAAGTGATTACGAATGTGGATCGATACGGGAATACCTCGGCAGCGAGTATTCCGATAGCGCTCACGGAAGCATGGGAAGACGGTCGAGTGAAGGCAGGAGATCGCCTGTTGTTTTGCGGTTTTGGTGCTGGCATGTCCTGGGGATCGGTCCTGATGGAATGGAGTTTGGAAAAATGACAGACCGTGTGGCTCTCGTGACCGGTGCTTCTCGGGGAATTGGGGCTGCTGTCGCGCGGCGTCTTGCAGAAGAGGGCATGCGCGTTGTGCTGGTTTCTCGTTCGGGAGCGCCGGAACTGGCAGAGAAAATTGAGGGTCTCGATGTGAAAGCAGACATTTCTCTGGCCGAGGGAGTGACTGCTGCATTCGACGCTGCCGAAAAGGAATTTGGTGTTCCTGTTTCTGTGCTTGTAAATAATGCAGGTATTACTCGTGATGGTCTGTTGTTGCGGATGCGTGACACTGACTGGGACGATGTGCTTGCAACAGACCTGACCTCTGCAATGCGAACCTCGCGGCGTGCCTTGAAGGGCATGATGAAGCAGAGGTGGGGGCGTATCGTAAATATCGGCTCAATAGTGGGATTGACAGGAAATCCCGGGCAGGTGAGTTACGCTGCTGCCAAAGCTGGTCTTGTTGGTCTGACAAAATCTCTTGCGAAAGAAGTGGCTTCCCGCAATATCACTGTTAATTTAGTGGCGCCTGGTTTCGTGGAGACATCCATGACTGCCGTCCTGAAAGAGGATCTTCGTGAGAAGGGGCGAGTGATGATTCCGATGGGGCGCTTTGGTACTTGTGAGGAAATTGCTGCCCCAGTTGTTTTTTTGGCCTCGGAAGACGCGTCTTATATTTCGGGTTCGGTGTTGGCTGTTGATGGCGGACTGGCAATATCGTGAGAGTTTTCTGGCTTGTTGTCTTTTGTGAAGAGACGCATTCTGCTTGGTAGAGAAAGGTATGAGATGAATCGTACGGAGTTGTTGGAAAAAGTGCGGAGCCTTGGGGCAGAGACGCTTGAAGTTGACCCCGGCGAAATTACTGAGTCTGCCCATTTTGCGGATGACCTTGAGGCGGACAGCTTGGATCTTGTTGAGCTGATCATGGCAATCGAGGAAGAATTTGATATTTCTATTCCAGAAGAGGAACTTGAAGGTGTCGAGACAGTAGGCGAGGCAATCGATCTCGTGGCCGTCAGGCTTGGAGTGTAAAAGCGGGAAACGGCACAGGGTAAAGTCCGAGTATCTGTCAATATCTATCGATTTTTTCGTATGAAAGCGTTATCCCTGGCGTATGTGCGCGCAGTGTTCCCCGCTCATCGCTGAGTCTCAAGTTAGGGGAATGTCAAGAGGAGCGGAGATGAGTGAGAGAAGAGTCGTGGTGACGGGGGTCGGGTTTGCATGCCCTCAAGGCGTGGGGAGCGCTGATGTCTTTGAGAAGTTTGTAAACGGGGAAAATGCCATTCATGATGAGGCATATGGTCATCCTGTGGGGCTTGTCAATGGACTGGATCCTGTTGCTCTTTTTGATTCGAAAAAGGAGGCGCGTCGCACAGACAAAGTGACCCATTATGCGATCGCTGCTGCAGACGAGGCATTGCAACATGCCGGCCTCGAGGCGTCGCAAGTACGAGACCCATCTCGAGCCGGCGTCATGCTCGGCGTATCTGGGGGCGGTGTCACGACCCTTTTGGCACAGCATGATGTGTTGCGGGAAAAGGGGCCGAGGCGTGTCTCTCCCTTTGTTGTCCCTATGCACATGAACAATGCGTCTTCTGCGCACCTTTCCATGCGGTATGGATTTACCGGTATGAGTTCATGTGTTTCGACAGCGTGCGCGTCAGGCGGGAACGCGATTGGCGACGCTGCTCTCGCGATTAAAACAGGTGCTGCCGACCTCATGATTGCAGGAGGTACGGAGGGGGGAATCTGCGAGCTGGTGATTGCAGGATTTTCTGTGATCCACGCGCTGACACGTGAGTGTAGCCGTCCTTTTGACGCAGATCGCGATGGATTTGTGTATTCGAACGGCGCAGCGATGCTCATCCTGGAAGAAAGAGAGAGCGCTCAGGCCCGCGGCGCGCGCCCTTTGTGCGAGGTTTCTGGTTATGGGCGCACTATTGATGCGTACCACATCACAGCTCCGCATCCAGCCGGAAAAGGAGCAAGTCGAGCTATTGAGCTGGCGCTTGCAGATGCGCAGCTCAATCCGTCGGATGTCGGCTATGTGAATGCTCACGGTACCTCCACCCCGCTCAATGATGTGATGGAGGCGACGGCGGTGCGGCGTGTTTTTGGTGCCGATACACCGCCCATGTCGTCCGTGAAGTCAATGGTCGGTCATCTTATCGGGGCGGCAGGGGCTTTGGAAGGGGCGGTGACTGCGATGGCTTTGGCGCAGGAAGTGCTTCCTCCAACGATCAATTTTCACAAACCTGACCCGGAAATTGACCTGGATATCGTGCCGAATGAGGCACGTGAGGCAAAAGGCATAGAAGCTGCTATCAGCAATTCCTTTGCTTTTGGCGGTCACAATGTAGTGCTCGCTTTTCGCAGGGTTTAGCCGGTCTTTTTCACAGACAACAGAGATCTTTTGTGTAGGTCTGCAAAGGCGAAAGGTGCTTTTTGTCTGGGTTCTTTGTGTTGGGGAGGACCTTCCTGCCGTGGAAGGTCCTCCCCATTTTTATGGTATTTTGTTGAGTTTTGCTTTTCTGCAGGTTTGCAGAGAGCGCTCAGACTTCTGTTGCATCTTTCCATGTTGTTGCAAAGTAGGTTTTGGCTTCATCGAAGCGGACCTTCTCCATAAGGCAGTGGTCAAAGAGCACGCCGTTCGGTGTGCAGATGTCGCCGATCCATGAACCGGATTCGTCAGTGTGCACAAAAGGTTCGATTTGTGTGTAGAGGATGGGATGGGCGCTGTGGAAGGTTTCGACGTCGAGCCGGTAGAAGGCGAGCTCGGCGGGTATGGGGGTAGTCACCTGCCGGCACTTCACATGCTGCATGAGTGCCTCATTGTTTCTTGGTGCAAGTGTGTCTCGGATGGAATCACGGAGGCGGGTGAGGGCTGGAAGTGGATCACCGGGGTGTGAGGAGATCAGGTGTCGGTAAGAGTGGGCTTTGGAGATATTGCGTGCCCAGACTTCTGAAAACCCGACTGCAGGAGTTTTTGTTGGCCAATTCAGGGTTGTCCAGGCGATCCATGTCTCAAGACTGTAACTTTCCATAATCATGCACTCAGACATAGAAATCATGCCGTATACGGAGAGGTTGGTGGCGAGGTTTTGTGCAATTGAGTGAACGCTCTCGCCAAGTTCTGCAAGGATCCGGGTGGATAGCCAGGTTCCGTTCATTGTGACTTCTCTTTGCCGGATCATCATGCGTGAAATGTAGCTGGTGAGTGTGGCTTCTTCGAGCGTGCGACTTGATGTGGTGTCGCCAAAGACAAGGTAGTCAAGTGTGACATTGAAATAGCGGGCGATGCTGACGAGGGCGGTAAAAGAAGGTGTTGAACGCCCGGAAATCCAGCCGGAAAGAGTGGAGTCGGAGATGTTGAGGGCGGCTGCGACTTCTTTTTGGTTTTTCCCGTACGATGGTTGCCCTATTAGTTTGGCGAGGTTGCGCGGGAAGTCGGTTTCTTGTGACATGGTCTATGTTTCTCACTGCTCATAGTGGGTATGGAACGAGAAGAATGTGCTCTTGGTAACGCGATGCCACCATGATATTTCTAGATACATGCAAATATGTTCATCTGTATCTAAGGTGAACGCGCCTGTTTTCTTCTCATTGCAGTGAAAATGCTTGTAGTGCAGACAAGCGAAATGGGGCTCTGTGAACTCGAGACCTTTTCCCGGGAACTCTCTCCGGAGAATGGTCTGAGCTGTCGTGGTTCTCAGGAAGCTATTAGGATGCTGATATAGGGGTTGGGCTACCTCCTTGCCGAAAGGACAGGATCGGTGCGTGTCTTTCGGTGCGGTCTTTCGTGTGCTCTCTTTGTATTCTGTCAGTGGAGTGGCGAACTCTATACGCCGAAGTCCTCTTTCCCGATGCTCTGGGTTTTCCCCTCTCGCGTGGGCAAAAAGGGTGGTCCGTGTTGCACATGTGGTTCTGGGGGATCCTGTATTCAGGGCGTATTGGATGCTCTCCCCGTCAGAATGACGCCTTTTATTGTACAATAAAAGGCTTACTATATCGAGCAGTTTGCGCGAAGAATGCGAAAGACGTGAAATGTGCAAGGGCGGAGGAGCGTGCTCGGAATGCAGGCTTTGGAAGCCGTGAGTCTCTGAGTTTGTCAGATCTTTTTAGGTCATGTCTCTTTCGACTTGGGCTCTTCTTCAGGGTCTGGACTGTGGGGAACGATGATGAACATGAGCTGCGCGTCGCAGGCGAGGTCCCCGTTCACAAAAGCTTTTCCCCGGCCTTTGCCGATATTGCGGCGCCTGGTCTCAAGGGTGACTTCGATAGTGAGCGTGTCTCCAGGTGCCACTTGTTTTTTCCAGCGCACCTTGTCGATTCCGCCAAAGAGGGGCAGCCCTCTGTTGTCTTCTGCCAATAAGGCGCACGCCCCCACCTGGGCAATTGCCTCCACCTGGAGGACTCCTGGCAGGATCGGTCTTCCGGGAAAATGCCCTTTAAAACGTTCCGGCCCCGGTGTCCAAATGCCGGTTGCAATCCTTCCAGGTTCAGGCACGATCACGTCATCCAAAAGAAGGAAAGGCGGACGGTGCGGGAGAAATACTGTCGGATCCATGTGAGGGAGGATAGCCCACATGGCGGTCTACGCGGTTTTTTGTCACCGTATGAGATGCTTCTTGGCGGGTTAGCCTTCTACCGGGATGGTGCGTAGGACATCAAGCATTGCGTCAATGAGCTTATGCTGTCGCAGCACTCGCAAGCCCCCCCGCCCATGTAGTCTTCCAGTGAGGGCTGCAGTACGTGGGTGGAGTTCGTGCCGGAGCATTGCGAGCCAGTCCTCATAAGTGGCGATCCCGGTTGCATCGGTGCGGGATTGTCGTCCTGGGGTGAGACTGATTGTCCCCCGATTTACCCGGAGCGTTGCTTCTTGGGCCCAATCTGGGGTGTTTGTGGTCCGTACAAGAAAGGCGAACTTTGTTCTGGCAGCCGCGCGCTGAAAGGCCGCAGAGTCTTGGAGTGCTGTCGAGGCAACTTCGATCCACTCCGTTGAGAGAAACAACATGCGCCTACTTTACCCTACGCACCTTCTGCCCGTACCCTCTGCGTTTTCTTGCCATTGTGTTTCTCACGCGTCTGCGTCTCTGTAGGGTTTTTTTGGACCTTTTGTGTATGGGCTTGTGTGGATTACTTTTACGGCGTACGACACTTTCTCATGGGGAGAATGTCTGTTATCTTGGGTGTTACAGGTATTTGTGAGCTTTAAGGAATTTCTCCGCTTTCTGGGCACGTGCATAGGGGTCGGTCCACTGTTCCCGCTTGGATTGTGTGAATGCTTGCAAAATGCTCCTTCTTTATTGCGCTTATTGTGGGAACTGAGCGTGCGCCATCGGTCGACAGGTCAGCGGCCTGCCGGCTGTTGGAACTGTGTAGACAGGTGAAAGGAAACTGATCGCATGCTGTTGGAAGGCAAGAAACTACTCATTACGGGTGTACTCACAGAGAAATCGATCGCGTACGCGGTGGCGGAGCTGGCACTTGAACAAGGCGCCGAAATCGTGCTTACCGGAGCCGGCCGAGGGCTGAAATTGACGCAGCGTACAGCTCGCCGTCTTCCCTCTACCCCAGACGTCCTTGAGATGGATGTGACTGTTCCTGCCCAAATTGACGCGGTACGGGATAACTTGCAAGAGCGTTGGGGGAAAGTGGATGGCATCCTGCACTCGATTGGCTTTGCGCCGAGCGACTGTTTGGGTGGTGGTTTTCTCGATGCTCCTTGGGAGAGCGTGGCCACGGCAATACATATTAGTACGTATTCTCTTGCGGCGATACTTGGGTCTTTTCGGCCGCTTCTGGGGCAGGGAGCTTCTGTTGTGACCTTGGATTTTGATGCCGGTGTTGCCTGGCCTGGATACGACTGGATGGGGGTCGCGAAAGCAGGCTTGGAATCTCTTGTGCGGTATGCCACGAGAGACCTGGGCGCGTCCGGAGTACGCGTGAATGCGGTGGCGTCAGGGCCGCTGAAAACGATGGCGGCAAAGTCTATTCCGGGGTTTCGCGCGTTTGAGGATGCCTGGGTGGAAAAAGCCCCGCTTGGCTGGGATATTACCGATCCTCTCCCAACAGCCCGTGCAGTGTGTGCACTTTTCTCGGAGTGGTTGGACGGAGTGACCGGTGAGATAGTGCACGTGGATGGGGGGTATCACGCAATAGGGGCGTGAGTCTTTTTGCGGAGCAGGGAATTTTGTCGCGTGCAGTTTTTGAGGCATTTGCGGTTGGTTTCCGGTGTATATGCGGGTGTATATAAGACTGCAAGTGCCGCATCCCGAGACTGCTCCGATTATCCAAAAAAGTGCGTAATCTTGCCAAAAAGGAAAAGAGCCACAATATCCGCGATGCTGAGAAACTTCCGAAATTTCTCATGTCGTGAGGAGATTGGCCGAAAAATCGGAAAGGAATTTCTGGCGTTCGGCGATCCGCGTCTTTAGTGTTGCGGGGTTTGTCGGAGGTTGCGCAAGGAGGAGCGCGGCAATGGGTATGCGTATCAATACCAACATTGCAGCTATGAATGCTTTCCGGTCTCTGACGGGCAGCAGCGAGCGTCTCTCAAAGAGCCTCGAAAAGCTGTCATCAGGTTTTCGGATTAACCGGGCGTCGGACGACGCTGCAGGACTCTCGATCTCAGAAAGTCTCCGTGCCCAGGCAAGTGGGTTCGGAATGGCACAGCGGAACGCCCAGGATGGCATTAGTGTCATCCAAGTGGCGGAAGGTGCCCTGAGCGAGACACATAGTTTGCTACAGCGTATGCGGGAGCTCGCAGTTCAGTCTGCGAACACCGGTGCGAACGATCAGTCGGCTCGGGACGCGATTGGCAGTGAAATAGAACAGTCTTTGATTGAGTTGGACCGCATAGCGCAAGCGACTGTATTTCAGAGTACCGAACTTTTGTCGACCAACCACTTTCTCACTTTTCATGTGGGAGCGGGGACACAGGTTTACAACCGGATCGGTGTATCAGTGAGTAGTGCTCTGGCACAGACCGGCCTGGGTCTGACCGCAGCGTCTGTTGTGGCAGCGATTACTGCAGGCAGCATTGGGGTTGTTGATCAGATCGATCAGGCGATCGTGAGCGTGTCGAGTATGCGGAATCGTTTTGGAGCATTCCAGAACCGTTTGGAGCATGCGATTGCGAGCTTGGGCGTGGCAAAAGAAAATCTGACTGCTTCTGAGTCGCGTATTCGGGACGCGGATATGGCACATGAGATGTCAGATTTTACTCGCAACCAGATTATGCACCAGGCTGGTGTGGCCATGCTGGCGCAAGCGAATCAGGTTCCCCAAGCTGCCCTACAACTTCTCGGATAAGTCTCCCGCTGCTTCGTGAGAACGCGTGAGTTTTTGCGATGGCTTATGTGGGCGGATTCTGGGGAACGACTCTGGGAAACGACATCGATCAATATCGGGGATCAATATCCGGGGTCGAGGTCGGGTGAAGAGTCAGTCGTGGCGAGAAGGCTACGAGAAGGTCAAAGGAGGAGAAGTGAGAAGTGTGGCGCTGTGAAAAATTCCCATGGAAAGATGCCCTGGTGTCGGGAGGGTTCCTGCTGCGGTATTGTCCTGAGCGGCGAGAACAAAAAAAATAGCGCCTGAAACAAGAATGGCGAGACCAGTGAGAAGAGCTGCGAGAATCAACCAGCGCGTTGGCATAGGCTCACTCTAGCGGTTTGTTCCTCTGCGCGTGAAAAGCTTTTCGACGCTTTGGCGAGGAATGGTCGTTGCATTTTTTTGGGGAATCTTTGGGAAAGACATGTAAAGCACTGCGGTTTTTTTGGTGTTGAGCCCGGATATCAGGATGTGTCGGTTTATCTCTCATGTCATTTTCTGAGGTATTTATCCCAGTGAACTGCAGGACGGGAGAAGCCGGTTTCTTTTCCCTCTAACATGGCGGAGAAAAGACGAAAGCTGTTGCGTCCGCGGCGCTTCTTGTTTTCTGACTGGTTAGGAAGACAGCGCGACACAGCCATAAAAGTCTTGAAAAGAAAAATGCCGAAAAGTTCTTGCGGATTTCCGGAGGGATTTTCTTGGGATTTCTTTCTGGATCTCCGGCCAGTGCTGTGTGCTCTGTGTTGTGCAGGTCCAGTTCAGAGGGAGTTTTTCAGGAACGGAATGATGCGGGATTATGCCAGGAGGCGATGTGTCGGAAACCTGTGATGTGGTTGTCGTCGGTGGTGGTCCGGGAGGTTATGCTGCCTGTCTGTATGGTGCTGCGGCTGGGTTGAAGACCATGATGGTCACAGTGGAAGCACCTGGTGGGACTTGCCTGTTGCGGGGATGCATTCCTGCGAAAGAACTGTTGCAGACAGCTGAGGTGTATCGCCAAGTCCGTCATGCCGGGGAGTTCGGCATTAGAACCGAAGAGCCCATTATCGACTGGAAAGCCGCAGTGCTCCGTCAAGGGAATGTGGTAGATCAGCTTGTGGGCGGGCTGAGCAGCCTTCTCAAGAAGCGAAAAGTCGAGGTCATTCAAGGATATGGTCGTGTTCTTTCCTCGGGTGTGGTCGAGGTTGCACGTCCTTCGGGTGCTGTTGAAAACGTAGAAGCTGATGCTGTCCTGCTTGCTGCGGGTTCTGCGCCGTGCACGATTCCAGGTTTTGAGATCGATGGCGAGCGGATTGTCACGAGCGATCAGGCGCTCTTTTTTGATGAGCTGCCACAGCGCATAGTCGTGATTGGTGGTGGAGTGATCGGGTGCGAATTCGCGACAACCTTTGTGGATCTCGGGGTTGAAGTGACTTTGCTCGAAGCAATGGACACGCTGATTCCTGGGGCTGACCCCGATATCGTGCAAGTGCTGCGGCGCGAGTTGAGGAAGCGTGGCGTGGATATCCGGCTTGGTGCGACAGTGTCCGGTCATAGTGTCGACGCGTCAGGGGCAACGACTGTTGCCTTTACGCATGAGGAAAAACAACAAACTGTTGAAGTTGACAAAGTGATTCTGGCGGTGGGGCGAAAGCCGGCAACTGCTCCCATGCGGCTGCCGGAGGCGGGCATCACCATAGACGACCGAGGCTTCGTCGAAGTGGATGTGCAAAATATGCGGACAAGCCGAGAAGGCGTGTGGGCGGTGGGTGATTGTGTGCCGACGCCGGCTCTTGCGCATATTGCGTATGCTGAGGCGATGGTGGCGATTCGCGATATTCTGGGGGAAGATCCTCGGCCGATTGATTACACTGGAGTTCCCTGGTGTGTCTATACCCATCCTGAACTGGCTTTTGTTGGTCTGACTGAGCAACAAGCGAAAGACGCCGGCCATGATGTGGCAGTCGCGAAACACCGTTATGCCGGTGTGGGCCGGGCCATGATCATTGGAGAGACTGCCGGCCTTGTCAAGATCGTGAGCGATCGTCAGACGGGAGTCATTCTGGGTGTGCACCTCTGTGGTCCTCTGGCAACAGAACAACTTCTCGAAGGCTATTTGTCGGTGAACTGGGAGGCCACAGTGGGCGACCTTGGTTCTTTGATACACCCTCATCCTACTTTTGGTGAAGCCATTGGCGAGGCGGCTATGACATTGATGGGACGTGGCCTGCACGGCTAAAAGATTGCTTGTCCGGCTTGACCTGGCCAGGTACGTGTGTGGCGTCTGTTGAC
>DEIU01000010.1:21348-61726 GCA_002352645.1 Acidimicrobiia bacterium UBA2766 | reverse complement strand
CGAGGGCCTGAGCAGCCGGCGTTTGTGCTGATCCCAGCGGGCAAAAGTCTCCGGTGTGTGTCGTGTTTGCGAGTTTGGTCCGAGTGTGGTCATGATGCCAGAACCCTTCTGTTTCGCCGTAAGATGAGAATGAGAGGAAGGGTGACCTGTGACTGCAGCGTTTTCTCCTGATCCTCGGAACATTTCCTTTGCGGGAGATGTTGGAAGCGATACTGCAGGCAATGTCGGGAACATTCTGGTGTTCTCGGAGGAAGACCAAAAAGAGGAAGGCCATGAGGACATACCTCCACAAGTGGGCCCTGTCTTGGGCTGTTTTCCGCGTGGGCAAGAGTCGAAAATGACGTCCGAGTCTTTGTCCGAACCTGGGTCTGAGTCTGGGCAGCTACCCTCCCCGTTTCGGGTTCCGCCTGCTTCTGTTGCCCCTTCGGGATCTGCTTCTGCTCCCGCGCTGCCTTGGCAGACGGACCCTGCTCGGGCCCAGGTGTCAGGAGATGGAGCTTCTTCTTCGCCGGCCAGAGGCGGGACGTCGCAGGCGCGGGCGAGGTGGCTGGGCCGCGTGCCGTATCAAGAAGCACTGGATCTGCAGCATTTTCTTTTTGATATGCGAGTGCGAGGAGAAGGTGCCGACTACTTGCTCCTGCTTGAGCATCCCCATACTTACACTTTGGGTCGGCGGGCGAAGCCGGCTCATTTACTGCGTTCACCTGAAGAATTTTCAGAGCTTGGCGCGACGGTCCTGCAGGCGAATCGCGGTGGGGATGTCACCTATCACGGTCCTGGGCAACTCGTCATTTACCCCATTTTTCGTCTTTCCCAAAAAGGGCATCCTGACGTCGTTGCGCATGTGCGCAGCCTGGAAGAGCTTGCTTTACGTGTCCTTGCCCATTTCGGCCTGGAAGGGTGGCGTGAGGAGGGACTGAGCGGTGTGTGGACCTCGAAAGGAAAGGTTGCCCAAGTAGGGTGTCGGATCACCAGGGGTGTGTCGATGCATGGCCTGGCAATCAACCTCTTTCCAGACCTGTCATATTTCCAACATATTGTTCCGTGTGGGATTACCGGGCGTCGCGTGACTTCAATGGCGTGTCTGCTCGACGCGCGTGCCGATTCTGAGGCCAGTGCGCGTACTCCCACTTTTTTCCCAAGCCAAAAAGACCCGGACAAAGGTCCCGGGCAAGACTTCGATACGCACTCCGCGCGTCTCTCGTCCCGCCTCACTATGCGCCAAGCTGTGGAGTCTGTCCTTGTCCATGCGCCCCAGGTATTTGCGCGCGAGTTTTCTTTTGCCGGAGAGTCCTGGCCACGCAAAAGAAAAACAGCGCACCCAACACCGAGCGGTGTGCGGCGTATTCCGGTGACGAGCTTGCGGGCAGAGGCCGTGGCAACAGGTCCTGATGTGCGATCCCAGGCTCGTGCGCGTCCTGTGTGGTTGCGTCGCCGCGCGAATCTCGCCGAACCGGGATTTATGCGCCTGAAAGCACTGATGCGCCAGTTGGATCTGCACACTGTGTGTGAAGAAGCTTCTTGTCCCAACATCTACGAATGCTGGAGCGAGCAGACAGCTACTTTCATGCTACTTGGCAAGGTGTGTACGCGTTCTTGTGGTTTTTGCGATGTGGATACTGGGAAACCCCCAGTATCGGAGAAAGACCCGCAAGAGCCGGCGCGTGTTGCTGATGCTGTTGCCCGTCTGGGACTGCACCATGTTGTGCTCACGAGCGTGGCACGTGACGACCTGCCTGATGGGGGCGCAGCTATTTTCGCCCGTTCGATTGAGGAAGTGTGTACCCAGTCGCCGACTTGCACAATCGAAGTGCTTGTTCCCGATTTTAAAGGCGACGCGGATGCCGCGGCCCTTGTTTTTGCAGCTGCTCCTGACGTTTTTAACCACAATTTGGAGACTCCAGCTCGTTTGCAGCGTCTTACCCGGCCCCAAGCCGGGTACGCGCGGAGCCTTGCCCTGCTCGGTCGGGCAAAAGCTGCGGGACTTGTGACGAAATCCGGGATCATCTGTGGCATGGGGGAAACATTCGAAGAGACAGCGGAGGCTATGCGCGACTTGCGGGCTGTGGGGGTAGACATCCTTACCCTGGGACAGTACCTTCGCCCTTCGGCCCACCACCTTCCTGTGGATCGCTGGTTGCCTCCGGGTGAGTTTGCGGATTTACGTGCGCTCGGAGACGACATAGGCTTTGGGCATGTTGAGGCCGGTCCGCTTGTGCGGTCGAGCTATCACGCAAAATCGGCAGTAGAACAGGTGGTTCCCTCATGACAGAACGGCAGTTGCCACGTCAGAGATTTCAGAACCGTGTGGAGCGCGCGCGCCTGTCGCTGGCAGCGCACGGTCTTGATGCCCTGGCTTTGAGTGCCGGATCAGATCTCAGTTATTTGTGTGGCTATGAGGCGATGCCCCTTGAACGTCTGACTTTGTTGGTCGTTGGTCTGACGGGGCCGCCCCGCCTTCTTGTTCCCGCGCTTGAGGCGCCGCGTGTTGATCCTCTGGATGGGTATCTCGAACTGTTGCCTTGGGAAGACGGACAGGACATGATGGGGGCGGCTGTCCAGGCAGTGCGGACTGTGGCGGGGGCTCGTCCCGCGCTTGCGGTGTCTGACGGGATGTGGGCGAGTGTGCTGCTCTCTTTGCAAGAGCGTCTGCCTGCTGCGCGTTTCTCTGCGGCAGGTGAGGTGTTGCGCGAGTTACGTGTGCTGAAGTCTCCTGATGAGGTTGCGGCTTTGCGGAAGGCCGCGCAGGCGGTGGATGAGATCACGCGTACTTATCCGTCAATGACCTGGGAGGGGCGCACGGAGGCGGAAGTGGCGAAAGAAATCGCTGGGCTGTTGACCGATGTAGGTCACGAGGAAGTGAACTTTGTGATTGTGGCTTCTGGGCCGAATGGGGCTTCTCCCCATCATACGGCTGCGGGCCGTCGCATTCTACGTGGTGACGTGATTGTGGTTGACATTGGTGGCACCATGAATGGTTACTGCTCTGATATCACTCGTTGTGTGACAGTCGGTGATTCTGGAGACGAGGTGCGTCGTGCATATGACGCTTTGCGTCGCGCGCAAGAATCTGCCGTCCACAGTGTGACGCCGGGCGTGCCTGCCGAACAGATCGACGCTGTGGCGCGTGACCTTTTGACAGAAGAAGGATACGGAGCGTTTTTCATTCACCGCACCGGTCATGGGATTGGGCTCGATGAGCATGAGGATCCCTATATCGTGGCCGGCAATCAGGTGCCACTTGCTCCGGGTATGTGTTTCTCTATTGAACCGGGTGTGTATTTTCCGGGACGTTTCGGCTTGCGTCTTGAGGATATCGTGGTAGTGGAAGAAGATGGTGTTTCTCCTCTGAATACCAGTTCTCATGATCTTATTGTGGTGTGATCGTGCGGTGTTGACATCGATACTGTTTTTGCTGTTGTGCGTGGCGTATATTTTGCGAGAAGTGTTGCTGTCCGTGCACGTGTTGTTTTTTCAGGGAACAGGCATGGGCCAGGTCTTTTTCTCTCAAGCTGCATCTTGCGTAGCAGCGGGCTATTCTCCGCTCCATCCCGTTATGTCGCGGTGCCGGTACCGCGACGCGTGTGCCGGCACCGCGACGCGTGTTTTTAGGAGGGCCCTCATGGGTGAGATGATTGAATTTCAAGGTAATGGGTCGAAAGTCCCTGGATATTTTGCTGCTTCTACCAATAAGCGGGCGGGCGTCATTGTCATCCAAGAGTGGTGGGGACTTGTCGACCACATCAAAGACGTGTGTGACCGGTTTGCCGACTCAGGGATTAACGCGCTTGCTCCTGATTTTTATCGGGGAAAAAACACGGCTGAGCCAGATGAGGCAACAAAGCTCATGATGGAGATGGACTACCCGCAGGCGTTGAAAGACATGTCGGGAGCCGTGGACTATCTGCTTGCCCACGACAATGTGCGCGGGGAGAAAGTCGGTGTGATGGGATTTTGCATGGGCGGAGCGCTTGCGTTGGCCTTGGCGGCGGAGCGTCCCGATGCAGTAGGCGCGTGCGTGCCTTTTTACGGTGTGCACATGTGGGGCCCGGACAGCAAACCTGACTATTCCCGTATCAAGGCTGGGGTGCGTGGCCACTATGCGGAGCTTGATACGTTTTTTACACCCGAGGCGGCGCGTGGGCTTGAAACCGAGCTCAAAGGCTACGGCCTTGATGCTGAGGTCAAGGTGTATGAGGGATGTGATCATGCCTTTTTTAACGACACCCGTCCCGAGGTGTTCAACGAGGATGCGGCATCAGATGCCTGGCAAGACACACTGGACTTTTTTGACGAGTCCCTACGGTAGTAGCGTCCGAACACTTTGGAAATTACAGCAGATCTTTTTTTGGCTCAGTGGGCGGCAGGTATGGCTGCCGTTTGCTGGGTAGTACAACGACAACGCAGAGTCTCATCTGGCTACGGGTGGGTAGTCGGGGCACTTGTTGCCCCGCTTGCCTTTTTCGCGTGGGGCGCAGCAGGCGCTGATGAGCCTCTTCTTCTTCTTAGTGCGGGGCTGTCGATAGTCGGGGTTTTTGTCTCGATGCTGCAGCACCGGAGTGCCCCGGAACGAGCCCGCCGGCATCAGGCTTTTTTCACCGCTCTCGCCGGAGTTTCCGGACTGCTTGCGGTGACCGCGATGGGGATACGTGATGCTGATCCTGCCTGGCTTGGCGCTCTACGCGCGCTGAGCGGTGCTGCTGCGCTCGGTGCCGTGACAGATGCGATGGTGCTTGGTCATTGGTATCTTGTCGAGCCGAAGCTCCCAAAGCGGATTATCCGGCGCTTGAGTGTTGTGGCGGGAGCGACGTTGCTTGTCGACATGGGTGCGATGGGTCTTCCCCCGGTTTCTGTTTTTTCGGCGTTTTCAGATGGGGATTCTCTGACTGCAGCGGCTTGGATCATGTGCTCTTTCTTCGCTGTTTTCTTGATTTTTCTCACGGTGAAGGCGCTTGACACTCCGGGTTACGCGTCGGTGATGGCTGCCACGGGTTTGTCGTATGTGGCGACTATGGTGGCTTTTGCCTCTGTGGTGGCGTCTCGTCTGGCTATTGCGTAAATTCTGGGTTTTTGTTTCCGGCCCATGCGTGTTTTTTTCATACTGTCGAGCACATTGTTGTCGCGCGCATTTTCTGTGTGAAACCTGTTTTTCGATGCTATCTTGCTTGTCTTTTTCTTCTTTTACACATAGGCCATATTTTGTGAGGGATCCATGTTTGAGGAGGTGGAGATGGATATGCTGAGGGACTCTCTGCGCGAAAGCGGTCTTGTGGAAAGACGCACTGAGCGCCTGTGATTTCTGCGTCTTGTGTGACAGTGCTTGTTGTAGCGTGTCGCGAATGGGCGTGTTTTTCTTGGAGCGCGTTGTTGGTGAAGGGAGGAAAAGATCGGAGCCATATGAACGAACAGGGGTGCCGAAAAGACGATACAGGTGGAGAGGAGGAGCACTTTCCTCGGTGGGCCTTGCAATGGATCGAGGATGAACGAACGCGCTGGCGCTCGTCTCATATGGGTGGAAATAGGGATGTGCTGCGGTATCAGGCGAGGACGTGCTGGAACGCGGAGCGGATGGCACGGGAACTCAATGTGGCAGTTGAGCAGATTTTGTTGTGGCAAAGAACACGTGGCCCTGTGAATTGTCCGTTGCCACGGGTTTTGGAGGTTCCTGAAGAGATTGGGCCACTCTGGTTGGCTTCCTGGGCCCAGCTTTGGATAGGCAGGTGGCGTCAGGAACAAGCAGCTGCTGCCAAAGTGGGCATCGTGCGGGCCAGACAAAAACGTCCTAGGAACTCGCGGCCACAGGTCGTCGCAGGCAAAGATCTGATGGCACCGGGCGAAGTCGCCGATCTTACCCAGCTTCCCCTTCGCTTGGTGCGGGAATGGGCAGAGCGAGGATCACCATGCCCTCCGCTTGATATTTCTCAAGAGAAGGCACCAGGACACGGCTATTGGTATCGCAGCACGATTGGCCCTTGGTTATGTGGCTGGTTTGCCGCGCAAGCAGCAAAAAGAGAAAAGAGGGTGGCCACGCAGGCTGCTCCTGTCTGCTTGTCTCCGATACACAGTGCGCGAGGGGGAACAGGAAAGGCGACAGTTGACCTCTATGAGCGGATAAAACAGGATTTTGCAGGGCTTGGTGAGGACACTGTTCCGACAGATCTGGCAAGACTCGCAGATGCGTATCCTCTCATGCTTGCGCATGCAGGCCATCTTGGGGAATTGCCTGTGTGGCTGGTAGATGCGGCAGATTGCCTTATTTCTGCGGGTTTCTGGCATGCCTTCAACATCGGGACGTCAGATATGCCTTCTGGTGGGCCTGCGGCGGTTTTTGCCCAAGGATTGCGAGGGGTGTGGCATATACGGTCGAATATGCTGGCAACAGCTTACGCAGAATTTTCAGAAGCAATGCGGTTTCCTTTACTACCCGCACCAGCGCGTGATCTTTTGCGTCTGCAGCGGGGACGGGCCCTGTGTCTGATGGCGAACTGGAGGACTGCCTTCTACGAGTATCAGATTTTGGCAAGAGAAAAAGGCCCTTATGCCCGTCAGGCACGCTGCTCTTTAGC
The DNA here is from genome assembly GCA_002352645.1 of Acidimicrobiia bacterium UBA2766. Lineage (GTDB taxonomy): Bacteria > Actinomycetota > Acidimicrobiia > UBA2766 > UBA2766 > UBA2766. Next base: position 55,160 of record DEIU01000010.1, on the reverse strand, counting down.
CGAGTTCTATCGGGCTGCGGGGCGTTTTCGTGAAGCAGTCGACATTATGCCGGGAGCAGATGAGATGCGGGGCATCGGTCTGAACCGGGCTGCTGTGCTTTCTACTGTTTTCCGGGAGAACGCGCTTTTTACTGAGGGTGTGGCACTTGCGTATGCCGGGATGCGCGAAGCAGAAGTTTGGGGGAGCGAAGGAGGCGTTGCCGAGATCGAGAGTAACCTTGCCTGGTCTTTGTGCTGGGTGCGGCCAAAAGAAGCAATTGTTTGCGCGCGTCATGTTCTGGAAGTAAGTTCCCGCCTCGGGAATGAGATCGATGTGCAACGCGCGTATGTTGCCCTGGCGATTGCCCAAGTAGGAAACGCCCCAGTTGAGACGGTGCAGTCCTCTTTATTGGCAGCAGAAGATCTTGCAAGATCGAAAGGGGATCGGACCGGAGAACTTTTGGCGGTCTGGGGATGTCTCTGGTTTGCTGCCGTGAAGGAGGACAAAGAAGAATTTGTTCGGAAGTTCGCCCAACTTGAAGATCTTTCTTTTGCGGTAAGCGCTTATCAATATTTTCTTGACATTGCGCGTGCCTGGGCCTGGTCACCCGGTTACAGCAAAGAGGGAAAGCGTCATGCTGCTCGCTGGCAATGGCTTGATAGTGCCGAAGACGCCCTTCGCCGCTGGCGTTGCGTTTTGGACCGTCGGAAGGCGCTTGCGAGAGCCGGCGGAGTCCTGGAACAGGGCTAAAACCGGGGCAACAACAGATCGCTTTTCGGAAATGCAGGCGAGCGTGTGCTCGTACCCAAACCCAAATCGGAACCGTACCTGTCGCAGCTTGGTCTGTGGGCAGCTTTGGTCTTGTGGAAGGCAGCGTGGCGGCTTCCGCACACGGGCTTTCAGGAGATATCCAAGAGACGGGCGAGGTCTTCTTTCAAGTCGGTGTTGGTTTCGTCGCGGTGTGCTCTGCGCAAAGCGAGAGAGGCTTCTGCAGGCCAGTTTGAGCGTTCCCAACTTGTAATAATGTCGAGTGCTTGCCGCCGGCAAGAGGCGAGAGGGCTTTGCAGGGCAACCCAGAGAAAATCCCATAGTTCCTCGGGGGGAAAACCCGAAGAACGGCTGCTTTTCTGAAGGATTGTCTCAAGCGCTCGGGACAACCGGATGTCTTCTCCGATTCCGCTTGTCAGTGGACTTTGCGTTGCCTCTTTTTCGGAGGAGGCTACCGGTAGGGGAAGAGGCAGGTATTCGCGTGCCAAATCCAGGACAGTGACCTGTTTCTCGAGATTGCTCTGGTCGAGAATTGCGTTCCAGCTCTCCCAGCGTAGCGGGTCTGCTTTCAGACGTTCTCGATGCGCGTCTGTTGTGTCTATCCCAAGCGCAAAAGCTGCCCTGCACGCGAGAGTGAACTCTTGTTCGTTTCTTGTCCGAAGTTTTTGCCTTACCAAATGTGTCCAGTCAGAGCGTTCCAGAATACGAGAGAGGTCTTCCACAGTGTTCTGGAGTATTTCTGCTGACCACCCGTGTTCTTTTTGCACAGCACGTGTGGCCCGTGGCGACGCAAAAAACCCGTGCAGGGAATGGGCGGCAACAAAATTGGGAAGGGTGGGGGGTTGTTGTGCCACATGACGTGTGTAGGCGATCACGGCTGCTGCCGATTCGGCGTAGTCGCTAATTTCTTCCGCGGGACCGCCAGAGAGCAGGGCATCCAGGATCTCTCCTGCTGCATGCAAAAGATCATCGTCGATGTCTGTTTGTTTCAGCTCTTTTGCGAGTTTTCCTGTGGTGGCGGCGATGTAAGCCAGGTATTCGGGCATGATCTTGTTGCGGAAACCTTCCCGCAAGATCCAGGCTTGGATTTCGTGATTTTGTGTGCCGGCAAGCTGTTCGACTGTGTGGATGCGTCCCCAGCCGTGCACCGCTTGGGCCATTTCCCATAGGTCCTGTTCTGGCTGTGCAGAAAGGCTTTCTACGGCGACGGCTGCGAAGAAAGTGAGTTCTTCGTGTCTGCCAAGTGTTTTACAGAGAGCGACTTCTTCTTCTCCTTCGAAGAGGCCGAGTAAAACGATGCCAAGCTTGGCCGGCTCTCTGTCGGGTGACATCGTCGCGAGCCAGTGTGCAAGCTGATACAACCGGTTCGGCCGCATTTTTCGATCTGCCAGGACCGCTTCGATCAGTGGGTCGACATAGGAGATTAACGGGACGTTTTTCACTGTTTCGTACAGTGCAGAGAATGCGACGGGGGTGGGGCGAGTCCCTGTCATCTGGCGTAGGGTGAAGCCGACTGCGTCGATTTGTTCTTCGTCTGGTTCTGGTGTTTCCTGATGGACATGGGCGCCTTCCACGGACCCAGGAGGCCATTCGTCGGGGGAGAGTTGCCAGGGGCTTGTCTGTTCCTTTTCATCGGGGAGATCTTCTCCTCCTGGCAAGAGTCCAGGTCCTGTCGAAGGGAGATGCTGTTGAATGTGTTTGAGGATGGACGTCCGTCCTTTGAATGGAGCGGTCATCCCTTTCAGGGGCCATTGGTCAATAGGTATTGTCATCTCGATGCTTCGAGGAAGTCGATGGCAGTACTCGTTGTGAGAGGAGGAGAAGATTCTTCTCCAGGCATGTCTTTGCGCCCTATCACAAGGCCGACGCCGATGCTGTTGAGGTGGCAGAGTACAATAGCAGCTTCTTCATACCAACCCCACGGCTGAGGGAGGTCAGGGGTCTTTTCGGTTCCTGCTTCGAGGGCATCGATGAACTGCCGGTAATAGTCGGCCCATAAATAGTCTGGGAGTAACCGGCTGATCGCGATGCGAAAGCCTGATTGGGTCAGGAGAAGTTCGTAATCGGCCATGCTGCATACTTCGTTGCCGAGCACGCGGCTCACCGTTGGTTCGGGGGTGTCGCGTTTCCAAACTGCACCGTAGATGGCAAGATGACCTCCGTACCGGAGTACTCGATAGGATTCTTGCACTGGAATGTGCATGGCCTTGGTGCGGTCTAAAACAGAACCCGCGAGGACGAGGTCGAAAGATGCGGTGGAATGCCGGAACTTTTTTGTGCAGTTGAGGACTGAAGTGTGAATAAGAGATTCGAGTCGTAAAGACAAAACCCGTTTTTGTAGACGCTCAAGTTTTTCGGTGTTTATATCCGTTGCGACCACGCGGCATTGACGCGTTTCTGCCAAGTGAATGGCTGCGATGCCGTGTCCTGCTCCTAATTCGAGGACTCGGTGTTTGGGGTTTGCTCCTGTGATTTCCGCGACGCGTTCCACGGCATAGCGTCCTCCAGGACCCAGGTTTTCCACGTCGAACTTGATAGTCACGCTGTTAATCGTATCGTTCGGTCGGAGTGTCGGTCGCACTGACGGCGTTGTGTGCGGGTTTTTTGTTGAGATTTCTTTCTCGTCTCAGGCTTGTTTTGCCTGCTTATCCTTATTTCTTTTTTCCTTTTTACGCAAAAAAGGAAAAAAGTAGCTACTGGACATCTTTTTTCTGGCGACTTCACCAGGCGTAGTGTACTCGTCGAAGAGCGGTTCCGGGGATATGGGTTGGTGGGCAGAAGTGCTGGAGGAATACCCGCATGCAAACTGTTTTTTCGGTGTCTTTTTTCAAGGGTCGGCCTGGCGGTGAGGTCAGAAATTTTTTGCTGTTTTCTGTTTTCATGGGGCAGTGGGGTGTGGGAGCAGAAAAGGCAATACTTTTCGCATCTGCTATGTGCATATCTGTCGTAAATTGCATGCAACAGGAGCCTAGGCGGAATTTGACGTTTTGGTTTTTCTGCAGAAGAGCCATAATGGCAGGGGAAAACAGAGTGATCTGTTCGGGGCAGACGCTGGAAGATGAGGGCCATTGCCGTGAAAGTGTACACAGGGACAGGAGATGACGGCACGACTGGTTTGCTGTACGGTGGGCGGGTGGCAAAGAGTGCCGATGCTCCGGAAGCATATGGGGCTGTCGACGAAGCGGTGTCAGCGCTCGGACTGGCGCGGGCTGAGGCTGGAGTGGCGGGGAAAGAAGATGCTCTCTTGCTGCGTTTGCAGCGGGAGCTTTTTGTTGTGGGAGCAGAACTGGCAACAGCTCCTGAGAACCGCGCGAAACTCACGGATGGTGTTTCGCGTGTTGGCGTTCAGATGTGTGAGGCCCTCAAGAATGACCTTGATGAGCATGAGAAGCGTCTTCCTGAGTTGCGTGATTTTGTTTTGCCTGGGGAGAATCGGTTCGCTGCGGCGCTTGACATGGCTCGTTCTGTGATCCGACGAGCTGAGCGGCGTTGTGTTGGTCTTTTCGCAGCGGGAACTCTGGAGAATCCACAGCTCTTGCAGTATCTCAACCGTTTGAGTGACCTTGTGTTCCTGATGGCGCGTGATGCTGAGGAGAATATCCGTACTGTGCGGGAGGAATAATACCTTTCGCGGTTATTGGCGCAGTATGTTTGTGCAGTCGGGGGTGTCGAAGTGGCAGCGTTTTTTTGGATTTTTCTCTTTGGCCAGGTTGTCGTTTTTCTGGGACTGCTTGACTGTGGAAGGGCGGGTTTCACATGCCATTTTTCCCAGGGAAAGGGAAAAAGAGAGAGTTGTTGATTCCTGCGTGAAGTTGGTGGTTTCTGCCCCTGCATGCTGCATGTTTACTTTTTTCGTTTTCTGATATGAAAAGGCTATGTGAGGAGACGCTTGTGATTACTGTGACCATACCTGATGAAAATGTGCTGGATGTTTCTGCCGATATTCTGGTGGTCGGCGCTTTTGAAAATGAGGATGCTTGCGTTCTCACTTCTTCTGCTGTCGCGGTTGATGAAGCGATGACTGCTGGTTTGTTGAGTTTTTTGCATGCCACTGGATTTGAGGCAAAGATAGGAAAGGTTTCCTTGCTTCCTACCGGAGGTGCTATCGCAGTACCCCTTGTGGCTGTTGTCGGACTCGGGAAAGAGGACGACTTCACCGCTGAGACACTGCGGCGGGTGTCGGGAATAGTGGCCTCTGCCACCGAAAAACACCAGGTGGTGGCTTCTGCACTTGCCGTAGTTTTGCCGGACGATGCAGCTGCGGCAACGCGCGCGATGACAGAAGGTTTTCTTCTTGGTTCGTACAAGTATGAGGTCTATAAAACGGACTCGACTGGCAACAAAACCGAGACATTGCGCTTGATTGGCGGCGATGCCGCGGGTTTGCATGATGGGCTTCTCCGGGCGAAAGGCACAATACTCGCACGTGACCTGGCGAATCAGCCTGCAGGAGATCTCTTTCCCGCAGCTTTGGCGGAGCGGGCGCACGCAGCCGCAGAATCAGGGGGTTTGCACTGCGAAGTCTGGGATCTTCCAAAGATCAAAAGCGAAAAATTGGGTGGGATTGAGTCGGTAGGACGTGGAAGTGAGCAACCCCCTCGTCTTATCAAGATGGTGTACGTTCCTGAAGACACTCCGTCCGGTACTCTTGCCCTGGTCGGAAAGGGCATTACTTTCGATTCCGGAGGTCTTTCCCTGAAGACCCCGGACGGCATGATCACCATGAAAACCGATATGAGCGGGGCTGCCGCGGTGATTGGCGTGATGTCAGTTGTGGCCGATCTGGCGCCTTCTTGCAAGGTCACGGCCTATGTGGCGTCTGCCGAAAACATGCCGAGTGGAAAAGCGATCCGGCCTGGCGACGTCCTTACTGCGCGGAATGGGAAAACAATCGAGGTTTTGAACACCGATGCCGAGGGACGACTTGTCCTGGCAGATGCCTTGAGTCTTGCCGCCGAGGAAAACCCTGATGCAATTATCGATCTTGCCACGCTGACCGGCGCGTGCATGGTGGCATTGGGAGAGAATTATGCCGGCCTGTTCTCCAACAATGAGGATCTTGTTGCGGCGCTCGAAACTGCCTCAGAGGTTTCGGGTGAGCACCTCTGGCAGCTGCCTCTGGTGAAGGAGTACCGGAGTCAGCTTGATAGTGACATTGCTGATGTAAAAAATGTGGGAAAGCGGTATGGTGGCGCTATTACAGCGGCCCTCTTCCTCCAAGAATTTGTTGGGGATGCGCGATGGGCACATATCGATATTGCAGGTCCTGCTCGTGTTGATGGTGGAGACGGCTACATCACGAAGGGGGCAAGCGGCTTCGGGGTGCGTATTGTGCTTGATCTCATCAAGAATTTCTCATTGTCCCAAGTGTGATGCCGGCAATGTTGCAGCTGTATTTTTGCTTTTGCTGCCGCTTTGCTGCCATAAGCCGGTGGTGAAGAGGACACGCATGAGAGACGGGACATGGCTTGTGATACAGTGCCGTCTTCTCTCGCGTGAGTTTTCCCGCCTTCTCCGCCGACTTGCGGCTTGCTACCTGCGAGAGCAGGGTGGGAGGCACACAGGAACTCAGGTTGCAGAGGCCTTCATGTTCGGGGCGATGCAGTATTGGTCATAGTCGATCAGTTCGACTTTCGCGTTTTCCCCGCAGGTTGGGCAGTCAGGATCATTGCGTAATTTCAACTTGCGAAATGACATGTCAAGCGTGTCGATGGTGAGGAGGCGTCCGACCAAAGGGTCGCCTATACCGAGAAGGATTTTCAGAGCCTCCAACGCCTGCAGACTTCCGATGATGCCGGGGAGAACACCGAGCACGCCTGCTTCTGCACAGCTTGGCGCAAGTTCCGGAGGGGGTGGTTGGTGGTAAAGGCAGCGGTAGCATGGCCCTTGACCTGGCCAAAAGACAGAAACCTGGCCTTCGAAGCGGAAAATGGACCCGTGAACAACTGGTTTTTGCAGTATGATTGAAGCATCATTCACGAGGTAACGTGTGGGGAAGTTGTCGCAGCCGTCCACGATCACGTCGTACTTTTCCATCAAGTCCATCACGTTTGCTGACGAAAGACGCACCGGATATGTGGATACTTCGATATCGGGGTTGAGGTTCGCGAGTGCCCTCTTTGCCGAATCCACTTTGAGTTCTCCGACCGTGGTTTCATTATGCATAATCTGACGTTGCAGGTTTGAGGAGTCCACAATATCGAAATCCACGATACCGAGACGTCCTACTCCCGCTGCGGCGAGATAGAGGGCGGCAGGAGAGCCAAGTCCCCCTGCTCCAAGAAGTAAAATGCTGGAGTCCAATAGCTTGAGTTGTCCGGTTTCGCCGATTTCAGGCATGAGGATATGCCGGGAATAACGGTTGCGTTGTTCAGGGGAAAGTGCGCGTGGGACCTGGAATTTCCCCCCTTTGTCTTTCCAACCATTGAACCCGGTCGTGAGACTTGCGACTTTGGAGTAACCCAAGTCTTGCAGAGATTTCGCGGCAAGTGCTGAACGTGTACCTCCGGCGCAGTACACCACAAGTTGTGTGTTTTTGTCGGGGATTTTTTGTTCGGCTTGCAGTTCTAAATATCCCCGAGGAATGTGCAGCGCGCCATCAATTGCTCCGTTTTCGTATTCGTCAGCTTCGCGAACATCGAGCCAGATTGTGGCAGGTTCCGTGCGAAGGCGATTTTGCCCTGTTTCGAAGTCTATTTCTGTGATGTTTGCTTTGGTGTGGGAGAGGAGTTCGCGAAAAGTGGACATAGGATCCGAGTCTTCCTAGTGGAAAGAGGAAACGTTTTATAGAACACAAAAAGAGCAGCGATATTTCCTGCGGCATTGTGAATATGTAGAGAATGCTTTTTGGTCTGAAAGAAATTTGCGCCCAATCCTACTGTGCCGGCTGTGTAGAGGACTGTGCCGAGCACACGGAGAGGCCTCCCTGCCCTTCTGTTCTGTCGATTTTTTTTCGGGAGGAGAAAGAACGAGCGGGTGGATGGGTGTCAGGTTTTTTTTTTGTTGTTGTGGGCTATCCTGCCTGCGGTCATGTAGATAAAAATAATGAAGCGCAGATCTTTTTTCCCCCGACAATTTGCCGATTTGGTTTCAGGACTTTTCTCTGGCCCGAGTCTCTCGGGGAGACATTTGTTGACTGGCTGAAAATTCATTTCAGAAAGGGCAAAAAAAAGAGAGAATCTGACTGGGCAAATGGAAGAAGGCGAGGAAACAGGATGAACAAGATATATATGTTGGGGGTGCGAGAGCGAGAGCGAGAGTGAGAGTGAGAGGAAAGGGAATAGATCGGTGGCTTCAATAGCTATTTCGCATGAAAAATAACTATTGTTGGAATTGTTTTCTGCGAGAATGCAAGATGTTTTTTTTGCATATTGGGATTTCTCGGTTTGAAAATATCTGGTGTGATCTGATGGTAGAGGAAGGAGATTTCTCGTAAGCAGAATTGAAAATATTCGAGTGAGATTTCAAGATTGGCATTGTTTATGTCGATTGGGATGGGCGAGGTTGCACATTGCGTGCAACACATAGGGGTGCTGGAGGGTGCTGCTCCCGCATTGCGGGTAGTGGTTGCATGTCAGCCGCGAAATTTTGTCTAGGATGGTCGAATGTCGAGGACTACAAAATCTAAACCGAAGATCGTTGCCAAAAAGGCAGCGAGCGTGCCCGAGTCTGTTGAACGTATTGACGGACGGACTGCTCGCGCGGCCCGTACGCGTGAGTCTGTTATTGAATCAACAACACGTCTCATGAATGCTGGGGACTTGCGCCCCACTGCGCCTCGTATTGCCGAGGAAGCGGGAGTGTCATTACGGTCTGTGTTCCAGCACTTTCGTGACCTGAATACACTATTCACGACGGCAGCGTCACGCCATTTTGAACGAATGGCTGAACAGGCCGAAGAGCCTCTCTACGAGGGACTTTGGGAAGAGCGAGTGCGGGCTCTGGTCCGTCACCGGGCAGTCTATTGGGAATCGATTGCCAACGTTGCGCGCGCTGCTGAATTGCAAGAGCCATTTTCCGAGTCAGTCCAAGCGCTTTTGAAGGCGAACCGCAAGAAGGCTCGAGAAGGAATCGCTCGAGTATTCGCTCCAGAACTCAAAGAACTTGAAGCTTCTGTGAGAAAAGACACGCTGGATGCTCTTGAGCTGGTCTCTGGTTGGTCGACCTGGGATACAATGCGCACAACACAGCGTATGTCAAAGGCGCGTGCAGAGGCAGTCATGGCAAAGCTCCTGAGTTCACTGTTCGCGGCTGTTTCCGAATAAGCCGTACGACAAAATATGAGGCGCAACACTCGTTCATGCTGAATGGTTTCCAGCATGAAACATTCCTGAGATCAGTGTGGAATCTTTTTTCTCACTTTTTTCACAAGTTCTGGAAGAAGTGTGCCACTTTTTCCCTGGATGATGTGTGTGGCGATGCCGTCCATTTCGGTCGGTTCTGCATTTAAAATGATGAGATATCCGCCTTTTTGGGTGACTTCTAAAGGTATATAGGCTGCGGGAGTCACGCTTAAGGTAGAACCAATGGCAAAACAGAGATCTGCTCTTGCTGCTTCCGCAAAGGCGCGGTCGAGGACCTCTGCCCGCAAGTTCTGGCCAAAAGAGATCGTTGCCACCTTTAATATTCCGCTACAAGAGAAGCATGCAGGGTCTTCGTCGCCGGCGTCTACGCGGGCGAGGGTGCGCTCGATCTTGTCGCGTGCTCCGCAGCTCAGGCACTCTGTCTCTCGCAGTGTGCCGTGCAACTCTATGACGTCTGTGGAGCCGGCTTTCTGGTGCAGGCCATCGATGTTCTGCGTCACGACTATTGGGCAGATTCCCATTTTTTCGAGTTCTGCGATCGCGATATGCGTAGGGTTTGGCGCTGCTTGCCAGATTTTGTTGCCAAAACGCATTTTCCAAGACTGTTTGCGGATCTCGGGGTCTGATACGTAATTCTGAAAAGTGAAAAGTTTGGGATCGACTTTTTTCCAGAGTCCCTGTGGGCCGCGAAAATCGGGAATTCCAGATTCTGTGGAGACTCCTGCACCAGTAAATAGAAGAGTTCTTTTTGCGGTGCTGAGCAATTCGGCGACCTGGTTGAGGATTTTGATGGTGTGCGTGTCCATATGTCGAGCATGCCATACCTTGCTTGTGGATTGTTTGTTTGCGTGCAGTAAGTGGTGATTACCCTGTTTCAGTGGAAGGTTTCTTGAGCTTTGCGGCTGATGCTGCTGTCTCTCTGCCGCAGAGAGACAGCAGCTGGAATTTTTGCCCGAAGTTGACAGGTACATGTGCTGTGTCTTGCTGGTCTTTTGTGCAGATTTTTGCAGCGGTATGTTTTCGCGGTTCGGTGTTTTCGGGTGCAGGGGCGGTTGTTTTCCATGACGCACCTGTGAGGTGTACCAGACAAAAAGAGAAGCAGGCCGCGCTCTGTGGGCTTGCGGGAGCGATTGGACGCCCTGGGTTTGCGGGAGGATTGTCTGGGAATAGCGAGTATGCGCTCGGTTGTGTGTGGGCTGCTTGGAGATGTCTGGTATGAAAGAGGAGGCTCTCTCTTCGTTCCAGTTTTTTAGTGGTTCCGGTTTTTCCGCCTGGCTATTTGGCTTACTCTCTTTGAGAAAGAAGCTTTATAACTCTGGTATTTGCCGTCTTTGTAGGTTGCAGAAGGATTTTTCGGTATTCATGCCTTTGGGTGTTTTCCCCTTCTTTCGCGCGTGTTGTTGGCTTTTGCCGTTCGTGTTGTTCCCTCTGTGTTATTGGGTTACTGTCGGTTCGTATGTGGAACAGGAGAAAAAGAGTGGGCAGGCGGAGAAGAAGTTAGGCTTTGCTTGAAGCTTCCACACGAGCAACGGCTTCTACCTTGAGTCGTTTGAGATATTCCCCCAATTGGTCTGAGTCGATGCGCCAAATCCCGCGTTTGCCAATTTTTAACCCTGGGAGTTCGTTGTTTCGGAGCAGCGTGTAGACCTGCGCGACGTTGACGTTGAGGATTTCAGCGACATCGTCGGGGGAGAGAAGCGGTTGATATGTCATCTGTCGCACCTTGATCTGGTGTTGCTGTCATTTTGTCGAGATAGACCTGTCTCTGGAACCATGTGCGGCGCACAAGGAAAAGTCTGAGATGGTTTGCGATCTTGAGACTATGCGAGAGAGCGCCTATATCTTGGAGAGAGTAGCAGTGGGTATGGTTGGGTTTATGACGTTTCCTGTGAGATGAATGTTTTTGGTGCCTTTGAGGTAAAGGTTTTTCTCGGTAAAAAACATCTTTTGCTCTCTACGTGTGGGGTGTTCTTCTCTCCTGTGTTGCATGAGTTGTGAAAGGAGTTGTCTGGGAATTGAATAAGGAGAACTTCGAGCAGAATTCCTCTGGAAGAATGATTTGTACGATTTTTTTCGTTGGTTTTTTTCTTTTGTCCTGTCACGTGTACAGGACGGCTAGGGTTTTCTGTAGCGGACTTCTCGTTGGCCTTTCGTCGGGAGTCTCTGGCGGGGATCGTGAGAACAGTCGGGGTGAGAAAGAAGAGGACGGAGCGTTTGGCGTTCCCCCTTATCCGGATTGGTGATCTCCTTCAAGTCCTGTTCCCGCTAGCCTATTGGGCCGGCCCAGTGAGAGGATTTTTGTGTCTGTCGACCAACGCTTGCTCGATATTCTTGTGTGCCCAGAATCGCATGCTCCGCTTTTGTACTTTGCAGAAGAAGACTTCCTCTTTTGCCAGGAGACCAAACGAAAATATCCCGTACGAGAGAATATTCCAATCATGCTGATTGAGGAGTCAGAACTTGCGACGGAGGAAGAAGCCGCTCGTCTTCTGGCCCTGGCAGAGGAGCGAGGGATCGTTCCTCTCGCGTGACGGCTTTTTTTGGGGTCCTCTTCCTCGTGGAATGCCGTTTCTTATGAGATTGATCCCTTCTCTTTTCTCCGGGGAAGCGGGTCCGGGGGCGGCGGCCCCGCCGCGGTGCGCGCGCGTGATGGTTGCTTCTCAGGCTCTATATGCGGCTCTGAGGCATACTCAGGCTTCCATGGGGCGCGGGAGATCTCTCTACAAGGCCGGCGGTCCGGTTCCTGAAGGCGCTCAGGCTAAGAAGGCGGCTCCAAGGCGCTTTGCGAGGCTGTCGGCGATTGGTCGGTGAGGCCAATGGAGATGCTTATCCACTTCTCTCTGGAAAAGGGAGAGAAGGTCCGACTATTGCTCGCATCGTCGGGAAGAAGATCGGGCAAAGACGATTCGGGGAAAACTTCCATTTTATTGAGAAGACTGGTTTCGGGGAGAAGGTCTGCCCGGATTTCTGCTCTCACATAAGTCGGTAGTCCTGTTTGGTTAAGACAGATGCCTGTGAGAACAATCGACTGGGGTGCGACTGCCGATCGAGGCCACTCAATGCAGGTAGAAGGCTGCTTGTTGATTGTGTGTTTTGATGTTTTCACGCTGCCTGGTTGGGCTTGTTCCGCTTCTCGCGCGGTCATCAGGCCAGTCGCAGCCAGCAGGGTACTGCCAAGTGGGATCGGCAGCACACTATTGGCGATGAGAGGCAGTTTGGTGTCTTGCGTATCGCATTGCCAGCTTCCAATGGACGACCTGGTACATTGGGCGGTTGGTTCGATGTTTTGCATGAGATCTGGAGTGAGTATCTCGTGCAAGGTCCAAGACTTGCTTCCATCGGGATAGGTGGTGAGGATTGATTGCCGGCCGTTGTAGTTTGTGACCTTGCTTTGGAGAATCAGTGGGGGGAAAATCGTATAGGTGGCGGTGTATTCAGTACTGACCGTTGCGAGCAGGATTGAGGCGAGCTCTATTTCAGACGGTGCCCCGTTCAAAGTGAACTGGAATCCTTGTTCGATTGCGAGTGCGAGAGGGTCCCTTCCTCCGTTTCTCCCACGGGTGAGGCCTGCGACGAAGTTTCCCGGTCGCACAATCTTGAGCGGATCGCTTCCGCCGGATGTGCCGCGTGCGAGGTCCTGTGTGGGATCCGGACGGGAGGTGATGCCATAAGGATTACCGGAGTCAGGCGTCCTGTTTGCCGACGTGTTGGTGTCGCGGGGGATGCGGGAGGTGCTGTCTGTATTGGGTGAGGCACATCCAGCGAGTAGTACGGTGAAGACAGTGGCGGCGAGCTTGGCGCGAAGTCTGCAGCTTGAGCTGGGAGTTGTGGCCCCTGATGTTTCTTGCTGTCGCTGGGCGCGGTGAGCGGAGGAGCGAGTACGCATTTCCTCAGGATTCGACGGCGCATTCTGCTCTTCCTGTCGGGTCCTGGTCTTCTTTTGGCTGTGGGGTGAAAACTTTTTCTCCTCAGCCTGCAGGGGCCTGTGGGGGTTCGTGGGGGGCAGTGTCTGGGGGGTAGTGAGGGGGCGGTGTCTCGGGAGGAGGCTGAGGAAGAGGGGCGATATTGTGTGGTTTGAGGGGAATAGTGGACGCTCCTGTGCGTGTGCCAAAGTGCGTGCACATTTCCGAACGCTGCTGAACGCGTGTTGTGAGGAGATCTCGTAATATTTCTCTGCGGCGTGTGCTCGCGTACTTGGAAGAATGGTGAAAAACGAGATCCAGCGTGAGCATTGTACGGCTTGGTCCTGTTGTTGTGCAGGTAAAGTTGAGTGTGGCCTTCTTGGAGCGTACCGAGAAAGCTTCGTGCCCTGTACGAGGCAGCACAGTCCAGCCGTTCGCGGATGTGCCAGGCTGCAGGGTGATCCCGGCGCTATGTGCAGCACGAGTTTCCTGTGGGGGCTGAGCGTGCGATGCCGGCGTGTTTTTGGCGCGAAGTGTATGCGGGGAGAGCGGAGAGGGCGGGCCCGCTCCGAGGAGACGGAAAAGCAAGCGGTCTCGATGCCGGACTGGGCCGAACAAGAAGGCAGTCATACCGCGTTGCACATTGTGGAGGGAGGCTTCGATGGAGATGGTTGCTGTGTTGCTGTGTTGTTGCTTGCGCACATTCTTTATGCTATCGACGTTTGCAGATAAGACCGCGATTGGGAACCCACTCGCAACATTGCCGGTTTGGCAGACAGAAGTTGCGGTTTGAGGATTCTTCTTGGGAAGAATTTTTTGGAGGTGGACGAGATCCCTTTTCTGCCTCGTCTTCAGCAGAGACCGGAAAGTCTTCGATGAGCGCTAATGCGATCTGCCCGGAAGACTCTGGAATATTTTTGGCTTTTGTTCGCTCTCGCCAGGGAGCAGTGATCTCGCGATGTTCCTGATAGAGGCTGTTTACCTTTGTCGCATGTGCCACAAGCGACGTGTACCAGTCATTAAGTTCCGAGACTCTTGTGTTGAAGAGATCTGCATTGTCTGTCAGGAAAGCGTCTTTTGCTTCTCCTGCGGGGGCAAAAAAAACATCGGCTTTCGCAAGCGTCTGTTCGTATCCGTTAAATAAATCAGTGCGGAGTTGGCCAAGGCGAGGATCAGTCGCCCTGTCGATGATTGCCTGCATTTCAATCAGCTGTTTTTCTCTCCACGCAAGCCGTTTTTCGGCATTGGCAAGATCGTCTTTTGTGTTGCCGGACATCAGGATGCTGCTGAGAAGTGCTGCCATGCAAATGGCAAATGCCGAGAGTAGAAAGACGGGAAAGATGAGCTGTGTTTTGCGTTTTTTCTTTGGGCTGAACTCTTGGAAAGGGTCATCGAGGAGAGAGAGGTGCGGGGTGTCGAGAATGACAGTTTCTGTCGTTTCAGTCTCGTTCACTGTGCACTCTTTTGCGTTGGCTTGCTGTCTGTGCCGTCAGGGTCGTCGAGTTCTGCAGGAGTTTCGTTTTTGGTGTTGGCAGCCCCAATGGAAGCGCGGAATTCAGTGGAAATTTCTCGCCCATTTTTCAGAAGACGTGTTACGGCGGTTGCGATCGCAGTATCGGCACTTGTTTCGTCGCCTGCTGCTTCCGCTTTTATTGCTCCGCCCATCAACTCCATATATTGTTCGAGCAAGCTCACGAGAATGGCATGCTGTTGCGTGATTTCGGCGATCTCGCGTTCTTTATCCTCGCGGTTTTCGTCGACTGCTTCTGCTGCAACGAGTTTGGTGGCGAGTTCTCTTTCGAGCACGCGCGTACGGATGGCCAATTCATTTGTGGTATCTCTTCTCTCCTGAGTCGTTCGTACATTGTTTATGGAGAGAAAGAGGGAAAGCGGCATTGCTGCCATGAGCGCGATGCTTGCCGCGCGCTTCCATACTGGGCGGATTTCCGCACGAGAAAAAAACGCGCGAAGAAAAGACACCGGGTTTGTTTTCGAACCGGGAGAAATCTCGGTTGGCATAAAATTATCCGGTCGTTGCGCGTAAATGCGACATAATGTTCGGTTTATCTGGTTTTATTGCGGATGACAATGTCTCGCATCTTTAGTAGTGTAGCGTATCGGGAATCGTGACGAATCGTCATGTTTGTCCTGATTGCAGATCGCCGGGTTGCCCTGCCGGATAGAATTCTGTGAGAACCGGATAGAATTCCTTTCTCTTTCCTTCGGCGGGTTGGTTTTTTTCGTATGGGCGTTCCTGCCTTGTCTTGAACATGCCCGGGCGTGACGCTGGGCATGTCGTGTGCCCGCTTGTACTCTCGTCGATGTTTTGATCACTACAGCAGGTCGGTCATATCGGACTGGAGGACAGTCAGTGGAGTTTCTTGAAGCCGCGTGTGAACGTGTCATTATTTTTGATGGAGCGATGGGGACACAGCTCCAGTCCTATGATCTTTCTGTTGAAGACGATTACCGTGGTGCTGAAGGATGCTCCGAAATTCTCTGCCTGACTCGTCCTGACGTGATTCGGGAGATTCACGCCCGGTATTTTGCTGCAGGCGCCGATGTCGTCGAGACAAACAGCTTTGGTGCCAACCATGTGATACTCGATGAGTACGACATGCGCGAGAAGACCTTTGAGTTGAATCGTGTGGCAGCTGTGCTTGCACGAGAAGTGGCCGCAGATTTTTCTTCGCCGGATAAGTCGCGTTATGTCTCTGGGTCGATTGGTCCGGGAACCAAACTTCCTTCTCTGGGCCACACCAGTTTTGCTCTGCTTGAAGAGAGCTGTACAGAGCAAGCTGCCGGCTTACTTGCCGGTGGTGTGGATCTTTTTCAACTTGAGACCTGCCAGGATCTTTTGCAGGTAAAAGCGGGCATTGCCGGAATCTATCGTGCGATGGAAGAGGCAGGTCGCCGTATTCCCGTTTTGGTGCAACTGACGATCGAGCAGACAGGAACCATGCTCCTTGGCACCGAGATCGGGGCTGCGCTCGTGGCGCTTGAGCCCTACGATATCGCTGCGATAGGCCTGAACTGCGCGACAGGTCCGGTGGAGATGGTGGAGCATGTGCGCTATCTCTCTGACTGGTCGCCGCGCTTGATTTCCGTGCTGCCCAATGCCGGATTGCCGCATCTCGAAGGAAGCGAGGCAGTGTATGATTTGCTGCCCGACGAGTTCGTAAAGTGGCAGACCACCTTTGTCAACGATATGGGCGTGAACCTGATAGGTGGATGTTGTGGGACAACTCCCGCGTATATCGAGGCTCTTGCACAGGCCCTTGGCGGAAAGAGCGCGCCGCCCCGTGAAATTCATCCTTGGGTGCCTTCTGTCGCGAGTCTTTATTCCCCGGTCTCCATTGAACAGGAGACCTCTTTTCTTGTTGTGGGAGAGCGTGCCAATGCACAGGGATCCCGCAAGTTCAAGAAGCTGATCGAAGCGCAGGACTGGGACGGCATGGTGACCGTGGGGAAGGAACAGGTCAAAGAAGGCGCCCATATGGTCGACGTGTGTGTCGATGCCACAGGGCGCGACGGCGTCCATGATATGGACCTGCTCGTCTCAAAATTGGCGACTGCTTCCACCCTTCCGCTCATGCTCGATTCCACAGAATGGGAAGTGATTGCGGCGGGTCTTGCCCATGTGGGCGGTCGCCCGGTCATTAATTCTGTGAACCTGGAGGATGGTCCGGCAGGGCGCCCGGCCCACCTGTTTCCTTTGGCAAAGAAGTTTGGTGCTGCTGTTGTTTGCCTGCTTATTGACGAGGAAGGCCAGGCCCGTGATATCGAGTGGAAGATGCGTGTGGCGCACCGTCTCGCTGATCTTGCCCGTCAATACGGGTTACGCAACGAAGACCTCATTTTTGACACCCTGACTTTTCCCCTGAGTACCGGGCAAGAAGATCTGCGCAAAGATGCGCTTGGCACCCTGGAAGCGATCCGTCGTGTCAAGGCTGAGATTCCTGGGGCCCACAGCATCCTGGGTGTCTCCAACATCTCTTTTGGCCTTTCTCCGGCAGCACGTGTGGTGTTGAATTCTGTTTTTCTGCATGAAGCAGTGTCGTATGGCCTTGATGCAGCCATCGTGAACGCCAAAAAAATCTTGCCGCTCCATAAGATTTCGCCAGAACACAAGGCGATTTGTGAGGATCTTGTTTATGACCGTCGAGGGGTCGACGGTTCTGGAGGAGTCCCGGAATATGACCCTTTGAAGGCGCTGTTGGGGACTTTCCAAGATGTGGAAACAACAGTGCTCGACCAGGATGAACTTGCGGATTTGCCGGTAGGGGAGCGTTTGCAGCGCCGCATTGTGGATGGGCTACGTGAGGGACTTGAAGAAGATCTTGTTCTTGGTCTGCAAGAAAAAGATGCTCTGTCCATCGTGAATGACTGGTTACTCGAAGGCATGTCCGTTGTAGGAGAGCTTTTTGGCGCGGGGGAGATGCAGCTTCCTTTTGTGTTGGAGTCTGCAGAAACCATGAAGGCTGCAGTGGCTTACCTTGAACCACACATGGACCGTTCCGCTGCGCAAGCAAGGGGCACCATTGTGCTCGCGACAGTGCGGGGAGATGTGCATGATATCGGAAAAAACCTGGTCGACATTATCTTCACGAATAATGGCTATGACGTGCACAACCTCGGTATTAAACAGCCTCTTGCCCCGATTCTTGCAAAAGCCCGGGAAGTAAATGCCGATGCGATTGGCCTGTCGGGTTTGCTTGTGAAATCGACACTGATCATGCGAGAAAATCTCGCAGAGCTGAACCAGACAGGTGCGCATGACGAGTTCCCCGTTCTGCTGGGCGGAGCTGCTCTTACGCGCCGTTATGTAGAGCAGGATCTGCGTGACTTTTTTGAGGGCAGAGTGTTTTACTGCAGCGATGCCTTTGAGGGTCTTGGTGTCCTGACTGCCTTGCAGAATCCGGAACTGGATGAAGACTTTGGACGGGTTCCAGCGCAAAATCTTGTCTTGCCTGTAGAGGGACAGGCTGCGGGGGATGCTGCCGAAAGCGGAAAAGCGCAAAACGGCAGAACAGAGGAAAGCTCGGGGTCGGTTGCTGTTGGCCCTCTTGCCCCATTGGGGGATACCGACAGGCAAGCTGGGGGTGTAGCCACAGCTGCGGGTGTAGCTGCTCCTCGGGACGGGAGCACTGTTTCTGAGGCCGGAGGAGCCGCACCAGAGTCGCTTGTCGCGTCTGCGCCGTTTGTTTTTTCGACGGAACGCTCTGGGGTCGCACGCGATAATCCAGTTTTTGTTCCGCCTTTTCTGGGATCTCGTGTTATCAAAGGGCTGCCGCTCGACGAGATTGCAAAATGGATAAATGAAACGGCTTTGTTTCGCAATCAGTGGCGGTATGTGCCAGGCCGCACTTCTCCGGAAAAGTACGAAGAAATTTTGCAGAATGAGGCGCGTCCTGCACTCAAGGCCCTGCTCGCACAGACCAGATCGGAACAAGTTCTGCTTCCGACAATTGTGTATGGATATTACAAGACGCGTGCTCATGGGAATGACCTCTTTGTCTGTCATCCCGAAACCGGGGAAGAGTGGCAGCAGCTTTCTTTTCCTCGCCAGCCTGGCGATGACCGGCTCTGTGTGGCGGACTTTGTACGGTCGCGAGGCAGCGGAGAAGATGACTATATCGGCCTTGTGATTGCGACAATGGGAGCAAAAGCCAGTGAAACGGCGGGAGCTCTTTTTGCTGCCGATCGCTATAAGGATTATCTCCACTTGCACGGTTTTTCTGTGGAGATGACGGAAGCACTGATGGAGTACTGGCATTTTCGCATGCGTCAGGAGTGGGGTTTCGTGAACGAGGACGGGACTGGTTTGCCCGCGGTTTTTCGTCAGGGATATCGTGGGGGACGCTATTCGTGGGGGTACCCTGCGTGTCCTGATCTGGCCGAGCAGACTGTCGTCGCCGAGATTTTGCAGCCTGAACGAGTTGGTTTGTCGTTGTCGGACACATGCATGTGGGTGCCGGAGCAGTCGACTGCGGCCATTGTGCTGCACCACCCCGAGGCGAAATACTTTGTAGTGCGTGACCCGGCTACGGGACGTTTGCTGCGTTCGTGACGGGTGGGGCAGGAAGCCAAAGGGAAATGCTTGTGTTCCCCGGCTCTGTCTTTTTTCGTTTGTGCTTGTCGGACTGTGTGCCGGCGCATTGTTCGTATGCGCGTATTTCTGCAGTTGAGAGGGGTGGATTACGGAGAGTCGCGTGACGGGCTTTCTCCTGAAAAACAGGGAGAAAGCCCGCTTTTTGTGTGTTAGTTCTTGCGCCCTTGTTTGTTGGTCGGGCGAATGATTTTTTCGGTGATCTTTTTCTGGTGTGCCGCGAGTGTGTTTTTCTCTTTCCTGCTGTGCTTTGCGGGTAGGCACTGTTGCCGGTGGGCACTGTATGCGTCATGGTCTTGTCAGGCGTTGCCGTGCGCTGACATTTGTGAGATACAGTTGTATTTTATTGGAAAATGTCAGAGAGAAAAAGGTGGGTATTTGTCGGTAAGGAGGCCGGTATACATGTTAACTCTGACCGAATAACTATAGACATTTATGAAATAATCGCGCAGTGCCTCTGGGTATTTCCCGGTGAAAAGGATGGTGAAGAAGGAGACGATGAGAGAGAAAAAGAGCCCGATTCCCAGGATGGAGAGAACGACGTAATGGGGAATGGCAAGAAACCATTTTACGAGAGGAAGCCACTGGTTGAATTCTTCGGGTTCCGTGATCGAAAGGGCTGCCTGATCGTCACCTGTATCTGCTGTTTGTAGCGTGTAATGAAACGGAGGGTAATCCTCTCGTGCGAAAGTCACATAAGACGCAATCCGCCAATTGTGCCGGATGATCATGACCATCGCGGAAAAGATGCCCTTGGGGATCTTGCGAGTAAATAGGATGGAAAAAAAGGCAATAATGGTGAAAACTGAAAAGAGACTGCTGAGAGAATATGCCACCATTAGGTGAGGTATGCCGAGCAACCAATGTACGAGGGGCCGCCAGTTTGCGACCTCCAATGGGGCGTTTAGTTCCAGGGTAAGCGGGAAGTTGGAATTGTTTCCTGGCATTGGACTTCCTTTGTCGTGCCCTTTTCAAAAAAAGATTTTTTCTNNTGCTGTCTGTGCGCTCTGGTGGCAGAGCTTGGCGTGGAAATATTGATAGGAGAAAATTATCGCAATTTTAGTGATAAATCTTTTTTTATTGGGAAAGAAAAAGAAAGCAATGGAAGGAAACTGAGAAAGGCTATATGGACCACAAAGGATACGAACCATATGGCACTGTATGTATTATTTTTTGAGGAATTCTTGTTTCTGGTCGTGCTCAACTGGGCAGTGTAATCGAAAGAGCATTTTGTGGCGAGAGTAATGCTCGATTGCCTGAAAATAGCTTGGGAAAGTGTGGGTGCTATGCGAAACGAAACCGACATCAAGTTGACGTGCTGCTACCTCGAACCCTGCTGATTCACACGCGGCAGCCACGTCGTCAAGTGAATAGATAGGAGGCATTTCCCGCCCTCGGGAGAGCGCAGCATGCGAGAGCTCGGCGAGGGGATTCTCCTGATGGGCCTCCATGACGGCATAGTAAGAACCGCCAGGACGCAGGCTTTCGCGAATGGTTTGCGCGTGGGCAACGAGATCGTGCTGTAAGTAGAGCACCTCGTAGCTGAATGCGAGGTCGAACGCTTCCCACCCTTGCGGGATGCTTTGGGAGACAGCGTAGTGGAGTGGCCGGTTTTTGCGTTCTTGTTCGGCAGTCTCTATCGAATCCAAGGAGATGTCGTAGCCATAGCCTTCGCGGATGTGATAACAATCGTAGAGGTGCCGGAGTAGTCCTCCGTGCGCGCATCCGATGTGGAGAACACGTGCACTGCGGAGAGGGTCTGTGACGGCGCGAGCTATGGTGTCCCAGATCGGTATGCGGTCCTCTTCCCGTTCCTTTGTTGGCACGCAGCCTGCGTTCTGTCTCGTCATCCTTTCCTTCCCTCGTTCCCCCCCTGTTGCCGGTTTTCTCTCTGTGGAGGGGGCAATACCCGTGTGGGGATTCCGCGTATTTGGAAGACACTGGAAAATGCTAGTGGACCGAACGGTCTTCATGGGACGGGGGAGCGAATAAGGGCTTTTCTTCATGCTCTTGCGTATTCTTGATATTTGCCGGGCTTGTGATGGGCAAGATTGTCCGTGTGGAAGTCCAATCCTGGGGTATGTTTCTTGGTTCGTTCGACCTGATTTGGTCTTGTAGCCTTGCCTGGTTTTTCGAGGTCTTATCCAGCGCTTTGCCGGGATGTGAGCGGGGACTTTCCCGGGTTTTTCCTGGGATTGCGCGGTTTGGGTATGCCTTCCGGACCGGAAGTACTATGGGGTCCGCTGCACGGGTGCCCTGCGCGGCCCTCTGTTCTCTTGCCAGTGGTCAGGTTTCTTGTCGAGCTGTGCGCGTCAGGCGCGTAGGTCGAGATTCTGGCTTGTTGCGACAAACATGGCGTTTTAGGGCGATAAAGAGCAGGGCCGGAGAGCGGGACCAGAAAGCGGAAAGGTCACTTCATGGCGGACGAACGGCGGAGCTTGTCTGATTGGGAAGCCTTGGCGGAAAAAGAGTTGAGGGGAGCGCGTGCCCTTGACGACCTTGTCTGGCACACGCCGGAAGGTATTCCTGTCAAGCCTCTTTACACTGCTGCTGACCTGGAAGAAATGGACCAGGAGGAAACCGACCGTCTGGCGAATCTGCCAGGCTTTCCGCCTTTTGTGCGTGGTGTTCGTGGAACCATGTACGCGAACCGTCCCTGGACGATTCGCCAATATGCCGGTTTTTCCACAGCAGAAGCATCGAATGCCTTTTACCGCCGTAACTTGGCGGCAGGGCAAAAAGGCCTTTCAGTGGCCTTCGATCTGGCGACGCACCGAGGCTACGACAGCGACCATGCCCGTGTCGTGGGAGACGTCGGCAAAGCCGGAGTGGCAATCGATTCTGTTGAAGACATGAAGGTGCTTTTTGCCGGGATTCCTCTTGATCAGATGTCGGTCTCGATGACCATGAACGGAGCGGTGATCCCGACCCTGGCCGGCTATATCGTTGCTGCCGAAGAACAGGGAGTGTCGCAGGACAAGCTCACCGGGACCATCCAGAACGACATTTTGAAAGAGTTCATGGTCCGCAATACCTATATTTACCCGCCTGCTCCCAGCATGCGCATTGTGGCGGACATCATTGGGCACACGTCGGCGCACATGCCCAAGTTCAATTCGATTTCGATTTCCGGCTACCACATGCAGGAGGCGGGCGCCACACAGGTGCAAGAACTCGCCTTCACCATTGCCGACGGCCTGGAATACGCGCGTTATGCCGTTGCCCAGGGACTCGATATTGATGCCTTTGCCGGGCGTCTTTCTTTCTTCTTTTGTATTGGCATGAATTTCTTTATGGAAGTTGCCAAATTGCGGGCTGCGCGAATCCTCTGGCACCGGGTCATGCGCCAATTGGGGGCAAAGAACGAGAAATCTTGCATGTTGCGCACACATTGTCAGACGTCGGGTGTGAGCCTGACCGAGCAAGATCCCTACAACAATGTGGTGCGCACTACCTTGGAAGCCCTCGCGGCAGTGCTTGGCGGCACACAGTCCCTGCATACGAATGCTCTTGACGAGGCGATTGCACTTCCCACGGATTTCTCGGCCCGCATTGCCCGTAATACGCAGCTCATCATTGCCGAGGAGTCGGGCACGGCAAATGTCATTGATCCCCTCGGTGGCAGTTACTACGTGGAAAGCCTGACGAATTCTCTTGTGCATGAGGCCTGGAAACTCATTACGGAGATCGAGGAACGCGGAGGAATGACGAAAGCGGTCGAATCGGGCATGCCGAAACTCGTGATAGAAGAGGCCGCTGCCCGGAAACAAGCTCGTATTGACCGCGGCGAGGAAACCATCGTCGGGGTCAACAAATATCTGGTGGACGAAACGAACGAGGAAGCCGACCAGATACAGATTCTGGAGGTGGACAACACTGCAGTACGAGAAAGTCAGGTGGCCCGCCTGATAGCCCTGCGTCGGGATCGGGACGAGGTACGTTGTCAGGACGCCTTGCGTGCACTCTCTGCCGGGGCAGCTGGGGAAGCCAACTTGTTGGAACTCGCGATTGAAGCGACTCGTGCCCGTGCCAGCTTGGGGGAAATCTCCGACGCGATGGAGGCGGTTTTCGGACGGCACAAGGCAGTTGTGCAGAGCGTGTCTGGTGTGTACGGTGCGTCGTATCAGTCAGGCGAGGAAGCAGACCGCGAGTTTGCTTCGGTGAAAGAGGCAGTTGAGGCTTTCGCGAAGGCCGAGGGGCGGAGACCCCGTATGCTTGTTGCGAAAATGGGGCAGGATGGGCACGATCGAGGTGCCAAGGTTATTGCCACAGCTTTTGCCGATCTTGGTTTTGACATCGATGTCGGTCCGCTTTTCCAGACACCGGCAGAAGTTGCCAAGAATGCGGTCGACAATGATGTGCACATTGTCGGGGTGTCGAGCCAGGCAGCCGGCCACAAAACTCTCGTTCCCCAGCTTGCGGCAGCGCTCGAAAATGAGGGGGCCGGCGACATCATGATTGTGTGTGGCGGAGTGATTCCCGCGCAGGATTACGAGGAATTGTATGCCGCAGGGGCTGTTGCGATTTTTGGCCCTGGCACAAATATTCCTGTTGCGGCTGCCGAGGTCTTGCGCCTGCTCCGTGCCGAGCCTGCGACTTCTTGAGGGGGCACTTGCCTGATCTCGGATTTGCGATCTCAGGTGTGTGATCTCGGGTTCGCGATTTCGGGAGAAGCGCCGGCAAATGCTTGTCGGGAGCTTGTCTGATGGGACAATGTCTTTTCTGCCGTGGGGTTGTTCTGACAAGTGGGGCTTGACCATCTTGTCAGAACTGTTTCGTTTGCAGCGTCAAGCATTGGGCAGAAAGCGCTGAAAAAGAATGCTGCCTGTCGCTGTTCAGGAGTGTGTGACAGACAACGATACTCTTATGGCTTGCGCTGTTTGTTAAACCCCGCGAAGATACCGATGGTATACCAAGGAGTATGAGCTGTGCGTGTTGCGCGCCTGTTGGTTACTTCTGTGAAAAATGAGGGGGTTCCATATGAAAGCGGCTGTGCTGAAACAGATTCCTGGTGATCTCGAGATCTTGGATGTGCAGATTGATGAGCCGGGACCGAGGGAAGTCCTGGTAAAGACAGTATCGGCGGGTCTTTGCCATAGTGACCTGCACTTTATTGAGGGGAGCTACCCTTATATGACCCCAACGGTGTTGGGGCATGAATCAGCTGGGATCGTGGAAGCCGTTGGGGCCGGTGTTTCCTATGTGAAGCCGGGGGACCATGTTATTACGTGTCTTTCGGTGTTCTGCGGTCATTGTGAGAACTGTTTGAGCGGTCACATGGCTATTTGCAGTAATAGTCAGGCCGAGTGTTCCCGACCAATGGGAGGTACGCCCCGTCTTTCCATGCCAGATGGTTCGCCTGCTTTCCAATTTTTGAATCTCTCGTCTTTTGCCGAGCAGATGCTTGTACACGAACATGCTATTGTGAAGATTCGTGAGGACATGCCGCTTGACAAGGCTTCTCTCATTGGCTGTGGCATCACGACGGGGACTGGTGCAGTTTTCCGTACGGCAGGAGTGGAGCCCGGGACGAAAGTGGCGGTGATTGGCGCAGGCGGTGTTGGCCTTGCTGCGATCCAAGGCGCGCGCATTGCCGGAGCGAACCAGATCATTGCGGTCGACATGATCGATTCCAAGCTTGAGATGGCAAAAGAACTCGGTGCGACGCATGTCGTGAACGCATCCGAAGGCGACCCCAGCTTTAAGGTGCTGGAAGTGAGTGGGGGCGGTGTTGACTACAGCTTTGAGGCCATCGGCCTGAAGAAGACCGCGGAACAGGCGTTCGGCATGCTGCGCAGCGGGGGAACGGCGACCATTATTGGCATGATCCCTCTGGGGGATATGGTTTCTCTTCCGGGTATGCAGTTCCTGATGGAGAAGAAAATCCAAGGCTCGACCATGGGCTCGAATCAGTTCCGCACTGACATGCCGCGTCTTGTTGATATGTACCTAGACGGTCGTTTGAAGTTGGATGAGATGGTTTCTGCCCATCTTTCGCTCGACGAGGTCAATAAGGGTTTTGCCGACCTTAAGAGCGGCACTGTGGCCCGGCAGGTTATCGACTTCTGATCGTTCTCTACAGGCTTTTGCCTGTGTGTATTTTGACCTCAAACACCCCGCGACTTTTTGCTGGGGTGTTTGAGGTTTTTTCATGGCCATAGGGGAGGCTTGTCGGGGTTTCCCCAGTTTTTTCTGCTGTTTGTAAGCACTTTGCGCAGTCTGTCGGTATATTCTGGTTTTTACTGAAAATACCGGGTGGATTTCTCGTTCTCGAGGATTGCCGGCAAAGGTGATCAGAATCGGCTGCTTCTCTGTTGTACGTCGAAAGTGCAGCGGATGTACCGCGGGTGTACGGCGGGGAGATCATGGGGTTTGAAGAGTTTTGCCGAGTGCTCCTTGTGCTTTCTTGTATTTTTTGCGTTTTCTCCCGCTAGCATGCCCCAGAGTGCCGGGGTCCAGCGCCTTGAGAGAGCTTGCCGGGTGGTCGCCTTGGACTCCTTGGCCATGGGGAGAGAGATGATCCGATGAGCGATCCAGCATGTGATTCCACGCATTACTCCCCAAGCGCAGCGTCTGATACTTCTTCCTCTTGTGCTGTGTCTCGTGTGTCCGCTGTGGCGACGCACCCATTGGCGAAACGGATCATTGCCGGAGAACGGCGTGCGCTCGCGCAGGGAATCACCTTGATCGAGTCGACTCGTGCCGACCATAAATCTCAGGCAGATATCTTGTTGACGCAGCTTTTGCCGCAGACGGGTGGAGCAGTGCGGATCGGTGTCTCTGGGACTCCTGGTGTGGGAAAATCAACGTTTATTGAGGTGCTGGGGCTTTTTCTTGTTGGTCTTGGCAAGCGGGTTGCGGTGCTTGCAGTTGATCCTTCGAGCGTGCGGACAGGGGGGTCGATTCTCGGTGACAAGACGCGTATGGAAGGTCTTGCGTGTCACCCTGACGCCTTTATTCGTCCCTCTCCTTCGGGTGGGACTTTGGGAGGGGTGGCGCGACGCACGCGTGAATCCCTCCTGCTCTGCGAAGCCGCAGGATTTGATGTCGTCATTGTGGAGACGGTTGGGGTAGGGCAGTCGGAGGTCGCGGTGGCCGGCATGTCGGATATTTTTCTGCTCATGTTGGCACCTGCTGCGGGAGATGAGCTGCAAGGTATGAAGCGGGGGGTGATGGAACTTGCCGACCTGGTCATTGTGAATAAGGCTGATGGTGATTTCCGTCGTCACGCGGAGAGGTCTGCCGGAGAGTACCGGGCTGCGCTGCATCTCATGCGGCCAAAGTCGCCCCATTGGTCGGCCCGTGTTCTGTTGGTTTCTGCCTTGGAAGAGCGTGGGATCGAAGAGGTTTGGGCTGTCGTGCAGGAACACCGCGCTGCCCTTGGCAGTTCGGGCGAACGAGAAGCGCAACGGGTTCTCCAGGCAAAAGATTGGATGTGGCGTGAAGTCGTTGATGCTGTGGAAACTGTGTTGCGGACAGACGTTGAGGTCGCGCCAGAGGTGGCACAAGTAGAATGGCTTGTCCTGAATGGTGAGCTTTTGCCGACTCGTGCTGCCCAGCATATTCTGCAAACTTTTTGCAGTCTGTCAGGGAAAATTGCAGGGTGTATCCCGGAGTAAAATGCCCTGTCCGTTTTTGGGCATGGCGTGTTCCTTCGTTTTTTGTCCTAGTACGACTTTGTCGTAATTCTCTCCTCAATGGTGTGTCGTGAGGCGGCGTGTCGTGCAAAGTGACGGGAGGAAAGTCGCTGTTTTCTGTGAGCGGGCACTTCCGACACGTTCGATACATTGGTGTTTGTTATGCGTCTTGTCATTATCGGCGGAGGACCCGCCGGCAATCAGGCAGCTTCTACTGCTGCCCGTCTCGGTGCCACTGTCACTCTGGTCGAACGTGACATTCTCGGTGGGAGTGCCCACCTGCTTGATTGCATTCCCTCGAAGGCCATGGTGGCAACCGGGAATGCTTTGGCGGGTGTGCGCAGGGCTCGTTCACTTGGCCTCGATGTCGAGCTCGGGGGGAGTGGTGTTGACCTTCGCCGTGTTGGCTTGCGCATTGCAAAAATTCAAGAGAAACTTTGCGATTCGGTTTCGGGAGAGCTTGCAAGCCAGGGAGTGTGTCTGGTTGACGGAGTCGGACGTCTTGTCGGCGAGAAAAAAGTGTTGCTTTGCCACCATGATGGCCTGGAAGAAGAGGTTTCTGCGGATGCAGTGCTTCTTTCTGCTGGATCGCGTCCGCGGATGCCTGACTGGGTTCCATTCGATGGGAAACGCGTGCTGAGTAGCCGGCATGCGTACAGCCTGACTGAATTGCCAGAACATATCGTCATTGTGGGATCAGGCGTGACTGGCGTGGAGTTTGTGCATATTTTCTCTTCCCTTGGCTGCAAGGTGACGCTTGTTGCAAGTCGCCGGCATGTGCTACCAGGGAAAGATCCCGAAGTCGCCTATGCACTTGAGGAAAACCTCGTGCAACGGGAAGTGGATATTCTCAAAGGTGCTCGCGCACAGGGTGTGCGCTGGGACGAGCAACAAGGACGGGTTTGCGTCGAGATGGTGGATGGGCGGATTGTGACTGGTTCGCATGTTCTGATGGCGATAGGATCCGTTCCCAATACTGAAGAACTTGGCCTGGAAACAGAGGG
Organism: Acidimicrobiia bacterium UBA2766; assembly: GCA_002352645.1. Lineage (GTDB taxonomy): Bacteria > Actinomycetota > Acidimicrobiia > UBA2766 > UBA2766 > UBA2766. The sequence continues at coordinate 27,457 of DEIU01000010.1, read as the reverse complement.
CGTGAAGACCCTGCGGTCAGGGCACATCCCTATTGATGAGCTGTGCCAAACGAATGTTGCGGGTATCTATGCCTGTGGTGATGTCACGGACAAACTGCCTCTTTCATCTTTGGCAGCGGCACAGGGACGTCTTGTTGGGTACCATGTGATGGGCCGTCGTGCTCCTCTTATCGATTACGGTTCAGTTGCGCAGGCTATTTTCACCGATCCCGAAATAGCCGATGTGGGTGTGGCTGAGGCCGAGGCATTCAGTATCGGGCGAAAAACCCGTATTACGAAAGTTCCTTTTTCCTTTAATCCCAAGACTCTGATCGAGGGTTACCAATCGGGGTTCGTGAAGATCATCTCCGATCCCCTTACCGCCCAAGTACTTGGTGGATCAGTTGTTGGCGCGCACGCTGCTGAACTGGTGGCACCGATCGCGTTGGCAGTGCGAACCAAACTACGGGTGACTGATCTCGTATCTACTTTGAATGTCCACCCGTCTTTATCGGAATCCCTTGCGGACGCCGCCGAATAAATCACTGAAAGGCTGTTCTGTGAAAGTCCGCTATGACAGCGCGAGAAAATGACCCTGCTGCGCGGGTCCAAATAGATTTTGCACCCGTCACAGAGGTTGAGTGTGGCGCGTCTTCTTATGTGCAGCGGCACTGGAATCGTTGTACAACAGAAAACGCTTCTGACGTAAACGCTTCTGACGTAAACGCTTCTGACCACAAGAGAGCAGACCGCCGCCGTCTTCTGCGGCCGTATGTGCTCCCGATGCGGGCAGCTTCTCAGGTTGGCCGCCATTGGGGGGCAGAGCGGAAAACAATTTTTATCGGTCTCTCGACGCAGACTGTTGCCGCTGTGGCGGGCTTGTGCGCGGGATTAATGCTCGCGAACATTTCTGGCACGCTGGAGAAATTCCCGAGTTTTCTTGTGCTGCTTGTTCCCGTTGTTGGCGTGCGGGGGTCGGTTTTTGGGGCGATGGGCGCCCGACTTGGAACTGCCGTACAAGTGGGAGAATTCGAGTTTGGGTGGTGTAAAAATGGGGTATTACGCCGGAATATTGCTGCTGTTTTTGTACTTTCAACAACGGCTTCCGCCGCGCTTGCTGTGGGAGGATGGGCATTGAGTAATGCCCTTGGACGGAAGACGGACACGCTTTTTGATTTCGCAGTGATCTCGATTGTGGGCGGGCTCTTGGCCTCATGTGTCATTGGTACAGTGGCAGTGGGGGTGGCCTGGATGTCGGTGCGCTGGGATTTTGACCCGGACCAAGTTGCGTCTCCACTTATTACACTGGCGGGCGACCTGAGCGGTGTTCCTTCTCTTGCTCTCGCCGCGTTGCTTGCCGGGCATGGGAATTTCACTACTGTTTTCGGGAGTATATTACTGTTTGGTGGGGCGGTTTTTCTTTTTGTTGCTTTATTCCGTCTCTCTCGTACAGCAAAACGAATAGTGCTGGAAAGTCTGCCAATTTTGGGGCTGGTGGGGGGGATTGACCTTCTGGCAGGCGTTGTTGTGGCGGGAAATAAGGACGTCCTCTCCTATGCTGTATTCTTGATGCTTTTGCCTGCCTTTCTTGCGACAAGTGGTGGTCTTGGTGGTGTTTTTGCGAGCCGTCTTACGACCAAGCTGCACCTTGGCTCTGTTGAGCCGAGATTGTGGCCCCAGCAAGTTGTCTTTTTGGATATGACAGTTGTTTATCTTTTTGGTTTTGTGATTTTTCCGGTTTTGGCGATGGTGGCGGAAATGGTCACGTATTCTCAAGGTCTTGCAGGACCTGGAGTTTTTGTAACGGTGCGAGGTATTTTAGCGGCAGGTGTTCTTACCTGCACTTTGGCCCTATTCGTGGGTTATTATATGGCGTTTATAAGCTTGCGTTTTGGTTTGGATCCAGATAACTATTCGATCCCTGTTGTGACTTCCACGATGGATCTGCTCGGTGTTCTCTGCTTTACCGCAGTGCTGACCATGATCGGAGTTTGAGGAGTGCAGCGCAGTATTAAAGACGTGCTCGTGGATGCAAAAGACGCGTCTGAACTCATGGTTGATCTCGCTTACGCTGCCGTACTATTCGACGACCGAGACCTTGCCTATGAAGTGCAAGAACTTGAGGAGTCTTTACGCAGCGAAATTTTTCGTTTGCGCCGTCTTTGCTTGATGGCGGCACGTAGTCCCCAAGATGCAGATTATTTTGCGGGGATTCTGCAGATCGCGTCGGCCATGGAGAAGATCGGAGACGCTGCAGAAGAGATTGCCCGTGTTGTGCCTCGCAGATTGGGCGTTCCGTATGAACTGCGCAGAGACTTGCGTCACGCGGATGAAGTCGTGGGGAGAGTCCCCTTGCCAGAGCAATCGCACTTGTGTGGAGCAAACCTGGCCGAGCTGGCGATTCCCCGGGAAACTGGCCTCTGGGTGATCGCAATAAAACGAGGTGCCCAATGGCGCACTGCTCCGACCCAGACCGAGGTACTTCTGCCCGGGGATATCCTCTATGTGCAAGGCGCGGAAGACGGGTTGCGTCGTCTGCGGCACCTCGCTGGGTTACCCGATACCGAAGAAGCGCATGAGCTGCTGGTTTGGAGTGTGGCTGACAGTCTGAGCGTGGCTGTTGATCTGCTTGTGGAACTGAAAAACATGAGTGAAGTGGCGGTTGGTCTTGCCTATTCTGCTCTTTTATTGAATGACAAGACCCTTGCAAAAGAGGTGGCTTCGCTTGAGGAACGCACCGATAAGATGTACGACGAACTTGAGCGATGGGTTCTTGCTGCCGGAAAAACTGAGATCGACCCCTCTGATCTACGGGGTCTTTTGCATATCGGATCGGCGATTGAACGCATTTGCCACGCCGCCCAAGAAATGGTGTGGGTGATTGAACATGGGGAGGGGTTGCACCCGATTGTGGGAGAGGCATTGAGCGAAGCCGATGAGATTGTGGCGCGGTTTCAGATCTCGGAAGAATCTTTGCCGGCGGGGCGTTCGCTCGGTGATGCCTGCGTGCGCACAAAGACCGGGATGACGGTTTTGGCTGTGCAACGCGGAAATATGTGGCGTTACCGACCGCGTAGAGGTTTTGTGTTGAAAGCGGGAGATCGAGTGCTGGCGACTGGCCCTGAGGATAGCGTGGGGCTTATGGCGGCTTTTGTTGGCTGAGGCATTCGGCGTGGCCTGTGGTTTTTCACTGTCGCCGGCAAGTTTTCAGATTTTCGTGTTTTCGTCTTCTCAGGGCAGGACTGTTTCGCTCTCGATTTTTTGTCTTTTTGCTGATATTTCAGGGCTTTTTTGGGAAGGTGTTGCCGGTGACACAGCTGAATTTTTTCCCCTTGGTCCATCCTGCTTCTGGGAACGCACTACCCTTGTTTTCCAGGGGCGTTTCGAGAACCTTCTTTTCGGAACGCTGGTGTGCCCTCTCGGGTAAGGGATCTTGCGTAAGCTGTTTTCTCTTGCTTCGTGTGGTCTTTTTCGTTGATCCCGTGGGGCATTCCCTCTAATGCCAGTCTTTTCACCGTCGCCGCGTTGTGTCCGAACGTGTTGGAGAGGCAAAGGTCTTCCGGGTTTCTCTCGGAAGGGTCTGTGCCTGGTCCGATTTTTGCTGCCTCGTAATCGGCATATCGGTTTTTGGGACGCAAGGGAAGAAACAGGCGCGTGACTGAGAAAATTATTGGGTCAGGGGTCGGTCCTGACCATATTGTTTCGTTGGGATTTGAGGGTTCTCCTGAAGTTCATTATGGGGCTGTGCGGGAGACAGGACCAGAAGAAAACCTCACTGGAGTGCAAGCCGAGCAGAGCGGTTCGGCACAGGTCTGGCTTTTGCGAGACGCGGGTGGCAAAGAAGCTGTTTCCTCTGGCACGCGGGAAAGAACAGACAGTGAAATCGCGAGATTTGCTCCGATTATCGACAATACTGTCGAGAGCGCAACCGGCAGCGTGTTGCCTGCTCGAAACAGCAGTGCGCAGTTTCCGCCCGAGCAGGGAATCCTCAGAGAAGACTCTTTTCTGGCAGGCCTGTCTTCTCCAACGCCCTTTTCCATGGGAAGGTCAGAGGGAAGGTCAGAAATACAGGAGTCGGATTTTTCGGCAAATCCCTCCATGCCGCCTTTTTCTGCGCTAGGTATCTCAAGTGAGACAGGCCCGCTTACTGCTGCAGATATGGCGAATGAAATTCGTATTGCTGACTTTGCAGAAGTAGAAGAGATCGGCCGTGGTGGTTTTGGGGTTGTGTACCGTGCTGTGCAGACCACGTTTGATCGTGTCGTTGCAGTAAAGCTTTTACTGACCGTGCTTGATCGCCGTTCTTGGAAACGTTTTGAACGAGAACGGCGAGCGCTCGGCACGCTGTCGACTCACCCCAACATTGTCACCATGTATGACACAGGAATGACTTCTGTTGGACGACCTTTTCTTGTGATGGAATACCTTTCAGGTGGTTCTCTCTCGGACCGTGTTGCCCTTGAACGCTGTGTGCAATGGCCAGAAGTACTCCGTATTGGAGTAAAGATTTCCGGGGCACTTGCCACAGTGCATGCTGCTGGGGTGCTCCATCGAGATGTGAAGCCTGCAAATATTCTTGTGTCTGAGTTTTATGAGCCCCAGCTCTGCGATTTTGGTATTGCGACTCTTCCCGGTTTACCGGAAACGCAGACGGCGACAGTCTTTGCCAGTGTGTGGCACGCTGCTCCAGAAGTGGTCGCCGGCCAACGTCCCACAGTGGCGTCTGATGTGTACTCTCTCGGATCTACCTTGTTTGAGTTGTTATGGGGGAGTCCTGCCTTTCTGCGGTCAGAACAAGACTCAATGGTTGCTCTTGTGCATCGGATTGCCTATGAGTCGCTCCCGGATTTACGGTCTTGTGGTGTGCCGGAACCAGTCTGTCAGGTCATCGAACAGGCGATGGCAAAAAACCCGGGGCAGCGCCAATCCTCAGTTGCACAATTAGGACGCGATTTACAACGTGCGCAGGTGCTCTGCGGCCTGACTGCGACCGAGATGAAGGTGTCGCCGGAAAAGCTTTTCGGAGGACAGGAAAGGGGAAGCCTCGCGGGAGACGGTCTGCAAGCAGGAGGCGCGGGGCAGGCTGCTGCTGGAGAAGGGAACCCCTTGCGTCTTTGCTCGCCTGTGGCAGAGACCCAGTCGAAATTTTTGACTTTTCGCCAGTTCTTTTCTGTGGACAGCCCACTTTTCGCTTTTTTCGCCCGCTGGTGGGCGACCTGTTTTCATAAAGGCCGCTTATGGTCGCGTCCAGGGACTCCTGTTGCAGCTGAGACGCATGCCAATGTGGAAACTGGGACAGTGCACAATTGGGGGCAGGAGTTTACCCGTTGGAAAGACGGTTTACGCAACCTCGGCACAGGCCGAACTTTTCTCTTGATTCTGCCTGTTGTTGTGCTGTCGTTTCTTGTTGGGCTCGCTGTTTTTCGTGGGGGGGAGGACTCTTCTGAGGGGAAGGTCTCTGCAAACCTTGTCGAAAGCCTCTCAGAACGAGAGAACGGCTGGTATGTGAACCGAAGGAAGGGTGTGCGCTTCCGTTACCCGAGTGAATGGCGACTTGACGAGAGCGGCAGCGCGCGCGTGGCAGAGTTTTTTGCTCCCGCTGAGTTGTCAGAGAAATTTCCCACGAGTGTCAATCTCACGATTGGGGAGGGGGGGCTGAGCCGCTATTCGATTGAGGAGATCACGAACAAAACCAGAGAGGGCATAGAACGCCAGATCAAAGGGGTGGAGTTTCTGCCCACAGAAGAGACCCGGCTGGGAAGTCTTCCGGCGGTGGTGTTGAATTTCACGCATCCTCGTGGCGGGGTTGTCCTGCGTCAGCGCCAAGTGCTTGCCTTGGACAGCGACGCAATACTCTACGTATTTACCTTGAAGGTGCCCCTGTCAGAGTTCTCCGGTGCGCGTAATAAGTTTGACTTGTTTGTCGGGAGTTTTACGCGTCTTGAGAAGAGTTGAGCGCGGATGAGACCAGGCCTTTTCCGACCGGTTCGGGTTTCTTACAGGCTTGGCTCTCCCCGTTTGCCATGTGCCTCTGTTCCCTCCGCAAGCGAGGGCACGCTTGGGAAAATCGCTTCGGGCTGGGGTGATGAGCGGTTCTCTCGAGTTTGCCTCAGCTTGGGAGGGCGTTGAC
>DEIU01000010.1:12822-21281 GCA_002352645.1 Acidimicrobiia bacterium UBA2766 | reverse complement strand
GTTGACCTCAGCTTGGGAGGGCGTCGAGCAGACGGTCGACGACTTCGTCCGTGGCGTTTTCTCCCATGAGACCGATACGCCAGAGTTTTCCCGCGTAGGCGCCAAGCCCCCCGCCGATTTCAATTCCCTGCTCATGCAAGAGCTTGTTGCGCACTGCGGCATCGTCAACCCCGTCGGGGAGGAGCACTGACGTGAGCTGGGGAAGCCGTGCTCCTTCTGCGGCAAAGAGCTGGTAGCCGCGTTTTTTGAGTTCTTGTTGCAGGCGTTCTCCTGCGGCCCGATGACGGCGATATCGGGCTTCAAGGCCTTCGTTGAGTACCCGGCGTAGCCCCTCATGCAGACCGAAGAGGGCAGAGATCGGGGCAGTGTGGTGATAGGCGCGTTGCGACGCGTCAAGATAGCGCCCAATCAAAGAAACGTCTAGGTACCAAGATTGTGTGGGAGTTGTGCGTGTTTGGCAGCGTGCAAAGGCCCGCTCGGAAAAAGAAACCGGGGAAAGCCCTGGTGGTACCGACAAACATTTTTGCGTACCCGAGTAGCAGATGTCGACATGGCAGCTGTCGAGATTGACGGGGATACCTGCCAAGGAAGTGACGGCGTCGAGCACAAAAAGGGCGTCGGGCGCGTGTTCTCGGATCACTCTGCCCAAGGCTGCCGGGTTGTTTTCCACACCCGTCGATGTCTCGGCATGTACAGCTGCCACAAGACGGGCTTGGGGGAAACGTTGCATTGTGCGCGCGAGGTCATCGGGGGAAATTGGCTGTCCCCAAGGGGCTTCGACCCGTTCCACCCTGGCACCGCAACGTTTTACGACTTCGCAAAGCCGTTCTCCAAAGACACCATTGACGCAGATTACTGCGGTGTCTCCGGTTTCGAGGGTGTTGACAAGGGCTGCTTCAAGCCCGGCAGATCCCGTGCCGGAGAGAGGAAAAGTGAGGAGGTTTTGTGTGACGAAGACTGTACGCAACATCTCGTTTATCTGATCGAGAATGGCGAGAAAGTAGGGGTCGAGATGCCCGGTAAGCGGCAATGCCATTGCCGAGAGCACATCGGGGTGCACATTTGATGGTCCTGGTCCGCAGAGGAGGCGGGAGGGCGGGGACACGCGTCTTGGGACAGGTGCGTGAGAGGAAGATGTCTGAGACGGAGGGGAGCCTGGCGACGAGGGAGAAGTGGCTGCGGAAGGTGTCATAAAGCATATCCTCTGGGAGGTACCTCTGGAATGTGTGCCGGAGATCGTTATCAGTTGAGACAGCCGAGACAGTGACGGGGTTTGGGTGCCCTGTGGTCAAGGTCCTGTCTGCTGGGAAGTTACCCTATATCAGTTGTGCGAAATCAGGTTGCCGGCAGGATACTTGGCATCCTAGTTCAGGTTGCTCTTTTTGTTGGCTGTCCTCCTTTTCTGCAGGGTTTTTCCTGCTTGGCTGATATCTTAAGTCCCTGTTGGGAAAGAGCTGCTTTACTGGGGTGATATACCTTTTTTGCTGTGATTCTGGGATCTTGAGATATCCCCTTTCTCGAGATCCTTCAGAACTCGGTGGCCTGGTTTTGTTTTCTGTCGATAAGGGCTGATACGAGGCCGGGAATCAGCAAGAAAAGACGAAAGCTAGGCTGTCTTCATGGTGCTTGAGCGAGTTTCCTCTCCCTCGGATTTGCGCGGGTTGTCTTTTCCCGAACTTGCGGAACTGGCGCGCGAAATCCGGTCCTTTCTCGTTGAACGAGTTGCGGAAACCGGTGGCCATCTTGGGCCAAATCTGGGTGTTGTCGAACTGACGTTGGCGTTACATCGCGTGTTCGATACTCCCAAAGATCGTATTGTTTGGGACACTGGACACCAGTCTTATGTCCACAAGATCTTGACGGGCCGCAAAGACGATTTTCGAAGTTTGCGGCAATATGGTGGTCTCTCCGGCTACCCGTCGCGTGCGGAGAGTGATCACGATGTGATGGAGAACTCCCACGCGTCGACTGCCCTTTCGTATGCTGCGGGTCTATCTCTGGCTGTTGCTCGTACAGAGCAGAATCGGCGTGTTGTCGCGGTTGTAGGAGATGGGGCCCTGACCGGCGGCATGGCCTATGAGGCACTCAATCAGATTGCCGACCGTCGCCTTCCTCTCACCATTGTCTTGAATGACAATGGTCGCAGTTACAGCCCGACCGTTGGAGGGTTGCAACGCCACCTTGCCCAATTGCGTACGGACCCTCTTTATCTGCGTGCAAAGCGCGATGTGTCCGGTGTCCTTTCGCGGCTTGCCCGGCCCGGTGATGTGCTGCTTTCCGGCATACACCGCGTGAAAGGCAGCCTGCGGGAACTGGTGACGCCCACTACTATTTTTGACACTCTTGGTATCACGTACACCGGTCCTATTGACGGGCACGACATTGAACAAGTCGAGCAGGTGTTGCGGCACGCCCGCGAGATCGATGGTCCTGTCGTTGTCCATGTGCTGACGAAGAAAGGCATGGGGTACCGTCCCGCTGAATCCGATGAACGTGACCATTTGCATGGGGTGGGAGCGTTCGACCCCGTGACCGGACGCCCTCGTGTTTCCACACTGTTGGGTTCAGTTTCCTGGACGAAAGTTTTCAGCTCGGCTTTGCTTGAAGAAGCCGTTGCCCGCCCTGAGGTTGTGGCAATTACCGCGGCGATGCAAAATTCTGTCGGTCTTGACCCGATGGCCGAGCGTTTTCCTGACCGAGTCTTTGATGTGGGAATCGCGGAACAACACGCCGTGACTTTTGCTGCTGGTCTTGCACTTGGCGGTCTGCGGCCTGTGGTTGCTGTGTATGCGACTTTTTTCAACAGGGCAATGGATCAGATTATGATGGACGTCGCCTTGCACAAGCTGCCCGTCACGTTTGTGCTCGACCGAGCTGGTGTGACCGGAAACGATGGCCCGTCTCACCACGGTATTTATGACCTAAGTTTTTTTTCCACTGTTCCCGGCATGGTGATTGCTGCGCCTTCTGACACCGCCGATTTGCGGAATCTCCTTCACACGGCTCTTTCGTATGATGGACCGTTTGCGATCCGTTTTGCCAAGGGTGCAGCACTCTCATCGGGTGGGGATGAGGCCCCGCGGTTGTTGCCCATTGGGGAGTGGGCGATTGAGGAATGCCCTGGCGGTGTGCAAATTCTCGCGGTTGGGAATATGGTCGAGGTGGCCCGCAAGACTGCCCTTATCCTGGAGGAGAGAGGGATCGATGCTGCCGTGACCGACGCCCGTTTTGTGAAACCTCTTGATAGCCGTTTGCCTGACCTCGCGCGCGAGCATTCGCTTCTCGTGACAATTGAGGATCATGTACTTACGAATGGTTTTGGGGCTGCAGTCGCGACGCGGCTGCTAGATGAGCAGGTCACGACGGAAGTTTTGCGTTTTGGGATTGCCGAGCAATTCCTTGCACACGGGTCGGTTGCGGCCTTGCACGAGGAGAATGGGCTGACCCCGGTGCAGATGGCTGCGGTCATTGTGGAGCGAGTGCAGGCAGCCATGTGAGGCAGGCAGCTGCCGTGCTTTGGGATTTTCGGGTGTGGAGCACGTGAAAATCTGGGCTATGGGCAGCGCAGGCGTGTTGTGTTGCCCGCGAGAGGTGCAAGCCATGTGACAGGTGGGGTTTGCCCATCTGGGCAAACCCCCAGTGATGTCACTGGTGTCAGTGGCGTCGCTAGTTGCACTCGCTTTCGCCGACTTCAACCTGGAACTTTGTGGTTTCGTCCCAGTCGATATAGGCGTCGCTGTTGGCTTCTTGAGAGGGCAAGTTGTCGTACTGTTGCAGCGCGTCCTTGATCTTGCTGGTGCCCGTGCGGTCTACCCAGTCTCGAAAGGATTCACCTGCAGTGCGTTCTTTGTCGTACATGCGTATGGTGTCGGCCGTGGCTTGAGGAGCCATCTTTGCGATGGGCTTGCCGATTTTCTTGCCGAAACGTGCGCCTTCGTCACCGAGGCCGCCACCGATGAGCATTTGATAGCCCGGAAGTGAGGTACTTTCCGTGCGGTGGCGGCGTTCGAAACCAAAGAAGCCAATGTCCGCAAGATGATGCTGACCGCAACTGTTGGAGCAGCCAGAGATATTGATGCGCACAGGTGCTTCTGTGAGGTCTTCTTCTTGCAGTTTCGCACGGATTGCTTTTGCGAGACCACGAGATTGGGTCACGGCAATTTTGCAGGTGTCCGCGCCGGGGCACGACACAGGGTCGCTTGCCGAATGCACATTCGAGTTGCCGAAGCCGACCTCATTGAGACGGTTGTAGAATTTTTCTATTTTATCGGGTGAGATCGCGCGGAACAGAATGTTCTGCCGGTTTGTGATACGGATGTTTGGCTCTGTCTCAAGCGGTGAGCCGAAGTCCTCGAGCAGGCCGGCGAGGCCAAAGAACTGTTCGGTCGTGACGTCTCCCAAAGGAATCGTGGCATACGCCGCGAACTTTCCGTCTACTGTCGAGATCAGGTTGGTGCTGACCCACTTGTCGAATCGCTCGTTTCCGGTGGGCGCCGGGAGGGGTGTGGTTGCTTGTACCTTTATGGGAAGGTGGGCGCCGGCATCGAGGACACGCGTGGGAATCCCGGTGTTTGTGCCGCTCGCGGCCAAGACCGCCTGTCGTTCGGCAAAGACCTTTTCGCGGAAGGTCTTGATGCCCATGTTTGCCAAGAGCCATTTGAGTCGTGCCCGGTTGCGGTTCTCCCGGTTGCCCTCCACGTTGAAGATCCGCACGATTGCTTCCATCGTCGGGATCAGCCATTCCATCGAGGTGAAATCTTCGAGGAGCTTTGCCTCGAAGGGGGTAGTGCCAAGCCCTCCTCCCACGTAAACGCGGAAGCCGAGTTCGCCGCTTTCCGGGTGTTTTGTAGCAACAGGTCCGACACAGTTGATGGCTGTTTGGCCGAGATCGTCGGCGTTCCCAGAGAAATTGACCTTGAATTTGCGCGGGAGACGCTGTGTGATTGGGTTGCGAAGAAAATGGTCGGTTGCGGCTTGCGCCCAAGGTGTGACATCAAAGGCGTGGTCTGCGATCAGGCCTGCCAGTGGATCTGCCTGGATAGTGCGGAAAGTGTCGCCGCAAGCTTCTCGCGTAGTGAGTCCTGCGGAGGCGATCATGCGCATTACTTGTGGGACGTCTTCGACACGCACCATGTGGAATTGAAAGTTTTGCCGGGTGGTGATGTGCCCGAAACCGCGGGAATATTCAGTACTGATCCGGCCTAACATGCGAAGACGCGAGGCATTGAGTATGCCACCGGGGCTTTTGATGCGGACCATGTGCAGTCGCTCTTCCCCGCGAATGCCGTAGATACCGTTCATAAGACGGATACGTCGGAAATCATCTTCTGCCAGGCGACCGGCGTCGCGTTCGAGCGTGTATTTTTCAAAATCCTGAATGTCGGCCTCTTCGATGGCCGGCACTTGTGAAAAATCCACTGGGACTTGTTCCCAGTGTGTTATCCGTGTGGTTTGCGTCATTTGGCGCCTCCTTGAAGCATGAACTGGGTTGTTTGGCGCCGTGTGGTGCGCACGTCGCCCTCTCTCGCCCGAAGACTGTTGAAAACCTGTGAGGAATGAAGATGTGTCAGGTGAAAGGCCTTGTTGTGTCGCGCAGTCAAGAATGCAGGATGGGATTGGCTGGTGTTTCGCCGTGCAAGCCGCATTCTGTTTTCTTGCTGTCTGCCCAGCGTCCTGAACGAGGATCTCCATCAACAGGAGCGCTGGTACAGGGGGCACATCCGATGGAAGGATACCCTCTGTCAATCAAACGATTGTACGGAACCTTATGCATTTTGGCATATGACCATACGTCATCGGCAGTCCAGTTGCATAAGGGGGCAAATTTCACGATATTCCATTTGTAGTCCCAGGCGACCGCTTGAATCGTGGCTCGCGTGGCCGACTGGTCTCGACGGATACCGGTCATCCAGGCTTTGCGCCCTTCCAGGGCTCGCCGCATGGGTTCGAGTTTGCGTATCGCGCAGCAGGCATCAGAGTCCTCGTGATAGAGCTGGTGTCTGTGTTGCTGGGCTTGGGCTGTAATGTGAATTTTGGGTTGCAGAATATTGAGTCGCATCTTGGGATAATGGGCTTGTGCTCTCCGGATCGTTTCCTCAGTCTCGAAAAAGAGAAAACCCGTATCGATAGTGAAAATTTGTATGTCGGGAATGGTCTTTACTGCGATATCGAGCATGACAAGGTCTTGAAAAGAACAGGCCATTGTGAGGCCTTCGCCAAAAACTGTTTGCGCATACTTCATGATCTCATGCGGACCTGCTCCATCGAGCTCCGCGTTTACCCTCGCAAGATCCTCTGGGCGAAGCTCGTCGGGTAATTGATTTGCTGCTTGTTCCCCCTGGAGCAAGGACCTGTCGAGATGCGTGGTGGGATGAAGCATCTCTTCGGGAATACCGTGTGAAATCTGCCCGAGTTGCCCAACGACCTCAATCGGGAGACCAAGAGTGATCGGGGTGGTCTCCTTCTTGAAATTGTGCAGGGCTTTATCTGAAGATATGGGGTTGTCCATGGAGAAACTGTCCTCGAATGATCGCGGGCGAATGAGGTACTAGCTGGAGCACAACGAAGGGATCAGCCGTTTTGAGGTAAAGGAAAACAACGAACTGATCAAAAAAGAAACGGAGGCAGTGTTAGAGACGACAGCGCATGCCGGGAAGATAAGAACCAAGAAGCCAGCCGACATTATCGAATGCGCATGGACTGACAGCACTAGCTGGACCAGCCGGGTGTGCTGTTTCCAAGTCGAGATTTGCCATCATGGTATGCACTTTAGTGGGTCGATTCCAGATGAACAATGGAAATCTCATCTAGATATTTTTCTTTCCTTTCTTTTGCCCTTTTGCCGATTTTTTCGATGCGTGGCAGTGTTGCTGTTCCCATATGGGTGCTGCTCCACCCCGCTTCCGTGTCCTCGCTACAGGAGCGTTGCGCATGTGGGGGGAGCTGGGGTCAAAGGAAGCCCCAGGAAAAAGAAGATCGGAAGAAAAGATATTTGCGAGGATTTTCCCCGTCGTATGTTTCGGAAATCACTATGTGCAGAAGGGGGCTGGCGTAGGATAATCTCCCTTTTTCCTGGAAAGTGGGAGTATTGCATGGAAACAAAGCAGGAAAAGGGCGAGACGAAAGGGCATATCGAAGAGAAGAATGTCAACGTGAGGAACTTGGGGTGTTTGCACTTCTTGGGCTGAAGGCTAAAATTCTAGTCTGGTGGGTAATGATGTTCAGAGAGTACTCTGCGAGATGGGGGAAAGAGGGAAGAAGAGGGCTTTCTGTTGTGGATTGAGACCTGAGAGGCATGAGGACTTTTCGGGGGAGAACTGGCGGGGAACCAAACACAGCTAACTCTTTGCCGGGATGTTCATCAGATGAAGAGAGAAGACGCAGAGCTTCCCAAAGGGGTGTTGTGCTCTGTTCATGGATCTTGTCCGGTGTCGTGCTACATCTCATTCTTTCTGTTGAAGCAGTGACCGGACTGGGATGGACAGTTTTTTAATAACTGTCGCTTTGTGAGGAAAAGAGGGGCAAAGTGATATCGGGCTCAGGAAATGACAGCTCTGACAGCCCTGGGGGAGAAGAGCGAGAGCAAAGTCCCTGGGCACTGCATGTCGGGACGTCTCCTCCGCCATCTACTGCGTCGGCAAGTTTTGATAGTGACGAGAATGGTGAGGGGAGCAACAGGCAGGACGAACAGCAAAATGCCACGTTTGCTGGTTCTTCTGCGGGAGCGCAGCCGTCTGTTGATGAAGACCTGGCAACAGCTCCTTTGCCAGAGACACTTGTCATAGGTGCAGTAGATGATGATGTCTCCTGGGGAGGGATCGACGCAGATCGAAAACTGGAAAAGAATGAGGGAGAGGCAAGGCACGAAGAGATAGAACCTGACCTCTCGGTTGAGCCTGGCAAGTTGAGAAGCAGTATGCCAGTAGTTCCCGCCCGGAAACCACAAGAGACCTCGGAGGCTGGAGCGGCGAATTTCTCTACCTCGATAACTGCTCTGAGTTTGACTGACGTAGATCTCACTGGTGGGCAAGGCAATGCGCCGTTTTTTACAGAAGATGACGTAAGTGGCGACGTACCTGGCGACGCAGGTGACGACGCAGGTGACGACCGCGACACTGCGCAGCAAAGTGCGCAAGACGCGGACAAAAAACCGAAGAAGGAGCGACGCAAACGTCGGTTTTCTCGCCGTTCCTCCCGATCTACGGAGAGCGCCGCCCCTGCCGTCGCGGACACTGCTGCTCCTCTTGCATCCGCGATGGCCGGCATGGACACTCTCGCCGCGGACAGTAGCGCAGACGGCACTGAAGAACAATACGTCAACACCCCGGAGTCACTCGGGGATGCCACTGTGCGCGAGGTGCACACGAAGCCGGCTTCGCCTTTTTCGCAGCTGACCGCCGAAGAAAAGGCGGAGGAAACGGCGGATGCGCAAGGCGCGGATCTGCACGACATGGATGCGC
>DEIU01000010.1:3435-12683 GCA_002352645.1 Acidimicrobiia bacterium UBA2766 | reverse complement strand
TGCGCGTGATGTGGATGCGCAAGACGCAAATGTGCCGAAAGCTGTGTCGACTGCCGAACAGGGCAAGCGGATCTTTTCTCGTACGCGGGGACGACGCAGGGTCTCTCCTGATCGCGCTGCAGATTCCGATGCAAGCGAAGAAAAAGCGCCCGTCCTTGTTGGCGCGGAAGTTGTTGAAGAAACCTCTTTGGCACCTGTGACCGCAAAGGTCGAGCAGGCACTTCCTGCTACAGAGGCCGATCCTGCAGCGGTGAGCGGGCGAAAAAAAATAGATATTGTCACAAATTTCGATGAGACAATCTATGAAAAATACCGTATTTCTTTTTTTGTGATGGGACTCGCTTTTCTTCTCGTCATTTTCTTTCGTTGGGGCCCGTTCGGGCCAGAATCGGATGATGCCCCCGTTCTTGTTCAGGCGCCGTCAATTTTGGTGGGTGCCAGCCCACTCGGCATGACTGCGGGGGATGACAGCCTGTGGATTGCCCACTTTGAAAGCGGAGCGTTGATCGAGGTTGATCCTGTCGGCAACATATTGCTCGACTCCGTGACTGTCGGCCCTGGCCTACAAGATGTGACATTTGGCGCAGGCTCTTTGTGGGCAACGAGTAGTTCTCGTGGGACCCTCTCGCGCATAGACCCATCGAATAAGAAGATTCTTGCGGTCATTCCTGTGGGAACCCAGCCAGGCGCTGTGACTTTTGCGGCCGGATCGGTGTGGGTCGCGAATTTCTCTGGCGGCAACCTTGTGCGTGTTGACCCTGCGACAAACACGGTAGTGGCGAGTATTCCGGTGGGAAAAGGCCCAAGAGACGTGGTGTTCGGGGCCGGGTCGGTGTGGGTCGCAAATTACTCTGATGGAACAGTGATGCGTGTTGACCCTGTCGCCAACGCTGTGAGCAGCATTATTCCTGTTGTTGACCTGAAAAAAGACGGGGAGCTTCTTACCTCTCTTGCCTTTGGTGACGGTGCTGTTTGGGTTGCCCGCTTTGGTGATCCTGGCAAGGTGTCGCGTATCGATCCCGCCATGAATAAGGTGGTAAGCACCATTACGACTGGTAGGGGTACGTGGGGTCTGACTTTTGGGGGTGACAACCTCTGGGTGACCAATCTCTCTGAGAGCGTGTTGTTGCGCTTGGATTCCGATACGAACACTGTGACCGGTCGTAAACAAGTCGGCATTGGCCCCTGGGACGTTATTGTTCTTGAGGGTTATGTTTGGGTCACGAATGCCGGTGGTGGCACTTTGGCCCGTGTACACCTCGACCAAATGCCTGAGGTTGCTCCAGCCGGCGAAAAATAGCTGCCGATTTCAGCCTACGCAGATTCCAGACGACGCCAAGGTCTACACCGTCTACACCAAGGTGGCGAAAACGGCTCTCGCAAGCGGCGACTTTTTCGGGTTGGTGCTTGCGAGAGTTTGTTCTTGGGGTATCCGGGGCTGTGTTGCAGAGATTCTTGGTCTACTGGGGCCGGTAGGCTCCCAGTAGACGTGAGAGAAAACCTGGCGAGCAGTTGTGACCAGAAGTGGAAAAGAGGAAAGCTCTCAGAGTGCTTTCTTTAGCCTTCGCAGGAGATCCGCAGGTCAGCAGAGGAGACAGCGCACGTGTCGCTCCCGGAACCGCCGTCGAGTAGGTCGACTCCTGCTCCTCCGTTTAGGTTGTCGTTTCCGCCTTGGCCGTAAAGTTCATCGTTTCCGTTTCCGCCACGGATGGTGTCTCGCCCATCACCGCCCTTGATGATGTCGTTACCATTGCCGCCTTCAAGGAGGTAATCACTGTGGTCGTCCCCCCTGATCATGTCGTTGCCGGCTCCACCGTTAATGCGGTCGCGCCCTGGGCCTCCGCACAGCACGTCGTCGCCGCCTTTGCCGTCGAGGGTGTCATTGCCGTTCCCGGCCCACACGATTTCTCGTTGGTCGGTACCAGTCCAAGTGTCATCGGCGTTCGTCAAGACGACTGTGGGGATCAGCCCGTCACAGATGATGTTTGGGGCAGTTCTTGCGCTGGCACTTGCCTGTAAACCTGTGAAAGCAGCTATTGCGACAGCAGCTGTAGCGCGAGAGAGAACTGTTCGCATGCCCTTTTTGTTGCGTAAGTTTTTACGCGGCATGCTTTGTTCGCGTTGTTTTCTCATATTGTCCTCCTGTGCCGTTCCCACCTGTGAGACACGGGAAAAGCGAAATCCCAACAAACAATATGAAAGAGTCTGTCTGGTAGAGCAAGGAAAACGCTCTTTTCGCTTCGCGATACTGCCACACTGCGAGAGATCTTGCCATTGTTCTCTGCCGAAAACGCATGCCGCGCGAGTTTTTTTTCGCCCCACTCCTTTCTTCCAGGCATTCCAGCTTTAGATCCTGCAAAAAAATTTTTCTCTTTTTCGAACTCAGCGCCCCTGTACGGCATAGGAACAGAGTAGGCCAGAAGCGCAATCTGTAACCATTGCAAGCGGAAAGGTGTGCGAAGAACAAGGAGGTTTTTTTGCCCTGCGCACAAAAGCCACTGCTGGTTTGCAGTGGTCTTGGGCTGTGTGTTTTGCAGTGTGGAGTCGCGTTGGCAGGGTCCCGGGGAATCGGTCTGCCTGCCGGTGAGTAGTCGGTTTGATGAAAAAACGGCAAAGCCCCGTCGCGATCGCGACGGGGCTTTGCCGTTTTGCCAGAACAGTTTGCCCAAGGCCGTTGCGAAGGCATGGGCGTGGGCTGCTGTTTTGACGGGAAGAGGGTGTCCGTCCAGTTGAGGGATAAAAGCTCAAGGGCAGCTTTTCGCTTTGTGACCTCAAAAGCAAGCCGGTGAGGGATCTCACCTGATAGGCCACTTCGTCTGCAGGCATTGCTGCAGTGGGTGCCGGGGTACTGGGCTTGCTCGCGCGTTCGACGCGGGACACTGGGAGAAAATCTTTCCGGTCCCAAGGGTGGGAAGTCTCGCCGGTCCAGGGTCGAGGGCGGGGTCGGGCGCTCTGTGTGGCTCTTCGGAAAGAGACTGGTGCACTCTTGCTGTGATAAGCAGGAGAAAATAACAGAACATCCGGGTTCCAGGCCGGTGCTCTCCAGAGTGACCTCACGGTCAAAAGGGATGAACCGGGTGGTTCCCTCTTTTTTCTTGGATTCAGTCTAGACAAAGAGAACATGTTTCTTTGGAAGGCAGGCCAGATGCATGCCGGCTTCCAATGTTGTCAGTATGCGTGTTTTTCGGCTGTTTGCCTGGTCAGTTGACTTTTGCAGTTAGTCTGAAGTCGTGCTTTTTTTGTTTTTTCTCGGTGTCGACTGGGTTCGGCGCTACCGTTTCCTGGGTCCGAGTTCTGCCCTGTCGGGTTCTCCCCTTGACTTAGCCCCAGTTCATGAGGAGGGGGACGAGATGGCCAGGGGCAGTTTGTGGGGGGACGAGCTGGGTTTCGCCGTTGCTGCGGGGAGTGATTTCGACGGTGTTTTGGGCGAGGCCTTTGCTGCTGACGGTAATCCGGTAGGGGATGCCGACAAGTTCGGTGTCACGGAATTTTACGCCGGGGCGTTCTTTGCGGTCGTCCAGGATTGTCTCAATGCCGGCGGCTTGGAGTTGCTGATAGATTTCTTCGCTTGTGCGCATGACTTCTGGGTCGCGAGGCTGCAATGCGATGATGGTAACGGCAAAGGGGGCGGTGGCGAGGGGCCAAATAATACCCGCTTCGTCGTGGGAACATTCCACAATGGCGGCAAGGGCACGTTCAACACCGATGCCGTAGCTACCCATGACGAGGGTGGTTGGCTTGCCTTCGGGGTTGAGGACCGAGGCGTTGAGAGCTTCGGCGTATGTGCGGCCCAGTTTGAAGATATGGCCGACTTCTATCACGCGGATAGTGGTGAGGGGCGTCTGGCAGTGCGCACAGGGGTCACCGGCGCGGGCTTCGCGCAAATCTACCCATTGTTCCACACGAATGTCACGGGCGATATCGACGCCGCGCAAGTGCACACCGTTTTTGTTGGCGCCGGTGCAGAGGTCGCGCCGGTCCTGTAGTGCCTTGTCGGCGAGGATGGGAATGTCGGTGATGCCCACGGCGCCGAGGCTGCCGGGGGAGGCGCCAAGCGCGGCACGGATTTCTTCCGGGGTGGCAGGACGCAAGGAAGTTGCGCCTGTAATGCCGGCAAGTTTTTCCTCGGCAAGGGGATGGTCACCACGCAACAAAAGCAGGGTGAGAGTGTTATTTACCAGGTAGACGAGGGTTTTTATCTGGCTTGTGGCGGGGACGTCATGCTGTCGCGTGAGGTCTTCTATGGTACGTGACGTGGGGGTGTCAAAGGGGTCAGGGGCAGGCAGACCTGGGCCGTCGTTTATAGGGACAAGGCCTGCGATAGCCTTTTCGGTATTGGCAGCATAGCCGCAGGATGGGCACTGTACGACCAGGTCTTCTCCGGCGTCGGAAGGGCACATGAACTCGACGGAACTACTCCCGCCCATGTTGCCGCTGGAGGCCGCGACCGGAAAGGCGGGAATGCCTAAACGGGAGAATATGCGAGTGTATGCCTCGTGGTGGAGGGTGAAAGCCCGATCGAGGCCGTCTTCGTCGAGATCAAAGCTGTAGGAATCCTTCATCGTGAACTCCCGCACACGCAACAGCCCGCCTTTCGGGCGCGGTTCGTCGCGGAATTTCGTTTGAAACTGGTACCAGATCTGGGGCAGGTCACGGTAAGAGCGCAAATCTGACGCGAGCAGCGCGAAGATTTCTTCGTGTGTCATGCCAAGGGCAAGATCTGCGCCCTTGCGGTCTTTTAGGCGAAACATCTCTTCGCCCATGCTTTCCCAGCGTCCGGTACGTCGCCAAACTTCCGCCGGATGCAGGGCAGGAAGCAGGAGTTCTTGCCCGCCAATCCCGTTGATTTCCTCCCGGATGATCTGTACAACCTTTTGACGGGTTCGCACCCCAAGTGGAAGCAGGGCATAGTGTCCGGACATCACCTGGCGCACATAACCGGCCCGCAGCAGCAGTCTGTGGCTTGCCGCTTCGGCGTCTGCTGGGTCATCTCTCAAGGTGGGAATGTGCATTTCAGACCAACGCATGGTTTTGGGCCTTTGTCCGGGGATAAAAAATGGTGGGTTCTCGCTCGTGAGTTTGGGGGGCGATGCGCCCCAAGGTTTGGGGGGCGATGCGCCCAAAGTCGGATGTGGTGAGCGGGGACTGAGAGATTGGGAGCGAAGAGTTGATGCCTTCGGGAAGATTGCTGAAAGAGAGTGGTACGAACAGACTACAAAACGTGCCTGGAATACGGCCAAAAACCAGTATCCCAGTGTGAACTGACCAGTGAAAACAGCATTGGCGCATGTAAGCAAGAAAACTCCGGTACACAAAACGAAAAAAGCTTGAGGTTTGTCGGTGCAGCGATATCGGGATTTGTCGATGCGTCGATGCAGTGAAGGTTTTTCTTGGCGAGATTATGATTGCGCAACAGCAAGAGAATGCCGGAGTTGTTGTGTGAGAATACCTTTGAGACGGCGCTCTTTGTGTGCGGGATTTGCTGCAAGGTCCGAGATGAATGGCCCGGAGTCCAGGAATTTTTGTTGCCGTACCAAGTGTTTTTTTCTGCTGGGGATGGAGACCTTGCACTCCCGATCTTCGGATGAAAACTTCTGAGCGACCTGTTTTTTATAGTGCAGGCTGGAATTGATGCAGTTCAGAATGCTGGATTTTCGGAAAATGCTCTGTCTGTAGACTTCGTCGGACAAAATATTTTCAGGCCGGATAGGATAAGTCTCCCCACGGAAGGAGATCTTCCTATGGCGAAATCTATTCCGCCTTCTGATAAGCCTTTCTCGTGGGGCGACTGGACGCGACCCACCACACCTTTTCTTTGCACTCCAGCGGACATCGCCCAGCGTCTTGACATTCCTCTTGCGACTGTTGAGAATATGCACGCACGAGGTCTTCTCCCTCCTACGATATGGTCCGATCCGCCGCTTTGGCAGGGCCAGGTTATTCAGCCTTGGATTACGGATACTCTGCGGGAAGCGGACAGGTTGGGACATGCTCTTACGGTCTCGAAAGACGAAAACCCGGTTTCCGCACGCGAGGTTGAAGAAACCCTTACGGCTTTTGGTCTTGTTGGTTTGCGGGGCCTTGCCCGCCAAACAGGCCAACATATCACTACTTTGCGGCAGTGGTACCGCGAGGGGTGTCCCAATTACCCGATGCCCTACCCTGACTTACAGGCAACCGACCTGCAAACAGAAGTCGAAGAACCCTACTGGTTCACAGACGGCCACATTCAGCAATGGCGCAGCAAAATCAACGCCGAAAAGCCCATTCCAAGTGGCAGTAAAATAGGTAGAGAACAGCCCAATGTGCCGTATGGACGAAAAGAAAACAGAGGTGTGATGGGAAAAATTTATGATCGCTTCCGCCGAGACTTCGATACCACTCTCACGGCCATGGCAACCGAGAAGATGAGCCTTGCGGATCTCGCAAAGGATTTCCCTCGTATTTTGAGTATCGCGGTCCGTCTCGATGCCCCTGTGAAACAGCTTGTTCCCTTTGCTGACAAGCTCGCTCTCGCTGGTATGTGGTCGGCGCTTGAAGTGGATGAGGACACTCTGGGCAATTCGACGGCCGCGGGAGCTTTCGCACGAGGGGCGCGTGGTTTGTGCCTGGCACGAACGGGTTCCATCGAATCTGCTGTAGCAGACCTTGCTGCAGCGTTGCGCTCTCCTTCCCTGCCTTCCGGCTCTCTGGCATCTGATTTTCTCCGTTTCCAAAAAGCCTACGCTGAGCTGTGCAGCGGTTTTTACAGTGTTGCCATCGCCGAGTTTGACGCTATTGCCGCGGAAGACGGTTTCTGCGCTGGTCAAGCTCGTTATTGGCGTGCCAATCTCGCGGTGAACGTTGAGAGTCGCTTTCAGGACGCGCTCGCAGTCGTTGAGACAGTGGAAAGTGGGGATTTGTCCGATATTTTCCAGCATCTTTTGCGTGGCGATATTCACCGCCTCAGTGCGCGTTTCGTGGACGCCGAAAGAGAATATACGCGGGCTCGGGACCTGGCCCGGCAAGTTGGTGCGACAGGTCTCGAAGGCACCATGGTCACGCGTCTCGCTGAGACTGTTGTCTGGACTCGTCCGCAAGAAGGCCGCGGCCTTGCTCTGGATGCAATTGAGAGAGCAAAAAAAGAGCGTAACAAGCTTGACGAGTACCGCTCCTGGCTTGCGCTTGCCATTGCCGACACCGGCGCACAGTCTGATCAGGTCGTCCAAGACCATATCCGCAAAGCTGTAGAACTGAACCAACTGAACGGCGCGAAAATAGGACAACTTCGCATTGGGACGACGGAGGCCTTCCGTGCTGTCGTAATGGGTGAGTCCGATGCCTTTGACAAAGCGCGCAAAACAGTCAGTTCTGTCACAGGCATGCTCGGCACCAACGAGTTTCAGAATGATGTTCTGACAGTATGGTCGGGAACAAGTAGTGTCGAGCAGTCTCGCCATTCGCGCGAGACCCAGTGGTTGGACGGCCCGGACGAGGCCTTGCATCGTTGGCGTGAGGTCGTGATCGCCCGTCAGAGTACTGGATAGCCGAGTAGTTGGATAGCGTGCGGAGCATGCAATCTGTTGTTTGTTTCCATGTGCCGCGAACGACTTCGCCGCCCGCGGTGACACTCACTCCTGTTGTGCACTCCAAAGACCCCCATTCGCTCAGAGTTCGCGCATGCTCCACTCCTGAACGTGCGAACCGTGGCAGTCGGGGACTGGGGGGCTGACGTGTCGAGTGTGTACCCCGTTTCTAGGGTATTGGGAAGGGTTTTTGCGCGCTCGTGAGTAGTCCGGGTTTTGTGGTTGGGTTGTGGAGGGTATTGACCGGCGAGGGTATTGCAGTTGTCGTGGTCGTTACTGTTCTTGTCATCGTGGTTGTCAGGCCCGTTTGCAACCAGGTCGGGGTCACACTTGTCCGGTAACAACACCCCATCGTGGTCGTCACTGTTGTCGTCATTGTGGTTGTCAGGCCCGTTTGTAGCTGACGTCAGGTTACGTTCGCCTGGTGACAGCACGCCGTCGCCGTCGCTGTTGTTACCGTTGTTGTGATCGGTACTGGTGTTGTCGGGGTTGTTTGGAGTGAGTGTGTTGTGGGGTTTGGTTTGGTGGGGGGATGGGTGTTTGTTGTGGGGGTTACGGGAGGGCAGGGTGTCGGGCGGGGTGTGGGTTTTTTGTAGGAAGAGTGTGTAGGTCCGGTGGGACATGCAAAAAAGCGTGATCGCGGTGCAGATGGCAAGGGTGAGCGCGAAGAGCATTTTTTTCTCCTATTTTTCGCACGCCCCCATTCCTGTATGTCAACTCTTACGTTCTCGCGTGGGGTCTCACAGAAGACCGGGTTCTTTTTCCAAAAAAAGGGGAGAGGCAAATCAGGAGATCTCAGGAAGATTGATTGAGAAGACAGGGAAGAAATCTTACCGAAAGAGGTCATTGAAGATTGCAGGCGCAATGAAAACCGTCATCCAAGTGTAGCCGTAACAGGAAGAATTGCACGTACCTCTTAGGGTTTGCGAGATGTGCACTTCTCCATATCGCTTTTTTTCCATTGTGAAAACCCTGGAGGAAACTTGCAAAGGAATGTTGGAGAGCGTTTTTTTGTGGTTGGATGGCTTTGTCGGTTTGTGCGCACTGGGAGTGAGCGTATCCTGTATTGCGTCAATAGTCTCCGGGTACGACGGGAAACCCCGATTTTTCCCGGTTTTTCCAAGTATCCGTGTCCCATTGGGGACACCTTTTTGCGAGGATGTTTCCTCGAGGGGCACGTCTTCAAGACCAAGCGGCCCCATTTGGGTTAGGATTTGGGTCAAGCCATCAAAAAAACATTTAGAACTTCTACTGTCTGCGTATTTTTATGGGATTGAGCTGAGTCTTTGTGGTGGGGATGGGAGGCGTCGAACCCCCGACCTTCGGATTAAAAGTCCGCTGCTCTACCAATTGAGCTACATCCCCTGGGGTCCTGCCCAAAAAGTGCAGTGTAGGGACCTTAGCTGGTCAAAAGCCGGATGGAAAATTGATTCTTGAGGAAGGGTTTTTTTGCGGTTGAGATGAGACGTATTTCCCTTGCGACCTTTGTGTTTGGGTGTTGTGCGTTGGGCGATTGTAGGTTTTCTGGCGTGGGGTAGTTTCCGATAGTTTTCAGGTAGAGTGCGTATTCTTCGATAAGGCGGCTTTGCTGCGCTTGAGGTGGGAGGGCGGTGCACGCGATGGGGCGATGAAGGTAGCAGGCCCGGGTCACGCCAAGCAGGTTGTGGGTTAGGTGGGAGGGGT
>DEIU01000010.1:0-3392 GCA_002352645.1 Acidimicrobiia bacterium UBA2766 | reverse complement strand
TGTTCGGGGTTGGTGTTGTTTGGGCGGGGGAGGCGGGCGGTGGCGCCATCGGCGTCGAGAATGAAGCGGCCCTCGCCGGGGCCGGACGCGACGGGCATGCCGAGGCTTTCGAGCATGGCGAGGTCGTCTGCGGCAGAACGACCTGCGGTTGTGAGATAGTTTCCTACGATGAGGGCGTTTGCTCCGGCGTACATGCCCATTGACTGGAGTTCTCCGAGGATGAGTTCTCGTCCGCCGGCCAGGCGGAGCCATACGTCTGGCAAAATAAGGCGAAAAAGGGCGATGGCTTGCAGGGCTTCTCGTCCTGAGAGGCGTGGGCTGTGGGCGAGTGGGGTGCCGGGGCGAGGGTCCAAAAAGTTGATTGGCACTTCGCATGGTTCGAGTGCGGCAAGCTCAAAGGCGAATGTTACGCGTTGTGCGAGGGTTTCGCCCATGCCGAGAATGCCGCCGCAACAGAGTTCCATGCCGGCTTCTTTTGCGATGAGGGCTGTGGCTATCCGGTCCTCGTAAGTGTGGGTGCCCACAATGCGGGGGAAGACCTCGCGTGGGGCTTCGAGGTTGTGGTTGTAACGGCGTACGCCGGCTGTTGCGAGGCGTTCGGCTTGTGTTTTGTCGAGAAGGCCAAGTGAGACGGCGACTTCGAGGCCGATCTCCTCCTGTATTGCCTTGGTGCATTCGACTACTTTGGCGAGTAGTCGTTCGTTTGGGCCGCGTACGGCGGCCACGATACAAAACTGGGTGGCTCCTGCGGCTTTTGTGGCGCGTGCCGCGGCGAGGACTTCGTCTTGGTCGAGGAAGGGATACACCTCGACGTCGCTGCTGTACCGGGCTGCTTGGGAGCAAAAGGCACAGTCTTCAGCGCACGCGCCCGACTTGGCGTTCATCAGGCTTTCGATTTCTACCTCAGGGCCGCACCAGGCAAGGCGCACCTTATGGGCGAGGGCAATAAGGTCGGGCAGCTGATCGAGCGGGAGTAGGGCGACTTGGAGGGCTTCTTCGGGGGTAAGGCGGCGGCCCTCAACAAGGAGGGCCTCTTCAGCGAGGGTGAGGGGTGTGTGTTTCTGATCCACGGCCTGCTCCTGATGTGTATTCGCGCTGTGTGAACAGAGACGCACGGGGAGGGGAGACCTTTTTGGTCTTTCTGGGCTGCTTCTCTTGCCCTCTCCACCTGGCGTTTCACTTGACTGGCGTTTCATTTGATGACGGCGAGAACGTCTCCGGCGGCAACAGTGTCGCCTGGTGCGACCGTAATCTCGGCCACAATCCCGTCGGCTTCGGCGTTGATTTTGTTTTCCATTTTCATTGCTTCGAGAATGAGAATGGGGTTGCCCGCCTGGATTTCTTGGCCTTCTTCGACCAGAACCTCCAATACAGTGCCCTGCATGGGGCTCACCACGGTACCGTTTCCGTCGCCTCCCTGCCCGCCGTGCCCGCCTTTGCCCTTGCGCCGTTTTGGCTGGGCTGTGGCTGCTTCCTCTCCTGGGTTGCCGGCTTGGGAGGCCGGAAGAAACATGCGCACGTCGAAGCGTTTGCCGTTGACTTCGACAGTAGCGTTGCGTTCTACAACCGGTTCAGTTTCTTCTGGAGTGTTGTCGGCCGGGGCACCGGTTGTTTGTGGGCTGCTGTCTGTGTGGAGCACCGACAGGTCTACCGAGTTTTCTAGCCATTTTGTGCTAATCGTCCCAGCGATGAAGTCCGGGTGTTGCAGCACAGTGCGGTGCAAGGGAATGTTGGTGGTGAGGCCGGCGAATTCGATTTCGTTCAGTGCACGCAGTGCACGCCGGCGTGCTTGCTCGCGGTTTTCTCCCCACACGACAAGTTTGGCGACGAGGTTGTCGTAGAATTGACTGATTTCGTCGCCTGTGCCGTAGCCGGCGTCAAGGCGGATGCCTGCTCCTCCCGGCGCGGTATGGCAAGTGATTTTTCCGGGTGTGGGGAGAAAGTTCTGGGTGGGGTCTTCGGCGTTCACGCGCAGCTCGAAGGCGTGCCCGCGGGCGGCCACGTCTTTTTGTGAGAACCAGAGTTTTTCGCCCGCGGCGATCCTTAGCTGGGCTTCCACAAGGTCGATTCCGCACACCTCTTCGGTAATGCAATGTTCGACTTGGAGCCGGGTGTTCATTTCAAGAAACCAGTATTCCCCGTCTTGTACGAGGCATTCCACCGTGCCGGCGTTCACGTAGCCAACCTGTTTTGCGACTTTGACGGCGTCCTCGCCCATACGGCGGCGGAGCTCTGGGGTTATCGCGGGCGATGGTGTTTCTTCTACTACCTTTTGATGGCGGCGTTGTACAGAACAGTCTCGCTCTCCCAGCCAGACCATGTTGCCGTGACTGTCTCCCAGGATCTGCACTTCCACATGGCGGGGATGTTCGAGATAACGCTCGATGTAGCACTCGTCGTTGCCGAAATACGCGAGCGCTTCCCGCTGGGAAGCCGCGAGGCAGGCGGTGGCGTCTTCGGCACTGTATGCCACCCGAATGCCCTTGCCACCCCCGCCGTACGAGGCTTTTACCGCAACCGGCCAGCTATGTGTCTCACCGAAAGCCACAATCTCATCGGCTGACGTGATGGGATCGTTTGTTCCGGGAATAGGAGGGAATCCTGCTGCGACCGCGGCATGACGCGACGATACCTTGTCGCCCATCTCGACGATGGCTTTCGCAGGTGGTCCGATCCAGACTTTTCCCGCCTCTGCCACCTGCACAGCGAAGGCCGCGTTTTCCGCAAGAAAGCCATATCCCGGGTGGATTGCCTGTGCGCCCGTCGCTTCCATCGCAGCGAGAACTTTGTCGGTATTGAGATAGGACTCGCTCGGAAGATTGCCACCAAGACAGACAGCTTCGCCGGCCATGCGCACATGGCGGGCATTGCGGTCGAATTCCGAGTAGACGGCCACTGTGTCGATACCGAACTCTTTACACGTTCTGATAACACGAATGGCGATTTCGCCCCGGTTGGCTATCAAGATCTTGTCGAACACGCGGCTTCTCCCCGGCTTGGGCTGCATCTCGTATTCTTCTCTCGCGGAGAGATCTGCTTCCAGTTGAAGCTGGTTGTTGCTGTTCTCGCTCAGAAGAAACGGTCTGGTTCTTCTGGTTCTCATCGAAGAAACAGCCTATTTCTCATTTTATGCGGTTGAGGATGATTGGGGAGAACCGCGAAGCATACTTTTTTCTCCCTATCTCTTCGTGTTTCTCGGTGTTGCCTTTCGCTCTGTCCCTTCCGTGTCACCAGCTTGGATATGTGAACCGGCCCTCACCGTGCCCGGCGGCCGGCTGAACGATAAGGCCAGGAGTGGCTCGGGGCAATCAGTGGGAGAGCTGCTCTGGGCTGGAAGGGCCTGGCTGGTTTGGGGGGGCTGGTTTGGTCTGGGGGGGCTGGGCTGGTCTGGG
>DEIU01000081.1 GCA_002352645.1 Acidimicrobiia bacterium UBA2766 | reverse complement strand
TGGGTCTGGGTGCAGTTTCGGTGGTTGGTTGCGGGTGGTGCACCCATGGGTTTGTGGGGTCGTGTTGGTGAGGTTGGGTTTGTGGTGTTGGGCTGGGCGGTGGGCCCTGGCGGGGTGGTCGCCGCGGGGTTGTGGAAGTCCCTCCTTCGCGCCTTGCCTACAAGGACGCGAAGGAGGGGGGTGCGAGGCAGAGAGAGCCGAGAATGTGGGGCTCAGGGAAGTCGCAAGGAAGTGTGTTTCCTGGCGGGATGTGGGCTAGAGGACGCCGTAGATGATGGTGGCTTGGAGGCAACCGACGATGAAACCGAGGACACCACCAACGGCGATGAGGATCCACTCGTCTTCTTCGAAGATGCCGTGGATGAGGCGTTCGAATTCGGCTTTGGGCATGTTTTTCATGCGGTCTTCGACCATGGGGCCTATTGCCATTTGTTTGCCAATTTGGGCTTCGAATTGGGGGCGGATTTCTGGGACCATGTCGCGGACTTTGTCGAGGACGGCAGCCTTCATTGTTGCTTGCCGTTCTTCATTTGTGTCGGGTATGAGTGGTGCCCAGGATTTTAGGGTGCTGTCGACACGGTCTTCGACGATCGCCATCATGTCATGGCCGAGTCGTTCGCCTTCGGGGCCTTCGGCAATGTGTTCGATCAGGTGGTGGGGAGTGATGAGGTCTCGTTCGCACATCTCTCCGTAGTCTACGGCGATTTCTGGCTGTCGCTTGGGGAACATGCCCTGGTAGGTGATGAGCCCGAAGTACTTTTTGGGCTCGAGCGGCTCGAAGATCATTTTGATGGCCAGGTAGTTCGTGAGAAGACCGACAACGGTGCCCACGATGGGCATGATCCACCATTTGTCGAGGAGTGTGTAGCCTGCGACTTGCACGAGGCCGATGAAGAGACCGAATGCCCCACCGTAGTATTCGATGAATTTGAGTTCTCGTGCGCCACTGGTTTCGACGATGCCGTGCAGACGGTCGACGTTGTCGCCAGAGAGAAGGTCAATGATCATGGCATTGAGGTCGATGATCTCTTCGGCGCTGTCCCGGAGATAAGCGTAGAGGTCTTTAATGACGTCGTGGACGAGTTTGTGAACTTCTTCCATCAGGGCAGCTTGGCCGGTTTCGCCGAGCTTTTCCCAGGTGTCGGGGCCCATCATGCCGGCCATTTCGGCGCCCAGGGCGGGAAGGCCGTCGCCGAGAAGATCCTCGATCGAGTGTTCCATGTCGTTGGGGTCGACACGTCGCATGAGCTCGTGCACGTCAAGGGTTCCGCCGGTGAGACGGTCGGCGATTTCTGTCGCGAATTTTACGGAGTATCGTGGCAGAATGCCTTGCCATCCGATTTTTCCGATGCCGATGAACTCTCGTGGGTGGAAGATCATTTTGACGGCAGCCCAGTTTGTGCCCCAGCCGATGAGGCCGGTCACGCTGGGAACTAAAATCAGAACCAGAAGAAAATTGTCTGGCATGGATTCCCCCTCGTTAGACGGTTGCAGGCGCGTGAATACACAGGGGCAAAAACCCCTTTATTTTTGTATCGCGTCGAACCGTTCCTCCCTGAGGCGTCTTCTTTCTCTTCCCGCGTGAGTGTCTGCGTGGGGACGCTGACGCGGGGGTAACCGCCTCTATGTCCTAGAATACTGAAAAGACATCTGAAACCTATGGTTATGCTTCTGTAGAACACGTAATTTCAGGCGAAAGACGTCTTTTGCGGAAACTCTCTTTTTTTCTCCGATAGTATTTTTCCTATTCTCTCTTTTGTCTGGTATTGCCATATCCGCGCGCGATTTGAGAGCTGTTTTTCTTCTGCTCTTCTTTTCCTTGGTCGGAGTGGGGAAGGAGCTGCCGGCAAGCGAAAGCTTTTTTCGTTTGATGAGTGGGCCTGGTAAACGATGGGACAGGGCGAAGTGGGGCGTGTAAAGTGTCAGTCTTCGGGCTTGGTTCGTCCTTCTTCTGTTTGTGCGGGGGTATGAGCTGTTCTTTTGGTCGGCTTGTTTCCTTCTTGCAGAGAGTGTCTTTTCTGCTTTTTTTATGGTGAATGCGAAAACCACAGTGCAAAAGAAAACTTCCGGTGCGTACACCGAAGCAGATATCAGTGTGCTCGAAGGCCTGGATCCAGTACGTCATCGTCCTGGTATGTATATTGGTTCCACTGGTCTCGATGGATTGCATCATCTGGTATATGAGCTCGTTGATAACTCTGTGGATGAAGCTCTTGCTGGATATGCCACGGCTATCGAAATTGATCTCCTTGCCGACGGTAGCGTGAGCGTTTCTGATAATGGTCGCGGTATTCCGGTGGGAGAACATCCCGAATGTAAGGGTATTTCCACTCTTGAAGTGGTCATGACACGGCTTCATGCAGGGGGCAAATTTGGTGGGGGTGGATACCACGTCTCAGGTGGTCTGCACGGAGTAGGGGTCTCTGTTGTGAACGCCCTTTCCGCGCGTTTATTGGTGGAAGTGCGCCGTGATGGCAGCGAATGGCAACAAGAATTTCGAGAAGGAGGCCGCCCGTCTGGACCTCCTGTGAAAATGCGCCGGGCAAAATCCACAGGGACGACAGTGAGATTCTTCCCTGACCCGTTGATTTTCGAGACACTGGATTTCGATCGGAAAGTCCTTGCAAAGCGCTTTCGCGAGACTGCCTATCTTGTTCCGGGTCTCAGGCTTGTGTTTACCGACCACCGAACTGCGCACGAGACCGATGAAGAGACTGTGCACGGGGCCAATCAGGGGACTGCGCAGCGCGACGGTGACGATGATGGGGTTTGGCGCGAGACCTACCGCGCGAAAGACGGAATCATTGACTTTGTGCGTTCTCTGAACGAGACGCGAGAGCCGATTCACAAGAGAATTTTTTATGTGTCAGGGGAACGTTCCGATGAGGAACGGCGGGTCAGCGTCGAGATTGCTGCTCAGTGGAATGGCTCTTACACCGATTCGGTACACACTTTTGCCAATGTGGTGAACACGCATAGTGGCGGCACGCACGAAGAGGGTTTTCGGGCGGCGCTCACGACCGCGCTCAACAAGTACGCGCGCAATCACGGCATTCTGAAAGACAACGAGGGAAACTTTGCCGGAGAAGACCTCCGTGAAGGCCTGACTGCTGTCGTGGCAGTGAAACTTTCTCATCCGCAATTCGAAGGGCAGACAAAAGCCAAGCTTGGCAATACCGAAGTCAAGGGTTTTGTGCGGTCCGTGGCGAGCGAGGGCATCACTGCATGGCTTGAGCAAAACTCTGCTGATGCCAAAGCCATCCTGCGAAAAGTCAAAGACACAAAACAGGCACGCTCTGCCGCGAAGCGAGCGAAAGATCTTTCTCGCCGCAAAGGCGTGCTCAATGGGGCTGGCGCTGGTCTGCCGGGAAAGCTTGTGGACTGTCAGGCGCTGGACCGCAAGGGGTCGGAGCTTTTTCTTGTGGAGGGTGATTCTGCGGGAGGTTCCGCGGTCACAGGTCGGGATCGCATGAAACAGGCGATTCTCCCGCTGCGTGGCAAGCTTTTGAATGTCGAGCGCACACGCATTGACAAGGCGCTTGAGAACACCGAGATCTCGGCAATAGCTGCTGCGCTTGGCTGCGGCATCGGGCATGAAATCGACCTTTCTGTCGTGCGATATGAGCGGATTTGTCTGCTCATGGACGCCGATGTCGACGGTCGTCATATTCGGACTCTTCTCCTGACGTTGCTTTTTCGATACTTCACTCCTTTGGTGCAAGCAGGACACGTCTATGTGGCTCAGCCGCCCCTGTACCAGGTGAGGTACGGTTCTGAGCGGCAGTATGTGCATAGTGACGAGGAGCTCGCAGCAGCCATGAAGGGCAAGAGGGGAACGCCTTTCGTGACCCGCTTCAAGGGTCTAGGCGAAATGGGTGCTGACCAGTTGTGGGAAACCACGATGAACCCTGCGACGCGCCGTCTTGTTCGTATCACGATTAACGAGGAAACTTTGGCCGACGAAGTGGTTTCCAAACTTATGGGTGCTGCGGTGGAGCCGCGCAAAGACTGGATTTCTGAAAACGCTGGCGATGTCCGTTTTCTCGATATTTGATATTTCTTCCAGAGAATACGGCCTGTGCATAATGCCATATGCGAAAGCTGTTTGACAGTGTGCCCCTAAGAGTCTGCATGCTGGAGAAGATCCGAGTCGGAATATTTTCTGGCAGCAGGAGAAATATGTGCCGTGGGGAGTTGGGTTGCAAGATGTCGTCTGGCGAGCAACCTCGTGAGAAAGCTGACATGAAGTCGTGACTACTCTGTTGTGTGGTTTTTTGCTTTCCAGATTTCTTATTCTCCGGTACTTCTTTGATTTTTCCGTTTTTAGAGGGTGAAGAAAAAACAAGACGCGTCACAAGTTGGGGTACGCAATAGTGCAAGATTCTCAAAAGTGGGAGAAATTGGAAGAGAATTTTTCTGCCTGCTTTTGGAAACCGCTCAAATATGTCTGAAAAAATAACCGCCGGCCAGTTCTTATCGGTCTGGTCTGGACCGGCAAGGAAAGGAAGAGAATGACGAGAGGGAATGGCCGGGGGAGTTCTCGCCAGAGAGGAGCTTCTGCAGGTGGTAAGAAGGCGAGACGAGCGGGTGCAGAAGCCCCTGTCGCGGTCATTCTCGAGCGAGATTTTATAGAAGAGATGGAGGACTCCTATCTGGAGTATTCCATGTCGGTCATTGTTTCGCGGGCTTTGCCGGACGCGCGCGACGGGCTGAAACCGGTGCAGCGGCGCATTCTTTGGGCCATGCAGGAATCGGGGATGCGCGCTGATGGTTCGCACCGAAAGTGCGCGAAGGTCGTCGGAGATGTTATGGGGTCATATCACCCACATGGCGATCAGTCGATTTATGAAACGCTTGTGCGGATGGGGCAGCCTTTTGCCACCTATGTGCCGCTTATCGACGCACAGGGAAATTTCGGATCGCCAGGTTTTCCGCCGGCTGCCATGCGCTATACCGAGTGTCGTCCCTCAATGACTGCTGCTCGGATGGTGCAAGACATCAACGAAGACACCGTCGACTTTTCTGTGAACTATGACGGGAGCGAGCAAGAACCAGATGTGCTCCCTTCGGTTTTCCCGAACCTGCTGATAAACGGGGCGTCAGGGATTGCTGTGGGTATGGCGACGAATATTCCGCCCCACAATCCTGTCGAGACGCTTAATGCCACCCTGCTTTTGCTTGATGAGCCCGATGCGACTTTGGGCCGTCTTATGCGGAAGTTGAAGGGTCCTGATTTTCCTTCCGGCTGTGACATTATCGGCAGAGAGGGCGTGAAAGAGGCTTACCAGACGGGCAGTGGAAAGTTTACGCTTCGGGCACGCAGCAAAATTGAGGCGCTTGGCCGGGGTGCTTCCCGCATCATTCTCACCAACCTTCCTCCTGCGGTTTCTGTCTCACAGATCTGTGGACAGATCGTGACGCAGGTAGAGCGTGGCCGTCTTGGGTCGGTGTCAAGAGTGGAGGATGCCTCCGATAAAAACGGGCAAGAACTCCATGTCAATGTAAAAAAAGGTTATGACCCTGAGACGGTCCTGCAAGAGCTTTTCAAATACACAAAGCTCGAAGACACCTGCAGTGTCCATATGCGTGCGCTCGTCGACGGTATCCCACGCGTGCTTGGTGTGTCTGCACTTTTGCGTATCTTTTGTGATCACCGTCTTGAAGTAGTGCTGCGGAGGTCTCTCCACCGTAGAGACAAAGCCCAGGCACGGCGACATATCATCACCGCCCTGTTGAAGGCACTTGACGCCATCGACGAAGTGATTGCGCTCATCCGTTCTTCCGAGAGTGCCGAAGCTGCACGTCTGGAACTGTGCGACTTCCTCGAGATCGACAGAGAACAAGCCCAGGCCATTTTGGACATGCGGCTGCGCAGACTCGTGCAGCTTGAGCGGGATGCCTTGCAGGCCGAAGCTGACGAACTCGACACCCTGATCGCAACGCTCACCCAGATCATTGAGGATGAAAAGACAAGACGTGCGGCAGTACGAGAAGAACTGACCGCGCTGCGAGACCTCTGGAAGAAAGAAAAAAGACGCAGCTTGTTGCGTGACGAGGACGCGCCCACGAGTGGTCAGGGCATGCTTCCTCTAGTGTCTACCGGCTCTACCGGGAAAGACGGCATGGGCGAGAAGGCCGAAGTCGAAGATGCCCCGGTGCACGCGCAAGTACTGCGGGGAGGCTGGGTAGAGGTGACGTCGCAGGCGTCATCTGGGCGAGGAAACGCCACAACTTCGCGTGCCGGAGCGGACGTCAGTGCAACTGAAGAAAGCCAGGATTGGCAGGGAGGCGACCCTGGACGTGCGCTTTTCTATTCTGGCGAGCTGCCAACCCAGGACAGGCTACTTTTTGTGACAGAAGACGGGCGATCGTTTGCGGTGGCAATGTCCGACGTGCCAGAAGGAACAAACATTCTTTTGTCGGATTTGTGTGCTGCATCCCGACAGGCCGCGCTTGTTGCTGTTTTCCCTGTTCCTGCCGAGGACGACACACAAGACGTACCGCCACTTTTCCTCGCCACTTCTGACGGAAAACTCAAACGGCTGCTTTTCTCTGAGGCAGTTCCTTCCCGCAGAGACGGGCTTTCCCTGATCCGTTTGGATGCCGGTGCCCAGCTTGTAGGCTGCGCTCCCGTGACAGAGAAGATGGCACTTCTACTGCTTTCTTCACATGGACACGCGACCCGTGTCCCGGTAAACGAATTCCCTGTGCAAGGACGAGGGTCCAGCGGTGTGAAAGGCATGGAACTTCCCGAAGGTGCCGCGGTGAAGTTTGCCGCTCCAACGGTCGACAAGGACGTGATTTTTGTTGGAACAGAGCGAGGCTGGGCAAAAGGCGTCAAGGCAAAAGACATTCCTGTGCGTGGCCGGGGAGGAAAGGGCGTGATGATCTACAAGCCGACCACCACAAAAGGGCTGGTTGTTGCCGGCATGATCAGCAAAACAGGGGCATATGTCTATGTTGTGGATGGTGCCCACAAAGCCCACGAAGTAAAAGTGACCGTTTCCTCACTTACCGGGAACGGCACCCATGTCACCGAAAACGTCCTCGACGTTTTCGCTCCCCTGCAGCGTCGCTGAGGCGTGTGCTCCCGCGAGGTGTTGCCCGGTGTGGAGTGTGCTCGTGTAGAAGTGCCGGTCCGGGGAGTGCGGGCAGCCTGTGGCGTGGAGAGTGGACGATTTGAGTTTCCAGGAGTGGGAGAAGCTCAAGGAGTTCATTGCGGAGATTTTTATGGCGCCAGAGGTACGCGGCTGCCTCGTCCAATGAAGAGCATTGGCCTTTGCGTGGAGAGAGCATGCTGAGGAGGAGACTTTCGAATTGTCGCCGGGAGTGTGTGCTGAGGTCTGATGTTGCAGGTGTGTGGGGAGAGGCAAGGAGCTGTGCGTAAGTGTTGATGCGTTCTTGGTCGTCGAGGTGGAGGAGACGAGCGATGCCTCGACCTAGCCGTGCTTCTTCTTTTTTCTTCGACAGCAAGTGGTGGGGCAAGGCCCGCAGTGCGGCGGAGTTCAGCCCAGGTACGCCGGCCTCGCTAGATGGCGTCGAGTTCGAGACCGGTCTCTTGTAGGTAGCGGGCGGGGGGAGACGTCACCAATTCCCGTCGTTCTTGTGTTCGTTGTTTCCAGCTGGTGGGGAGTGCTTCTCGGATGTTTTTCAGCACGATGTCTTTTGCGACATGATCGAGATCAAGATGGCAACCGACAGGAAGGTAAGGGAATCCCTGTTCGATATCGACTTCAGGTTCTCGACGGGTGCGTCCGAGCATGTTCCGGTAACGGAGGTCGATTGCAAGGTTATTGAGGTGCTTCTGTAACAACTCATCAACGAGCTGGTTATAGAGTTCCAGATCGAAGTCTCCCATGTCACCTTCACGCTCCACACACGTTCGGTATTCGTCCGGCACGCGACCAAAGAGAGCGAGTATCGTCAACGTCGCGGATACTTGCCTGTTCTATCAAGCTAGGACAAATCGACGGGGGCCTTTTCTCTTGATTGCCATTGCCTTATTTCAGGCCGACACGGTGTTACTCATTCTCCTTGATATCGACCTTGTTCGGTAGCTCGCTTGCTCAGCTCCACTGTTTTCATTGATTCGCCTCGAATATGACGTGAGCGCCCATCTGGGGAAAACTGTTTTGTGTCTGCGGAGATGCGGAGATGCGGAGAGAAGAGGCATGCGACAGTATCGCTGGTTTCCCATTTTTGGTGTGGAGTTCAGCTGATTTTCCAGATTTTTGCGGTGTGATCCCTGCTTGCGGTGATGATGTGGGTGCCGTCGAGGCTGAAGACCGCGTCCCGTACTTCGTTGTTGTGCTGGAGGGTGTGGAGGTGTTTTCCT
>DEIU01000108.1 GCA_002352645.1 Acidimicrobiia bacterium UBA2766 | reverse complement strand
GCTCGCTTCTGCCAGGTCGTTCTGTTCGGTGGAGGTGCCGTGCGCGTTCACGTGTCCGATCTCTTCGGGGGCACGGGCGGCATCTGCAGGAGCGAGGCGCATGCAGCCAACCGCGCCTGCACCATTGGGTGGGGGCGCCACAATATGGTGGGCGTCAGCGTTGCAGCCGTATCCCTGCACGAGAGCGTGCACATGGGTGCCGCGTGTGAGGGCGTGGTCAAGCCGTTCGAGCACAAGAAAGGCAGCGCCTTCGCCGATCACGAAACCGTCTCGGGCTGTGTCGAAGGGGCGGCTCGCCTGCGCGGGGTCTTCGTTTCGCGTGGAGAGGGCCCCGGCCCGGCAAAATCCGCCCACAATGAATTCGGTGACGGCCGCTTCACACCCGCCGACCAGCATAAGGTCAGCGCTCCTGTCCCGGATAAGGCGTGCTCCTTCACCTACGGCATGGGCACCGGCGGCACATGCCGTGGTGATCGTGAGGTTTGGTCCTTGCAGGCCTGCCCGCATGGAGAGAAAACCGGCAGTCGCGTTCGGCATGACCATTGGCACAGCCATGGGATGCACTTTGCGGAGGCCACGCGCACGAAAGACCTCTTGCTCCTTGTCATAGGTGTTGATCCCGCCGATACCGGTTCCCACAACAACACCGCTCCGGCTGCTCGGTACACCATGTTGACCTGCAGCGCGCAGCGCGTCCCCGGCAGCCCCCATGGCATATGTTGTGAGAATGTCGAGACGGCGCAGCTCATGCCGTTCCACATAATCAGTGGGGCAAAAATCCCGGACTTCGCAGGCAAACTGCACAGGCAACGCTGTCGCATCAAAACGCGAAATTGGCGCAGCTGCCGATTCTCCTGTCAAAAGAAACTGCCAAAGGCTTTCCAGGCTGTTCCCTCCTGGGGTCACGACCCCAAGGCCGGTCACTGCGACTTGAGGCCGGCCCAAAGTGTCACAGAGCTCAGGCATCTGCCGTCTCCAGATAGCGGGAGAGCAGCCTCACCATGTCTTCCACAGTGGAGAGTCCCTCGAATTCTGCTTCCTCAATTTCCACATTGAGTTCTTCTTCCACCCACATCACAAGTTCCATCAGCCCAAGACTGTCAATGTCCAGGTCCTCTTGGATCAGACTCTTCACCGACAGTCCAGAAGGGTCGATGCCCATCAGTTCTTCCAGCCCACGGGCAAGAAGGGCTTGCAATTCCTCGCTTGTCATTCACCGTCTCCTCTTCTTGTCTTCTTTTTGGTTTTGCTTCTGCCATTGTTTTCCTGGCCCAGTTCGCCGGCGGAAACAGCGCTTGTTGCAAGAAGCGCTGCAACGCTTTGCCACCCTGACGAGGCGGACCAAGACCAAACCCACACACGTCCCTGGGAACTCGTCCTGAACGGTTAACCCCAGGTTGTTTTGGGATCGTCGAGGCGGAATTGCCATGCGGCCAGCGCCAAAGCGGCCGCAGCCACCGCGAGAAGTACTGCCACCGGAACAAATACTGTGGAGACCCCACCGTCATGCAAGAGCACAGATCGATACCCACGCATCGCCCAGTAGGCCGGAGAAACTGGGGCAATAGCCTCGGCCCATGGAGGAAGAGCGCGCAATGGCACAAAGCTGCCACCGAGGCCTCCCACCACCATTGCTCCGAGGTTTGTGACAGCGTTGAGTTGCTGCACTGTTGAAAAAACGGCTGTCGCCGCGAGGCCAAGAGCGGCAATAGCGGCGCAGTAGGCCATTGCCACAAGAACCACACCAGCGGGGGAACCGGCAATGTGCAGATCCAAAAAGAGCAGGCCAATACAGAAGAGGGCGACATGTTGCAGACCCATAAGCCCCAGAGGGAGGACAACCTTTCCGGCAATCACTGCGCCTGGGGAAAGAGCGCTTGTACGCAAACGCCGCCAGGTCCCCCAACCGTGCTCACGAAAAAAAGCAAAGCCGATAAAGCCGACAGCAAAGAAGGAGAAGACCACAGCCATGCCGGGCACGGTCTGTTCGGCGCCGGTTGCGTCTGTATAGCCCAGAGAATGCAAGACCGGCGCAAGTGCTTCAGTAAGTACGGCAACGAGGACGAGCGGCATCGCAAGCAAAATGACCGCAGGAACCGGGTCATGGCGCAAGATACGCAGCTCGTTGCGTAGGATCACGGCGCTGGCGCGCATGCCGGATCTCCTATTCTCCCTGGAAGGGTTCTCTATCCGGGACACACGTCACCTCTGCAAGCGGCCCGCTTTGCACAGGGTCTTTGCCTGTTTCCCGCACAGCCACTGACCCCGTGCCGGTTTCCGCAAAAGAACCTGCAGTGTGCGTGTCACGTGCTCCGTGTCCAATGATCCCGGCATAGGCCCTCTCCAGCGAAGGCCGCACCAGGTCGACAGCACAAAGCCGGTCGGCGTGCGAGCCAAGCCGGGCAAGCAATCCCGGCAGCAGGCTGCCCGGGTTGTGTGTGGCAAGCGAGAGACTGTCCGAACTGCGTTCCCTGCCGTCCGGAGAAATATCGAGCCCGTCGAGGGAAAGCTCTTCCCACAGGGGTGGGGGTCCGTCAAAAGTAAAGACAGCCAAAGTCGTGCTGTGCGTTGCCACAAGTTCTGCCAAGGACGCGTGCACAAGAACTTCGCCTTGTTCCAGAATTGCGACTTTCAGCTCCGCCCCCTTTGTAGAAAGTGCTTCAACTTCGGGCAGATAGTGGGTGGTATAGACGACTGCCGTCCCCGCGTCTGCAAGATCGCGTACTGCTTGCAGAACACGCTCGCGCGTTTCGGCGTCGGCGCCCACAGTTGGCTCGTCGAGCAGCACAAGTGGCGGGGAATGCAGCAGAGCTGCCGCGGTGTGCAGGCGTCGCTGCTCTCCTCCGGAAAGAGCACCTGCTCCCCGGTCGAGCAGGTGGGTAAGGTCCAGGGTTTCGGCAATGGTCAGGGTTCGCTGTCGAGCGCTACGGCGAGAGAGACCAGCGGATTCCCCAAAAAACTGCAGATTTTGCCGCACAGTCAACACGGGATACACCCCTAGTTGCTGGGGCGCGACTCCGAGGAGAGACTGGGCACAACGAGGGTTTTTTGCAAGATCCACGCCTGCAATATGGACCGTGCCCGCGTCGGGGCGCAGTAACCCGGAAACGATCGACACAAAGGTGGTTTTCCCGGCTCCATTCCGGCCGAGCAGGGCCAGGATTTCGCCGGGCACGACACAAAGGTCCACGCCACGCAAGGCATGCACGTCTCCATGCCACTTCACAAGTGCCGTGGCTTCAAGTGCAAGGGGGAGTGGCCTCCCCGCCAGGACAGCGCCTTGTGCGACAAGGCTTGTCCTCACAGTCTTGTCTTTACTGTTTGCGGGTCGGGATGCCGGCGCTGCACCTGAAAGAAACGATCACGTTCACATACGACGAGGGCAGCTGTTTTGCCGGGAAGCGACAGCACAGCCTGCTTTTCATAGCCAAGAAAAGTCAGGAGCGAGAGCATTTTCCTGTTCTCCACGTCGGGTTCGCCGACCACACGCCGCACTGGCGGATGAGAAAAGAGAAAACGATTCACCGTGGCACCCAAAGAGAGTGTGTAGCGGCGCAAATGACGTTCTTCCCCCATGAGAACGTGCATGCCGATATCGCCTTCTTGCACGTCATAATGGTCGCCCAGCACGTCATGCACCGGGTCGTACATTTCGAGATACCCGATGGATTCGCCCTCGAGCTGCCCAATATAGGGACAGCGATCAGGGTTCTCGACCTGGTCTTGCAGGTATCCCCTGATCCGGTCTTTCGGCCAGGCCATCTCCCAGTACTCGGCAACATGAGGCCGGTTCATCCAGCTGTGCACCAGATCGCAATCAGCTGCAACCGAGAGGGGCCGCACCGCAAGGTGTCGACGCAAAATCGGGTGCAGTTCTTCGTACACCGTTTCGGTGGAAGCGGGCGCAAAGAGAAGAGAGGATTGGAAAGTGTGTGCTCTCACGCAAGCTGTCCTTTCTCAAAAGTCCTTGTCGACAGGCAGCTCTTTGCCGGGAGTTCCTTGCAGGTCTGCTCGTAAAATGCCGGACAGGTCATCGCTCTCGTGCCCCACAGGTTGTCCAGCATGCGGTGTGACAGAAGGCGTCGCGCCCGCACCCACGAGATACAGCGGATTCGCGACAAAGCCGGAGGTCGCCGCAACCGGACGTTCCGCCTCAT
Organism: Acidimicrobiia bacterium UBA2766; assembly: GCA_002352645.1. GTDB lineage: Bacteria > Actinomycetota > Acidimicrobiia > UBA2766 > UBA2766 > UBA2766. The sequence continues at coordinate 3,177 of DEIU01000108.1, read as the reverse complement.
CGGCATAGCCCCGGTCATAGAGACGCACCCTGTTGAGACAGAGCTTCACAAAAACCGGGGTTTCCAAATCAAAGTAGGCAAAACGCTCGGACAGCTCAGCGTGTTGTTCCTGGTAGCGGCGCACGATGCGCAGCGTAATGGCCCAAAACTCTCGTTCCGCCAGGTCGAAGTCATCCAGCAAAATCTCAGAGAGATAGCGGAACACCCCAAGAAAGAGGCCGGCTTGAATCCATTGCAACAAGATCGGCGCTTCCATGCTCTCAAGCAGGTCACGTAGTTCCTCAGAGAGACCCGACAGCTCAGGGATCGGATCGCTGCTCACGGTGAGATCATCCACAAAATCCTTCACCACAAGCCGAACGGGAATGTTGTCTCGCATGATCAACAGGCAGTTCTGGCCATGCGGAGAGAAAACCGTTCCATATTTGTAGAGCACATGCAGCAAAGGGGGTAGGATCGCCGCCACACATGCTTCAGTCCAGGCGGCAACGGTGCAGCCAGAACGTTCGATCACCGGCCGCAACCAGGGCACTCCCTCAGGATCACGATGCAACAAGGCCGCCAAGGTCACGGCCTTCTCACCAGGTGCAAGAAAGGGCTGCACCGGCTCACGCCAGATCGCGCCCAGCGTCTCGGTAAACTGATAGGGCACGTCCGGCAAAGCCGCGTACGCCCGGTGTTCCACAGTCACGCTCGCCACTTCACCAAGCAGAACCAGGCCGCACTCGTCTCGCAAAAAAGTATCGGTTGCCAGATTGTCAAGCAGCCATTGGGTGAGTTCAGGCGCAGCCTGTGCCCGTGCCGATGGAATCCCTCGATAAACAGAAGTATTGAGAATGCTGATGGGGAGCTTCACAATACGGCCTGCCGCCCGACTCATATTCGAGAAGGTCCGTATCGACTGTCCGGGAAGGTAGTCATCAGGCCCTTCTCCCAGGGGAATCAGCTCACCCCGCGCGATCGCACCCGCAAACAAAGGCACCGTACGCTGCCCCCACTGCCAGGGGTGCACCGGAAAAAGCCAGACATCCTGAAAGCTGCGCCCTCGGTCTTGCAGGACTGCACCGAAACGCGCCAAAGTCTGATCGTCCAGCTCTTCTCGTAACAACCGGGCATGATCAAGGCCCCGCGTGGCACGAAAAACAGCAGTTTCTCTCGCCACTGCCAACCAGGGCAGACGCATCATACGCTCCTGTTCGGGGGCGTAGCGCAAGGAATCTTCGTAGCCAAAACCAAGACGGCCCTTGTTTGCCACGATCCAGGGGTGTCCCTGCATTGCGCTCTCAAGACGCGGACCGTGCTCGTTTGCAAGCGCAGCCGCGCTCGGCCCCATTGCCACCTGCACGTCCGCCAAAACCGTATTCGCAAGTTCGTGCAACGCGTTCGCGGCAATCGACGGATTCACGTCGAGCGCGGGCATCAGGTCTGCGACCATATCCATCATGTCGCCAGGAGGAGCCACAACCCCGTCTTCGACTCTCACGACAGAGGCCGGGTCGACCCGCCAGTTGCCAAGCATGCGCACACGCCCAGAAAACTGATACTCCACCGTGTCAGAAACCGCAAAATGAAAAAGGACCGTTCCGTCGGGACCTTCCTCAAGCGGAGGGTCGATGATGTCCTCGAACAAAAGCTCCGAAAGAATCTTCGCGATCAGCTCTTGATTGACCTTGGTCCAGCGTTCCGGGGTGAGCGAGGCAAGCACACCGGCCTCACATTTTTCTCCCGCAAGCGGTTTCCCCTCCACCGACAGTCCCCCCCGGGGAGGAAGAAAACCCGCAGCACAAGCAGGGGAAACAGCGGAAGCATTTTCACTCTGCCTCGTCTGCCCGGTGGCAATCATGCCGGTACCGGCACCGGCTCCGGGATGACCACCGGCGAAGTCATCGGCAAGACCATCAGCGAGACCAGTCAGGGCACCGGCAAAGACCGCAGGAGGAGAATTCTGTATCTCCGTCATACATTGTCTCCTTCAACCAAGTACTTCTGCAGGAAAACATGCATCATGAGGTGACCTTTTGCGCGGGGGAAGCTGCCCGGTTTTCCTGGTAGGCAGACATCTCGTTCAGAACATCAGAAGGGTCGGAAAACACAACAGGGCCGCGTTCCACATCGAGGTCCACATCGCGGGGGACATCAATCGTGTCAGGGGCAGGCACGGGCGCACCAAACTGCTGAAACACCGTGCGATGCCGCACCGGGTAGACCTCGCGACCGCAAAGCTGGTTGATGATCACCGCATTCCGGTGGGCACCAAGACCCAGGTCGGGAGCACCTATTCCATGCGTGTGCAGCTCTGCATTCATCACGAAAAGGCGCGCCTGTCGTATTCCTTCCACCTCAAGTTGGTAGTTGCGACCGACTTGGGAACGACCTTGACAATCCTTGACAATCCTTGACTGCAGCGGAGCAAGACACGCAGGGTCGGTGGGCGCATAGCCGGTACCCAGCACAAGAGCACCTGTGCGATGTGTCCAAGTCACACCCTGATCTCTCTCGAGCAATTGCAGTTCCCAAGAAACACCGGACGCCGGGACAGGACTGACAGAGGCTACGTCAGCACCAAAAGGGGGTGTCCCGACGCCCGGAAATGGAGAAATATCAACAAGTTCACAACCACTGAAAAGCGCAAGACCAGGATCGCCCCCATCAATGGAACGTTCGTACATAAGATCAAAAATCGCAGCGCTCGTAACCCCAGAAATCCCCTTGTACAAAAGGTCTTGGCCTGAGCGGATCTCGTCGCGTCGCTCCGGGGGCAGCCCGTGAAAATAGGCCAGATACTCGGGAGAAAAATGCTCCAAACCCAGCTTGGAGTATTCCATTGGTAAAAAGCCGCGGCCCCGTGTCACCCAGGTGAGCGCCGCGCCATGATCAGGCTGATCCTGCAGGAGATCCAGCACTACCTCCGCGGCACTCTGCCCCCCACCCAGCACAGTAATTGCAGCGGCAGAACGCAACGCAGCCGCGGCAGGAAGATAGCCGGCGGTGTGACACACTGTCTCACCAAGCCAGGGCGTCACACAATCCGGGACAACAGGCCGGGAGCCCAACGCAAGGGCAATATTGCGGGCATACACCTGACGTGTTTGGCCGACACCGACGGCTGCTCCACTCCCGTCCGCATGCTCGTCGGCATGCTCGGCCGCATGCTCGTCCGCATGCTCGTCCGCATGC
>DEIU01000066.1:1791-6718 GCA_002352645.1 Acidimicrobiia bacterium UBA2766 | reverse complement strand
GTGTGTGTTTTTCTACGGGAAAAAGGCTCTCGGGATTAGCAAATTAAGTTGTTTGTAATGGATTGTGAAGAAATTGCGATTAGGCGCAGCAGTACCTGTATTCTCTCAGCTTTTTTGACATTTTTCGCATCTGGACTTTGAAAGAAAATCGGGAAGATGTGCACAAGACACTTCACTTTTAAATTTGTGTGTATCTTGTCAAAAAAAGACAGCAACGGCATGCAACAGACACGATCAGAAGAAAAATTAAGACCATGTCAGCAGAATAAAAAAAGCTTTTACAAGAGGGGTTGTGGCTTGTCCTGAACGAGGTAGCGCCTGATAGAATAAGGGAAAGTTCACACGAAAAGTATGGGGGAGACAAAGTTCTTGTAGGGTTCCTTCGCGACATGACAATATATTCGATACTTGGCGCCGTATTACAGTTGTAAAGGGCAAAAAACCCAGTGTGAAAATTTTCGGCAAGCATGCAAAAACAGGGGAGTGGTTCTTCTGAGGGCACACCAACCCATTTATGGCGTACGTGGAGCAGTTGCACACAAGCAGTGAGAGACAGGGGAGAGAAATATGGGGGAGGTGGCCCTGTTTCCATCGGCAGCATCGAGATCGATGGGGCATGACCAACATGACCGATCCGATGATGTCCCACAGGAGCAGGCCGCACCGAATACAGTGGGGCCGACCCTGGGAGAAGCAGTCACGGCTTTTTTTGCCGAAGCAGACCTCGCGGCAAATAGTCGTCGCGCGTATGCTGCAACCTATCGGGCACTCACCGACCGGTGGGGAGAGAACCTGGCGTTGCGAGAAATTACGGGGGAACGCCTACGGGCCCTGGCCACGGAATGCTGGGCGGATGCTGCCCCCACAACCTGGAATGCCCGCCTCACTGCCCTGCAATCTTTTACTGCCTTTTGCAGGCGTTGCAACTGGCTTGATGACGACCCGGTGACAGCGGTGAGGAGGCGTCGCGTGCCACGCGACGCCTCCCGCTCGATCTCTTGTGAGGAGCTTGCTGCTCTCTGGTCGCATCCCGACGCACACCTGCGTGAACGGCTCTTTTGGCGGTGTTTGTATGCGACGGCGGCGCGCGCAGGTGAAATTCTTTCGCTTGATATTGAAGACCTTGACCTTGCGCGTAAACGGGCGATCGTGACAGGCAAGGGTGGCCATCGTGAAGCGGTCGTGTGGGACACGGCAACTGCCCGACTTTTTCCCCGTTATCTTGCTGGGCGCACGCAAGGTCCGGTCTTTGTGACGCACGGCAAGCCGAACTGTATGCCGACCGAAGAAAATCGCGCGCCCGATGGTCGCGCGCGTCTTTCTTATCAGCGGGCCTGGAGTATCTTTCGAGAAGCTTCCGCAGGCCGCTGGACACTGCATCAGCTCCGCCACTCTGCCCTCACGCATCTTGGCGAAAAGGGAGTGGGGGCGCCCCTTCTCATGGCAAAAAGTCGCCACCGTGATCCCCGGACTCTTTCACGTTATGTGCAGCCGGGAGTTGAGGCTGTCGCCGCGCTGACTGCCGCACACGACCCAGCCCGTCGCCCCAAACACTGAACAGCCGGTACACCAGATCTGGCCAGATTCGATACATCCCTGATTTACACAGGCGGATTGTCCGGGCCATCATCTGGGTCTTCTCGGTTGTCCGCCTCAAGCAGGTTTCCTGAAGAGTCGGTATTCTTGTGCTTTCTCCGGCGAGGCCAGGGCAGTCTCCTTCTGGTGCGGTCGCGTGCCCAAAGAAGAGACTCTTCGGTTTCTTTTGTGTCGGGATGGTCCGGGCCGAGAACCCGTCCTCGATCTTCACACACTTGCGCGAACATCTCACGGGCCTGGAAATAGTCGCCGAGTTCACCGAACATCCAGGCGAGACCGTAGCGGGAACGCAGCGTGTCAGGATGCTCGCGGCCAAGAATCCGCTCGCGATCTTCACGCACTTGCGCGAACATCTCGCAGGCTTGCAGATGGTCGCCAAGTTCACCAAGTGTCCAGGCCAGACCATGTCTTGACGACAATACTCCCGGATGGTCGGGACCACATACCCTCTCCCGGCCGGCCAGCACTTTATGGAACAAGCTGAAGGCCTCGTCGAGTTCACCCAGGTTCCGTAAAGTGACCGCAAGACCGTGACGAATCCAAAGGGTGTCAGGGTGGTCGGGGCCAAGGACCCGGTCTGCGTCGACAAGAAGGAATTGCAACGACGTTTTTGCTTCTTCGTGGCGGCCAAGTTTACCAAGTGTCCAGGCGAGGCCATGTCGTGCCGACAGTACTCCCGGATGGTCGGGACCGAATGCTTCTTCCCGGCCGGCCAGTACTTTATGGAACAAGGTGAAGGCCTCGTCGAGTTCACCCAGGTTCCGTAAAGTGACCGCAAGACCGTGCAGGGAAGCCAAACAGCTCGGGTGATCAGGGCCAAGCGCTCGCTCGCGTCCTGTGAGCACTTGCGCGAACATCTCGGAGGCCGTCTGATAGCGGCCAAGATCATTATGGACGAGTGCCAGGTTTTGCCTGGAGGCAAGCGTGTCGGGATGCTCGGGGCCGAGGACCCGCTCGCGTCCTGCGAGCACTTGCGCGAACATCTCGCGCGCTTCGACACGACGGCCCAGGTTATCGTAGGCCATTGCAAGGCCCTGCTGACTGCGGAAAGTACTGGGGTCGTTCTGTCCGAGCACTTTTTCCCGGCTCAACAACACTCTTCCAAAGAGAGATGCTGCTTCTTCGTGGCGACCCATTGCGTTCAGTGTCCAGGCAAGACCATGACTTGTCTGCAATGTAGCAGGATGTTCTGCACCGAAGGCTTCGTTTTGTTCGGCCAGAATTTGTTGAAATTCTGCGAAGGCTTCTTGGTAGTAGCCACGGCCATTCAACGTCCAGGCACGACAATGCCGCAAAGAGAAACAATCTTGATATCGGCAGGCCAATGCCTTGTCAAAAAGAGGAAATGCCTCTTCATAGCGGCCCATGGCATGAAAGTAGAAAGCGGTTTTATCTGCAAGCTCCGCGCGCGTGGCAAGACGAAAACCAGGAAATTTCTCGGTACGTGCCACCAGAGCAAGCACATGAGGCGCAATGCGTTTGCAGGTCATTCGTGCATGCGATTCGGCAGCATCCACAGGAAAAAGATTATTGAGATGCTCGAGCAGCACGCCGACTCGGGCTTCTTCGGGCGTGTCGGGATCTTCTCGAATTGCCCGTTGCAGGAGAGGATGCATCGAGCTCGTTCCGGTCACTCCGTCTCGGCGCAGGAGAGAACGGGAACCAAGACAGGCAAGATCGTCCTCAAGCCGATCTTGCGCGTCTTTCTTGTCTGTGCTTTTTGAGGCTTCCTCTTCGTGCACAGGCCCATCCGCCGAGATTTTTTGCCGGCCAGGCTCTTTTGTGTCCTCGGACTTTGCCCCCTTGTTCTCTTCGAAGTTCCCCACAAGCAAAACCTCGTCAGGAATCTCCTCAGAAGCTAAAAAAGCACACAACTCTGCAATTTTGGCAGCGCCTGGATGGTCCGTGCGCAACTCGGCAACAGCCAGCTTCCAGGTGGTCGCGACAACCTTGTCGTAGGAAACAAGCACACCTTCAAGGTCGGATCGAAAAAGATCCGCAGCTTCGCGTGTCAGGCGGTCAAGATACCCACCCAATCCGATACTCAATATTTGTATTTGGGCTGCAGCCTGCGCGAGCGCCAAAGGAAGATCACCAAGTGCTTCAGCAATACGGTTCGCAGCGTCTTCGTCAGTGTCGTGCGTGACCTTTGTGAGATACTCAACTGACACATCTCGCGTAAACACACGCAGATCAAAAGGAGAGGCAATTTCTTCCCAGCCTCTCGTCCAGCGGCTCGTAATGATCACATGCCCGCGATGCAACGGCAAAAGCTTCCGTGCGAGCGAAGGCTTTTTTACATTGTCAAGGATGAGCAGCCATCCATCCGTTTTCGCAAGCGCGTCCTGCAGTAAACGTATCTGGATTTCTGTATCGATCTCTGCAGAAATGGAAACCCCAAGAGCCTGCCCAAGATACTGCATGTCGCTCAAAAGAGTTTCCGGTTCTTCTGCCCGAATAACTGCACCCACCTGATACTTCCCGCTTTTATGCCCCGCGTCCGCGTAGGCATATGCCAGCTGGGTTTTCCCGACTCCTCCCATACCAAACAGGCACGCCCGCCCTGTAACTTCAAGCGCTATCCCAAGCTGCACAATTTCCACCTGCCGTCCAGTAAAACGCTGGTCAGGCAGAGGAATCGACCAAGCCTGAGAAACTTCCCCTTCTTCAGTTTTTCCGCCGCTCTCCCCCCAAGATTCCCCATACATATTCCCTTGGACAAAAATGCTTTTCTCAATTGGTCCCGCAAAAACCTGGTTGCGACCTGCCCCCGCATCCCCATCTTCAGGCTCTCCAGAAAAACGGCCAGATTCATCAGACATGGGCCTTTCTCCTATATGACATTTCGCCCCCGAAAAAAATCCTGTCCGGAGACTTATTGCAAACAAAACGGGCCATCTAAAAACAACCCATTTCCCCTTTCCAGTAGAAAAATGCCCACGGGTGTTTTCTCCTTCCCCAAGAAGAAAACACCCGGAAAAACATCTGGATAGCCCCCTTCCATCTCTCTCCTTTCATTCCACACGCAAAAAGCAGGAAGAAGAGGAGCGAGGGAAACTCGCAAAACCCCCTCCCACAGGGCAGAAACGGAGGAAATACGGTCAATATTTCGTTCGCGCTAGTGTACACTCACCAGTCATCGTAGAATTAGCACAATATAACTAGGAATAGAGCGGTGGACCTGGCTCAGACAGATCTCCAACAACAAAACAATATGACCAGCAGGGTGGAACATGGTGGCAAAAAACGAACTGCCAATCGGGCTCGCCGACATGATCGGACAACTACGCGTAGAACTCACCACAGCCCAAGAAAACGCTCCCAAGGACAG
>DEIU01000066.1:1249-1634 GCA_002352645.1 Acidimicrobiia bacterium UBA2766 | reverse complement strand
AAAGAAATGGGCGGCATCGAACCAGCCCGGGTTGTACAGGTATGGATCCAAGATTCCACGGAAGCAGATAACAACAAATACGGATCGGGATATCTTCTTACTTCCCGCCTTGTCCTCACCTCAGCTCATGTCGCCCAAAAGGTCGGTGATACAGCACAGGTGTTCTTCTCGTACCTCGCGCCCGCTGCTCCTTCTGAAAAACGCGGCTCCGTACCAGGACAAGTGATCCGGTCTGTCAGGGAAAAGACTCTCCAAAAAGGAGACGACCTCGCACTTGTGCTCCTCAACCAGGAAACCAATCTCTGCGGGAAAGTTTTTCCTCCGGACTTTGGTCTGCTCCCCACCAGCGGAGAAAACATCCCGGTAAAAGCTCTCGGTTTCCCTG
>DEIU01000066.1:211-1163 GCA_002352645.1 Acidimicrobiia bacterium UBA2766 | reverse complement strand
CTCAGCCTGGACAGGCATGTCCGGCGCGCCGGTCTTCTACAAGCACTTGCTTATCGGCATTGTGAAACAGCATCCACCCCGCTTCGGCAATCACCGTCTTGACATCTCGCCAATACGCTTTCTTGACCACGATAAAAAAACCCAAACGATCTGGCCTTCTGACGGCCCCAACTTCGTGGATATCCGCGAAGATTTCATCTACACATTGTCCGAAGGAGGCGTGCCCTTCCGGATTGGTGCCCCTCACACACAATGGGACCCTGAAAACGCCAAGATTCCAAGCCTCATGCTCAACCCCCGCTATGGCCTCGTGCCCTTCGTGGGAAGAAAAGAAACACTCAAAGAGCTGGAAAAATGGTGCCTTGAGAACGGGCAGACCGACGAGCTTGCCTTCCGGCTTGTGCGCGGCCCCGGTGGTACCGGCAAAACCCGACTTGCCAAAGAACTCTGCACCAAGATGGCCGCACAAGGCTGGGATACCTGGAGACTCTCCGATGACCCGAGAAGCCAGGCTACCGCGAGTTCCTCCCGGATTTTTTCCCTCCAACGTCACACGCTGCTTGTTGTTGACGACTATGCCGATGCCCATACAGACCTGCTCTCGGGCCTTCCCGCCTGGCACACAGAAAGTTCGCCTTCTTTCCCGCTCTGCGTCCTCCTCGTCGCCCGCGCCCGCGGCTTCTGGACAGAAGAACTCCTCCGCGTCTGTCCTGCAATCGAACGCTTCTGGGACAACACNNTGACGACTATGCCGACGCCCATACCGATCTACTCGCCGCCATCCGAGACTGGCACACCCGCAGTCCATCTCATTTTCGATTCCGCGTACTTCTCGTGGCCCGCGACCGCGGCATCTGGGCAGAAGACCTCCTCCAAAAATGCCCAGAAATCAAACTCCTCTGGCCTGAAACCAACGACATTACCCTCGGCGACGATGACACCTCTCTCAGCC
>DEIU01000066.1:0-149 GCA_002352645.1 Acidimicrobiia bacterium UBA2766 | reverse complement strand
CAAAGCCGCATACCATGCCTTCGCGACCCATCTCGCCTCCTCCCGCCAGACTCCACCCCCACAACCGCCCGCTCTCGCCTCCTCCATCTACAAAACCCCACTTCCCGTACACATTGCCGCTCTCCTCCACTTCGACGGCGAGACCATCC
>DEIU01000105.1:7822-7971 GCA_002352645.1 Acidimicrobiia bacterium UBA2766 | reverse complement strand
CTGCTCGCTCGTCTCTCGGAGAGAATGAAAATGGGCGAGGGCCTCTAGGGGTTTCTTCGGAGCTGCCCCATATTTGCCCCATGGAATAGGGAAAAGAGGAAAGGGAAAGGCAGGGTTCCGAGGGAGATAGGACTTGATCAGGTCGTTTT
>DEIU01000105.1:5337-7784 GCA_002352645.1 Acidimicrobiia bacterium UBA2766 | reverse complement strand
CCCGCGACCTTCACCTTGGCAAGGTGATGCTCTACCAACTGAGCTACGTCCGCTTGTCATCTTAGGAAAAGTGAACAGAGCGCGAAACGCAACAGAACACTGCCGAAAGACGAGGGCAATTATATCCGGACGTCCCCGGCAACGCCATCTTATTCTGGCAAGAAAACAAGATGCCTGAGAGGGTCGACAAGGTCTGTGCTTATGTACACCAGAGGATAAAAGATCTGGACTGTGGGCGAAATATGATGCTTAAACTGGTTTGCTCCCTCACCATCAGGCCGAAACGCATACTGCTCGCGAAGGCGTAAGGAAGCGTGGCTATGGACAGGTCGACGAGCACTCACGCCGGTGCATCATAAACGCCGAGGATGGAACAGAGGAATGCAGAGCGAGCCTGTCAAGGTAGTCTCTGGCCTCCCACCGGAAACGGGGTTTTTCGCTTGTTCCCCGAATCTTGCGAGCCTGTCGTTGCCGCTGTTGTCACCGGGATCACTATCGGTTGTGGAACTACTCCGCTGTCCCGAATGTTTACCAATTTTTGCCTGGTCCGGGCGGGCCGATGTTCAGGCGGGCCAGTGTTTGGGCAGGTCGGTATTCTGAGCATGGCCAGTGCGGACGCCTCTGGTTTTTTGCTTGTGTGCGGGGAGAAAAAGCGGGCAGCATTATGCAGCAGGCAATGTTTTTTCGACAAAAGAGCTTCAAGAAAAAGCCGAGAGAAGACAGCAGGCTGCTGACGGTCTACTCCACCAGAAGAAGCTTGAGGGAACAAGCTTCAGGCAGAACGAAACGAGCAGGAGAAGCCTTCAAAAAGGCGTATCAATCCAAAAAATCGCCAAAGAGAAGGAGCGGAGAAAGAAAACATGGAGAGCACGATGTCAGATCCAGTGCAATACCCAGCACAACACAAGATTGCCTTTAAAAAATTGCATCCCGATTCGCGCATGCCAACTGCAGCGCACCCTGGTGATGCAGGATATGACCTGCGATCAGTCACAAATTGCAAGATAGATCCGGGGGAGCGTGCTGCCGTCCCCACCGGTCTCGCCATCGCGATTCCCCAGGGTTGGGCCGGCCTGGTTTTGCCGCGTTCCGGACTCGCGCGCCGTCACGGAGTAGGCCTCGTGAACGCTCCAGGTCTTATCGATGCCGGTTACCGCGGGGAACTGCAAGTCCTTCTCCAAAACCATGATCCATACACGCCTGTAGAAATTGCCCTTGGTGACCGTATCGCCCAACTCGTTCTTGTTCCCTTTGCCACTCTCTCCTGGGTCGAAGTAGACGAACTGCAAGCAAGCGAGCGAGGCGAAGACGGGTTCGGTTCAACAGGACGCAACTGAAGCATGCATCCGCTCTTTTCGCCTACCTTCCTTTGATCCTGCACCCTCTCGTCCTACACCTCTAGCAGTAGGTTTTCACCCGAAGCCGGGTCGAAAAAGAGAGGAAAGAGCAAAGAAGAGAAGGATGGAAAAAAGGTTGAAGCGTCACCAGCGTCATGCTTTTTTGTCTTTTCGCCTTCCCAGCCGGCGTTTGTGACGCGCCCCTTTTTGCTGACCTGCATTCCCCACAGGATGCTCCCCCAGCTCATGAAAACCGGGATTTTCCGTTCCCATTGTCGCGGCAACCTCGGCAAATGCGCTTTCATAGATATTGCCGGCAATGTCGTCTTCCCCCCTGTGTGTTAAAAAAGTCGTAACAGTGGCGGGCGGCATTACCGGCAATATCTCGGTAAACCAGTTTGGATGCCGTGCCGAAATCTCCTCTTCCCCTCTGTTCGAAGGAGAAGGAGGCATGTTTTGCATTGCTCCAGCAAAAAGAACCGAGTCTGTCCTGGGAGCTTGCTGCGCGTTTGTTTGCCTTCTTTCGTTTCCTTGAGGTGCGAAAAGGAAATCAAGTTCTGTCCCAGGTGCGAGAATCTGAGAATCTGCCAACGGACTTCGGGGAGAAACAACCGGAGGAGAACCATCCGCAACGTCCGCATAGCTCTCCTCTGCAGACGCCCAGTTCACATCCCGGGATGCCGGATTTCCCTGAACCTGATTCTCCGTCGTAAGAAAAGCGGGAAGCACCGAAGCTGCCGCATCCTGAGACACTTCCCCCCCAGAAAAAAGATTTTGCGGCGCGTCATTTTCACCAAGAAAAGAAGGAACAAAAGCCGTTGCTTCCGTCTGTCCCATTGCCCCCGGCACCCCTGAAGGAACAACAACCCCGTCACCGTCCTCCTGCGCCAAACCCTCCACCCCAGAGTCCGCGATAGGCTCCGCTATATCGTCCGTCGCAGACTCCACAACCGATGCAGGATGTCCGAGAAAACAAGTGCCATCGGGATTCACTGGGACCACCTGGCCACACCACTCGCATGAGCCTCGCATGCTCTCTCCGCGTTCTTGTTCCGTTCCTTCTCTCTCTTGTCGGCACTCCAAACAAAAAAGCTGAGCCAAGCCACCCCC
>DEIU01000105.1:5142-5309 GCA_002352645.1 Acidimicrobiia bacterium UBA2766 | reverse complement strand
AAAAACCCTCTCGCCCCCGATCTTCCCCCCCGCACACCAAAACCACCGAAACCCGTTTTCCTACTTTTGCAAACAGCTTTCACCCGCGAAAAACCACAAATAGTGCGCCCTACAGGCATCAGCTTTCCTCGATCCCCCCTCTTTCCGCTCCTCTTCCCACCCCTCTT
>DEIU01000105.1:0-5005 GCA_002352645.1 Acidimicrobiia bacterium UBA2766 | reverse complement strand
GTCCTTGCGGTCTTCTCTTCTCGGTCTTTCCTGGTGTTCTTTTTGTGAGGAAGTTGCAGCCCGGTCTGCGGGAAAAATACTTCGCGGGAAACAACAATGGGGTTGGGGCTAGTTTTTCTTCTCACATTGTGCGGATGTTTCTCCTACATTTTTTTCTTCTGCACGCCACTGTCTGTCCACAATCTGCTGGGTATCGAAAACTGCAGCAGAACACGTGGCTTCGGGGGCATCACAAGGGCAGAAGAGAGGGTTTTCCGCTGTAGGGAGAGAACTCGCGTGAGCTTGTGTTCCCAGAGTTTCTGCTTGCGGATTATTGGCAGCCAAATCCTCGGCAACAAAACCCTCGGCTTGCATACCTTCAGATTCCGATCCCAAGAGGGATTCTTTGTCGAAGCTGTGTGCTTCGCCATACAGACTGGTCGAAGAATCGGCATCGAAGAAGGCTGCGGAAGGCAGAGAGGGAAGATCGGGCGCAACTGCATCGGAGAGGATTTGCCCGAGAATTCCTCCTCCCACGATAAGTATCCACACCAATGCCAAGAGGACAGCCACTTGTAAACGGTCCATCAAAGCACGACGTTTGTGTTCTTGAACCGTGCGGCTTTCCATTGCGTCGCGGTCTGTCGAGTTCCCGGAAATATTTGCTCGAGCAAGGTCAGAAGGGGTTTTTCTTATGGTTGCTGTTTTTTGCCTGCCTCTCTTCGCCATGTTCTTTTTCGTACGGTATTCCGCACGGTTCCCTGCACGGCCTTTTCGCCAGTTTTGCTGACTTGCCCGGCTGCCATCGTCGATCTCAAGCCTGTGCAAGACTGCATGCTCGATGCTGACGTCAACACACGGCTTGTTACAGACCTGCGCCTTTCCTGTACCAGACGTCCCTACACCAGACACCCCCACACTGAATGTCCCCATGTTGAGATCGAGATCAGCCTCAACTGCAACGTCAGTCTCAACACCCAAGCCGGCCTCGACATCAACCTTGGCGTTTGCCTCGGCCTCGGCCTCAACTTCGCCATCAACGTCGGTATCAACTTCAACACTCGGGCCGGACTCGGTACCGGTTTCAAGGTTGGCTTCAAGATCAAGAAAAGCTGCACCATGTGCAACAGGAGATGGTTTGGGGAGTTTTCTGATCTCTGCGGCTTTGGCTTGTCTTCTCCGCTTTTTTCCGAAGACTCTTTCTGTACAGAACACATTTCGAGAAGGGATACCGACAGAAGGAGACGAGAGGTTTGGGCCATCCGGGACACCGCGCGTAGCTTCCCGCAACCCGCACGCGCCCCGCAACGCGTGCCCAGCACGCACGGTATCCCAGTCGACCCTTTGGACGGACTGCACACCCCCTGCACAATCCGACCCCAACCCCTCGCTCCCACACTTCCCGATATTCCCGCCTGCACCGGCATCCGGCCAGTGAGCCACAGACCTGGGGTATTCCTCCGGGTCTTTTGCCGGCCCTGTTTCGGCGCTTGCTCTTTCCTGCACACCTTTGACTGTTCTCATGCGGAAACTCACTGGAAGCACTTCTCCGACCTCTCGCGAAACCTCTTGTGGAATCTGAGGGAGCACACGCGGCACTCCCTTCGGCCGGCTCAAAAGGCAGTATGAGGGTTCTCTTCCCGAACCAGGGAAGTTCCCCGCATACTGTGATCGCTTTTTTCGGGACCTCGAAGGACAGGAGAAAGAGCAAAGGCCCTGTCCATTGTCTTCTGGTCACCGTCTGCAAGTTCTGGTCTTCCGGAGAGGTATTTCCGCCTCCAGACTGACGTTTCTGTTCGAGAAAGGAAACATCAACAATCCTGGTGCAATCCCGCACAAGATGACGGGGTTGCACCTCTCGTGAAGAAGTTTCGCTTGACTCGGTATCGAACACCTGTTCGATACCTGCACCATAGACAGGAGGGGGGCTCACGTCAACTTGATATCGAACACCTGTTTGCCAAAAGAGCAAAAACCCTGCTAGCGTTCGTTTCGTAAAGAAAAAAATTAGCGATTACACGCCGGTCATACCGCTCGTGCCTCGGATCCCGCACCGGGCTATTACCAGTACACGAAAAAGACACCCGCGGCCATACCTCAAGATGGAGACGGAAAACAGGCAAGCTGCACTCGGCGACAGGCAGAAGATGGAGTGCGAAAAAATGTCGAAATTGACCTCGAGACAGAGAGAAATCCTCGAGTTCATCGTGTCGCAAACAGAGACGAGGGGATTTCCTCCTTCAGTGCGGGAAATCGGCGAAGCTGTTGGCCTTGCGTCTTCTTCCAGTGTGCACGCCCATCTTGCAACTTTGCAGCGTCTTGGTTATATCAAAAGGGATCCGGTAAAACCGCGTGCGTTGGAGATCCATTTCGACCGAGAATCGGGGAGCACAACAGAGCGACGCTCTCCCCGCTATGTGCCTCTCGTTGGAGAAATCGCGGCAGGACAGCCTTTGCTGGCGTCTGAGCATATTGAAGAGGCGTATCCGATTCCCAGTGACTGGATCGGCACAAACGGCACGGTTTTTATGCTCGAGGTGAAAGGGGATTCCATGGTGAACGCCGGGATCCTCAATAAAGATTATGTGGTGGTGCGCGCGCAGCAGACGGCCGACGAGGGCGACATTGTGGCTGCCCTTATCGACGGGGAAGCCGCGACTGTGAAACGGTTTCACAAAGAGGGAGAGACCGTGATTCTTCTTCCTGAAAACGACAGGCTCGACCCAATGGTCTTCAATGAAGGGGTAGAAATTCTCGGGAAGGTTGTCACGGTTATCCGTCGTCTTTGAGAAAAAAGAGCGCGCTCGTTGGCAAAAAAACCTCAGGACAACCTGGGTATTTCAGGTACTCTGCCCGTTTTTTTTCACGCGATCCTGCCTGCCGTTTCGAGAAGACAGCATCGACGCCTCGAGGTCGGTATCGAGGTCTGTCTCGGGGTCAAGACCCTTCTCGCATCCCTGCACGACAAACTCTCGAAAACGCGCGGCATCTGCACGGGGAAGCCGCACCAGCACGCGTGTGCCCTGAGAGGAATGTGACTTTTCGAGGACATCGCCAGAAAGATGCAGTGCGTGCAGTATCTCGCCACGCGAGAAGGGAATCAAAAGATCGAGCGACTCTCGACCTGCATCAATCCTGTGCAGCACTGTCTCGACCAGAGCCTCTCCCCCTTCGCCGGTCCGGGCCGACACCGCGACACTTCCTGGCTCGTCTGCGAGCAGGCGACGCACAAGCTCTGGCGGAGAGATATCCGTTTTGTTCCATACGATAAGTTCCGGCACGCAGGTAGCACCTATGTTGACGAGCACGTCACGTACCACACGCACATTTCTCCCGGGATCTGAAGAAGACGCGTCGACCACATGCAGCAACAAATCCGCTTCTGCGACTTCTTCAAGAGTCGAGTGGAATGCCCGCACGAGTTCGTGCGGCAGTTTTCGCACAAAACCGACTGTGTCCCCAAAAAGCAGAACACGTCCGCTGTCTAATGCAACACGACGCACGGTCGTGTCCAGTGTGGAAAACAGTTTGTCGGCAACGAGAACTTCCGCGCCGCACAACCTGTTCAATAAGGAGGATTTTCCCGCGTTCGTGTATCCGACAAGGGCGATCTGGGGAAGTGTTCCCTTGCCGCGCCGCGCCCGCTTCACACGACGCGTTTTGCTCATCTCTTCGAGTTCTCGTTTGAGCTGGGCAATACGCCGACCGATACGCCGACGGTCCACTTCCAGGATTGTTTCTCCCGGGCCGCGTGTGCCAATACCCCCACCTAAGCGCGACAAGTACAGGCCTCGTCCTCCAAGACGGGGGAGACGGTAACGCAGCTGTGCAAGTTCGACCTGAATCTTGCCTTCACGGGTCGTGGCATGCTGGGCAAAGATATCGAGAATGAGCTGGGTGCGGTCGAGTACGCGACGACCGCCGAGCTCTTGCTCCAAGTTGCGCTGTTGGGCAGGGGTGAGGTCATCATCAAAAACCACAAGAGTGGCGTCATGCGCATTGGCGTCGTCTCTGATCTCCTCGACTTTTCCCTTCCCCACATAGGTCGCCGCGCTCGGAGCAGAACGTACTTGGAGGTGGAAGGCAACGGGATCAGCCCCCGCGGTCATGCTCAGCTCAGATAGTTCGGCAAGAGATTCCTCCTGCTGGGGAATATCCTGGGTGTTTGCTGCGAGACCAACCAAAATAGCCCGATCGGTCTCCCAGTCTTCTCGAACAATCTGGTCGGGACCAAGTTGTACGCGACGTCCGGCACCGGCTGACCTGTTGACTGCCTCTTCGACAACGCTCTGTTCCCGTCTACCCCGTCCCATCTCTCAGCTCCTTGTCAAGTGTTCGCGAGCGCCTTACCCATCCGGCTGACTGCAATGTCCAAACGATCGTCCGGAACAGTCAGAGAAAGACGGATATATCCCTCGCCGGCAGGGCCATAGCCTGAACCAGGGGTCACGACCACATCGGCCTTTTGGAGAAGAAGATCAGCGGTGGACAAAGAGGTTCGCCCTTCAGGAACCGGAAGCCAGACAAACACAGATGCTTTGGGGCGCGTAAATTTCCAACCGTTCTCCTCAAACACACTGCACACACGGTCACGCCGCGACTGGTACAATTGTACCATTTCAGCTACACAATCTTGCGGTCCTTCAAGAGCAGCGATTCCTGCCATCTGCACCGCGTTGAAGATCCCGGAGTCAATGTTGGTTTTGACTCGCCCCAGCGCCTCGACGGCTTCCGCGCAACCTGCCATCCAACCGATGCGCCATCCTGTCATGTTGTAGGTCTTGGAGAGGGAATGGAACTCCACAGCGGTGTCGAGTGCTCCAGGCGCTTGCAAAATCGAGGGATGCTGGTATCCGTCAAAGGCAATTTCAGAATATGCAGCGTCATTCACCACAAGAAGATCATGTTTTTTCGCAAAAGCCACAGCCTCAGCGAAAAATTCTGCAGTGGCAACGGCCGCCATGGGGTTGGACGGATAGTTCAGCCAAAGGATCTTGGTACGCGTGAGCTGTTTTGGCAGGATCTG